>JBJKRI010000005.1:0-273578 GCA_046704725.1 Candidatus Woesearchaeota archaeon | reverse complement strand
GATGGTCACCCGCATCAACTTCGCGTTCGCGGAATCGAAATCAGGCGCATCGATGAGAAGTGTCGTCGATCCTGCCGCTATCGATCCCGTCGTCGTCTGGTTCCACGCCCATTGGTTGCGATAGTCGTAATTGTCGGGGAACCGCAACCAGTAATCGAGCCAGACCTCCTTCGGGGCGGTGCTCGCGTTCTGGGAGAAGAGGAACCGCTGCTCGGACCAGCCGTCGAGCCCCATCGGCTTCGCAGGGTAGGTGAACGCGAGCGACTGCGTTCCTGAATGCGCATGAGCGTTGCTCACGCGCACGCTCGTCTGGCCGCTCCAGGTGAAGCCGTTCGAGCCGTGTCCGCCGACCGTCGTGTTCGGCGCGTACGTCTCGAACCCGTCCTGGAAGTAGGGCGTCGCGGCGGTGGCCGCCCCTGCCGATAGGCAGAACAGAATCACCACGATTGCTGAGGTCGTCTGGATGCGCATCCCCCATCCTCGCGGACGGGGTATAAGATGTTTTCCCTTTCAGCGCGTCCTCTTGCGGAATCGCGGCGCTTCGAGCGATAATTGCCCGGTGCGTTTCCGCGGCGAGAGCGCCTGTTCTTCCACATCCTGCCCCACCTGTTTCTTGAGATCCTTGGCGATCTTCGGTCCGAGGAGCGCGCTCAGCGTGTTCGCGTCCGCCGCCTGCACGTCTCCGGCCGTGCGGATGCCGTTCTTGTGGAGCGTGCGCGCCCGCACGCGCCCGATGTTCTTGAACTTGAGCAACGGCACGAGCTCTTCTCGCACCCCGTATTTGAGTCTCGTGCGCGCGCGTTGCAATGGCGCGACGTACGCGTGCAGCTTCAAGAGCCGCGCGAGCTCTGAGGTCCCGTACACGAGCCAGTCCGCGATATCCAATCGCGCCCGCAGTTCCCCCGGTCTGCAATCGTAGCGCTCGAGGAGTTCCTCCTCGCTCCTCTCGTCGGCCCAGTCATCCAATAATCGTGCGGTCTTCGCCGCTTCCAGGAAGCTCTCGTAGTCGGGGTCGTAGACGCTCGGCTCGAGCGCGAGCAGGTCGTCGCGACGCTTCTCGAGATAGCTGTCGAGCGCTTCGTAGTCCGCGGCCTTGACGCGGAGCAACGGCCGCATCTCGATGGCCGAGCACACGAGGTGCAGCCAGCTGTAGAAGGTCGGCTGCCGTCCCTGCGCGCGCCTCAGGCCATTGATGAGGTCGTGCGCGGTCAACGGGTCCAGATACAGTTCGCTCACGCGCCTTCCCAGCGCTGTCGCGACAAGAGCCCCGTCCGCTTGTTTCTGCAGCTCGTCCGCGCCGGTGAAGTCGTCGTTTCCTTCCCCTTCGAGGAAGTCCCATTCCCGCAACAGGTTCACTGTATCCATGATCTTCTGCCGTATCCCCTTGAGGTCTTGGTACTGGTGGGCGAAGAAGGTCTGGGAGAAGAACTCCTGCAGCTCTTCCATCGTCGTGAGAAAGCCGCTCGCCACCAATGACAGGCAGTACGTACGCAAGACCGGCAATGACGATACCTTGCTCCAGATGGCCTCCGGCTCTCCGAAGACGTACGTCTCGATGACCTGCTCCGCTTCCTTCTCGTGCTTGGCGATGGCGATGGCCTCTCCGTACTCGTCGTTGAAGTCCGGCCGTCCCGAACGGCCGGCCATCTGGTGGTACTCCAGGACGGGTATCGCGCGCATGCCGGCTCCCGAGAAGCGCTTGAGATCACGGATGATGGTTCTGAATGCGGGCAGGTTGATTCCCGCCGCCAACGTCGGTGTGGCGGCGATGATCCGGAGCTTGCCCTCCCGGAAGGCGTCCTCGACGAGCTCTCGTTGCTTCGATGCGAGGCCCGCGTGGTGGAAGGCGGTGCCGCGCTCCACGCAGTACGCCAGGCGCCGGCATTGCTTCGTCGGGCTCGACAACACGCCGAGGATCTTCTCCGCCAAGTCCTTGAGCCCTTGCTCCCCGTTCTTCTTGCCGATCTTCTCGGCCACGGCCTCCGCGCTGCGCTTGCTGTTCACGAACACCAACGCTTGCTTGCCGATGCGGATGGTGTCCAGCGCGAGGTCGACTGCCGCGTCCCCCGTGACGGGTTCGATGGTGAGCGTCTTCACAAATGCAAGAATATGCGGTGGTTTAAGGGTTTACGCGTTCTTGAGCCGCACAGGACGCAGTTTGCTGACTCGCGTCGTGCGCCAGCCGGCAGATTGTGCGACAAGCTTTCCGCCCTCTTTCCTGAACACGAAATGTTCTCCAGGGCGGTCGAAAGGACTCGCTTTCGTGACGCGGTAGCCGTCCTTTTCCGGTGAGAGAGTCATCGCCCATTCAGCAGGATCCTGTATGCTCGTGCCGAGCCAGAGGAGCCTGCCGTCCACCGGTGCGAGCACGTCCTTGCTCCAGCGGTTCTCATACACGCCGCCGAGCGCACTCGCATCGCCTCTTGCTCCCGCTTCCTTCTCGAAGCGCCAGATGAGCTTGAGAAATCCTGTCATCAGCGGTCCTGCCGGCGCTCCGATGGCGTTGGTGAATATGCTGATGCCAATATCCCTCTTCGGATCGCATGCCGCGACGGTGATATATCCCATGAATCCTCCGGAATGGGAGAGGCGGAGTTGCGGTTTCGGATACGCGAACAGCGCGAAGGTGCGCTTCTCGCTTTCGGAGACCGATTGTTGCGTGCGCTTGATGCTTCGGAGGCCCGCTTCGCTGAGCAGGCCGTCCTGCGGCCTGCAGAGCGCGTTGAAGAACCGCGCGACGTCTTCTGCGTCAGAGGCGAAACCCGTCGCTGGCGCGAGCGCTTTCGTCGGTATGTTCGGTATGCGCGGCCGCTTCTTCCCAGGAGCCGCGCGACCGTAGCCCGGGACAAGACCCTTCATTCCGTTCGGTTTCACATCGATATGCGTACGCGTCAGTTTCAAAGGCCTGAGGATGCGTTTTTGCACGATAGTCTCGTACGGCTCGCCGGTGACGGACTCGATGACTTGCCCGAGCAGTCCGAACGCGAGGTTGGAATACTTGAACCGTGCTGGAGGCGCAAAGATGAGACGGTTCTCTGCCACGATGCGCCGAAGCATCTTCGCGTCGGGAAAATCGTCCGTGTTCCAGAAGATGCCGCCATCACGCGTCATGCCGGTCGTGTGCGTGAGCAGTTGCCTGATTGTCAGCTTGGATGTTCGCTTGTCCTTCGCGCTCTTCGTCCATTCGCAATAGTCACCGACACGGTCGTTGAGATGGAGTTGTCCTTCCTCGACGAGCTGTAGCACTGTGATTGCCGTGAACACCTTCGATATGGAGGCGATCCGGTACAGGGGACGCTTCGTTGGCGATTCCCCGAGCGTGTTCGAGTAGACCACGCAGCCCTTGTGCGAGACCGAGACCGACAGGCAGGGTATCCCGAGAAGTTCGCGCTGTTCCGCCAGCCAGTATTCGACCGCGGTCAATGCCTGGGCAAGAACCTTCGCATCCATGGAGCGTTGTTCACATAGTAGTTAATGAGCGTTTTGTTCGAGAAGGCCGCGCAGCTTTCGCATCGCTTCTTTCTGTCCGCTCCAATGCGCGAGCGAGATGGCTTCTTCCGGGGAGATCCAGCGGTACTCGTCGTGCTCTGGATAGACGTTCTTGCTCAGGTCCACAGCGGTGTCTGGAGCGACCTCCATCCCGAACGCAGTCTCTTTCGCCTTCCCGCGACGCTCGGTGAATTCGTACGAGTGGATGTCCGGGACGACCGACAATACCTGTTCCTTGCCGATGGCGGTCTCTTCTTCCAGCTCGCGGAAGGCCGCCGCGAGGATGTCGGCGTCCTCTTTCTCCACTGCCCCGGTCACTGGCTGCCAGACGCCTCCTTTCTTCGGGATGCGCTTGAGCATCAGGAACTGCAGGGACGGGGTGAAGCGGAAGACGATGACCTGCGCTTTCTCGAGGTCGTTCACTGAGCCTGCGCGGATTCGAACCGCGGACCTCCCGATCGCTGAGCTCTTTCGAGCGTATCAGTCGGGTGCTCTACCAGACTAAGCCACAGGCTCGTGGTGGTCTCCGAGATTGGTGGATGTTTTAAAAGGGTTGCTGTCATTCAATACGCTTAAATATCGGCGACCCATCTGTGCGGCCACTGTTTCTAGCGGTTCTCACCTATATTATAGGGGAAGTGCTATGCCCCGGAGGTAGTGCAATGTACGAATTCCAGGACGATGAGTGGGACGACGACGGCGATTGGGACGACGAGGACGATAAGGACTGGTAGTCCCTACCCTTTCGCCGTGCTTTTAGTGTTCGGCGCAGCCTCTTTTTCCGCCGCTTGCGCTTTGGTCAATAGCGCTTGCGTGTAGCGGCATTTCGGATAGCCCGTGCAGCCGATGAAC
Organism: Candidatus Woesearchaeota archaeon; assembly: GCA_046704725.1. Lineage (GTDB taxonomy): Archaea > Nanobdellota > Nanobdellia > Woesearchaeales > SKIA01 > SKIA01. The sequence goes on along the minus strand of JBJKRI010000005.1, from coordinate 269,237 downwards.
TCTCCGTACGCGCTCTTGCGCACGGTGAGCGGTTTTCCGCATTCGGGGCACGTCTTCTCCGCGCTCCCCACCATCTCCTTGAGCTTCTGCGCCTCTGGAGTCAGGTCCTTGGACGGGCATTCGGGATTGATGCAGACGGGGCGCCAGCCACGCCGCCCTTGCTTGATCAAGACCATGGGGTACAGGCAGTCCGGGCATTCTTTTCCCGCTGGCTTGGCCTGCGAGCCCTTGGGCAGGTTGTAGGTCTGCGTGCAGTCGGGATAGTTCGTGCAGCCCACGAACAGGCCGTACTTTCCCTTGCGTATCTGCAGGTCCCCTTCCTCGCACGTCCGGCAGCGTCCGAGCGTGGTGCGACTGTCGCGCGTATCGCGCTCCGCGGTCAAGAGTTCACCGCCGATCTCCTTCTCGTGCTCCTTGAAGTGGTCGAGGAGTTTGGTGAGGTGCGCTTTCGCCTCGTCGAGCACGGTCTCGGGCTTGATCTCGTCTGTGCGGATGCGCTCGAGCTCCTCCTCGATCTGTTTCGTCAACTGCACGTCGAGGATCTCCGGCACGAATCGCCCGAGCGTCTCGACCGTGCGCATCCCGATCTCCGAGACCTGGATGCTCTCCTCGTGCACGTATCCCCTGTTGAACAGGTTCTCCACGATGTCGGCTCTGGTGGCTTTCGTGCCTAGCCCGCGCTTCTCGAGCTCCTTGATGATGGATGACGGCGTGTAGCGTTTGGGCGGCTGCGTCTCTTTCGCGAGCAGCTCCGTCTTGTCGACGTGCAGCTCCTGGCCTTCCTGCAATGCGGGCATCTCCTGCTCCTCTTGCTTGACGTGCGGGCCATAGTAGGCGTGCCAGCCGGGCTCGACCGTGCGCGTCCCGCGCGTCGAGAAATCCTCTCCCCCGCTCGTCAGCGTGAGCTGCACGGTCTCCCTCTTGGCGGGATCGCCGAAGGTCGCCATGAATCGCCGCACGACCAGGTCGTAGACGCGTTTGGCGCGGTCGCGCGCTTTTGTCGGGGCCATCCCCGTCGGGTAGATGGCTGGGTGCGCGGGGTCGGTCTTCTTGCCGTCTCTCGGCACGAGCTCTTTCTTCTGCAGCAGTCGTTGCGCAAGCTCCGTATAGGCTTTCTGCTTGGACAGGTGCTTGAGCACGTTCTCGTAGCCGATCTCCTTAGGGAGCTGCTGGCTCGATGTGCGCGGATAGCTGATGTATCCTGCGCTGTACAGGTCCTGCGCGTGCCCGAGGGTCTCTTTCGGGCTCATGCGGAACGAGCGGTACGCCTCTGTCTGCAATGTCGTGAGGTCGAAGGGGTGCGGCGGCGCCTGCGTGCTCTGCCTTTTCGCGATCTCCTTCACAGAGGCCGTGTCGGTCACGTGCGACTGCGCTTGCTTGGCGTCCTCCTCTTTTTCGAAGCGGTCCTGCACGTGGAGCGCCACGAGCTGCGGTGTATGCAATTCCAGTTGCCAGAACGGCTCTGGCACGAATGCTTGTATCTCCGCTTCCTTGTCCGACAGTATCTTGAGCGCGGGTCCTTGCACGCGCCCGCTCGACAATATCTTGAATCCGCCAGCCGCCTTGACCGCGAGGGTGAGCGCTCGCGACAGGTTGATTCCGTAGTACCAGTCGAGCTCGTGCCGTGTCACGCCGGCTTGCGCTTGTCCCCACGCGATCGTCGGGGACTTCTCCTTGTACGCGCGCTGCAGGTCGGGTTTGGTGACGGTGCTGAACTTCATGCGCGCCCCGTCGCCTTGCTTGCACGCGAACCGTAGGATGTTGTAGCCGATGACCTCTCCTTCGATGTCGTAGTCCGTCGCTATGGTGAAGGTCTCCGCTTCTTTCGCGAGCTTCTTGATCGCGTTCACGTACTTCTTGGTGTACGCCGCGTCCTTGGAGGCGTCGGCGGACGGCACCCATTGCACGTCGAAGACCGGATAGGTCCACGGTCCCTTGTCTTTCTCCGCGACGGTGTACAGGTGCCCGACGGCGGAGACGACGACGACCTCTTTGCCGTCGCTGCGTAGGTGATAATAGTTCACGCCGGCCTCTTTCTTCTGGACGGGCTTGCCGTCGGCGATGGCTTCGGCTATCTTCTTCGCGCTGCTCGGCTTCTCGGTGATGATGAGTTCCACGAAAAGTCTTGAACCGGGAGGGGATTTAAGAAGCTGTGGGTCGTGCTTTCCGGCGCGCGAAAGCCACGATTCCGGCACCGAGGACGCCCGCGGTGATATCCAACAGGCTGTCCCAGATGAGCAGAGGGTTGTGCAGTGTCGGGTCGTTCGTCACGAGCCAGAACGTCCATTCGAAGCATTCCCAACCCACGGCGACGGTGAGCGTCGCGAGCAATGCAGCAAGCGCTTTTTTCTTCGCGCTCCATTTCTTCAGGGAGAGCAGGACGAACAGGTAGCCCAATAGCGCTCCTCCCGCGAGGTGGAAGAGCTTGTCCAGGCCGAGGATGTCCGTCTGGAGGTGCACGCCGAGCATGCCGAGCACGATGCTCGCCAGGAACACTGCCATGATGCCCGCGTCCGCACGGTACGCTTCTCTTCTCGTTCGCGCCCAGTACAGGATCGGCAGTGTCACGATGAAGACGGCTCCGAAGAAGACGAGCCCTCTCAAGTCTCCCAGTACGACGAAGCGCACGAGCGCCGCGAGGAAGACCAGGCGCAGCAGGTAGGCGACGGCCCGCATCAGCGTTTGGGCAGCGGGTGCTTGAGGAAGGTGCGGAACGCCTGGTACGCCGAGTACAGGTCCGTCTTGTGCGCGACCTCTGTTGGCGCGTGCATGCCGAGAACAGGCACGCCGATGTCGATGACGTCCGCGCCGTTGCGCGCGAAGAACATCGCTACGGTGCCCCCGCCGCCGAGGTCGATCTTGCCGTTCTCTCCAGTCTGCCACGGGACCTTGTGCTCGGAGAAGAGGCTGAGCAACGCGTGCGTGTATTCCGCGTCGGCGTCGCTCGTGCTGTATTTGCCTCCGCCGCCGCCGTATTTCTCGATGGCCACACCGTATCCGAGCGACGAGGCGTTGGTCAGGTCGTGCGCGTCGGGGAAGTTCGGGTCGAGCGCACTGGTCACGTCCGCGGACAGTATCCTGCTCGCGCTCCAGACCTGTGTGGGTCGCAGGTCGCTCTGCGAGCGATCTATCAATTCCTCGATGAGGGATGTGAAGAACTGGTTTCCCGCGCCCGTCTTGCCGTAGCTGCCGATCTCTTCCTTGTCGTAGAACGCGACGATCTGCGTGAATGACGCATCCGCCGTGTCGAGCATGGCGCGCAGGCTCGTGTACACGCTGCTCCTGTCGTCTTGGCCGTAGCCGACGACGAGCGAGCGGTCCAGTGCGGCGTCCCGCGCTTTTCCTGCGGGCACGAACGAGAGCTCCGCGCTGATCAGGTCCTCCTCGACCAGGCCGTACTCGTCGTTCAGCTTCTTCGCGATCGCGAGCTTGGCTTTCTCGGTGATGTTCTCGTCGTCGACCTGGTCGGTTCCCATGATGACGTTGAGCTGTTCTCCCTCGACGACCTTGCTCGCTTTCTTCTCGAGCTGCTCTCGCGCGAGGTGCGGCAGGAGGTCGGGGATGGTGAAGACCGGGTCGTCCTCTTTCTCTCCGAGGGCGAAGTCCACGCGCTTGCCTTGCTTGGTGTAGGCCACGCCGTGCAGCGCGAGCGGGATGTTCAGCCATTGGTACTTCTTGATGCCGCCGTAATAGTGCGTCTTGAAGACCGCGAGCTTCTGGCTCTCCGCCAATGGGTACGGCTTGAGGTGCAGGCACGGGCAGTCGGCGTGGCTGACAACAGCATGCATCGAGGCGAGCCCGGAGAATCTGATGAGCGCGAGGTTCTTCTCGCCGTTGTCGTAGTAGTACGTGCCGCCTTTCTTGATGCTCGCTTGCTTTCGCAGGTCGGCGAATCCCGCTTTCTCCGCTTGCGCTTTCGCGTACGCGACAGCTTCGCGTTCGGTCTTGTGCGAGGACAAGAACGTCTTGTAACTATCCACGAAGGGCTCGACCTCCTTGTCGGGATAGGTCTTCTTCGCGGGTTCTCGCTGGATGAGTATCTTCTCGGAAAGCTTCTGCAGTGCGGTCTTCTCTGCCATGCCCTTCAAATCGCACGGCCGTATAAATAGCTAGTGGACGAGAAAAGGAAAAAGAGAACGCTCCTAGTGGAGCGGGTGGTGGATGCGGTGCGCGAACGTCTTGAAGAAGTACGCCCAACCCAGCAGCACCAGCGCCTTCACGGGCAGGTACTGTACCGCCGCCAATGACGGCTCCATCCACATGCCGAACGTGTAGTACGCCGCGATGGCCGCCGCCAACAAGAACAGGATGTACATGATGTGACTGAACATCCGGTGCTCCTCTGTTGGGACGTGGTCCTCCCAGATCGGCTTGACGATCACTTCCTGCGTGACGCGTTCCGGTTCGGGAGCGGTCTTCGCTGACGAGCTTGACGCTCGCTTCGAGGAAGACTTGCTCGCTCGCTTGGAGGATCTCTTTGACGCTGATTTCTTGGATGACGATTTCCTCGTCTTGGAAGAAGTTGACTTTTTCTTAGGCACAGCCTATCACCCCTTTGCTCTTTGCCCGGGGGCACTCCCTTATAAAACTATATGTTGCGCGCCCGATAGCCATATGAAACGGCAGCATCCATGTTAGGGTAATGAGCGACGCGCCGCACAATCCACGGAACATCGCTGACACGGCGAGAGACAATATCATGAAGGCGATCGCCGCGCTCAAGGACGCGAGCGACAAGCTGAAAGTCCCGAAAGGCACCTTCGACAGGAGCCGGGTCGAAGGGACGGGATTCTTTCAGGCGAAGTTCATCGTGTTACGCAACATCCTCAGTGTCGAGAAAGAGGAGCTCCGCAATACAGGACTTCTCCGGCTTGAAGCGCTCGTGAACGAGATGCAGACCATTCTACCGGAACATAAGACCGACATCAATGGTATTCAGAGCAGTATCGGATCGCTGTTCAATCGGATGAAAGACTGGGATACGAACGCGCGGGACGACCTCCGCGACCTAACGCCCTGAACCACTGGACATCCACAGCCGTCAATGACTTGAAAGCCATTCCCGCTCAAAGGATATGCATTTCTCGGAGCTCATGTATTGGAACTCCCGCACCTACGGCCATGGCCTGCGCCTGCGAAAGGACGTGCTGCGCGTCGCTTTCGTCGCGTTCTGCCTCGCCACGCCGTGCACGAACTGGATGATCCCGGGCGTCGCCAAGCTCTTCCCCAGTGACGTGTGGCTGCGCTGGTAGCACAACGTTTAAGAACGATGTTCGGGAGAACGACGCATGCCCGATGCCTCACTTGCGGATGCGCTACAACTCGCCTATCCCGGCCGAGGCGACGCGATCCTCAAGCAGATCGGGTTGCCCGACACCATCCATCGCGTGGATGCGGAGTGGCACAAGCGCATGACAGTGTACGTCACCTACCCAGACGCTTTTCCGGTCAACGGCCGGGCGGGATTCGACACGCTCGCAGCCCAACTGCCGCGCATCAAGGCGCTGGGGTGCGACGCCATCCACGTCCTCCCCTTCCTCGCCTCGCCGCGCATCGACGCGGGCTTCGATATCAGCGACTATTATCACGTCCGAGAGGATCTCGGCGGCGACGCGGCGTTCGAACGCTTCCTCGCATCCGCTAAAGAGCATGGCATCCGCGTCTTCATGGACCTCGTGCTCAACCACGTGAGCGACGCGCATCCGTGGTATATCGGCGCGCAGCAGGGCGACGAGAAGCTCCGCGGATACTTCGTCTCCTCGGACAAGCGCCCTAACGTCACGGATGTGCGCGTGGAGAGCACCGGACAGTGGGCGACGTACGATTTCGGCGGCCAGCAGGTCCAGATCGGCACGATCTTCCCCGAACAGGCCGGGGAGGTGCCCCACTTCGTGGAGGGCTTCGACCATCGATGGTATTTCCACACGTTCTATCCGCAGCAGATCGATCTCGACTGGCGCAATCCCTCCGTCTTCGCGGAGTTCTCCCGCATCATCTCGCACTGGGCGGGAAAGGGACTGAACTTCCGGCTCGACGCGGTCTCGTTCGTCGGCAAGGATATCTGGAACAACGACCTGTCGGACCCTGATCGCGCGCACGCCATCGTGCACGCGCTGCACCTCGTGATGGAGCACGCGAATCCCGAGGGAGTCTTCCTCCTGGAGGCGATGGACCCCGCTCCGGTCATCCTCCGCTTCATGGGGGACGACCGCGCCGCAGAGCTCGCGTACGCGTTCGATCTCATGGACGCGATCTGGGCCTCCCTGTTCACGAGCCGCGCGGATTTCGTCTGGAAGGCGCTGCGGGGCCATAAGCGGCGGCATCCCTTCAGCCAGTGGGTGACCTTTCTGCGCAACCATGACGCGCTGTCGGTCGAGCTGTCCGACGCGAAGGTGCGCCGCATGATCGAGAAGAGCCTTGCAGGGCGCGGGCTGCCTTTCGGGGAGGGTCGCGGCATCGCGGGGCGTACCGCCTCCTTCCTGGATGAGGATGAGGAGCGCATCATCCTCGCGCATTTCCTGCTCGCGTCGCTTCCGGGCGCGCCGGCCATCATCTACGGTGACGAGGCGGGCAAGACGAACGATTACGATTTCATGGAGCGCCAGACCAGGGAGAAGAGGGAGAGAGGCATCGAGTGCAAGGACGACACTCGCGATATCAATCGCGGCGTCCTCTCGCCCGACGAGCTCTCCTCTGACAAGGCGCGTCGCCTGTCCGGCGCGATCGGGCGCATGCTCAATGTGCGCAGCACGCTCGGCTTCTCCGACGAGCCCGCCCAGAAGCTCTTCTCCTTGCATGACGTGTTCTCCGCGCAGTATCCGGAGGCGAACATTCGTGTGCTCGTGAACCTGTCCGGCGAGGAGCGCCGCATCCCCGTCGGCGGCACGCTCGTGCATCAGGTAGGAGACGCGCGTCTGGAGGGGGACACAGTTATCCTGCCGGCGCGCAGCGGTTGTTGGTTGCGATGATTCTTCCAGAAACCTTTTGAGCGAGCAAGTCATGAGCGGGTCATGGCAATCACCACGGAATCCATCTCGTACTCGCATAACGGCGTGACGCTCAACGGCATCCTCGCATCCGACGGCACAGGGAAAAGGCCCGGTGTCATCGTGGTCCACGATTGGTTCGGCGTCGGAAAGCAGGTGGAGGAGACGGCCAAGCGCCTCGCGGCGCAAGGCTATGTCGCCCTCGCCGCGGATATCTACGGCGAGAAGCCGACGACCCCGGAGGAGGCGCAGCGCTTCGCCGGCATGCTGCGCTCCGACCGAGAGTTGATGCGTAATCGCGCCAAAGCGGCCTACGACGCGCTCAAGAAACGCGCCGGCCCGATAGCCATCATGGGCTATTGCTTCGGAGGCGGCGTGGCCTTGGAGCTCGCGCGCAGCGGCGCTCCCCTCGCAGGGACGGTGAGCGTGCACGGCAATCTCGACACGCCGCATCCCGAAGACGCCAAGGACATCAAGGCACGGGTGCTCGTCCTGCATGGCGCCGCGGACCCCCACGTGCCTCCGGAGCAGGTCGAGGCGTTCCGCAAAGAGATGGAGGACGCGAAGGTGGACTGGCAGCTCAACATGTACGGCGGCGCGATGCACGCTTTCACGAACCCCAAGGCGAACAATCCCGAGCACGGCGCGGCCTACCAGAAGGAGGCGGCCGAGCGCGCGTGGAGGGACCTCTTGACGTTCCTTTCGGAAGTGTTCGCATGAAGACCTCCGGGCATACAATCCTCGTCACCGGCGGCTCGCGCGGCATCGGCTTCTCTCTCGCGAAAGCGTTCATGGAGGCGGGCAACACCGTGCTCACGTGCTCTCGCAGCGAGGAGCATCTCGCCGAGGCACGCGAGCAGCTTCCCGGCCTCATCACACGGGTGTGCGACGTATCCGACAAGAAGCAGCGCGAGGCGTTGTTCGATTGGGTGAGAAAGGAGCATCCCGAGTGCGACGTGCTCGTCAACAACGCCGGCATCCAGCGCATCATCGACCTCAAGAACAGGTTTTCCGACGAGGAGATCCAGCCGAACCTCGTCGCTCCCATGCACCTGTCGTCATTGTTCATCCCATTGTTCTCGAAGAAGGAAGAAGCGGCGATCATGAACGTGTCTTCCGGACTCGGCTTTGTCCCCTTGTCCATCGCACCGGTGTACTGCGCGACAAAGGCCGCGATCCACTCCTTCACCGTCTCGCTGCGCAGGCAACTGCGCGACAGTTCCATCGAGGTCTTCGAGATCATCCCTCCCATCGTCGATACGGACCTCGGCGATGGCAGCCGCGAGGAGCGCGGCATGACCTATCGCGGCATCCCGCCCGAAGAAGTCGCAAAGGCGGTGATGGTTGCTTGGGAGAAGGACGGATTCGAGATTATCGTCGGCCAGGCCGCTGGCTTGCGCAATACGACGCCCGAGACATTCGATGCCACGTTCACGCGGATGAACGGCTGAGACGCGACGAAGCAGCTGAATGCCTCGCCCGTTCTCCGGAAGAATCGCCACAGCAGGTCACTGCCAGTTGACCTCGAGCGTCTCGTAGCTCTTCTTCGGCTTTGGCTCGGTGAAGCGGAAGACGGCGAAATGCAGGTGCGGCACGATCGTCCAGCCGGTCAATCCGACCGTGCCGACGACATCATCCACACCGACCTTGTCTCCCTCGTTGACATCGGTGGTGTCGAGGTGCGCGTAGACGGAGAACTCCTCGCCGTGCTTGATGATGACATAGTTCCCCTGCATCTCGTCTTTCCCGAAATATCCGTCCGGCGGCTTCTCCCAAAGGCGTCAAGGCCACCTGGTGATGCGGCGGGGAACGAGCATCATCAACTGCTATTGCGGTAGCAAGATGGTTTCAGACCGCCCCCACGTCCAGAGGTTCTCCACCGACACCCCACGCGGTTACGGGGTTGAGATAATCCTCCTCGTCTTAGAAGTAGATGACGAAGTAGAACACGATCCCGCTCAGGATGGCGAGCAGCCAGAAGATGACGAACGTCCAGGTGAGCGCCTTGTGCTCGCGGAAATAGTTCCGTCCCTTGTTGTAACCGCGCCACGCCAGGACAAGATAGACGATGAGCGCCACGAACATGATAAGGGACAGCGTTCCGTGCGCGATCGCGAGGATCTCTTGGAGCGCGGTGTCACCGCCGGTGTCTGTCGCCACGTGCTGCACGCTGCTGATCACCATGTAGCTGATGTTGAAGAGCACCTCGTACGTCAGCGCCCCGGCGACGAGCCACTTGTGGAAGACGTGCCTGCTGTACGCTTCGTAGAACACGTACAAGACGATGGAGGTGACGATGACCTCCGCGAAGAGCGTGACGGTGCTGTACGCGAACGAGACCATATCGCGTCACGAAAGCAATCGGTTATAACGGTTTGCATCGGTGGCACCGATGCATCGTTCGGATGAGGAAGGATTATGAATCCATGTCACAGCAAATAACGCATGGACCGTCGGCGTCTTCAGGAATTGTTCGGCAACATGGTAAGGGAAAGCTATCCGGAGCTGGCGGGACGCACGCATCTTGTTCTCGCGGACACAGGATCCGGCGGGTATAGTTCTCCGTTCACCGGTGATGTCCATCTCAACATCGTCTCGATGAATGAGCACGGACTGGAGACCGCTGCAATCATCGGCATCATCTCCCACGAGCTCGGGCATCAGATATCCTACAAGAAGAGATCGTACCTCGAGAAGTGGGCGTGGTTATGGAAAGCAGGCGCTCGTCGCGGCCAAAGCCCACCGGAAGATGTATGAGAACAGTCCAGAAAAGCTGAAGCTCGTGGATGCGTGCTATCCGAGCGTCGAACAGATAAGAGGATGGATGCGCGGACACGAAGCGGATCACTAGCGTAGCGATTAGGCTTCCCGTCCTCTAGAGTCCCGTACCACGGCAGACGCTTTGTATTCATCACTCCTCGTACAACCCGTCGGAGCCCATAACTTCGTAAGCTCTCCATCCTGCGTGCAGTATTTCCAATAATGTCACGGGCAGAATCTTCAACAGCCAAGCCTCACGCATCCCATGAAGTGCGACATCGTCCATCTCACGTCGGACGCTCCGAACAACATCGAGCCGTTCGCGATCTACGCGCGTCAGATGCTCGCTGACAGAGGCTGCCGGAGCGGGTTGTACGCGGATGGGTATCTGACCGAGCGAGTGAAGTATTTCCTCCCTCTCGACGAGGAATACGAGCACGATCTCCTCCGTGACAATCTGCACGGCGAGGTGCCGATCGTGGTGGGCATACCGCGTACGGATTGGGCGTCGTACCTGCGCCCGCACCTGCGCATCGCAGATCGTCATTTCGGCCATGGCGTTTGGAGAGATAGGGACCTGGAGACCTTCAGAAAGATCTCGCGCAGCATCGCGGACCTCGTGGTACGAAAGCATAAATAACCATCCAGTAACTGTGCGAGTATGGACGAGGAGCGCATCCTCTATCATGGCACGAGCAGTTGGCGGGCCGAGAGAATCCAAGCTGAGGGCTTCCGCCCGCGAGCGGCGAGGCATGAGACCTATCTTCTCCGTACTATCTTAAGAGAGCGGCTACAGTTCGAGGCTTCAGAGGACACGCGACGAGGAGTTCGTGATATCGCCGACAATCGATTGGGTTTGAATCATGCTCTTGGAAGGATGATCAGCTTCGTCGACGATTTCGGCCTCGCACGCATATGGACGTTGGAACAGTCCAGCTTTTCTGAACTCGATTACTGCCTGAAAGAGGCTTACGAGAAGATTCTGGACATGGTTCCGGAATCACCCAAGAACGAGGCGTTCCGCAGGCATGTCTCGATCGCTCTTGCCACTGTCGTGCACAGGAACGCCAGCGGATCTGTGGTGGTCACAGCATCTGTCCCAGCGTCATGGTTGCATACCGGGACGATGAGGTTCCAGGTACCGCTCGACGGGTCCTACCTTCGGACCATACGGGAATACATATCGCTGGGCAGCGAGACTTTGCGTCAGGCTGAACGAGACTACTTCGCAAACCTCGGACTCGACCGGCTTGAGATGGATTTCTCGGAGGAGAGAAGGGTAATGGAACGATTCGACAAGGAGTACAGGCACCCATTTAGGTTCTCGATTGAACAGGTGGTCAGGCGAAATATCCCCGCGGAACGGGTGTTGGCAGTGACAGAAGTGTCGTGAGGACCGCACATTCATTCCAGCGCCAAGAACACGCCATGCCCCCGCCGGGAAGTGCGCGGGCGGTATGGTTTATACCCCTGATCTGTGGACGTGAACAGTAGCACTCGGCTTTAAGAGTTTCGAGAAACCAAACAGGAATGAGCAGGTAGAAAAAGGCTTCATCCTTTGGTATGTTTATATATGAATCCACAGAGAAGTAGACCATGTTCACCTTCCTGGCACCCTTAGAACAGTCATATCGCGAACTCAAGGAGGCCGAGGTCGATTTTAGCCGAGCAAAACGGTACCGGTGGTGGTCCTGGCTGCTTATTGTGATTCCTGGTGGTCGTGATAAGCTACGTGCGCGCCATGCACAGTACCAGACATCAGCGAGCGAACTCGATGAGTGTAGAGGCAAGTTCGTCGCTCTCCTTGGGGGGACTCCTAAGAAAATAGATGGTATTTGGCAGAATTTTGCGGCAGGCTGCACATACCTGACGACCTCGAAAAGAAATTTCTTTGAGACAAGCATAGGTGCGCTCGGACGCTTCCTCCGGCAGCTGGAGGAAGAAAAGCCGGACTTGGATGCCGAGATTCAGCAGGTCGTAACGGTGGCAAAGGAGCTTTCCAAGCGAGTTAGGCAGTATAACTTGCACTTTGTCGCAGCACGTAAGCAGGACTACTCGCATCTGTTTCGTAAGGGTAAGTTCAGCCTGGATGATCAGCAGCAGACCGCGGTAATTGTGGATGATGAGAACAACCTCGTCGTAGCAGGCGCAGGTTCAGGCAAGACAGAGGTGCTTGTAACCCGGATAGGCTATTTGCTGCAGCGTACAGACAAGATCGAGCCAGAGCGGATACTGGCTTTGGCCTTCCAGAACAAGGCCGCAGAAGAGATGCAGGAGCGCCTCTTCCAACGGTATGGCGTAAAGGTTCAGGTTAAGACGTTCCATTCTCTCGGCAACTCGATCCTGAGGACAATCGCTATGGAGGAGGGCGGGACGCCGCCGAGCGTTTGTTCTACAGGCAATGATACGGAGGTCTCCGGTTCTCGGCAGGTGCAACTTGTCTTTGAAATGCTCTTGAGGAACAAGTCTTTCCAGCGAGCAGTTCTCGACTATCTCCAAGTCTCTGGGAATGACGAGAAGCTTCCTGTAGACTTCTCCACGAAACAGGACTATTATGAGTATATGCGCTCAATGCGCTATCAGACTCTGGACGGAAAGAACGTGAAGAGCCGCAGCGAGCAGGCAATTTACAACTACTTGTACACTCACAGGATTGACGGGTCAGACGTGAAGCTACTCTACGAGGAGAAGGCTGATTGGATGAAGTATGAGAAGAATGGAGAAGCCCAGGTACCGCAGCCGGACTTCTTCCTTCCTGAGTTTGACATCTATATTGAGCATTGGGCGTTAGGGAAAAGAAAGCGAGTTCCGGAGTGGTTTAGCATCTCGACTGAGGAATACAAGGCCGCAATGCAGCTCAAAATCGCTAAGTTCAACGAACAGACCAAGTATGCTCTCGTGGAGACATCACAAGAAGATTGGGAAGAGGGTGAACTCTTGGAACGCTTGGAGTCTCGACTAACCACTGCTCTCAAGAAGCGAGGTTACAAAGGTCAGATCAGACCGATTCCGTACGAGGAGGCTGTCGAGAAGGTGTGGGATTCCGCCAAAGCGACCCGTGGTGCGATACCCAGGCACCTGACACAGTTTATCAACATCGCAAAGACACATGGAAATACTCCGAAGCAGATTCAGGAACGCCTCAATAATGAGTCCTTTTCAGAGAAGCAGCTGCTGTTTTGTGAGATCGCCTTGCCTGTTTATCGGGAGTACCAAAAGCTCCTTCGGAAGCGTAATGAGATTGACTTCGGAGACATGATTAACCAGGCCACTGCTGCGTTGAAGAAGAACCCCAGGCTCCTTCGCGATGAGTTTGATCACATCTTAATTGACGAGTACCAGGACATCAGTCCTCAACGATACGAACTCATCAAAGCTTTGAGATCCAAAAACGACGGATGTAAACTCTTCTGTGTGGGAGATGACTGGCAGAGCATAATGGGATTCTCAGGAGCCGAGCCAGAGTACTTCGTCCACTTCGAAAAGCACTTTCCAGATCCTGCAGTTACCATTCTTGAGAGTAATTATCGAAGCAGCCCGGAGATAGTTGAAATCGGCCAGGCAGTGATTAGCCACAATGGTGATGCTCAAATCCGCAAGAACGTCCGTGCAACCACAGACACTCCAGGAAGAATCCTTACGAACGTGCTTCTCCATCAACCCAAGTTCAAGAAGCAGTACTTCACCCAGACAGCAACCCACTGTATGGATACAATCCGAGGACTCATCGATTCAGGTGTGCGACCTGAGCAGATTATGATTCTTCGCCGGATAATGCAATGCCCGCCACTGATAAACCCGCTCAAGCAAGCAGCAAAGGCCAGAGGAATCAGGCTTGCGACTGACAAACTGACACCAGGCGCTGTGCGGCTAATGAGTGTTCACAAGAGTAAAGGGCTCGAAGCCGAACATGTGTTTATCCTCAATGTGGACGATGATGTATACGGCTTTCCATGTCTCCTTGAACGCCAGGAGATATTCGAGCCAGCAGGCAAAATGGGGCAACATGATAAGCTTGAGGAAGAACGCAGGCTGTTCTACGTTGCACTGACCCGAGCGAAGAGGAACGTGTACATCTACACCTTGAAACAGTCGCCAAGTCCCTTCATCAACGAAGTCGAGGAGGAACTGGAGAAAGTGGAGATTCCGTATTAGCGGCTTAACCAGGGGATCGCTGAGCCACAGTACCAAAGTTCCTGTAGTGCTGATTTAAACCTCCTGCTGCCTCACCAGAAACCCTGCCGTACTCCAACCAAATCCACTGGATTTATAGAATATTTATTCACTACATCCTCGCATGCCAAATAACGGTTCGGAGAAAGGAAGTCCCATCAAGGACTTTGTGTCCCAGAGCTTGGCGGAGATCGCTGAGGGTCTTCCTGAGGGTTACTCTGTTATCGGTAATGTTGATTTTGATCTCACAGTAACCACAGTGAGTGGCAAGAGTGGGAAAGCAGACATTCGCGTTCTCAGTGGTGGCGGTCACAGTTCGAAGCAACACGTGCAGCGGATTCACTTTCAAGTTGGCAACCCTGAGGCAAACCTTCAGTCTCTCAGGTCAGCATTCACCGAGATCTTCGGGGGGTTGGCAGAGTTGGAACAGCGCTTCCCAAACGCTCAATTGCTCGAGGATAACAGCGAAGATTGAGATTCTGAGCAACAAATCGCTTATAAGTCACCTGTCTCATTTATTCCCCCATGGTCGTTGGGGAGCTGTTTAATCACGCGCTGGATCAAGTACTTGCCAATCCCGTTCTGCTGGTAACTGCGCTCACAGGCTTCGTAGGTGTGCTGTACTATTTTGGTTCGATAATGACAGCAAATAGCTGGCAGTATCAAAATATGAAAGAAGGGCGCAACGCCAAGATATACCAGGGATTGCACTTCCTTACGTCCTTCGTCCTTCTTCCAGCCCTAATCGTAGGCTGGGTCGTTACGATCTGGCCCTGGCTGCAAGGAGTTCTGCAGTCTGGGGCGCCGTGGATGTACGTCTTGCTGCTCATTGCATTATACATGGTGCTTGAGGGGCTCGACAAGCGCATGCGAGCTGCCGCTGCGAGTTTTGCTGATGGATCATTTATCCTGTTCGGCGCAAAAATCGCCAATTTTGGCGACTTCAAGCACATCTTCTGGTTGGCAAACATTGGAATGCTGATGATCAACCCGCCCGCATGGGCCATAGTCGCGCTCCTATGGTTGGACGTCTTGGTTCTCAGCAAGTGGGCCCGCCTTGTTACGCTACATCAACAGGGCGCGGTTGTCAAGATTAAACTTAGAAATCGCAAGAACAAGTTCGTAGCCCGCCTCATAGAATTTGTTGGTGATGATCGCTTCTTAAAGCTCCAGCTCAAGAACCCTCGCAAAGGACAGGGTAGTGTACAAGCGATAGCCACCGGGGAGATTGAATTCATCGAGCTCGTACAGGACCAGCCTTCGATCACTCCAGTCGCAGACTATGTCCTTCGTAAGATATTCCGATGGAAGATCTTCGAAGAAGAAATTGACCGTCAAATGAAAGTTCTAAAAGAAAAGAACATCAAGGTGAGATAGTGACAGGCCAAGCTACCCCTCAAGAGAAGAAATTGTGTGCAGCGCTACGCAAAGAACTCTACGCTGAGTACAGAGAGGGCGTGCTTGAGGTGCTTCCGCAATACCACGACGGCCACAAGACCATCGACATCAGAATCATCCTGTACGATGATGACGACGAGGAAGTCGGAGGCTTCGACATCGAGGTCGACGGAAGCCACCATCCTTCAAGTCGACAACTCCTTTCCGATATTGACCGCACCCACTACAGCCATGAAGACGGCTACGACACAATACGTGTTCCGAACTGGAACGTAGACAACAAGCTCAAAGAAACAGTGCAGGCGATCTCCGAGGCAGTTCGCAGGGATCTGGATGATATTTACGGAGATGACGATGAGTTCTGAGGTGAAGATCCCGATCACACAGGGCATCGCGAACAACCTGCAAGGAGTCATTGCCGAGAAGCTCGCCAGAATCTTTGTGGAGAAAGTAGCTGATCTAATTGCGGAGTGGCTGGGGGACGGCTGGGTTGTATCGCCCCATGCGCCGCCCGCGGCCGCTGTGGAAACGGTTCAGTACAGAACAACAATTTTCACACGAAAGCTACCCCTACACATTACCGAGAGACCAGAAGGGGTCTTCTTTATACCTAAGGACGTTGACAGTTCAGTAGAAGTAGTTTTGGAAGCTCTAAACCCTGACATGGACTTTGATGAAAAGTTATCCGCTGCGAACCCGATCTGCTACTGTATGCGTACCAAGTGAAAGGAGTAGCAGCTGACGGCGTCTTCTATGTAGATAGTAAAGGAATGACTGAAGTTCTTGATGCCGTGCAGGTAACTCGCGTCAGACCCGTGTTTGTTGAAATCAAGAACACGAATCAGAAACTATATTTGACGCAGCCGCAGAAAGAAGCGCTTGCCTGTGCGAGAGAATCTGATGAATATTTCTTTGTTACACTTACTACAGATATTGATCTGAAGTTGGGTAAATCTGTGGACTTCAAGATACGGACAAGTTCATCGACACGCTGTGGGCGTTGATGTGACAATATGGAACCCTCCATACATCACATTCAGCTTTTTGGACCTAACTCGAGATGCTCAAATACCGACGTGAGGCGGTCCTAAGGCGTCGTTGAGCTTATTGCACCTTGAAAGAAAGTCAGCCGCCCATGGTTACAGCTTAGCAACTTCGAAGCGAGGGTACGCAGCCCACAGACGTAGAATTCGGCCATTTCACAGCACTTTGCAATACAGTGGACTTACTGTTGAGTAGTGCTTAAAAGGGCCGTCTCGTGAGCGCAATGTATGACTCGCGAACACAAGGTCACTATCCGGCTCACTCCGGATGAGCATCGTAAGCTCAGGAGGCTCGCATCACTTGCGGGCTTCGTCTGCCTGAGCCATTACGTGAAGCGACGCCTCCAGGAGGTGTTCGATTGAGTCAGGTGATCGGGTTCGTCTGTGAGGACGATCTGTACCATTGGATCGAAAAGATTTGCGCCGAGGAAGGCGTCAGTCGCTCGGCAGTCATCAGGGCTGCTCTGAGACGACATCTTGACGAGGTGGCGAAAGGATGAGGGAACGCAAGAGACTCAGTCGGACAGCCTTGCGCAAGCAAGTACGGGCCCTGATCGAGAGAGATGTACCTCTGCTAACAATCCTGGAAAAGCTCGGCGTCACTGACCCGCTCGAACGCAAAAAGCTCGCAGACATGCTCAAGGAGGAAGGCTGTGACCTGGCGTAATCCTTCCAATAGCAAGCGCCGCCGCTGCGTGTACCTGGGCGCGAAGGAGCTGGAGCTGATAGAGAAGCACCTGCCGGACAGAGAATTTTCCAAGTGGGTGCGGCAAAAGATCCGCCAAGAACTCACGCCTGAGCGGGTCGTGATAGCTCTGGGAGCCGGCCAAAAGGTAAAGGCTGCAGGTCGACGGACCTCTGCCCGCCTTGAGAAGACCATGGCTAAGCGCGCTCACAGACATCACTCTCAGCACATGCCATGTGTTGACACCTTGGGACAGGTTTCCCGCGGCAGTTTCTTGGGTGTAGGTGGACTGCCCGGGAAACCTACTCCCACTCAATCCTCCCAAGAGGAGGTGGAGCGATGACGTTCCGCAATGTTGAGCAGAGTGTTAACTATCGCCTCAAGGCAGCGATCAAGGCACATGATGAGTACATCAAGCAGGTTTCGGAAGCGATCATCATAGCCAATCAGAACGATCGCGTGCAGTGGCTGGTGAGCGAGATTGGCCGTCGAGACCTCCACTACCTCTTGCGGTATTGGCAATTGGAGGCTCGGGAATGAGCCGCAAGAAGAAGGTTGCAGGCGCAACCAAGAGGGCGGGGAAAAAGGTTGCTTCGCGTGGGGGTAGGAGGGTAGAAACAGTTGATGAGACGCGCAAGAACAAGCCCCTGACTGCAAGACAGGCAGAGATGCTCGGTTACATACGCGAAGGGCTCTCGGACCAGCAGATCCACGATCGCTGCGGAATTACGCGCCAAGGAGCCAACAAGCATAGAGGTAATCTCCGGAAAATGGGGTATGAGGTTGACCCCGTAGTTGCACCCCCCGAGACCTCCCGGGCCCCGCAACCGCGCAAGTCCGGATTGATTGCGCTTCATGCGGTCCGCGCATCGATTTCAATATACTATGCTCAAAAGAAGTTCAATCCGGTAGCGTTCCAATACATCGACAATGGCATCAGGGTGGAGTGCTACGGGACCCGCAGACTGGATGTGGTCATGTCCGGGAAATCCTTCAAAGGCACCACGGAGGATGAAGCAAAGGAAAATTTCTATCGTTGGCTCCTGCGAACAATCAGCCGCATAGAGAATGATCTTCACGTTAAGATCATCAAGCCCAGAGCAGTTATCCACATCCAAAAACTGGAATATGCGGTGGAGAACCCGCCTGAGGGTGAAGTAATTCTAACGCGACTGGGCGATGTCAAGGTATTTTCTACTCAGGACGGCAAGCTCCGTGTCCGGTGGGATAAGTCAAACGAGGTCCACAGAGAATTTCATCACATGATTACGGGGTATTCGGACGCTGCTACCTTTGAGCGATATTTGAACGCAGAGCTGGACAACCCGCTTGGACCGACCCTTCCGGAGCTGGCAATGTTTCACGAGGAGCTGGCTGGAATGTTCAAAACATTCCTTGAGGTAGCCACGGATCGCTGGCCCCAGACGAAGGATTGGTTCAATGGCTTTATTCGCCATGACGATGACGAAGAGCACTCCTCAAAGCCCGACTATTTTGGCTGAGTTTTCCATTTGGTGCCTTACTCAGAACCGAAGGAGAGGACGCAGTAGAGGTCCCAACACAGTAGCAGCATGGAGATTTTGCCGGCGGAGTAAAAAATTCTATCGAAAATGAGAATGTGCTGTTTCCGCCGGCTATTCGGACCAAAAGTACCGCTTACATACTATGCGGGGTGAACAAGATTATAAGCCACTTTTAGCGTCGTCACACCCTTAAATTCTGCAAAACCGCTCGGATTCGCATTTTATGCATGTTTTCCTCACATGGAGAGTCATTTAAATACTTCCTGCGCTGGTACGAGTGCATGCAACTCTTCCGACAATCCAACGCTAAACTGGAACAGATCAGCGAGTCCGGGTTCCAACTGGAAAAAGAGCTGCAGTCTCTTGTCGAGGGAAACCTTGGCAAAATCTTCGGTCTGGAGTTCGTCTGCAGCGAGCTGGCCCTTGACGGTCTACGGATCGACACGCTCGCTTACGACGCCGAGACGAACTCTTTCGTGATCGTCGAGTACAAGCGCGAGAAGAACCTCAGCGTCATCGATCAGGGTTTCTCCTACCTCAACCTCATGCTCAACAACAAGGCTGACTTCGTCATGGAGTACCTTGAGCGCACAGGAAAGAAAATCGACCGAAAGAACATCGACTGGTCCCAATCCAAGGTGCTCTTCGTCTGCCCTGGCTACACGACCTACCAGCTCAAGGCGATAGAGATCCGAGACCTCCCAATTGAGCTGTGGGAAGTGCAGAAGTACGGTAAAGACACCTGGGCGTTCAACCGGATCCAGGCTGCAGGGGCTCGCGAATCCATCAAGGCATTCAGCTCCAAAAGCGACGTTGTCCGCAACGTCAGCAAGGAGGTGCGGGTCTACACCGAAGAGGAACTCGTCCAGAAAGGAACAGCGGAGCTGCAATCACTCTACGAGGAGCTCAAGAGCCGGATCATGGATCTTGGCGACGACATCCGGACCAAGCCGACGAAACTCTACATGGCGTTCAAGCGCAAGACGAACTTCGTGGACGTGGAGATACAGACGATCAGGCTCAAGATCTTCATCAACATGCCCAAAGGCTCACTTGACGATCCGAAAGGCATAGCCAAGGACGTGTCTGAAACAGGTCATTGGGGCAACGGCGACTACGAGGTCCACCTCAACAAGCGAGAGGATCTGCCCTACCTGCTGACCTTGATACAGCAGAGCTATGAGCGGAATAGTAAGTAGACCCTGGGAAGGGGGTCAGTTTATTAACAGGAATTGATGATTTGCGGTTTAAGAGATGAGAATTGAGTTTTTAGGTCAAGGACTACAAGGAGAGTCTTCCGCAGGAAGCAAATTGCTGGAGGCTCTTCAAGACGCGAGGTATAGTAAGTTTACAGCATTTATAGCGTTCGCTGCAACGGCAGGAATCTCAAGTATAAAGGAAGCTATCATTCAATCAAAACGCCACATCCACGAATGGAATGTTTTCGTAGGTGTAGACCACCAGGGAACTTCTCAAGAAGCGTTGCAGATGCTTTTGGAGCTGGATATTGGCACAACCGTATACTACACTAAATCACCAGTTACTTTTCACCCAAAAATTTACTTATTGGAGGGGGAGAGCGAATGTCTCGCGATCGTTGGCAGCTCCAATCTTACAGGTGGAGGCCTCTTTAGGAACTTGGAAGCATCAACTGTCATTTATGTAGATGGAGAAGAGGACGAACAGGGCCACACTCTAATACGTCAGATTAGGCAATACTATGCATCGATGCTGAGTGGAGAAGATGCCAACGTCCAGCGCCTTACTGGAGATCTTATCGAAGAGCTCCGAGATGCGCGCATAATTCCGACGGAAAGAGAACGTAGAAGACTCCACAGTGTTAAGAGACAAGAACGCAGTGGTGTAACCAACGCTGCAGCGCGCAGAATTGATATTCTCTTTCCTGCCATATCTTCGCGTCAGCAACCTGTTCAGAGGAAGCGTCCTCATCCGGACCAGACTCAAGAAGACAGCGGAATAGTTTGGGGAAGAAAGGGAAGACTCCTTTGGAAAAAGCAAAATCTTCCGCAATCTGATGTAATTCACACAGGAACAGAGACCACTCATGTTACCGGTCAGCTACGACTCACGCAGGCCCGATTCAAAATGAACAACAAAGTAATCGACCAGACCAAGTACTTCCGATACGAACTGTTCGGTAACGGGTCATGGTCAGTTGTGCGAAGAAACCCCTTGGTAGAATCAACCCACATGGCTTTCAGGATACGATTATTGGGAGAGGATATAGGGGAACATGATCTCGAAATCGGACACAAGCCTACTGGAGAAGCTGGCCAGGGCAATTTTACCACATTCATCAGATGGGGTAAAATTTCAGAAAAAATCCGAGAGCGCGACTTGTTGGGCAAAACTCTGAACCTATACGCGCCCCCAGAAGGCGAAGAAGAACCATTCTTCATAGATATTGCCTGAGTACTGGCAAGAAGATCTAATAGCTGCTGTTTCGACCCAACCGTCTATTCAAAAGCTTTTTCCAAATGCGATTAGCCATCTGAATCTGTTTTTCTGACAATCCCGCTCGATCTCTCAGGATAATCTCATCGGTGATCTGCAGAATCTCGTCAATATCCTTCCCCTTTCTCAGCATACCATCTATTTCACCTAAAAGATCCGCGTTCCGCTCATCATAAGGAACGAGGATGCTTTCCGCTTCGCTGGGCATCAGTTCCAATACTCCACCGCCATGGCTCCTACCACTAATTTCAGCAAGCGCAAAAGAAAGGCTGTTGTAGTAACTGGACACCAGAGCGGCAATATCGATCTTCTTGCCATCGAGTAAGCTGTCTTTGTTCAAGGTGACTCGATGCATCGTATCCGTGGTGTAGGCATCAGCAGCATTCACAATCAGGCGAGGATAGATGTTATTCCGCCTAATGAATAGGGCATCACTCACCCAAGCGCTGGGAACCACATGCCACTCGTCTCGTATACGGCACTTGTAGTATTCATGTACAGAGTTTTCTTCTCCAAATTTGAGATACTCGAGAGCTTTCGCAGATAATTTCTCTTTGGGAGGGAACAATAGAAAGAACGCTCGTGCACCATTTTCAACGTTTTCCATCCAGTCTTGGTGATTGAAAATAACACTCGATACCTGCACGCTTCTGCCGACCATGGGCTTAGCATGTGTCTTGAGACCGTACTGTTCAACCGTGTCTTGATCCACTGTGAAAAACTTGTTGCTGCCAGTGGTCATTCCCACCTCCACGCGCGCGTAGGCTTTCATCGGTTTGATGGTCTTCTGATGGAGAAGCTCTTCAATAAAATCAATCTCTTCTTGGTCCAAGAAGTAAAAGGTCCATTTGTTACTTCGAAAATCAATTCTTTTCTTGGGACTTTTCAGATTCTCCACATCCAAATCCTGAAGATCGTTAGCATCGTCCAATTCCAAATGCTCAATGTTGTGACTTCCTGAGCCATTCCTTTCGCACAACAGCAAAATGACCTCTTGCTGCGCCTCGGGGAAGACAAGCTTCCTAAAACTAACAATATTGATCTTGTTGTATTGATGAGCAAGATAGTTCCTTAACTGTTTAGCATATCCCACTTGAAGAATCTCGGCAGGCAGCACAAAACCTATTTTGCCCTTATCTTTAAGCAAGAGAGTTGAGCCCACCACGAAGCTTACCCATGCGTTCGTGAGTTTGCTGTATCTCAGACCTGCACGAGCGAAGACCTGCATAGCCTCCTCTCTCTGCTCCTTGTCAAAATATTGGTAGCGAATGTAAGGCGGGTTTCCGATTATGAGATCGTATTTCTCTTGTGACTTATTACAGAAAGAAAAAAAATCGCCAGAAAGCACCTTTGTGTCCGGTAAACCTATCTTCCTTGCTTTTTCTGCTTCTGCGTCAATGAGTTCAACGGCAGTAACTGAGTTATACTCGAAGCAACTCTCCTTAATTTGTTCGAGAAAAACGCCGTCTCCGCAGCTTGGTTCAAGAATATCATAATGTCTGTTGCCGTTTACTGCCCATCTAAGCACAAATCTTGCGATAGGCTCCGGAGTGTAGAACCCACCCCGTAATTTTTCTTTACTGGCATTCTTCATTAACTTCATGATGCTTCTCTCTTGACTCGGCCATTCTTATTGTTGTTAAGTCCTCGTTGCTCAGAACCGAATTTTGTCGAGTTAGTTGATTCATAGTTTCGGTTATCTGGATTTTGTTTCGGCAAATCCCAGTAGGCACTTTTACAGTTGGGGCAGGTGCGCGGCTTGTTCTTGACAGTCCCCACCAGCTCTTCCATACTCACCCGTGGTATCCACTCATGACCACAACGCAAGCAACGGAATGCGTTCACCTCCTTTTTGATCATAAAAGTCTTGGCCACGTTTACTTACCTAAGTATCCCCGTTATAAATCTTTGTTTTACAGGGGCTCCTTTTACAGGTAAATTACGCCTCGGTCTCAGCCCCACTTCGGGCAGAAGAATCGGTAGCCGCAGCGTTCGCACGGCCCGTCATCTTTGCTGGGCTCAAACCCCTTCACCAAGCCTTCTTGGATCTGTTTGGCGTACTCTTGCAGCTCTGTGAACGCGGCATCCGTGTCGATCTCGATGCGCGGCATCTTGTATTTGCCATCGCCCTGTAGCTCGAAGCGCCGGGGCTTCTCGTGTTGAAGCAGCTCGAGCGTGAGGAAGCGCGGCTTCTCTCCTTTCAGCTTCTCTACTGCCTTGGCGTATAGACCAAGCTGCCAGGCGCGCTCCCGTGCGTCGGGCTCGTACTTTCCGGTCTTGTAGTCGATGACTTCGAGCCCATCACCAGTCCTATCTATACGGTCTATACGCCCGCTGAACTGTCTTCCGTCTTCTTCTATGATGAAATATTCCTCTGTGCTCTGGACGTCGCTCAGAACCGCTCCGTGTCGCTCCCAGAACACGTCCAGCATTTCTTCGCAGTCAGATAGCTCAATACCTTCGTACTCCGGTAAGACCTCAACAGCCACGCTCTGGAGCTCCTCACGTGAGCCGATCTTCCTTTTCGCCGCTTCCTCGAAGACTTCGTGCAGGAAGCTACCCACAGATGCGGCATCGCCCTCCGACCGCGTAAGATCCGGCATCTGGAGCACATGCTTGAGCTCGTACTGCTTGGGACAATCAGCATAGGTCTTGATGCTGCTTACCGAGAAGCGTATATGGCGGTCAATGGCCTTCGCGACCTCCTCAATGCTCTCGTCGAGAATGGCTGATGGATCAGCTTCATTTGCAGCTCGCCTCAAGTCCTCAACCACGTCCTTGCGCTTCTGCAGCATTCCATAGAGAACTCCGAAGGTCTCCATGGCTCCTGTCACATCATTGAGGCTGAGCTTCTCTCCTATCTGGTCTTTGAGCCTATTAACGACTTCCGCGGCACTACCTTCTGCCGGGGCAGGGGTTTCATGCTCTGACTCGTCCACAACAATGTCAGAAGCATCTTCGAAGGGGTATCCTATGTCGTGCAGGAACTGCGAAACGCCTTTCTCTTTGTCTTGATAGCTCTCTGCTCTGGTGAGGAATAGCCGGCGCTTGGCGCGTGTGATCGCCACGTAACACAGTCTTCGTTCCTCTGCGAGCCTGAGCTCTCGATTGCGCTCCTTGATGGCCTTCTCCCGTCGCTTCGGATCATCCTCTTCCGCAAAGAGGTCTGCGAGCTCTTCGTTCAGCATGTCGGGTATCAGCAGGCTCTTGCCAGCCCGGGTGATGGGAAAGCGGTCGCGAGAGAGGTTTGTCAGGAACACCGTGTGAAATTCAAGGCCCTTCGCAGCGTGGATCGTCATGATCTGTACTGCGTTCGGGATTCGCAAGGTTGTGAGGTCGGGGTTCTGTTTGACCTGTTGGAGGATCTCGATGTGCGACAGGAAGTCAGTCAGGTCACGGCTGTGTTTCTCTTGGAATTGCTCTACGAACAGCAGCAAGTCACGGATATGCAGCATGCCTTCTCGATTCTTTGCGTGCCACCGGTTGAGCCCGGTACGCTCAACTATAGCGGCTACGATGTCGAGTACATCGAGGCTTCGCATTTCTGAGAGCTCATCCAGGATTTTCTTGACACGTGCGACGGTCTCTTTTCCGTGCTCGCTGAGGGGTAGCTCCTCATCGCTCGTCAGGACTTCGTGCAGCGACTTTTTCCTCTCCTTGACGTATAATCCGAGTCGTGCCCGGTCCGATGCGGACATGTGCTGCGAGAAGTGGAACAGCCTCCACCATGCTTGATCGGCGATCGGCGCGGGGCTCTCAAGTGTGCTGATGAGAGAGAGGTATGTCAGGACGACCTTTGTCTCACGGGTCTCGAACAGACTGGTCGCGCTTGTTGCTTCGAAGGGAACGTCATAGCGCTGCAGCGCATCTACGAACGCCTTTGCTTGGTGATGGCTGCGTACCAGGATAGCAATGTCGTCGAAAGGCACACCTCCTGCATTCCGCTCCAGGATCTTCCTCGCGGTCCAGTCCGCCTCATCGAATCCTGTGGGGAACTCCTTGAACGTGACTGGCTCCCCTGCGTTTCCGTCGTGCGGCTGCACAAGAAGGCAGCTCGCGGGATCTGCATAGTTGTGGCAGATCAGTGCATGAGCGACGTTCAAGATGTGTCCTGTGCTGCGGAAGCTCTTGTCAAGTGGAATGGGTTCTTCCACGGTAAACTCTGTCTGGAACGCTCCTACAGTGTCTGTGTAGGCGCCTCGGAAAGCATAGATGGATTGGTTCTGGTCTCCGACTGCTGATACGTGCTCAACGCCGTTAGCGAGTTCCTTGAGAATCTCGAACTGGATGCGACTCGTATCCTGGTACTCGTCGATAATGAGGTGGGTGATGCTGTCAGGTAGAGCATCTGCGCCATGCGCCCGCAGCAGGTGAATCGCGTGTCCGAGCATGTCCGGATAGTCGATAAGGTTCTTTTCCCGTAAGTAACCGTCGAGGAGATCCCATCCCTTGAGCATCTCCTCGTACTCCAGAATCTCATCGCACAGGTCGAGACGCTCTTTTGCGTCTTTCCTGTCGTCTCTTTGCTCCCGCTGCTCTTGGGCGCTCAATTCCTGGTAGGCACGAAGCGTGTCGCGGCAAGTACGGGCGATTTGCGCCGGATCCCCATCGCCAAGCCGCTCCTTGAGCTCAGCAAGATAGTTCTGATAATCTTCCTTACGGAGATGCTTGTCCTTGGCATTCAGGATACTCTTCGCGTAAAGGTCGGCCCTGTACGCTGTGCATCCCAGCTCCTTGAACAGCAGCACGGCAATCTCCTCCGTCGACATGAGCCCCGGCTCGCTCTGGTAGCCTATCTCCCGGTAGAAGCGCTTCACCACGTCAAAGCAGAATGAGTGAAATGTGCTGACATGAACCCCTGCCTGTCCGGTCCGGTGATGGATCCGGTCGCGCATCTCCCGCGCGGCCTCGTTGGAGAAGGTTAAGCAGAGGATATGGGCTGGTGGAACATCGGTGGAGAGCAGGTGAGCGACCTTTTCGACGATCGTAAGGGTCTTGCCTGTGCCCGCACCGGCGAGGATCAGCTGATTACCAGTATTGGTCGTGACCGCGCGCTGTTGACCCTCGTTGAGCTCCATGGGGCTTTTTACGAGGTCGAGTTTTTATATGCTACTCAATAACGCGAAATAGCTCGTTCTCGACTGCAACCACACCAAAGTTTCCGTCCCATGAGAGCAACGCCTTACGGTCGCCAATTTCTTGCGACCAGAGCCGCTCTCCCGTGTGGGAATCGAAAGCATCCAGTACTCGGCACGAGTCGATACGACGTGTATACAGGGCATAAACTCGCTCTTCGGTAATCCGGATGTCTTGGGGAAGAACGTATTCTTTGAAATCTATCTTCGGTCCTTCATCGTCAGGTCGCATGACCTGCAGGAACGTGTAACTCTGGTAGGGATTCCTTTCGTTCAGCTCTCGACGAAAGTCTTGCCAGTACATTCCCGAGGCGCCTTCACCGAGTATGATGTGCGAATTGTTTTGTTCGCGCATCAGTACTACTTCGAGATCGACGGATAGATGGAGAATTACGCCTGACAAGCTCGCAATAAGCGTATTGCCGACGAGCTGCAAGTCACTCACATGTTCGACCCAAGAAGCATCGTCACCCTCTCCCTGCGCCACTCCGTTCTCGTCGATGGTCATCGAGAGGCTCGGAATTTCAATACCCAACTCCTTTGCATCGATGACAAATTTATCCTTCACTGATCCATCCGCAGCTATCTTCCAGATCTTGTTGTGACTGGCCACGAAGAAGAATCCATCTCGTTCAACGGCTACTCTCATACAATTCAGGAAAACGGAAGCAGTCTTTGATCTTCGGTAGTCAGCCTTTCGAGGACGAAGATCTACTTCCCATAACACGTGGCCCTCATAGTCTAAACTATACAGCCACCCCAGACCAGTTCCGATAAGAAGCTGCTGTTCAAAGGGACGCAAAGTAAGCGCTCCGTACGCGTTGCGAGTCGGAAACATCGCCTTCCATAATATGGATCCAGATGGGTCAATCCGGTATACCAAAGCCTCTTCGTCGTCCCACGCAGCAACGAGGAGCGAGTTCTCGCAGATCAGTAATGATTCTGTCCGCTTACCAGGAATGTTGTGATGCCACAGTTTCTCGCCATCAACCAAGGAATATGCTGATACCTGAGTGTTGTAGCTTCCCTTTCTATTGCTATGGGACAGGACGACGAACGCTTCTTGCAACACCCCAATATCCGCTACGCCGTATGACACGCCATCCTTCATGACGACATCTGCAGAAGCAGCATCAACCATTGCGACCGCACCGGAATATCCGCCGATGAGAATCCGATTCGAGTGATGTTTGAGCATCATGGGTCGGTATTTCTTTGGTAAGGTGCAGAATGCGCTTAGATGTGAGTCGTCGCCGATTGCCTCACGTGGAGTTGCCTGGCGCGCAGGTACTGGCAGTCGCGATTCATGTGTAACCTTGCTATTGTACAGTTCCAATAGGCGGATCTCTGTTTCCGTGAACCGCTCGTGAGCGAAGTTCTCGGCATCATTGCGCAGGAACCAGTAATACTGCATGAGGGAGCTCGCCGCTAAGGTGTTGCCGGAAAGCAAGAAGTCGCGCACTACCTTGCGCATTTTCGGCAGAGCGACTCTCACATCGTACGGTCGAGGGACCAGTCCGTCCGCGAGCAATTGCGAAGCAAGTTCCGAAGAAGACTGAGGATTATTGTCGAGTTCGAGGATGAATTTGAGGAACAAGAAGTGAGCATTTTGCGTTTCCGCGTAGCAGTAGCTGTATAGCTCAGTAGCTTCCTCCAGCGAAATCTTCTCTTCGCGGATCCATTTGTCTACCTTCTCCCAGCTATCGAAAAACACCTCGAACTCGTCGCGGACTTCTCCATACTGGTCTTTTCCGTGAAGAATAGTGCTGACCCGCTTCTTGTATTGATCCATGTCCTGTTACTCCCTTAGCAGATATTTAAGAGCTTATGACAGGGGTCCGGGTCGATTTCGTACTGATATTGGGGAATTTCCAAATCATATCATTTTGATATGTTTTGACGCCCAAATCAGTCCATTCTGCAGAGCTTGGGCTCGAAGATTGATGGGACACACCGTTTCGAGCGTGTAGCTAAGTGGGTTGGAGTTTTAGCTCCTGCCGCAGTACTTGGAGGATTTCCTTGTGCTTCTCCTCCATGATCGCGCGAATCATGCGTTCATTGTCCATGTTCTGCTTCACAGCTTCGTATCGAGTTCTGTCCAAAGGTAATTTGCAGTTGTCGCAGTACTTAGCTTCAAGCGCATTCTGTTGTGAGCAGGATAAACAAATTTTTCCAGGTGGTCTTTGATGCTCTTCTTCAACCATCCCTCTTGCACGCATGATACTTCGCGTGACATCGATATTCTGCTCTCTGATATACTGCCGTGGCATATCGCTGCCTATGCCCCACCCAAACATCTTGCACATCTGGAACTCATTCAGGATCTCTGCCATCTCGGTCGCTTTGGAGTGTCTAAAGCTATGCATGGTGATCTTTTTCGTCTTGATCCCAGTTCTTGCGAGCAATTGTCTGATCCTCTTGTTCGCCATGGCGCCGGAGATGGGTCGTCCGTGAGCGTTGAGGAACAACTTTGATTCCGGGTCGCCCTTCGTCGGATGGTAATGTAGCCACTGCCTGAGGTAGGCTACTGAGAACTCCATAAGCGTAATGGGTCTGATTTTGGTTTTGCTCTCTTGCATGTGCAGGACGTACTTATCGCCCTTTGCTTCCACATCTTGCAGTCTGATGCTCCTAATCTCCTGTTTACGCATTCCACTCTCATAGAGGACGGCGAAGAAAGCTTTGTAGCAGAGCTCATGCTCCGCATGCACCAGCCGAAGCACTTCCTCTGGACGCAGAATACCCTTCTTCGTGACGTTGTTCTGGTCTATCTTGTAGCGGTAGTTTCCGAGTATCTTGTAGCCCTCTGTCTTCTCAAGACCCTTGCGCTCCGCCACGTGCTTGTAGATCCGGGTGAAGCGATCCATGTAGCTTTCCCTCGTCTCCTCTCCCCAGGCGCTCTCCTGGAGCCACTGGATGATTTCTAACGCCGTATCCCTGTCGATCGTGGTCAAGGTCTTGCCGCGCTCGTGCAGCCACCCAAGGAACGTGGCGGCCACGTAATAGTACTTGTACTTAGAGCTCTTTGAGAGCTTGTTCAGGGTGCCGTACTCCCTGATGAAATCCTCAAAATGTTCGGCGTCTTCTGGGCTTATCCGGCCCTCTTCCTTCGCGGCGTCGAACGCTGCTGTCATATTCTTCAAGATGCTGCCTCCTTTTATATCAGGTAGGCATAAAGAATACCGCCAGCGCGATGCCCCCGCCGGGATTCGAACCCGAGTCTTCGCCTCGAGAGGGCGAAATGATTGGCCGGACTACACTACAGGGGCGTATCGCGGGAGAACACCGACCCATTTAAAAAGAATACGCTCCATTACGTAGGTCATGGCAAAAGAGAGATCTTCCAAGATGAGCGTCCGCGCAGCCACTCTGGCCTTCGGCCTCACGTGGGGCCTGTACATGCTCTTCCTCGGTTGGGCGGCAGCCCTCGGCTGGGGCGCGGGCCTTGTCGGACCCATCGCCTTCCTCTACATCGGCTTCGCTCCGTCCTTCATCGGAGGGATCATCGGCGCGCTCTGGGGCTTCGCGGACGGCGCCATAGCCGGCGCGCTGGTCGCGTTGCTGTACAACGCGTTCGCGAAGTAGTCCAAGAAACCACGCTTAAATAGGGCCGGAAATTGCCCATCGTATGCACCCGGACAAGCGCAGGGAATTCTTCGTTGGGCGTGATCGAGCGATAGCCGCTCACCTGGCGCACGAACCGCCCGCGCTCTACGACCAGGATGTCCTCGATGTAGACGCTCTTGAACGCCGGCTCCCCAGCGAAGCAGGATACCGCATATTGTACGCCGTCTTTCCGCCCATCGCCATCACCATGCGTCGCGTCCCGACATATCTGGAGGTGTTCCGCGCGCAAGCCACCCTCACGCAGATGCTCGGTTACCTCCGCCAAGAGGAGGTTGCTCGGCCCGCTGCCAACGCCATCAAAGACACCGACACGTTCATCCGCCAGCACGCCCGCAAGACGTTTCCCCGCAGGATCCTGTTCAGCAATACAGGAGATAGCATCGAAAGAGGGGTCTATCACAGCGCTTTGCAGCTTTTCGCCACCAGACCAGGATTGTACGCGCCGCAGCAGTTGCCCTGCTTGTTCCCGCGCTGGCAGGGGAATGCTCAGCCAGTGTAATTGAACAGCGGCCCGGTGCAGTACTGCGCGATATCATGCACGCTTCCGCTCCCCGACGCCCATTGCGCGAGCGATTGCGCGAGCTTCCCACCATCGATCGTGCACGTCCCATACCCGTTCTGTACCGCTGTCGGGATGTTCGCGCGAGCGCTATCCAGCGCTCCTTGTATCTCCATCGCGCTCTTCCCTTGCGCGCGCATCCGGTCGCGGAGGCTCTTGGAGAAGGCGATGGTCTCCGACAATGTCGTGAAGCGCACGTTGCACAGGTCGCCCGCAGGACTGAGTATCCCCAGACGTCGCGTGCTCGTCACCAACGTCCCCAGCAAATCCACCGTCGAGGTGTACGTATAGTTCGCCTCGTGGCACGCCACGGCTGCCTGTTCGATGCACGGCCAGGTGTCGCACACGACCGGGGGACCGGGAGGCATCGCTTGCACGGGCTGCGTCTGCACGGTGCTGTTCTGCGCAGGGACACTATCGGTCTGCAGCAGTCCGATCACGCCGAGCGTGATGAACGCGATGCACACCAATACTCCTGTCCCGAGCACGAGCATCCGGTAGTCCGTCTTGCGCCGCACCGGACGCGCAGGAGGAACCCGCACCTTCCTACGAGGCCGTCCCGCGGAAAGCAACGCCTCTTCCGCTTCCTCGGGCGTCATCCCCGTGCGCACGAGCTCGAGCGCGACGTCATCGTCGGACGCGCCCTCTCCGCGTCGTTTGCGCACGTACCGCAGGGCGTCGTCGGGCATGCATCCCCACCGGCAAATGCCCTCTTAAGCCTTGTGTTGGCATTCCCCGAAGGTGAAAGAGGACGCTGGGCCCAATACCGAACCCCAACGACGAAGAAAAGAACGGATGGGGCTGCCCGGATTCGAACCGGGGATCTCGCGGCCCCCAGCCGCGAATCATACCAAGCTAGACCACAACCCCGTATATACTAGGGACCGTCCATCCATTCTTAAAGCTTCAGGAATGCTTTTAGGCTTCATACACTATATGACCCTTATGGTCGATATGGATCCCACCTACGACAATCCACGCGATTATCAAGGATACGAGCTCTCCGCGGAGGAGCGCCGCAGCGTCGACCAGATCCGCCGCAGCGCGGACATGGGTTATCACGACCAGGACACGCTGCGCGCCCATATCGATTATTGCGAGCAGCTCCGCAAGCGTCTGAACGAGATATTGCGCAACGAGGAGTCCATCGGCTATGTCAACGACACGCTTCGCCATGACGCCGAGCGCGTCCGCGCCTTGGCGCAGCGCCTCGATAACATCCTCGCCCGGATGGACTTGTAGAAGCTCAATCAAGCACGGCGTACGGTAGTGCGAATTCCTCTTGCGCATGGCACCAGGTCTCAGGATCCGTCACAGCCCAATGCACGTCCATCGGCCGGCCGTGGGTGAATCCGACCCGGACCGCTGAGGACACGTACAGCCGCGGATCGAGACCGGATTCCCTCGGGGCGATCCTGACGACCTCTCCCGAGCGGTCACCGGCCTTCGCGACCACCGCCGCCTCCGTGGACGACAACTTCGCGCTCAAGAGGGCGACATAGTCGTCGAGGACGGCATCGACTCCGCTGACCACGACGATGTCGATGTCCGTCGCGTCCGCGGCGAGCGGTTTGGTCAGGATGCCCCCGACGCCCGCGATGAGGTGCTCGCGCGACCGACGTCTCAGATAATCGCCTGTCGTGGAGACTACTGCGTGGAGTCGCGTCTCTTCGGACGGCGAGACGCGGCTGTAGAACCTGCTGGAATCCCACAGCACTCGCATATATCCGCCACACGTAATCACTATTTAATAGTATCGTCATGCATTTATGCTCCGCGAATGTCGCTCATCGCATGAAATGCGCGTCGTGCAAACAACCCATCCAGAAGACATTCTTGGGCAAGATCGTCGGCACCTACGTCAAGGACGCGAAGGGCAAGCGCCACGTGGTCTGTTTCGAGTGCCAGCGCGCCTTCAAGAAGGACGAGCTTCTGGCGCGCTTCTGATGTACGTCGAGAAGGTGAAGCCTTCCCGTCGCTCCGAAGATTCCTCTTTCCAGGCCGACCAGTCCACCGCGGGAAAGGATGTGTCTCCCTCCACAGTCCCATCCACCCAAGAGACATAGAGGACGTCCGCTTCGGGGAGCGCCGCAGCGTAGACAGACGCCCCGCCGATGATGAAGACCGGATCGCCTTGCGCAAGACCGAACGCTTCCGACAGGCTGCGGGCCACGGTCACGCCATCTATTGGCTCCACGCGCGTGCTCAGCACGATGTTCTGCCGGTGCGGCAATGGCCGGCCGATGCTCTCGAACGTCCGCCGCCCCATGATCACCGGATGGCCCGACGTGAGGCGCTTGAAATTCTTGAGGTCCTCGGGCAGGTGCCACGGCAGCTTCCCGTCGCGCCCGATCACGCCGTCACACGTCATGGCCACGATGACCGCGATCACCGCTCCACCCCGAACGCGTGTCTGAGCGTCTCGTCCTCTCGCAGCAGCGCGAAAACATCCCCCACGAGATAGAGCGAACCAGTCACGAGCACGTCCTCGCCAGGAAGGCATGATTCCAGCGCAGAGAGCAGCGCTTTTCGCAGGTCGGGCTCCTTGCGCTCGCCGGCGAGCAGCGACACGGGGGTCGCGAAGCGTTGGCCGGACTGCGTGAGGATGAGCGCGCTCGACGGCAGGAACGACGCGGTGTCGGCGGGCCGACCCTGAGAGGTCCCGAAGACCACGCTCGGCCGCATCCCCTCGCTGCGCAGGAACGCTCCGAGGCGCTCAAGCGCCTGCGCGTTGTGCGCGCCGTCCACTATCAGACGCTGTCCCACGCGCTCGAAGCGTCCTGGCCATCGCGCGACAGCGATACCGTGCTCGATGTCCGTTTCGCTCGCGCCGAGCAATCGGCACGCCGCGGCAGCGACCCCTGCGTTGAGCCGCTGGACGGGCCCGCGCATCCCGACGCGTCCCGTGTAGGGCGCAGCCCAATGGATCCGCGCGCCCCGCTCTCTCGTGGTCTCCTCGAAGACCGTCGACAATGATCGATTGTCCGTGGTGATGACCACGTCCTGTCCGTGCTTGATG
Source organism: Candidatus Woesearchaeota archaeon (assembly GCA_046704725.1). Lineage (GTDB taxonomy): Archaea > Nanobdellota > Nanobdellia > Woesearchaeales > SKIA01 > SKIA01. The sequence goes on along the minus strand of JBJKRI010000005.1, from coordinate 235,854 downwards.
ATGCCTGCTTTCTCAGTAGCGATGTGCTCGGGCGTGTCGCCGAGCACGGATATGTGGTCGAGTCCGATGCTCGTGATGGCAGCGACGTCCCCGTCGAGCACGTTCGTCGCGTCGAGCCGGCCGCCGAGCCCCACCTCGATGACGGCGAGGTCCACGTGCCGTTCAGCGAAATACAGGAAGGCGATGAGCGTGACCGTCTCGAAGAAGCTCAGCCCGAAGCCGGCGACCCGCACATAGAGCCGCGCGAAGTCCGCTGGCGTGATCGGCTCTCCATCGACCTGGATGCGTTCGCGGATGTCGATGAGATGCGGGGAAGTGTACAGGCCCACGCGTCGACCAACTCCGAAGATGGTCGCTGCCATGCACGCCGCCGATCCCTTGCCATTGGTCCCGGCGATGTGCAGGCTGCGGAACGAGCGTTGCGGGTTCTCCAGCGCTGCGCACGCCGCGCGCATGTCCTCCAGGCGATAGTGCATGTCGGCGTGCTCGCGTTTCTGATAGAGCGCCGAGACGCTCTCGGCATAGCTCAGCTGTCGCATCGCTTGCGCACCTCTGCGGCGATCGCGTCGAGCAGCCCCTCGTCCTCCGGATGGTCGAGCGTGCGGGTGATGCACGAGGCCACCCAGTCCATATCCTCTACGCCGAAGCCCTGGCTCACGAGCATCGGCGTCCCTAATCGCAGTCCGCTCGGACGGTACGGCGGGGCGGAATCGAACGGCACGCCGTTCGCGTTCGCGATGACTCCCGCGCGCTCGAGCGCTTGGGCGATCTTCCGCCCGTTCCCCGCGCCGTGCGTCGGCGTCAGGTCGATGAGGAGCAGATGGTTGTCCGTTCCTCCGGTGACCAATGACAATCCGTGCGCCGAGAGCAGTTCTGCGAGGCGCGACGCGCTCTTCACGACGATATCGATGTAGTCGGCGAAACGGGGCGATGACGCTTCCCGGAACGCCACGGCCTTCGCGGCGATCATGTGGTTGTGCGGTCCGCCCTGGCTTCCGGGGAACACCGCCTTGTCGATGGCTTTCGCGTGCTCTTCCCTGCACAGGATGATCGCTCCGCGCGGTCCCCGCAAGGTCTTGTGCGTCGTGCTCGTCACGACGTCGGCGTGCGGCACGGGATTCTCGTGTTTTCCCGTGGCGACCAGGCCCGCGATGTGCGACATGTCGGCGAGGTGGTACGCCCCCACCTCCTTCGCGATCCTCCCGAACGCCGCGAAATCGATCGCTCTCGGATACGCCGAGTGGCCGCTCACGATGATGCGCGGCTTGTGCTTTCTCGCCAGTCGACGCACCGCTTCCATATCTATCCACTTCGTCTTCTCGTCCACGCCGTAGCCCACGGCCTTGTAGATCTTCCCGCTGAAGTTGACTGTGCTCCCGTGCGTGAGGTGTCCGCCGCTCGCGAGATCCATACCGAGGATGACGTCTCCAGGTTCGAGCAGCGCGAGATAGACCGAGAAGTTCGCTGGGCTTCCCGAGAGCGGCTGCACGTTCGCGTGGTCCGCGCCGAACAAGGCCTTGGCGCGTTCGATCGCGATGCGCTCCACAACATCGATGTGCGCGTTGCCCTGATAGTAGCGCTTCCCAGGATACCCTTCGCTGTACTTGTGCATGAGCACGCTCGACGAGGCTTCTCGCACGTCGTCCGAGACGATGTTCTCGGAGGGGATCATGTTGAGGGTGTGTCGTTGGCGGTCCGCCTCAGCCCGAATCGCCGCGGAGATCTCGGGGTCGTCCGCGGAGAGGCTCATTTACCGATCACCTGCGCGACCACGGTCTCCGAGTTGAGGGGTGCTGTGAGCCGCTCATGGTATTGGTAGTCCTTCACCTTGATGTCCTTTATGGTGAAGTCGAACAGGTCCTTGATCTCCGGGTTGAGCCAGAGTTTCGGCAGGGGATAGGGCTTCCTGCGCAGTTGTTCGCGCACCTGCTTCGTGTGGTTCTTGTAGATGTGCAGGTCGCCGAAGGTGTGCACGAACTCTCCGGGCTCGTATCCGAGCACGTGCGCCATCATCATCGTGAGCGCCGCGTAGCTCGCGATGTTGAACGGCACGCCGAGGAAAGCGTCGGCGCTGCGCTGGTAGAGCTGGCAGCTGAGCTTGCCGTCGCTCACGTAGAACTGGAAGAGCACGTGGCAAGGCGGCAGCGCCATGGTGTCGACGTCGACCGGGTTCCACGCGGTGACGATGTGGCGCCTGCTGTCCGGGCTCTTCTCGAGGCTGGTGATGACGCGCTGGATCTGGTCGACCCCGCCGAAGTTGCGCCATTGCGCCCCGTACACGGGGCCGAGGTCTCCTTGCCGCGCGGCGAAGTCGTCGTCCGTGAGTATCTTCTCGACGAACTCCTCCTCCGTCTCCCCTTGGAAATCGAGCGATCCGCGGTACGCCCGGTACGCGTCCGCGTTCCAGATGTTCACTTTCTGCTCGACGAGCGTGCGGATGTTCGTGTCCCCCCGCAAGAACCACATGAGCTCGGCGAAGATGCCTCGCGTGTACATCTTCTTCGTCGTGAGCAGCGGGAATCCCTCCGAGAGGTCGAAGCGTATCTGGTATCCGAAGACACTGATCGTTCCCGTCCCTGTCCTGTCGCCTTTCTCCGTCCCGTACGCGAGGATGTGGCGGAGCATATCGAGATATTTCTGCATGGTTACCCCCGAAAACGTCTGCGGATAGCCTCTATTTATAGTCTCCTGTGCTGCAAGAGCGTCGGCGCGACAGTAAGGATTTAAACACCCTTCTCACGTGAGGGACCGATGGTCGCCCCAGCCACTGGACTGCTCGCTTTCGTGCAGACGGCAGGCTATCCCCTGCTCGCGGTGATTTTCGTCGTGGAGGGCCCCATCACGACCTTCGCTGCGGCCATGGCGGCGTCCATCGGCCTGCTCAACGTCTACCTCATCCTCGCGCTCTCCGCGCTGGGAAACGTCATCGGCGACATCGTCTTGTATTCCGTGGGACGTTTCGGCCGCGCACGGCTGGTTGATAGGTACGGTCCGCGCGTCGGGGTCACCGACGAGCGCCTCCGTTCGTTCGAGGGATTGTTCCGCGAGCATCCCGTGAAGACCCTGCTCGCCTCCAAGCTGTTCGTCCCCGTCCCAGGGCTCATCTCGGCGGGCGTGACGCGCATGGACTTCCGCAAGTTCATCTCCTTGTCGATCCCCATGAGCACGGGCTACTCATTGGTCTTCACGCTGCTCGGCTATTACTCGGGAGTCTCCATCGCGGCGCTCTCGCACGCCCTCAAGATCTGGGACTCTGTCGCCTTGCTGCTCATCGGAGGCGTCATCGTGGTGAGCATCATCATGGCGTGGGCGTCGCAGAAAGGGAAGTCGCGGTTCAAGGAATGAAGCCTTCGGAGTTGAACACGAACGGCCAGATATCACGCAGCATGTCACACGGAAGTCTTAAGAGATGCCTCGGATTGGAGAACCCAACAAGCCTGAGGAAACGCGCGACACGCTGAGGTCCGTTGATTTGGATCTGGTAACAGTACCTCCTGGTCTTCTTCCGGAGACTATGTTGTATGTCGAGACTTTGCAACGCGACTGACACCTGTCGTGAGAGATGTTCGCTCGAAGTGGTGAAGTTCAGGCGAATGTACGGTTTGCTGTACGCAGGTCGGCGGTCGAATCCCACGCCTCCGTCGTATCGAAGAGCCCTCGGAGGCAGGCGACGGTCATTTTCGGCTTCGCGATGATCTCATCAGGAATCCGCACGGTATGCGTCTTGTTCGGTCGGATAGAGAAGCGGTCGTGCAGAAAGTCGAAGACCGCTTTGCTTGATATCTGGAGAATAATGGCTCTTGGCACGTCCTTCCGCACGTAAATGGAAGGAGAGAATCCAAATATTCGTTGGCAATACGGAGCGATTACCGTTTCATAATATGTTCTGTCTTTCTCAGAATCTCCTGTGAGAAACACTTGACGCCTGTTTGTTGACATGCAACCGTCTCCGATGACAGCGCCGATGAACTCACTTAGTGCCGGCGTGAGCGGCTGAGCTGTATTGAACGTGTATTTCAGCCCCATAGCGGAGAGAAGCGATACGCATTGAAGAGGATGACGCGGGCGCGTGTCCAGTGGAGAAAGAGAGGATGTGCCCGGACGAGCCTCAGGAGGGATTCGAACCCCCGACCTACGGTTCTTCCTTGGAAGTGTCTTCCATACGAAACCGTCGCTCTGGCCGGCTGAGCTACTGAGGCGTGAGAAGAGGACCATTGGCTTCTTTTTAAGCGTTATCGCTCGGGGCGTGCAGTTCCTGACGGTAGAAGCGCAGCATGCTGATGAATAGGGCGAGGATCAGCGGTCCGAGGACGAAGCCGACGAAGCCGAAGGCCGCGAGCCCGCCGAACACGCCGATGACCACGAGCACGGGATGCACTTCGGCGTAGCGCCCCACGATGTACGGCCGCAGGAAGTTGTCTATCTGGCTGATGACCAGTCCCGACACGAGCATCACGACCGTCGCAACGTATTGGTGGGTGTAGAACAGCCATATCGTGACCGGGAGCCATACCATGAACGCTCCGAGCGCGGGGATCACGCTGAAGATCACCATGAGGAATCCCCAGAACAGCGCGTTCGGCACACCGAGTATCCAGAAGATGACCCCGCCGATCGCTCCTTGCACCATGCCGGTCACCAAGTGTCCTTCGATGATGCCATGCACGACCTGGTTGACCTCTCCGATGAGCCGTTCCTGGTGCTGGGGGCGCAGCGGCACCGCCTCGCGCAGTCGTTTCATGACGCGGTCGCCGTCCGTGAACAGATAGTACATGGCGAAGAACAGCATGAACAATCCGATAGCGACTCCCGTCGCGCTGCTCAATACCGCGCCCGCGTTGTCGAGCATATAGGTCCGGAATCGCAGCGAGGAATCTTGCAGCCAGCTCTGCACATCGACATGCGCTCCGGTCGTGTCGAGGATGAGCTTCTCGATGGGAGCGGTGTTCACGTGGTTGACCACGCTCGCGTAGGCTTGCGGAGCGCTGCGGATGAGTTTCGCTCCGATGAACAGGCTCGGAACGACCAGCAGGATGAGCAATGCGAGAACGAGCAGGAGGGAGGACAGCTTGGGATGCCCCATACGCTTGATGAGCCAGCGGTAGACGGGAAAGAAGATCATCACGAGCACGACGGACATCAGCAGGTAGCCGATGAACGGCTGGAGTACGAGATACGCCAGGTACGCGAGGAACGCGAGCAGCACGAAGAACGCCCATTTGCTCACCGACGACGACTCCATGCGCTATGCACTGAGATGCACGGTTTATATCTGTTTGTCCCCCCTCCGCAAAGAGGAGCCGTGTGACGAAACGCTTTTGAAGCGCGCGCCCACCCCTCTCTCGTGGCCAAGCACAAGAGCCGCGACCAGCGCCGGGAGGAGCAGCGCCAGCGTCGCGTGCGGCTCATCGGCGGCATCCTCATCATCAGCCTGATGGTGCTCTCGAGCGTCGCGTTCATATTCTACTATATCCCCGCCTCCCAGCAGGGCTCCAAGACGCAAGTGCAGCTCACCACGAAGGGCAACCTGTTGTACGGGACCATCGACGGACGCCAGATGCAGTTCTACAGCTATCCGGACCAGAGCCTCGTCGTGCCGCCCGGAGCGGTCTCCTTGCTCAAGAACGCTTCGACGCTCGTCGTCTTGTTCAATCCGAACGACACTGCAGACCTGCCGTACATCGACCAGATCAGGTATGACTTCACCAGCTATCTGCCCTTGCGTCCGGGCGCTGCGGTGACGCAGAACTCCTCGCAGTATCCGTTCCCCGTGGCGAACTGCTCGCAGGCCACGCCGCAAGCCCCGTTCATCCGTATCGAGAACGGCACGCAGGGTATCAGCGTGAACGGTTCATGCATCATCTTCACCGGTCAGCAGACGGACTTCTTGCTCCTGCGCGACCAATTGATCTACGCGTATTACGGGGTGCGCTGATGGCGACGAAGAAGACGCCCAGGAAGACTGCGAAAAAAACAGGCAAGAAGTCCGCGAAAAGAGCGGTCAAGACCGTGCAGATGATCCCCGAGGAGAAACCTATCGTCAATCCGCCGGAGATGCCCACGTGGAAGATCATCGCGGTGTTCGGTGTGATCGCTGTGGTGTTCGGCCTGGTCTATCTCGTGGTGACCAACGGGCTGTCCATCGGCGGCCTGACGATCATCTCGCCGGCTTCGCACAGTTATACATACAACGGTTTCGTTTTCAACGCGACCAAGTGCACGAGCAAGGGCGGCACGTGCTGGCGAACACAGGTGGTCACGAACATCGCCGTGAATCCCATCACGTTCTATTACGGCCCGAAGGAGACGCAGGACGTCCTCGTCAGTCAGGCGGCCGTCGACCGCATCCTCAATCTCACCTATTACAACGATTCAGGCATCATCGTGACCTTCGATAACGGCGTGCCCGGTGAGGTCGCCATCGCGGGCGCGGAGATCAGCCGCATCACCGGCAGGGTCTATCGCATCCCGACCGCTGGCGCGGTCTACGGCAACGTGACGTGCGCCGATGGCACGCCGCGGCGCGCAATCATCTATCTCACGCAGGGTCCGACCGCTGAGGTCCGTGACTTGAACGGTTGCGTCGTCCTCACGGCGAACACGACGCAGGATCTCGTGCGCGTCGCGGACGCGTTCAGCCTGCACCTGTTGCGCATCGTCAACAACCAGTAGGATTAAATACCGCGCTTCCCAGGAACGCGTGATGGTGGAGGCCGCGAAGAAGATTCTCGCGTACCAGCACACGCCCCTCGTCCTCACCTGCGAACAATCAGGAGAGGTCCCTGAGGATTTTCTCACCGCTCTTTCCGCTGAGGAGTGCGAATACATCCTCGAGCGCGCGGAATCCTCCATCGAGCCGGTCTTCTACGAGTTGCTTCCCGTCCTCGAGGCCGCTGGAGTGTTGCCGACGGTGTCCTCGGTGCTCATGGATGTGCACCGTATCTCCCCGAAGGCATTCTCGACCGTGGATGGCATCGCCCTGCCGCTCGCCGAACAGCCGGGCACAGAGGACTTCCTGCGTCGGGAGTATTTCGATCCGTTCGTCACCGACCTGACGCGCGTGATGGCCAAGACCGAGCAGCGTTTCGGGCGCGCGCATCTCGTGCACCTCGCGCTCCTACCGCAGTTCCTCGATGGCGCTCTCGTGGAGGAGGATGTCGTCGTGTTCGGAGAGCCCTGCCTTCCGGGAGCGACGCAGCCAAAGGCGTGCAGGCAGTTGTACGAGAAGGCCCTGTGCACGCGCTTCCCCCTGCATTCGTGGGTGGGCGTGAACCGCCGTTTCTTCTTGACCCCGACCTTGCGCCAGGAGCTCTTCGAGCTGCTCAGCCGCATCCGCACCGCGGTAGCCGTGCAAGCATAAAGCACTTATACCCTCGGTACGCAGGCATCGCATGCACATCGGCATCGATATCGGCGGTACCAAGATCGAAGCGGTCCTCCTCGACGACACAGGTGCTGTCGTGAAGCACCATCGCGTGCCCACCGACGCGCAGCGTTCAGCGGACGAGATTATCTCACGCATCCAAGCAGCGCGCGATGCGGTCTGGCAGGATGGTGTGCGCGGCGTCGGCGTGGCGTTCGCGGGGGTCATCCGTGACGGCGTCGTCGTCGCGGCACCGAACATCTCCGCGCTCATCGGCACGGACCTGCGCGCCACGCTCGGTGGCCAGGCCCCAGTAGCGTTCGATAATGATGCGCGCTGCTTCGCGTTGGCGGAGCATCGTTTTGGGAGCGCACGGGGCACCAGACAAATGGTTGGGATCACGCTGGGCACCGGCGTAGGGAGCGGAGTGATCATCAACGGCAGGCCCTACTCGGGCGCATCCGGTATCGCTGGAGAGATTGGCCACATGCGTCTTCTCGACGGACATGACTGGGAGTTCTACTTGAGCGGCCCTGCCATCGTCAGGCAATACATGGAAAACGGAGGTTCTGAGCAGCACCCCCATCCACGTCTCATTTGGGAATCCGAGGAGCCTGCCGCGATTCGGACCAGGAAGGAGTGGCTCGAGCGCTGCGGATTGTTCCTGGCTTCGATTATCAATTCGTTCAATCCGGAGAGAATCGTCATCGGTGGAGGCGTATCGAACCTTCCGTTCTTTGATCAGCTCCCGGAACTGGTCCGCCCGCATTGTTTCGGTTCGGGATTCGAGGCGTGCTCCATCGTCCGTCATGAACTCGAGTCACCTGTAGCTGTCGGTGCCGCGCTGCTGCACGAATAGCGCTTCCGCGAGTCGTCGTGGACAGAAGAAAAAAGGAAAGAAAAAAAGCGATCTAGTTGTGCGCCAGCGCGAAGACCGCGCGGAGCGCTACGATGATCGTCGCAGGGACGAACACCAGCATCAGCGCTTGCATGATCTGCGCAGCCCACGTTCCGAGGATCGCGAACTTATCTCCGCCGAGCGCCGTCACGATGACGAGCACAGTGGATGCCGTCAGGAAACCCATCGCTTCCTTGGACGTGATATTGAGCAGTCCGACGATCAGGCCGATGATCACGAGCACCATCGCCATCCAGGGCTTCATCGTGATGAAGCCAAGAATGATCGCGAGGATTACGCCGATCAGGAAGGCCCATGAGCCGACGAGGCTTCCGGTATTCTTCTTTGCCATGTGTGTCTATTCACCCCCGAACAGCGATTCCCGCTGCCGTGACGACGTTATGGAAGCGGACACTTATAAAGGTTATTCCCTATTCAGCCTCCGTTCCGGTTCTGATGCATGCAAAACCGATGGTTTTTCGTTCTCGCCGAAAAAGAAGCACAAGGCTTAAGAAGGGACCTTCCGGCGTGGACGGCATGCTCGTCACCACAGCGACCATGCTCAGGAAAGCGCGCGCCGGCCAGTACGCCATCGGGCACTTCAACACCAGCGATCTCGAGTTCACGCACGCCATCATCCGAGCGGCGGAGGAGGCGAACGCGCCCGTCATCGTAGCGACGAGCAAGAGCGCCATCGCCTATGGCGGCTACGCGCCGCTCGGCGGTCTTGTCCGCGCTCTCGCCAAAGAAGCGAAGGTCCCTGTGGCCTTGCATCTCGATCACGGTCCGGACATGGCGCATGTCAAGGGATGCGTGAAGCACGGCTGGACATCGATCATGCGCGACGCCTCGCACCTGCCCTTTGCCAAGAACATCGCCGAGACGAAGAAAGTCGTGTCGTACTGCAAGCCGCATCGCATCCCCGTCGAGGCTGAGCTCGGCCAGTTGAAGGGCGAGGAAGGCTGGGTGAAGAGCAAGGAGCATGTCTTCACCGATCCCGACGCGGCCAAGGAGTTCGTGCGGAAGACCGGCTGCTCATCACTCGCTGTGAGCATCGGCACAAGCCATGGCGCCTACAAGTTCGACGGCACCCCGCGCCTCGACCTCAAGCGTTTGGAAGCGATCGCCGACAAGGTCTCCATCCCGCTCGTGCTGCACGGCGCGTCCTCTGTGCCGCGCAACATCCTCAAGAAGGCCGAACGATTAGGGGCGAAGCTCGACGGCGCGCACGGCGTGCCGACCGGGCAGATTCAGAAAGCCATCGCGCGCGGTATCGCCAAGGTCAACACCGACACCGACCTGCGCATCGGTTTCGACGCCGCCGTGCGGCAGTTCCTCAAGGACAAGCCAAAGGACTTCGACCCGCGCGCCATCCTCGGCTACGCCCGCGACCAGCTGCAAGAGCAGATCGTCAAGCGCATCGACGACCTCGGCAGCACCGGACGCGCGTAGGAAAACCAATATAAGCCCCGACCCCGGGGAACGTCCGAGGTGAGCAATTGCAACTCGTATTGAACGCCGGCTCCTCGTCATTGAAGTGGGCCGTCTTCGACGGCGACAGACGGGTCGTCTCCGGGGATTTCGACCGTCTCCACAAGGACTGCGTCCTCGTCCTCGGCGAGCGTCGCATCAGGGTCCCGGTGCACGACCACGCCGCCGCCGTGCGGTACCTGCTCTCGTTGCTCGAGAAGAATCGCGTCCTGAGAAAGAACGATGTCACCTCTGTCGTGCATCGCGTGGTCCACGGCGGCGAGAAGCATGACCGCCCCGTCATCATCACGCAGAACGTCATCCACGATATAGAAAAGCTGTCCGTCCTCGCGCCGCTCCATAACCCCGCGAACCTCGCTGGCATCCGCGCGGCGAAGGACGCTTTTCCCAAGGCGGCGCAAATCGCGATCTTCGACACGGCCTTCCATCACACCATCAGCAAGGAGGTCTTCTTGTACGGCCTTCCCCTCGAATTGTACGAGCGCTTCGGCATCCGCAAGTACGGCTTCCACGGCATCAATCATTCCTATATCGCTTCTGTTCTCGAGGAGCGTTTCGGCCATGCGGTCGACGCCATCAGCTGCCATCTCGGTGCGGGCAGCAGCATCACCGCGCTCCGCCACGGCTATTCCGCCGACACGACGATGGGCTTCACGCCTCTGGACGGCCTGTTCATGGCCACGCGTTCGGGCGAACTCGACCCGGAGATACCGCTTTTCCTGCTGCGGGAAGGCCACTACACGATAAAGCAGCTCGATGACTTGTTCAGCAGGCGTTCCGGGCTATTGGGCATCACCGGCCACGCGGACCTGCGCGAGGTGTGGCGCGCGGCCCAGGTCGGCGACGAACGTTCGCGCCTTGCCATCGACATGCTCGCGTATCGCATCGCGTATTTCGTCAATGCCATGCGCACCACGGTCCCGCGTCCCGAGGCGATCGCCTTCACCGGTGGCATCGGTGAGGGCGCGTGGTACGTGCGGAGCCGCGTGTGCGCCTTGCTGGAGGTGCCGCTGGATGAGGAGCGCAACCGCGAGGGAAAAGGCATCGTCTCCGTCGACGGTTCTCCAGTCACAGTAATAGTCATCCCCGCCGACGAGCAGCTCCAGATGCATCGCCTCTCCAAGAGGGTCCTCCAACGGTGAAGGATGTCCTGCGTCGTCTGCTTCCCATAACACCGGACGCACAAGCACAAACTATTTAATCGCCGCAGCGGTCGTTCACGGTATGGAGCACGTCACTTCCCAGAACTTCCAGGACGCAGTCCTGAAGGAGAAGAAACCCGTCATCGTCGATTTCTATGCCGACTGGTGCGGGCCGTGCAAGATGCTCGCTCCCATAATGGAGGAGCTCTCCAAGGAGACGCCCGACGTGAAGTTCCTCAAGCTCGATGTCGAGGCCGAGAGCAGGCTGGCCATGGAGTACCAGGTGCGTTCCATCCCGACGGTCATCGTCTTCAAGGACGGCGAGGTCGTCGAGAAGGTCGTGGGCCTCATGCCCAAGGCGCAGCTCAAGCAGATGCTCGCGCAGCACGCATAGGCCGCTTCTCGCTCTTTCGTGCATAAGGAATAAATAGTTTCTTTTCCATAGGGAAGCTTGGAGGGAATGGCCATGTCGTGGACGAATGTGTGCTCGGCGGAGTTCTATCGTCGGTACGTGCGTGCGCATAGCGAGGAGTTCGATACGGAGTCTGTGGAGGAGGCAGAGCGTCTCGCCCGATTGCGCCAGGCGCGTTTGTCGGATTTCGCGGAGACCTAGGGGCAAGCGATGCCTGAATGGGTACATATTTTTTCTTCATGTATACATATATCCAGTGGATTAATATACTGGAGGGGGCATACCCCATACAGCGGTCAAAGAGCCGCACGCTCATGGGGGTGAGCAGATGCAAAACGAACAGTTGGGGTACGAAGTCTGGCGCTACGTCGCTAATTCAGAGGGCGCCGACTGGGAGGAGGCCAACCGACGCATGGAGCTCGGCTGGCTCGAAGCCGAAGAGGACATCGACGACCTGGACACGATGAGCGATCCCGAAGCAGGGCTCGAGGAAGGGGCTTTGGACGACTTCGAGGAAGGCTTCATCAGAGGATTCACCGCAGCGGCATGATCCACGTCTTCGAGCACCAGGGCACGCTGTACATCAGCAGGGAAGGCCGTTTGACGAGCGTCCATACCAGCGGGCACCGCAGCGCTATCCGTCGCATGCTCAAGCGCTTGCACCAGGAAGGGCAGGTCCGTCGCTACGATGAGGCGCGCTCGTTCCTCGAGGCGCATCAGGGCGAGAGACGTATCCTCGTCTAGGCGAGCGTCGCGCCGGGCCAGAAGACGGTCTGCGGCAATGGCTGCGCCTGGATGTCCGGCCGCTGGACGATGAGCAGGTTGAGCTGCGCAAGGTCCTGCGCGTTCACGACGCCATCACCGTTCACGTCGCAATCCTTTCCCGCAGGGCACAATGCGCTGCCGTCCAGGACACGCTGCAGCACTACCGTGTCTGGCACGTCTATGCGTCCGTCACCGTTCAGGTCGTAGTCGCCCTTGACCGGGAAGGCCTGCACGACCTTGACCAATGGCGATTTCGCCACGACGTCCGCGGTCGGCTGCGGGTGCGAGAATGCGATGATCAGCATCCCACCGACCGCCAGTACAGCGAGCAACGATAGATTCAGCGCTCTCATCCCGTCGTGAGCCGGCAAACCGACTTATAAAACCTTTGTGTCGCACAAGCTATTTAAGGGGGGTTGTGCTGGCCCAAGCGTGGCGTTCGTGTTCACCTGGCAAGAGATCCTCGACATGATACTGATGACCGCCGCCGCGGGCTTCATCTTCATGGACATGTTCAAGCGCCCCGCCAGCCACGACCCGCTGCAGGCCTACAAGCAACGGTCGTCGTGGACCAGCCGCTTCTGGTACTCCGCGGCGATTGTCGCGCCGTCCATTCTCCTGCACGAGCTCGGCCATAAGTTCGTCGCGCTCGGCGAGGGGTTGACGGCGACCTTCCACGCGGCGTACGTCTGGTTGGCGGCCGGCGTCCTGCTCAAGCTCGTGAGCTTCCCGTTCCTCATCATCGTGCCGGCGTACGTCTCCATCATCGGCTCGGCCACGCCGCTGCAGTCCAGCGCCATCGCGTTCGGCGGGCCGGGCGTGAATCTCTTGCTCTATCTCGTCTCCTTCGTCGTCTTGCGCACCAAGAGGATGGGCGAGGGCGCGACGCGATTCTGGCTCTACATGCGCTTCATCAACGGCTTCCTGTTCATCTTCAACATGCTGCCCATCCCGGGCTTCGACGGTTTCACCGTCTACCAGGGCTTGTGGCAGACCTTCGCCTGAAGCCGTAGGCGGTCCGGAAGGGCCGCAAGCTCTCCGTCGAACCCGTGAAAAACCGGAGATTTTCCGTCCGCACAACAGCAATCCATAAATACGACGTTCCCGAAGGCATATTCCGTGAAGCTTATTGTCGTCACGGGGGGAGTCCTATCCGGACTGGGCAAGGGGGTCGCCGCAGCGAGCATCGGCCGCCTCCTCAGCAGCGAGTACCGCGTGGTCCCCATCAAGTGCGACGGGTACCTCAACGTCGATCCCGGCACGATGAACCCCTTCGAGCACGGCGAGGTCTTCGTGCTTGACGACGGCGCCGAGGTGGACATGGACTTCGGCCATTACGAGCGCTTCTTGGGCGTGCGCTGCAGGAAAGAGCACAGCCTCACGATGGGACGCATCTATGACGAGATCCGCCTCAAGGAGCGTCGCGGCGACTTCCTCGGCAAGACCGTGCAGCTCCTTCCGCACGTCGTGGACCACATCAAGGAGACCATCAGGACGCTCGGACAGGATGGCGATGTCACGCTCCTCGAGATCGGCGGCACGGTCGGCGACATGGAGGCCGAATTGTACTACGAGGCCGCCCGGCAGCTCGCAATCGAGCTGGGCAAGGAGAACGCGCTGTTCGTCCATCTCACCTATGTTCCCAAGCCTGCATGGACGGGAGAGCACAAGACAAAACCTACCCAGCAGTCCGTGCAGCTCCTGCTCCAGCGAGGAATCATCCCCGACGTCATCATCACGCGCAGCGCCGAGCCGGTCGACGACGATATCAAGGAGAAGATCCGCATGTTCACGGGCGTCTCCCTTGTCGTGTCGGGGCACGACCTCCCAGACGTCTACGACATCCCGCGCAACTTCCACGAACAAGGACTGCTCGATTTCCTCAATCAGCGTCTCAGACTCTCGGCGAAGTACGACCCGCGCTGGGAGGAGCGCCTGCACGCCTTGGCGAACGCGCGTCGAGCGATCACCATCGGCATCGCGGGAAAGTACACGACCCTCGAGGATTCCTACGCCTCCATCGTGGAGGCCCTCAAGCACTGCTCGGCGCACCTCGGGGTGCGCGTCGCTCTCAAGTGGATAGACACGACCGACCTGTCGGACGCGTCCGACGCCCTTGACGGCATCGACGGCGTCATCGTCCCCGGCGGTTTCGGCGACCGGGGCATCGAGGGCAAGATCGCGGTCATCAAGGAGTGCCGTGAGAAGCGCATCCCCTTCCTCGGCATCTGCTACGGCATGCAGCTCGCGGTCGTGGAGTTCGCGCGCAATGTCTGCGGCCTGGAGGGTGCGAACACGACCGAGGTCGATCCAAAGACCCCCCATCCGGTCATCGACATCCTCCCCGAGCAGCTCGAGGTATCCCAGAAGGGTGGAACCATGCGCCTCGGCGCGTGCCAGGCGGAGCTGCGCGACGGCATCATCCGCGCGCTCTACAAGAGCACGCAGGTCTCCGAGCGGCACCGGCACCGATTCGAGGTCAATCCCGACTATCACGACACCCTCGAGGAGCACGGCATGGTCTTCGCAGGGATGAACGGCCGTCTCGTCGAGTTCATCGAGCTGCCCGGCCATCCGTACTTCGTCGGCACCCAGGCGCATCCCGAGCTCAAGAGCTCGCTGGACCGCCCGGCCCCATTGTTCATGGGGCTTGTCTCCGCGGCGTCCCGCCGCCACGGCTAACCTTATAAAGGCAAGGCCGTTCGCGTCCCGTATGAAGATGGATAACGCTTCGAACCAGAGCGTCGCGAACGACGCGGGCTCTGTCCAGTTCCCCTGCCCGGACTGCGGCGAGGAGACGATTGTGCGCTCCCGGCACAGCCGCGAGATCGTCGTGCGCTACACGTGCTCCAAGTGCGGTTTCACGGGGCCGAACTGAGGAATTCTCTGAGCAGTCGCGTCGAGCGAGGATCATCTATCACGGTGCTGTGGTCCGTCTTCCATTCCACGTAGCGCGCTTTTTGGAGCGTCTTCGCCAACGGCCTGGCGAGCGATGCCGGAACGACCCAATCCCCGCTCCCTTGCAGGACGAGCGTGAGCACGGACAATCCTTCCAGCTCCTTCCCGAAGTCGTGCTCGTCCAGCGCGGACAGGAACGAGAGAGTCGATTGGATATCCTCGGGCGTCGGAGGTCTTTCGGGCGGCTCGCCGCGCACCGACCGGTACCACGTGATGATGCGCGCGAGCGCTCGCTGCGTCCGATCCGGCGACGCCGTGTTGAGCGATTCGATGTTGTGCATGAGCCGTCCGTGCGGCAGCCGCACCCCTGCGGCGATGAGCACCACCGCTTCGGGCCGCATGCCCTTGACCAGCAAGTATTGCGCGACGTACCCTCCGAGGCTGTAGCCCACGAGCACGAATCGTTCCACGTGGTGGAGCGCCAGCAACTCCTCGATGTCGGGACGCACGCGTTCCAGGCGCGTGCCTTCGTTGAACAGGTCCACAGCCAGGATGTTGTAGGGCAGGTCCCAGAATCTCCGCAATTGCGTACGGTCCGACGCGATACCATGCAGGAGCACGACGGTCTTTTCCGTCCCACGGTCGATATACGTGTGTCCGAGCATAGGTGCCCTATGCGTTCGCGCTTCTAAAACCCTGTGCAAGAAGGTTCCATGCAGAAAACGGTATGTTCTTAAAGAGCCCCCGGTTTGCGGAAAGCATGGCAAACGCCGTCGTCACCGTCAAGATTATGCCCGACCAGGTCGAGGCCGACCTGGACGCGCTTCGCGACCAGGCCATCGAGCGTATCGCGTCGTTCGCCGGCAAGGGAGAGACGCGTTCCGAGGTCGAGCCTGTCGCCTTCGGCTTGAAGGCATTGAAGATCACGTTCGTCATGGACGAGAACCTCGGTTCCCCTGATTCTCTCGAGAAGGAGATCGAGGCGCTCGACGGCGTCATGAGCTGCGAGACGGTCGACGTCCGCCGCGCTATCGGATAGTTGAGGCAGTTCCCTTCGCAGGCGGCAGTTTCAGTTCGGTCTGTTCCATGAATTCTCGGGCCACCCCGTTGAACTTCTCTGCGATCTCATCGGCACGATTCAGCATCTGCTCGTGCGTGCCTGGGTGTGTGAGCACTCGGATAGCAAAAGTGCGGTTCGCCTGGGAGTTGAGACGGTCGAAGTGCGATGGATCGAGATTCTGGAGCGTATCCACCATCCTCGCTCCCGCGTAGAGCGGAATGTCTATCGGGTAGACCTTTTCCGGATCCGGCAATACCGAGATAAGGACCTCGTGTTTGAGCTCGCTTGAGAGTCTCTCTTCAAGTCTCGTGAGCTCTTGCGGATCTTGGAAACGATTCAGGAACTGGGTCTTGAATCCAGGGTCAATCTCAAATGCTGCCTCTTCGCGGAGCTTCGACCGGACATCCAATTTGAACGCGACCACGCTCTCCCAAGGAGAACGTTCGATGTATGCGCTAATGTGGTGGTGCGCCTGACGGATGTGGTCATTCGCTACCTCCGCGTCTTTGATTCGATTTATGAGCGCACCGTCGGTGAAGTCGAGGACTTCGAGTGGGGTGAATGCGCCCCCGTTCATCGAGTGCTCGAGAGCGCGTTGGATGCTCCGTTCCAGCGAGAGACTTGCTGGATGGAGGTATACCTCCGTGTACATGCGCTGATAGAAATTCTGCATCGCTTCCACAACGCCGATTGGATCGTTGAAGCGACCGTCGTGCGAGTTGATATCTACGCCCAGACCGGAGTCGACGAAGGTCAGAGATGTGATGAGCTTTTCCCAGCTTGGAGGCAACTGGTCGAAATTCACTCGCAGTGCATCCTGCCAGGTGTATGCGAGCTTATCAGCACCCAGGGCTTTGTTGCGACAGAGATCCGTCGCGGAAAGGTATGCAGGGTCTCCACGCATCATCGCCAGCACGATGTCAGGGCTTCCGCCATCGCTCTCTATCGCATCG
This sequence comes from Candidatus Woesearchaeota archaeon, assembly GCA_046704725.1. Classification (GTDB taxonomy): domain Archaea; phylum Nanobdellota; class Nanobdellia; order Woesearchaeales; family SKIA01; genus SKIA01. The sequence goes on along the minus strand of JBJKRI010000005.1, from coordinate 218,872 downwards.
AGTAAGGTTCGTCCCCTGCTGTCCCGAAGGTGTGAAGTAAGGATACGCACACCGTTTTCATGGTGATCGATACCTGTGCGCGCCTTGATTAAGTATTCCGTAAGATGGGAGTAGGTCATGTGACCGATATCATGCACTCGCGTATGGAGCACAGAATCATTTCTTGCCACAGGAGGTTCACGACCTTTGGACGCGAGAACCATATACATATGATAATCAATGTACGAAGATACTTCGCCATGATCATAGCGCATCTGCGTTGCGCCGGAATGGATAGCTTCAATCTGTCCCAGCTGCATGATCTGGAATTGCCTGCGGAATCCTGGATGCTTCAGGACGGCGCTGTCGGTATCGATCGTGTCGAACGTGTATCCACCGTACTTTAGCACCATGTGACCACTTGTGAGGAGAGCCAAGTACTATTTAAGGATTCAGTTGCCACCCAACACCTCTCCTGAAATGCCGGAATAATGCACTCTCAGGCGCTGTGCTTGCCGTTCACAAAACCCAATCTTTTTAAACACGGACACCTCACAAAAAGAGATGAACGGGGGAGAGAAGACCGATTACGACAGCTCGCGGATCACCGTCCTCGAAGGGCTCGAAGCGGTCCGCAAGCGGCCGGGCATGTACATCGGCTCGACCGGTGCCAGAGGCTTGCACCATCTCGTCTACGAGGTCGTCGACAACAGCATCGATGAGGCCATGGCCGGCTATTGCGACGCCATCGAGGTCGTCATCAACACCGACGGCTCTGTCACCATCACCGACAACGGCCGCGGCATCCCCGTCGAGCACCACGCGAAAGCAGGCATGTCGGCGCTGACAGTCGTCCTCACCAAGCTCCACGCGGGCGGCAAGTTCGACAAGGATTCCTACAAGGTCTCCGGCGGATTGCACGGCGTCGGCGTCTCTGTGGTGAACGCATTGTCCACGCAGCTCGTCGCCGAGGTGCGTCGGGACGGCAAGCGCTACCAGCAATCCTTCAAGCGCGGCATGCCCGACGGCGACGTGAAGGTCGTCGGTTCCGCGCAGACCACGGGCACCATCATCTCCTTCACGCCCGACCCTGACATCTTCGATACGGTCGAGTTCCAGTACGACGTGCTCCAGCAGCGTCTGCGGGAGCTCGCCTTCCTGAACGCCGGCGTCTCTATCACGCTCACCGACGCGCGCACGGACAAGACCCAGACCTATCATTTCGACGGCGGCATCGCGAGCTTCGTCGCTTTCCTCAACAAGAACAAGCAGGCCTTGCACGACCCGATCCTCGTCTCCGGCGAGCGCGACAACGTGGTCGTGGAGCTCGCCATGCAGTACACCGACGCCTACCAGGAGAACGTGTACACGTTCGTCAACAACATCAACACGCACGAGGGCGGCTCGCACCTGACCGGCTTCAAGAGCGCGTTGACCCGCACCATCAACGCTTATGCCCAGAAGCATCGGGTCGCGGACATGAGCCTGTCCTCGGACGACGTGCGCGAGGGGCTCACCGCTGTCTTGAGCACGAAGGTCCCCGAGCCCCAATTCGAGGGGCAGACCAAGACCAAGCTGGGCAACAGCGAGGTCAAGGGCATCGTCGAGCGTATCGTCTCTGACAAGCTCTCCACCTATCTCGAGGAGCATCCGCGCGAGGCGCGCTCGTTCATCGAGAAGGCGGTCAACGCCGCGAAAGCGCGCGAAGCGGCCCGCAAGGCCAGGGACTTGGTGCGTCGCAAGAGCGCCCTGGAGAGCAGCACGCTCCCCGGCAAGCTCGCCGACTGTCAGGAGCGCGATCCCACCAAGGCCGAGCTCTTCCTCGTGGAAGGGGACAGCGCGGGCGGCTCGAGCAAGGGGGCGCGTGACCGCGCCTTCCAGGCCATCCTGCCATTGCGTGGCAAGATCCTCAATGTGGAGAAGGCGCGGCTCAACAAGATACTGGCCAACCAGGAGATCACGAACATCATCACCGCGCTCGGCTGCGGCGTGGGAGAGGAGTTCTCGCTCGAGAAGCTGCGCTACCACAAGCTCATCCTCATGTGCGACGCCGATGTCGACGGCGCGCACATCACCACGTTGCTGCTCACGCTGTTGTTCCGCTACATGCGCCCGCTCATCGAGCACGGCCATGTCTATCTGGCGCAGCCACCATTGTATCTCGTGCGCAAGGGCCGCTCCAAGCAGTACATCCACTCCGACGAGGAGAAGGACGCGCTCGTCAAGGAGCTCGGCAGCGGCGTGACGGTGCAGCGCTACAAGGGTCTTGGCGAGATGAATCCCGAGCAGCTCTGGGAGACGACGATGGACCCGTCTGTGCGCCGCCTCAAGCAGGTCACCCTCGAGGACGCCGTCTCGGCGGACGAGATCTTCACGGTGCTCATGGGCGACGCGGTCGAGCCGCGGCGCGAATTCATCGAGCAGCACGCCGCGACCGTCGAAGAGCTCGATATCTGAGATTCACGCCGCGTACGGTTTGGTTGCGGGGCGTGGTGGTTCCTGGACGTTGACGAGCCGTGCTAAGCGCGACTTGTCGAGGAAATCTGCCAGATCCTTTGCGTTTCCCCCGGAATACCATCTTGCGTTCTCGAGGCACACAGGATTCCCCCTGTACCGCCAGACACCTGTCTTCAGCGAGTATTCCCATCCGACCGCGCCCCATCTGCCGAAGTGATCGTCCGACAGAATTGTTTTGTACTCCGGAGAGGTGATGAGGGTGCTGCCGCGCGTGATGATCGACGCACCAGACACGTTTCTCGGGAGAATGAACGCCCGGTCAGGGAATATCGCGCCGATGGAGTCCGACAAGAATGTACGAATGCGCGCATTGAGGAAGTACCTCTCACTCCCGCCCAGAGCGCGTGCATTCATTATGCATCGTTTCTTCCGAAATTGCCTTTTTAATCCTTGCGATTTTTTCGTCCGCGCCGAAAAGTTCTAGTCGAATTCCGCGAAGCCGGGGCGCACGAGCCGGTCGTGCGCATCCAACACGGCGATCGCTTCCATGTCCGCGTCATCCAGCTCCACCGACAGCGACGCCAGATTGTCCTGGAGGTGCGCTTCGCTCGACGCCTTGGGTATCGCGATGATGCCTCGCTGGCGCAGCCAGGCGAGCGTGACCTGCGCTGCATCAACACCATGCTTTTTTCCGATGCGCAAGAGCGTCCCATCATGCAGGACCTTCCCGCGGGCGAGCGGGCTGTACGCGGTCAACGCGATATCGTGCTCTTCGCAGTACGCCAGCAGCTTCCGCTGCTGCAGGAAGGGATGGTATTCCACCTGGTTGACCGTGATCGGAATCTTCGCGATGTCTCGGGCCTTCTTCAATCGTTCGACCGTGAAGTTCGCCACCCCGACATTCTTGACCTTCCCCGCGTCGACGAGTTCCTTGAGCGCTTGGAAGGTCTCTTCCATCGGTACTGCTGCGTTCGGCCAGTGGACGAGGTACAGGTCCAGGTGGTCCGTGCCCAATTCCTTCAGCGTCCTGTCGCAAGCGGAGAGCACGTCATCGTGGTGCAGGTGGCTGTGCCAGACCTTGCTGGTGATGAACAGAGAGTTTCGATCGGTATCGGCGATCGCCTTTCCTATCTCTTTCTGGTTGCCGTACATCTCCGCGGTATCGATGAGCGTGAAGCCGAGGCCCAGCGCGGTCCGCACCGCCTCTACGCCTGTCTCCCCGGTCAATTGCCACGTCCCTAATCCAAGGATCGGCATGTCGCTTCCTGTGGAGAGTCGTTTCGTCGGTATGTCCATGAGAGTCCCAATCAATCATTGTTTATAAGCGGTCGGAAGGAATGCAGGACGGAGAGCTTTTAAACCCCGTTCGATTCGCCCCGTTACGGGTCCGTAAGACGGCCGCAGATGCCTACCAGCGATGGGGGACCCGGAGGAAAACCAATGGCGAAGAAGATCCATAAGGGCAAGAAGCGCTGGTACGACATCCAGGCTCCTGCCGTGTTCAACAACCAATCCCTCGGCCAGACCTACGTCTGGGAGGACGAAGCGTTGCCGGGACGCATAGTCAGCGTGAACCTCATGACGCTGACGGGCAATCCCAAGAAGCAGAGCATGGCCGTGCATTTCGCGATCACGAACGTCGCAGAAGGCGTGGCGAAGACCAAGACCATCGGCATCGAGATGCAGCCGGGCAGCCTCAAGCGCCTCGTGCGCAGGGGCCGCAGCAAGGTCGCCGACAGTTTCGAGTCGAAGACCAAGAAGGGCCAGCGTGTGCGCGTCAAGCTCATCGCCATGACCCGGACACGCGCTGATGACGCCGTCCAGCGCGCCGTGCGCTCCAAGGCCAGAACCCTCATAGCGGAATCCCTCTCCAAGTATTCGTTCGACACGATCGTCAACGACGTGGCGAACATGCGTTTGCAAAAACATCTGAAGGACCAGCTGTCCGCTATCTTCCCCATCCGTTCGGTGGACGTGCGTGCATTGCGCTACACCCAGGGCGATTCCGAGGAGGAGGCAGAGGTCGAGGAGACGCAGTACACCGAGCGTCCCAAGCGCGAGAAGGTGGTGCACGCTCCGGCGGAGGGGTTGCAGTCCCTCAAGGACGAGCTCGACGAGGCCCTCGCCGCCGAGAAGGACGATTCCCCCAAGCCCAAGAAGGCATCAACCAAGCCTGAAAAGGAAGAGGACGAGGAGGAGTGAAGGTCATCGGGGAGGGGGCGGAGGCCCGCATCGAACGCGATGGTAGCATCGTGCGCAAGGTGCGTCCCGAAAAGCAGTACCGCCACCCCGACCTCGATCATCGTCTGCGCCGTTTCCGCACCCGCCGCGAGGCGAAGGTCCTCTCCAAGGTCGGTGTTCCCGGTCTGCGGAGGATGGACGACAAGAATATGGTCGTCGAGATGGACTTCCTCGAGGGGCCGCAGCTGCGCGACGTGCTCGACAAGGACAATACGGAGCGATTCGGAAAAGAGTTGGGAGCGCTCGTGCGATCCTTGCATGACCAGGGAATCATCCATGGCGACCTGACCACGAGCAACGTGCTCCTCGTCGATGGCAAGCTCCGTCTCATCGACTTCGGGTTGTCGTTCTTCTCGGAGGATGTCGAGGACAAGGCCGTCGACCTGCACCTGCTCATGCACGCATTGTCCTCCAAGCATCCCGAACTAGCGGTCTGGGACGCTGTGCTCGAAGGCTACGGCAAGGACGACGCGGTCCGCGAGCGTCTCGAGCAGGTCGAGCTGCGCGGCCGTTACAAGCACAAAGATACGGGAAAGCACAGCAAACGCTTATAAATCGCCTTCCCTCGGTCACTCCTTCACGATGGAATCCGCAAAAGGGGTCAGGGATTTTGCTCCTGAGGTGCAGCTCATCCGGCAGGACCTTCTGGGGAAAGCGCGCGCGGCTTTCGAGCGCCACGGTTTCTCCCCGTTCGCATCAGGCGCTCTGCAACGCGTTGAGACCCTCACCTTCAAGTTCGCCGGTGACGAGGATGTCATGCACGAGATATTCCGCGTCACCGACCAGGGCAAGCGGGAGCTGGGATTGCGTTTCGACCTGACCGTGCCTCTGTGCCGTTTCATCGCGGAGCACAAGGACCTCAAGCTGCCGTTCAAGCGCTACGAGATCGGCAGGGTCTGGCGCGACGGTCCCATCAAGCTCGGCCGTTACCGAGAGTTCTGGCAGTGCGACGCCGACATCGTCGGCTCCCCCTCCATGCTCGCCGACGCTGAGTGCGTCAAGGTTGTCGTGGACGTGCTCTCCAGATTGCCCTTCGGCTTCGAGGTGCGGGTGAACAACCGCAAGATACTCGATGCCATCTTCTCCACCTTGGGCATCAAGGAAGGTCACAAGGCCATGATGACCATCGACAAGCTCGATAAGCAGGGCGAGAAGAAGGTGCGCGAGGAGCTCTCCGGTTTCTGCTCGAAAGAGCAGGTCGACAAGCTCTTAGAGATATTGCTGACCAACGGCACGGATAACGGGCGGCTCAAGACCATCGAGGACCTCACCGGCCAGTGCGATGGCATCACCGAGATGCGTGAGTTGCTCTCCTATCTGGGGGATGTCGCCCATGTGCGTTTCGACCCGTCCCTCGCGCGCGGACTCAACTACTATACCGGCACCGTCTTCGAAGCGGTGCTCCTCGACTCGGAGATCTCCAGCAGCGTCGCTGGCGGCGGCCGCTACGACGATATCATCGGCCAGATGATGGGCGGCGACGCCAAAGTGCCGGCAGTAGGCATCTCTTTGGGCATCGAACCGTTGACGGACGCCTTGCTCGCCGAGAAGCAGCGCTTCGACAAGACGCCGACGCAGGTCTTCGTCGCTCCCATCAAGACGCCGCGCGAGGCCGCCCAGATCGCCGACAAGCTCCGCGGCCACGGCATCAACGTGGACCTCGATGTCATGGGTCGCTCCATCAGCAAGAACCTCGATTACGCCGACAAGCTCGGTATCCCGTTCGTCCTCGTGGTCGGCCCGACCGACCTCAAGGAGGGCAAGGTGACCCTCAAGCACATGCCCACGGGCGAGGAGCACAAGCTCACGCTCGAGGAGCTCGATTCACTCGACCTCTCGCATTTCTCCTGAACATGGCACAAATCGATGACATTGTCGTCTGCGCGGACGAGAGAAGCGCATACACGTGCGGTCTAGCTATCGAGACCCCTAGGGCCAGGATACAGTTGTTTTCGTATCTTCCGCGCGGTGGCGCGGTCGTCGATCCGATCACAGTCGATGTCTTCACGGATAATCACGTGCAGACATACATCGTCCGTAAAGAACAGCTTCGCGCGCATTGGCAGGACGAGGAACCTGCCGACAATGACCAGTCCGGGTTAGATAGCTTACTTTGTGTTCTGGAGGGAGCAAGAGAGAAATGCGGCCAACCTCAGTTGGGCATGCTTGGGCAGGTCATCAGTGCTGTGTATGCGTGGAGAACCGAGCGTACAGCCCCAGAACCAGCGGCGCTCCTAGCACAAGGATGATGTTCGTGATGATTCATCGCGTGAACACGATGGGTTCCGGCAGGATGATGACGCTGTGCTCGGCCTGGCTGACGATACCGCCACCGGCTTCGGGGAGGGGCGGATAGACCTGCACGGCTTCCGCACGGATGAGCTCTCGCATCGCGAGCTTCGCCTGGCCGACCCCCATCTCGCTGGCGAGCCAGTGCAGGCAGAACGGCAGTGTGGAGTAGTTCTTCTCGATGATGCGCAATGCGTTTCGCGCGTAGGGACTGCGCACGGGTCGTCGTTGCAGGAGGCTGTAGATGTTGCCTTCGTCCTGTTCATAGACCTTACCGTTGCCTGTCGTGGCGAACGGCTCGACGGCGACGACCATGCCTTCTTCGAGTTCCGTCGCGTCTCCCGTGTCGAAGTTGGGTATGCCGGGCTCGGTGTGCACGTCATAGTCGCCTAATCCATGCCCCGAGAGGTTGAGTATGGGTGAGAATCCCGCTGCGGTGATCGTGTCCTGGATGACCCTGCCGATCTCTCCGAGCGTGGTTCCCGGGCGCATGATCTTCAAGGCGGCGTCCCGCGCGTCCTCGGCGGCCTTGATGAGGGCTGCGTGCTTGCCGTCTTTGGACAGGTCGATGCTGACCGCGGTGTCCGCGATGCGTCCGTCGATGTGCACGCCGATGTCGAGCTTGACGAGCTGTCCTTCCTCGAAGACGGCTTCGCTCCCGGGGTCCGGGCACCAGTGCGCGGCGATGTTGTCGATGCTCACTTGCGCCGGGAACGCCGGTTCTCCGCCGAGCTCGCGTATCTTCTTCTCGATCAGAAGGAGCGTCTCGAGCATGTTCTTTCCGGGCTTGACGAGTCCCTTGCCGTAGGCCAGCGCTTCTTTGACGATGCTGCCGGCTTTCTTGTACGCTTCGATGTCCTCTTTCGTCAGGTCCATGGCATGCGGGCTGGAACGCGGCCTTTTATAACTATCCTCTGAGAAGGTTCACGCGGACGATGTATTTCTCATCCTGGGTCCGGAGACTCCCTGTCCGTGCCAACTTGCTCAGCACCGTATCCGTAGGATACGACGGATCGCTTATCGCTCGCAGGTAGATATCGTCGTATCTCTCCTCATCGGAACGTTCGTCGTTCCTGTCTTGGACATAGGCCTTCACGCCGCGGATGATGTCATACAATATCCGTCGGTCCAGGATGGCTACTGAGAGGGTAACATGTCCTGCGTGCTCCTCGACGCTGCCGTAGGCGAGTTCCGTGCCTTTCCGTCTGACGTGATAACGCAAGCTCGATTGTGGCCGTCCGAGAACATCGTCGACTACTACAGCGATATTCGGCTCGGACTCTCCGAGGGACTCTCTAAGGCGTAGCGCCAAGGGATGACCGACGAGCATGTCAGTACACCACTGCGACCAATACGCGCTCGACCTGGCTCCAGCGCACGGGCTGGGGGTCTGGCGCTGGGTTGTTGTCGCCCTTGACGATGAAGTAGTAGCCGTTGGCATCCTGTCCGATCTGCACGATGCGGTGGATGATGTGCTCTCCGTGATAATTGTATGTGATGATGTCCCCGACCTTCAGCTGTTCGGGGCTCGTCGGCACGATCTGGATGCCATAGTTGCCCTGGTCGAGCACGGGGTCCATGCTGTTCGTATTGGCAAACGTCGCCCATTTCGCGTTCGGGATGGTAATGACGACCTTGTCGCTGTAGACGTGGATGTTGGATTCGGAGACCCAGTCCTGTGGGGACGCCCGTTCCGGAGCGATCGTCGAGCTCGGGATCTGCGTCGTGTGGATGAGAGATGGGGTGAGCATGCCGCAGAGGAAGCAGAGCAGAGCAATCCCCACAAGACCGTATCTCATACCTACTGAATAGTGACGATGATATATAAATATTGCGAATTGTACTCACAGAGAAGTAACAACTATATTTATAAACGACGAAATTCTTGCGATTGGATGACAGACCAGGATGCGATTGCGAGATTCATCGCCATAGAGACCCTAGGACGCCTTTCGTCGCCGCAGCTCTACGACCCGGAAAGAGGGGCGCAGAACTTCAAGTTATTCTATGAAAACCTGACATCCAAGAGCAGATGGGCGGTGACCCGCCTGGGCGTCATCGCAGGCTACATCACTCCCGGACAGCAAGTGAGGCCGCGATTCCGCAGGATCTCCGCGGACAGGCTGCAGACCATCATGGAGAACCGCATCCGGGACGCGGACGATGCGGTTGTCGCGCGCATCGACACGGCATTGCACGGGCTCTTCGAGCAGCGGCACAAGCTCGCCTCCGAGCACCGCGCGCGCTGGTCGGACCAGCCGGCTCCGGACATGACAGAGCAGCGACGGGCCTTCGGGAATCCCGTCAGCGCGCTCCGCGCCTTGTACAAGGGTCAAGAACATGATCCGGCCCTCCGGCCGTTCATGACAGCGTATTATCAGCAATCGCTTCTCTAACGGAGCCGGATCGCATCGAGATTCTTGGGCGCGCTCGTCTCCAGACGGTACTTCTTGTGGAGCGAGGACGCGAGATCCAAGCAACGGGAGACCTCCCCGTGGTTGAGCAGGATGCGCCTGGGCCGTGGCTGCAGGTGCTTGACGAAATCCATGAGCTCGCGCCTGTCCGCGTGGCCCGTGATCTCAATCTTGTGCACCTCCATGCGGATGTGCAGGATCTCCTGGCCACCGCCGGATTTCTTGAAGGCGATGTCGCGCTCGCCCTGATGGATACGCCTTCCGAGCGAACCAGGACCGAGATAGCTGCTGAACACGAGGCTGTTCTTCTTCTGCTCCGCAAGACCCTTCAGGTACTCGACGGACGCGCCTCCGACCAGCATGCCGCTCGTCGCGAGGATGATGCACGCCTCGTCGGAATCGACGACCTCCTGGCGCTCCTTGGCGCTGCCGACTCGCTTGATGTACTCGGCGAGGAAGGGATTGTCGTCCTTCTGGAAGATCTTGTTGCGCATCGCGCCGTTCATGAACTCCGGATAGGCCGTATGGATGGCGGTGATATCCCAGACCATGCCGTCGACATAGACAGGAACGGGCTTGATCATGCCCTGGCGCACCATCTGGTGGATCTGCACCATGACCTCCTGTCCACGCCCGGAACCGAGGACAGGCATGAGAAGCTTTCCACCGCGCTCGATCGTGTCCTTGATGATACCGGCGAAGATCTTGTTCTGGTCGTCGATCGGTGGCAGGACGTTGTCCTTGCCGCCATACGTGCTCTCTAGGAGCAGCGTCTCCACACGGGGGAACTTCGTGACCGCGGGCGACAGCAAGTAGGTCTTCGCGTACTTGATGTCCGCCGAGTACAGGATATTGTGCAGCCCGTTGCCGACATGGATGTGCACCATCGCAGATCCCACCATATGGCCGCTGTTGTGGAACGTGATACGGACGTCAGGCGTGATGTCCGTGACCTCGTCATAGTCGAGCGTAATCGTGTGCAGCACCTGCTGCTTGATGTCTTCGCTCGAATAGAGCGGCTCTTCTCCCTCGTATCGCGCGATCTTCACCGTGTCGAGCTGCAGCAGCGTCATGATGTCGCGCGTGGGCAGCGTACAGTAGACGGGTCCGCGATAGCCGAACTTGAACAGGTAGGGCAGGAAACCCGTGTGGTCGAGGTGCGCGTGGCTGATCACGATCGCGTCGATGTCCTCGAGCCGGAAGTCAGGGCTCTCGAGGTGGGGGTACTGGTCCTCGCCCGACGCCGAGACGTCGATGCCGCAGTCGAAGAGCACGCGGCTCTCGGGCGTCTGCAAGAGGATGCAGCTGCGGCCCACCTGGCGACCGCTGCCCAAGTAGCTGACACGCACCCACTCGTGCTTGCGGGGCCGTTTCCAGCCGTCGTAGATGCGGCGTCCGGTCTTGTTGAGGAACTTACGGCGATAGTCGCTGTTCTGATACAGCACGCTGCGCACATTCTCTATGAGAGGCGACTTGATGGGCGGCGTCCTCTTGATGACCGGCACCCACGTGATACCCTCCTTGATTGCCTGCAGCGTCTCGCCGCCCTTGCCGATGGCAAGGCCTGGCTTCTCGGCTTCGATGATGACGATGCTGCGCTGGTCGTCGAAGATGACCTGGTCGATGCCGGCCTCGTCAGGGATGATGCGTTTGAGCTCCGCTTCCGCTTCCTCGCGCGGCATGCATATCGACGGGTCGGGGCGCACCTCGATACGCTTCTTGACATGGCCGACCGCTTTTCGGATAGCGCTGTGGCTATCGAGGAAGAAGCGCTTGTTCTTCGTGTAGAGCACGATGTTCGCTCCTTCGAAGCCGGCGTCGCTGATATCGTCCGCCGGCATGAATTCCAGAATTTCCTTGATGATTTCGCTCATGTGCGTGTGCGCGTCCGAACGGACGCGTGTTTACCTGTCGATGGGGGAGGGGAAAATGACTGTTTCCACTTCCTTGACGCCCTTCGGGGTCACGGCCACGATGTCGTAGCCGTTGCCCGACGCTGTGTCGCGGGTGATCGCCGACCGGATGGCGTTCTTCGCCAGGTCGGCCGCTGCCTCCACCGTCATGTCCTTCTTGTACTGCGCGTCGATCAGGCCGAACGCATAGACGCTGCCCGATCCCGAACAGTAGTAGTCGTTCACTTCGTTGATCGACCCGTCCGGGTAGATGTCGAAGAGGTGGACCCCTTCCTGGTCGGCGCCGCCCAGCAGGAAGTGCGTGATCCCGGGGATCGCGCTCATCTGCCGGATGTTCGAGTACACGAACTGCGCGAGCAGGTTCGCTGCTTCCCGCGCAGTCACTTCGTTCCCGCTGCGCAGCTCCTTGAGCTTGATCTCCGATCGCAGGTACCGCGACAGCATGATCGCGTCGCTCACTGTGCCTGCGATGGTGATCGCGAAGCGGTCACCGATGGGCAAGACCTTCGTGAACGATCCGACGACGCTGCCGCCGGAGGTCGCTCGCTTGTCCGCCGCGAGGACGATGCCGTCCTTGCAGACGAGTCCCATCGTGGTCGTACCGGTCTTGAGTATGGTGTTTTCCATGGTTCTCTTCCGTGCTGAAGCGCTGAGAAGGACTATAATGGGGGATGGAGCGTTGATTTATAAAGATTATCCTCACTGCGCGGACGCGGAGACCGTCCCGGTGAGGTTGTGCAGGTACGTCTGGCCCTGCTGGGTCGCTTTCACGGTCACGACGAAGTCATAGCGCGTGCCTGAATGGTAGGTCCCGCTGGGGAAGGCGCAGCTGATATTCAGCGGTCCCTGGACGTCCCAGGTCGTGGGGAACGTCGCGCCGTCGGGGGTGCACCCCATGTTCGCCGGCGTGCTGTTCGCATAAGCATCCGTGACGGTCAACGGCACGCCGAACGTGTTGCGCAGGTCCAACCGCAAGAGGTTGCCGCCCGTCGGGGTGATGGTGTAGTCCGAGCACACGATGCCAGGGATGAAGCTGCAATCGTTGCTCTGCAACGCGCTCACGTTGAACACACCGAAGTACGCGAGCACGCCGATAGTGACGAGTACGGCGAGGAACGCCCACCCGTAGGTGAACAGGTATTCGAGTGCCGCTTGCCCGCGTCGTGCCATGGGAATAAAGTGGGAAAGGAGAAAAGAAAAGAAAAAAGCGCTTATGGAGCGCTCTGGATGGTCGCGAAGACCTCTCCTTGCACCGGGTGCAAGTAGGACTTGCCTTGCTCCTTATAGTTTATCTGGAGCTCGACCTTCGCCTTCTGTCCGACCGCAGGCCATGCAGTCACGCCGGTATCGAGGGTCAGTGCGCAGTTCATGTGGAACGTCGCGCCGCTCGCGACCGTCGTGGACGGCGAGGTGCATGTCCCTCCGCCGACGCCGGTCATGTTCGCGGTGCCGCTCAGGCTCGTGATCGTCGTGCCCAGGTTGTTCGTGAGCGAGACGTTCACCAGCATGTTACCGCTGCCCGCCGAGACGCCGATGTAGTGGTCCGCGCAGTTGAACTCCTGGCCCATCATGCATCGCTCCGGGAGGAAGCGCTGCGGGTTGAGGACGCCGAAGTACGCCAGCGCGCCGATCATGACGAGGATAATCAGGAACGCAAAGCCATACGTCGAGAGGAATTCAAGCGCCGCTTGTGCCTTTCGTTGTATCATATGGAAAAACCTCACCTATCTGTTACGCTCTTTCTGGGGCGTACGGTATATAAAGCTTCCCCCGTGGACCGCAGAGCGGCTCAGAGCAGCCCGGCGAACATCGCAGCGAGTATCCTGCTCGCGAAGTAGAAGAGCACCATGGTGATGCTCACGAAGACAGGGATGTACTTGACCCCGCCACGGATATCCCCTTTCTCGATGATGCTCACGATCATCCCCGCGAAGATGCTGACGGTGCCCAAGGCGATGTAGCTGAAGGTGTGGAAGTCCCGGGACAGTTGGTCCCCCACGGTGGAAAGCTTTCCGAATGTCTTGATGACCGAAGCGGCTCCGCCGACGCTGACCGAGCCGCTCTGGGAGTGCGCTATCTGCACCGCGAAACCCAGGATCACCTTGAGGATGGTGTTCGCCAGCGCGAACAGTATCGGCGAGAGCACCATCGTGATGATACTGATGAAGATCATGTAGCTCACGACGGACGCGGCCATCTCCTTCTTGAGCTGGTGCGTCTTTCTCAGGTTCTCGATGACGCGTTCGATCACAGAAGCGATCTCTCCGCCCGACTCGATCTCGCTGATGATGAGGTTCATGCTGCGCCGAAGGATCGGGCTGTCGTACCGCTTCGCGAATTCGGTGAGCGCGTCCGCGGTGTCGTTGCCGGTCATGACCTTCTTGCTCACCATGGTGATTTCGCGCGCGAGCACGCCGAACTCCGGGCGGATGGCGGCCCAGAGGCTCTTGTCGAACGACATCCCGCTGCGCAGGTTGGTGACGACCAGCGATAGGTAGTCAGGCAGCCGGTCCTCCATCTCCTTCGTCCGGTTGTAGATGGTGAGGTTCAGGTACGTCCAGATGAAGAACATGGCCAGCGCGACCAGCGCTCCCAGGCACAGCACCCAGAACGCGAGCGTAACGACGGCGAGCAGGTATATCGCGAGGCTCGACAGTAAGGGGTACACGAACAAGAACAGGATGTAGGTGATGACGACCGCCACGAGGAACATGCCTGCGAACGCACTGTACGGCACGCGGTCGAAGCCCGCCTTGAGCAGGTACTGTTGCAAGGGGTCGCGGAACCGTTTCGGGATGATGCTTCGCCCGAAGCTCTCCGCGTACTCCTGCAGTTTCGCCATCAGATATTCACCTTCGGCCGTATCGCCCTGAAGACGGTGATGAACAAGAAGTTGATGATGGCGAGGAACAAGACGACGACCATGTAGCTTGTCATGTTCATGGTGATGCTCGTGAAGGTCATGATGACGGTGAATATCGTCATCCCCAGGCTCGGGAACACGATCGCGAGGAGCATGTAGAACAGCGTCGCGCTCGGCAGCTTCTTGCCGTAGCGCTCGATCTCGAGGAGTTGCTCCTTCGTGATGTCCTCGAGCACCGCTTCCAGGCTCTGCGTGACATCGATGCCGAGCCGGAGCGCGTTATGGATCTGGAAGAGGATCTTGCGGAACGCGTCGCTCGGCGTGTAAGTCATCGAACGCTCGATCGCGTCCTCGAGGGTCGTCCCGAGCTCGATGTCGCGCACGATCTCGGCGAAGTACTTGCTCGCCACCCCGTAGCTCTGCGCCGCCTCGATGAGCGCGTTCACCAAAGGCTTTCCGGAGTGCAGTTTGATGAGCAGGAAGCGTCCCGCGAACAGCACCTCCCGGTCGATGTCCACGGCGCGTTTGCGCGCGAGGATAAGCGGTTTCTTCATCCCCAGCCAGAAGCCGCCGAGGAACATCGCGACGGTCACGAACGCCCACAGCCCCCACGATCCGTTCGTCTTGCTGATGAGCATCGCGAGCAGGATGCTGAGCAGGAATGATCCGAGCGCCGCTCGCGTCAATGCGCGCTTGATGAACGCCTCGGGCTTGGTCGCCATGTGCGCGACGCGCAGCTGGTGCTTGAGGTGCGGGAACTTGCTCGTCAGGTACTTCAGCATCACTTCTTTGTCTCCGGCGGCTTCCCGGGGGAGGCGCCGGAAGGCTTGTGCTCTGCGGGATGCGCCTGTTGTGGATTATGCGGTCCGGACGCGGCGGGCTTGGGGGACGCTGCAGGGTTGTGCTGCGCAGGAATCGCCGGTTTGCTATTGTGCGGTCCGGACGCAGCGGATCCAGGAGAGGCTGCAGGGTTCTTGAGCTCGGAGGGGAGCGCCTGTTGCCGCGCGTGCAGCTCCGCCTCGCGCTGGGAGATGTCGAGCTCGCCGCGATAGTAGTCGCTCATGATGAGGCCGATCTCATTGACGTCCTCCTTGCCGGCGAACAGCATCCACTTGAGGATGCGTACCTTCTCCTCGAGGTCCTTGGAGAGCTGGTCGGGGGACATGCCGGTGTACAGCCGCAGCTTCTCCATCACCGCTTCCGAGTCGCGGATCTTGACGAGTCGGTCGTTGAAGATGTCGAGCTGCAGGAGCACGTTCGGGTCCCCGGTGCCAAGTATCTCGGCGATCTGCAGGGTGCGGCGCTTTCCCGTCCGGCGGTTCCTGTTCTGCACGACGACGAGCCCGAGGCTGCTGATCATGGGTTTCGGGATGCCGATCGGGTCGTTCGTCAATCGTGTGACGACCTCGTCGGCGTCGTTCGCGTGGATGGTGCCGTAGACGGAGTGTCCGGTGTGGATGGCCTCGAGCAATACCTCCGCTTCACGCTTCCGTCTGATCTCTCCCACGATGATGCGGTCGGGACGCATACGCAGGCTGTTGACGAGCAGGTCGAGCATCGTCACCTCGCCTTTCCCTTCAGGATTAGCGAGGCGCGTCTCCATCGGGACCCAGTGCAAGGTGTTCGGCAATGTCAACTCGCGCGTGTCCTCGATGGAGAGGATGCGCTGGTTGGGCGGGAAGAAGTTCGCAATCACGTTGAGCATGCTCGTCTTTCCGCTGCCCGTGCCGCCCGCGATGAGGATGGACAGCTCGTTCTGGATGGCCAGCCAGATGAGCGCTGCCGCGGTGAAGCTGATGGTCCCTTCCTTGATGAACTTCGTGATGGTCCATGGGTCGTCGGCGAACTTCCTGATGGTGATGGTGTTTCCCTTGCTGCTGATGGGGTACAGGGTCGCGTTGACACGGTCCCCGCTCGACAGGTGGGCGTCCATGAGCGGTGCGAGGCTCGTGATCTCTTTTCCGACTCCGCGGCCGATCTGCATCGCGTAGTGCCTGATACGCGATTCCGACAGGATGCGGATATTCGTCTTGAGCCATGCGTGCTTGCGGTGATAGACCCAGACCGGTTCTTCCGCGTTGTTGATGACGATCTCCTCGAGGTTCGGGTCGTGCAGGAGGATCTCGATCTTCCCCAGGCCGAGGTTCTCCTCGACGAGGTAGTTGACGAGCATGTCCATGGTCTGCTCGTCCGCTTCGGGGAAGTACTTCTTGATGAGCTTCTTGATCTCCTCCTCGAAATGCTGTCGGATGTAGTCGACGCCCTGCTCCTCCTCCGCCTCCTCGATCTGCTTCGTGTCCAGTTCGCTGACGAACTCCTGGCGGATCTTCTCGAGGATGAGCTTTGTCGTCTCGCTGATGTTCGTGATGGACAGGCTGTAGAGCGGTACCGGCTCTCCTTCCTCCTCCTGGATACTGATGTCCACCATGATGTCGTTCACGGTGACGGTGTAGCTATCGAGCGTCTTTGCCATTGAGTACCTCCATGCATTCTGCGAGCCGTATCCGGGCCGCGCGGTCGAACGGTGTCTGCTGTATGCGGCGGCTGAAGAGTTCCGCGGCCTTGCTGTAGTCTCCCGCCGCCATCGCCTGCACTCCTTGCAGGTAGGCGCTCGAGAACAGTTCCACGTCGCGCACCCGCGGGCGTTCCTTGTCTATCTGCTGCGCGACGTCGCGCTCGAGCCGTTCAAGATGCGTGCGCATCGCGTCGTCCCCGCCCGCACGCGCGAGCTCGAAGCGGGCTTCGAGGAGCTTCTCCTGCGCGCTCTTCGCGTTCTTGCCTTGCAGCGAGCGCTGCGCCTCATGCAGGAGCGTCTGGGCCGAGAGGAGCTGGATGCTGCGTCGGTCCTCGTGCGCGGGGCGCTCGATCCTCTTCGGTGGTGGCACGTGCAGCTTCGGAGGATGCCAGGCGGGATTCGGGTGGCTCTCGCGCTCCCGGAAGGCGTCGTGCAGGATGTCGCGCACGCTCTTCTCGTGCGGTTCGGTTCGCAGCGCGTGATGTAGCGGTGGGGGCGAGTCGTGGATATGCAGTTCGTGGTGTGAGCGCTTCATCCCCGATAGGTCCGGCACGTGCGACGGCAATGGTTTCTGCGCCTGCGCTTTCGGAGCGGGAGACGGTGGTTGCGGCACAGGATGTGGGGAACGCTTCGGCAGGTCGGAGGCCGGCGGAAGGGATGGGATCGCTTTTGGCACGGGAGGCGTCGGCGCGTGCTGGACCGGCGGTTCGCGCACAGAGGTCGACGTGATTGGTTCCGCGTGATGCTCCGGCGCAGGGGGAGGGGTCGCAGCGATCGGTGCGGCCGGTGCTGGCATCTGCTGCACGGTCACGGTGATGTGCTGCTCTTCCGCTTTCTCCTTTCCGCGGCTGACCATCGCGTCCTCGA
This sequence comes from Candidatus Woesearchaeota archaeon, assembly GCA_046704725.1. Lineage (GTDB taxonomy): Archaea > Nanobdellota > Nanobdellia > Woesearchaeales > SKIA01 > SKIA01. Next base: position 201,334 of record JBJKRI010000005.1, on the reverse strand, counting down.
TGCTCGGCATGGGCATCCCTGTGCGCTCTTGGTCCAGGTCCACGGGCGCGACGTTCTTGTCGAACACGTTCGCGTCCTGCGAGAGCTGCGCCATGATGCGGGCGGTCTTGTGCTTGTCCGCGACGTAGTCGTAGATCTGCTTGTACGCGCGCTGGAGGATGCGGTAGTACTGCTTGCGCTCTTCCTGATGATCCATCGGAAGCCCTTCGAACGTGTCGCGCAGCTCCTTGAACGCCTGCGTCGCGTCCGCGTACCGGTCCTGTGTGAGCAGGCGCCGGATGAGCGTGTCATAGTCCTTGTGCGTGATCTGCCCGTGGTCCTCGAGGCGCGCGGGGCTCGTGTTCTTTGTCGCGGGCAGGTGGCTGGCGATGAACCGGCGCATGTCGTCGCGGATCCATTGCTCAAGCTCCATGCAAGAGTTCCTCCACGTATTCCTTGTAGAGCTGCACGGCGTTGTTTACGCCGCGTCGTTGGCATTCCTCGAGGAAGTAGTCCTTCTGTCCCTCCGCTGTGAACCGTACGTGCTCGTGCCATAGGTGCGGCAGTCGCTCGGCCGGCATGTTCTTGGTCTGCGCGTACGAGTAGAACACGTCCTTGAAGTCCTTGAGGGAGTAGTTCTCTTTCTTCTCGTGCTCCACCGCCTGCATGCGCTCTTCGCTGTTGACGTAGACGTAGGGGGTGGTGAATTTGTACTCGACGCCGAGCACATGCTCCTCGACGAGGAAATCCACCCAGGACTGCACGCTCTTGACGGGCACCTTCAGTTCTTTTGCCGCGTCGGTGACCGATATCTTCTTCTTTTCCTTGACCAGCTTCATGAGTTGGTCAACGCCTGTCTGCAGCTCTGTCAAGACCTGGATACTCCCTCCTTTAGTGCTTGGAACCCCGGAAGACGCTATTTAAACGTTTATCCCTATCAGACAGTGGATATACCTAACCGATGCCGCTTCCGTTGTTGTGCCCCAGCCCGTTCGTGGCGTTGTAGAGCAACGCGCCGTATTGCGAGAGGTAGAATCCTTGCGCGTTGTAGTGCACCCAGACGGTGTTGTTGTACGTGCCGGTCTCGTAGTCGAGGTCCGAGGAGTGCTTGCTGGGCCGAACTCCGGGCGGCATCAGACTGTAGATGCCGTATCCGCTCGGCTGCGGGTTGGCCAAGAGCCGTTGCATGTACGACGGGGCGCGCCCGGCGGAGCTGCCGTTCTGCGGGCTGATGTCCTCGCGGTACGAGCCGATGACGGATTCGTTGTAGATGAGCTCGGCCGTCCAGCTGTCGTTGAGCGGCAGTATCGCCCGGCTCACGTATCGCTGCTGGTGCGCCAGACGGCTCGCGTACGGGTCGAGCAGGCCGACGATGCTCATCGTCGTGGCCAGGTGCACTTTGGTGCGGTTGACGGTCACCATGCCTGCGGCGTCGCGCATGTACAGCGAGAGGTCCGCCTGCACATACAGGTCCCATGGTCCGACCTGCGTGATATTGAAGTTGCTCAGCGAGAAGTGCGCGTCGTACTGCAGGCTGTCGTTATAGGTCTGTTCAAGAGCGTTGATATCGGCCTGTACGCTGTTGTAGTGGTATCTCCCGGTGTTGTATGGACAATAGGGGCTCGCCATGCATGTGGAGAACGCGAATTCTACGGACTGTTCGTTGTCGAAGGGATCGGGCGATCGGGTGTAGGCCGTGTCGGCGAGCTCTTGCATCGTCTGGAAGGCGTGCACGCGCAGGATGAGCGGGATCTCCTGGTTCATCGCGATGTTCGCGTCGCTCTGCACGTCCTCGACGCGCAGCACCGTGCTGCGCGCGGTGTTCTGCGGCGGGATCGCGTTGAGGATGACGAAGATGAGTCCGACGAGCAGGATCGCCGACAGCGAGAAGAATATGCCTTTGCGCCCTAACGCCATACGCGCACCTCCATCGTGGCGGGTCCGATGATCGTTGTCTGGTTCCATTGCGTGAGCAGCACCGCGCGCTTGACGATCATGGCTGCGGGCGTCCGTTGCAAAGGCCTGGAGTAGACGATGAACGGCGTCTGGTTGTCCAGGATGACCTCGACGCCGTATTGCGGGCCGACCACGTCGTTGACCAGGGCGCTGATCAGGGCTGTCGCGTTTGTCAGGCATGACGGGCAGCCTCCTGGATTGACGACGGTGTCGTTGTACCACCAGCGGTGCACCTGCTGCATGGGCGAGAGGTCCTCGTCGAGGATAGGATAGTTCGCCCGCACGTAGCTGTTCTGCAGGTCGCCGATGCGTGTCTGGGTGAGCAGCGTGACGAGGTCCTGACTGATGAGCTGTGTCTGGCGCTGCTGCGGGACAGAGACATAGCTGGTCACGACGAAGCCGATCCCCACGAAGAGGATGGCCGCCGCGAAGAAGGCGTCGATCATGTAGAACTGCCCCTTTCGCATCGGCCAGCACTGCCGAGGACAGTATAAAAAGGTTCTTCGCCACCCGAAAAGCGATACGTTTATAAAAGAACTCATCCCTTAGATACTATAGCATTCTCGCGCAGCATTCCTTCCAAGACCATGACAGAAGACTATGTGGACGATTATGAAGGCGAGACCGACCTCGAAGAGGCCGGCTACCTCGAGGACCTCGAAGAGGAGGACCCCTTCGAGCAGGACTACGACCAGATCTTCGCCGAGGACGCGCAGGTCGACGCCGACGTCGAGGAGTTCGAGCACGACAGCGTGACCGGGCGCAAGGCCAAGCGGCCCAAGATGTCCGTCCTCAACAAGAGCAAGCTCTCCAAACAGGAGCTCGACGACCTCTTCCTGGAGTAGCTTTTTGAACCGGGCCGGATTCTCCGCTCCATGCAAGACGACCTCTGGGATTTCGACGAGAAGGCCGTGATAGACGCGGTCAAGGAGCACAACGCCAAGAGAGTGCTCCTCCAGTTCCCCGACGGGCTCAAGATGCACGCCCACGAGATCCTCAAGCGCGTGCGAGAGAACACCGACGCAGAAGAGGTCTTCGTCTGGCAAGGCAGCAACTTCGGCGCGTGCGACCTGCCCGTCGAGGCGCGAAACGTCGGCGTCGACCTCATCATCCACTTCGGCCACAGCCCCTGGGACTACCGCCGGAACGTCGTCGAATAGACGGGGATTTTCGTATCCCGGAGCACTTGCCGCGCGGTATCGTCCAGGGGCGACATACGAAAGAACGGCGGGTGCGGATGGTGCCACTTCTTATCCAGGTCTTCGCAGGGCATGACATAGACGTCTCCGGGCCGCAGGGGCCACAAGTCCTCGAACGCCCGCTTCTGCTCCGCCCAAAGGCCAGGCACCAGTTTGAGCTCCCAAGAGAGCTGTTTCAAGGAAGCGTCGTAGGTGTGCGCGAGTTTCTTCGCGGAGTCGGGCAACTCCGAGCTGAAGACCACGAAACGCCCCTCGAGGCTGTCGGGAAGGGCGCTATCCGGAATCGTTCCCCCGGTGAGAAGACGCTCCCGGATCGCAGGCGAGAGCGGTGGACCGTGGTTGGAGAGGATGTTGCCATACGCCATGCATTTGTCCGGATGCTTTTGCGCGTTGCGCGACCAGACGGTGTCCGGGTGCGGCCCAGCCACCTCCGTTACTACTGGCGCTTGCATCGTCGTACTGACCTGTGCTTGCTGGGCGTACGCAGGGGTTGCGGCCAGCACTGCGGCAAGGCCAACATAGAGCGGTCGCATGGTGCGCGGACAAGGCCCATACTTAAAATGCTGTCGCTCGACGGTGAAAACGTTGATGCGACCCCGTTCGCAGCCTTCGCCGCATATAAATAGTCCCTCGCATTAGAAAGAGCGGTGATACCATGAAGAACATGCTCATCGCAGCAGCGGTCCTCGTCCTGGCCACCGGCATCGTCGCCGCGGGACTGGTCGCGCTGCTCCAACCCAATACAGGAACGACCACACCGACAGTGACGGTGCAGGGACAGGCCCAGCGCGACGTCATGCCAGACCAGGCGAAGCTCAGCTTCTCCGTGGTCACCGAAGCCAACACGTCCGAAGCGGCAGCGCAGCAGAACGCCCAGAGGATGAGCGCGGTCGTCGCCGCTCTCAAGGGCTACGGCACCGTCGAGACCCAACAGTACACCGTGTACCCGGTCTATGACTACGGCACGTTGCCGGCGGGCTCGTCTCGCGACCTGCACATCCAGTTCTATCGCGCGACCAACACCGTGCAGCTCACCATGACGAACACGAGCACGGTCGGCGACGCGATCGACGCTGGCGTGAACGCGGGCGCGAACAGCGTGCCGCAGGTCAGCTACGACCTGACCGATGCCTTGCGGAAACAGGTCCAGACCCAGTTGCTAACAGAGGCGGGCCAGCACGCCAAGACCCAGGCGCAAGCGGTCGCTGACGGCCTCGGCGTGAGTCTCGGCAAGGTCAAGAGCGTCTCGGAGAGCAACGTGAACTTCCCCGGGCCGATCATGTACGCCCGCGAGGCGTCCACGACCGGTTCGAGCGCTCCGAGCACCCCTGCAGAGCCCTCGAAGGTCACCGTCTCCGCGACAGTGAGCGTCACCTACGCGATATCGTAGGGCTCCATTTCTTTTTCTTCTTCTTTCCCGAGCCGGATGCGAGCGGTCAGCGGGGCCACCCCTTCTTCCGTGACATACAGGGCGGGCACGAACAATGCGACCTGCCGGGGGTGTTCAGCAAGCCCGCATGCCACAGCGAGCATCCCTGCAGGGTCTCCCGGGATGTTCGTGCTCGCGGTATACGCCACATCGGCGATGTGCTGGTAGAGTGGGCGCAAGAGGGCAGAGCCCGATTCGATGGTGAACGGGTCGCCCGATGAGAGCATTGCGGACACGACCGCTCCTGCCGCGCGCATCGAGCCATCGATCTGTAGCGCGAGCATCTCCAAGAGCGCTTCTCCGCGGTCCATCCGGAAGACCGCCGCACAACAGTATATACGCCTTATGCTTCCCTGGGGACTGCATTCTCGAGCGCTTCTCGGGTCACGTCCTTGTGATCCGCGTCGAAGACGGCTTGCCCGTCGGAGAAGACTATCGCCTGCGGGCTCTCGTGCGTGATGCCTGTTCGCTCGGCGATGTGGTTCGACACGGGACGGTCCTCGATGACGTGCACAACGAGCACTTCCGCATCGGTCCCCTTCTCGAAGGCCTCCACTTCTTCGTGCGCGGCCGCGCTAATCGGGCATTGCGTGCTGTGCTTGAGGATGACGACCGGATGGTCTTCCGAGCGTCCGATGGCGTCATCCACTGATTCGGTGGTCGTGAGTCGCTGCATGGGTGTCCTGCGAGAGGAGCGTTTATCTGTGTTCTGCAAGAATGCGATACGCTTTTTAACGGGGCCCGATTCGTGCGGACCATTGCCGCGGTCGCTTAACCTGGTAGAGCGCCGGTCTCGAAAACCGGTTCCTTCGGAATTCCCGGTTCAAATCCGGGCCGCGGCGTTCAAGAGACTGCCCGCTCGTTGCCTCAACGGATCTCGTCGGGCTCCAGTCCGTCGACGATGCTCTCGTGCGCGCGGCACCAGATCCAGTCCTCTGCTGGTTCGAGGCTGCGTTCGATGAAGTGGTGCTCGCCCTCCATATGTCGGGAGGCGTGCTGGTTCTTGCTCGAGTCGCAGCACCCGACGAAACCGCAGTCCATGCACAGTCGAAGATGCACCCACGCATCCCCTGCGGCGACGCACTCGGGGCACACGGTCGTGTCCGCCGTGCGGACGGTGATACGTTTCTCGTGTTCGCAAGGCATGATGTGGGGACGTCAAGCACCTATTAATACACTCCTACAGCAGCTTGCCCTTCTCGAACATCAGGGATGCCGCCAGGAAGAGGATGCCCACGTCGCGTATCCAGATGCTCGAGAATCCTGACTCGAACAGCAGGCTCGTGGTGATCTCGAGCATGATGAGCGTGGCGAACACGCCCGCCCAGCGGAGCTTCCATTGCGTGAGCGCCCAGATGCCGATGATCGTCAATACCGCTCCGTGCACGAGCACGAGCGGCGTCGCTATCCCCGTCAGGAACGTCGGCACGAATCCCACCCAGAACTGTGGGTTCACGATCTCCCAGACGCCGATGGGGATGAAGACCGCCGCGAGGCCGAGCGTGACGAGCAGTCGCCGGATGCTGTCGCGTTCCATCACAGCACGTACCCGTTCGCGTCGACCTTGACCGCCGCGTCGTCTCCCAAGGAGAATTCACGACTGGCAGCGTCGTCTCCGAAAGACGTCTCGATGAAGTACAGTTTCTGTCCTGGCTCGAGCATATATGTCTGGCTGCGGTAGCCCGAGCGCTGGGCGGTCAGGTCGACTTGTATCGTGCCGTTCGAGAGGACTGTACGCTTGACCGAGAAGCCCGCGAGCGCTTGCTTGGTCGCCGAGTCCATAGTCGGGTCGGATATCAGGTGAGCGAAGTTCCAATAGGGCGTGTCTTGCAGGCGCACTTGCTGCTTTCCGGAGCTTTGCTGTCCGGAGCTCTGCGCGGTGCCGGTGTTCTGCGAGGGCGCCGCCTGCGAGACGGGCGCCGTGACGGTTCCGGTGTTATCTCCGATGCGCGTGTGCCCGGAGAGCGCGAATATCGCCACTCCCACGATGAGGACGGCGGCCACCGCGATGACAGCGATGGCTATCGTAGAGGATCGTTTTACCATCCCGTGTCAAGCGCAAGAGCGGTTATATGGCTTATGGTAGATTCTTCCACATCTATCGCCGCAGTTCTGAGGGTCGTCGCGAACGCTCCGAGCGTGGTCTGCCTCGTGAGCTTGCACGCCTCGGCGATATCCTCTCTCGTGTATCCGAACGCGCCGAGCAGTTCGTGCAACGAAGCGACGAGTAGTCGTGCGTACGCTTCCGTATCCGCGCCCCCGCGGTAATCCTCCGCAAGGACATCCCCGCGTCGCGTCGTCACGTAGTGCGCCACCTGCCCGGGCAGGATAGTCACTCCCTTGTCGCGCAGCCGTCCCACGATAGTTCGTTGCGGGATGTTCCGTGTGTACGCGTCTTTGGTGAGCCGCAGGCGGATGGCGAGCCGTGGCGCTCTTATGAGCGGAACGCGTTTGATGGTCGTGCGCAGCAGGCGGAAGAGCTCGGGAATGATGGCGATGATCTCTTGGTGCGTCCTGCAGCGCGCCATGCGATGCAATGCTTCTTCTTGGAAGTCCTTGACAAGAGGAGGCGTCGCTTTCCTGCGCAATGCGATGCCGCGCGCCTTGACGCGTCCGTCAGTGTAGACGCCGAAGTAGCGCGTGGGCACGGGCCGCGCGGGATCGTTCACGCTCGCGCAGAACACCACCCAGCAATAGACCCCCTCGTTCTTGAGGGGGATGCCTGTTCGCGCGCCGATCTCGCTGGCGAGCAATCGTACGTCATCCGCAGTCATACCGTCCCTTTTCACGCACAGGCTGTCGATGATTCCATGCACCACGTCGTACCCCCAGTCCTCGGCGACGCGTTGCGCCAAGAGCAGTGTCTCGCGCGCGTACGCGGAGAGCGCCATGTGCGCCCGCGGCAGCCCGAGCTTGAACTCCCGGAAGCGCAGGTAGCCGTTGCTCGATACGAGCACGGCCTTGAGCGCGTTCGATTGCGCGGCGCTATACGCCGATGGCGTCCGTTTGTGCGCGAGCCGTCGTTCGATGAACGGCGCGATCGTCCGCGCCACCAGTCCCTTCTTCTTTTGGATGCGCGCCGGTATTCCCGGCACGTGTTCTCCCGTGCCTGGCAGGATGGCTTCCGCGCTGATGTTCTTGTCGCGCATGAGGTGCGGGTACATGCTCGTGAAATCGAGCGACGCGACGTGCGTGTGGAATCCTGGCTTCGGGTCGATGGTGTGCCCCGCCCTGTCCGCGGCCACGGCGTCGAGCAGTGCGATCGGCGGCTCGATGAGCTTCTCCTTGTATGGCACGAGCGTCCCTTCCTGCACCATCATCCGTACGAGCGCGACCTGGAAGACCGCTCCGAAGCTCCTGCTCGCCAGTTGCTGGAAGCGCATGCCCGACAGCGTGCACAGCTCGGCGATGCCTTCTGCCTCACAGCGATTGCCCACGGATGTGCTCGTGTCCACGAGTAGCCTTCCGTGCAGTCGCGTGGCGAAGTCGTGGTACTGTACTTGTCCGTAGCTGTAGAAGGTGCGCCCGCCCCTCGTCGTGATGGGTGTCTTGTCCCAGCGGTGCCAGGGTATATGGATGCCCTGTTCCTTGCAACGCCGTTCGAGGTACGGCAGCCTGCTGAAGGCGTAGTCCATGCGGATGACGTCCGGGTCCTGCTCAGTGATATGGTGTGCGAGCAGCGACAAGAGCTCTTGCTCGTCGCCGTCGTGGCGCTCATCGTCGATCCACAATGAGACAAGAGGCGCGTCGGGCTCGGTTCGGATGTCGCGTGCGGGCTTGATGCGTAGATGGAGCACCGACAGCGCGGGCGGCCCTCCTTCTACTAGAAAGAAACGATCCCCTTCTTGTCGCACGGGCGCGCACGGCACAAGATCGTTCTCCCACAAATAGCGGTCCTCGGGCGCGATGTCCGCGTCGTACAATGGGACGCGCCAGCGCGTCTGCCGCTCGATCATCCTGATGATGCGCTCGTAGCGCCCGGGCGCGGTCTCGATGCGCAGGACATCCTTTTTTCCTCCGAGCAGCGTCGGTCGTCGCTCCCACGCGAAGGGGATCCCCAATCGTTCGAGGATGGGCGCCGCTTCGGGGTCGGCGAAGAAGAACGACGAAGCCGGCCGGATGACGCGTATGTTCTTCCCGCCGTCCTTGAGCCAGAGCGCGACGCCTCCTTCCGCACGCCAACAGTCGATGAGATGCACCCCGAAAAGAGCGTTCCCGTCTTGATGTGGTTGGCGGCCGTGCGCGTCCAGTGCGCCTTCTGAATTTCCTCCAGAATCCGAATCACGCATTCAGTGCTTGATTGTTGTCATAAGATTCATTGAAGTATCATTCAATAAAATAAGACATAAAAAACTCTTTAAATCGTATTAAAGATATATATTCTTGAATATTCATTAAAAAAGACATTATAAAGATGTGTAGTGAACAGTTTTATACGATGAATTCAGCCTGAAGCGACGCATGAAAATCGACTTTCTCTGGTTGATCATCACCTTCGCGGTCGGGCTCTTGCTCGGCGCATTCCTGCTCTCGCACCGTGTATGCACGACGGCGATACTATGACGACCACGTGCGCTAACTGTGGATATTCGCACCATAGAAAGGCGTGTCCGCGCTGCGTGACAAATGGAGTGTACGACAAACCACTGACGTGCCCGGGTTGCCATAAGGTGTTCGGTTACTATGGAGCGTTCCGGGAGCACCTGCTCTTGCATGAGGCGGCACAATGAAGTCTTGGATGTTCGTCACTGGCGGTGCGGTTGCGCTCGGAATTATCCTCGCGCTTTTTGCTTTCACGCCAACAATCGCGTTCTTCCTATTGCTCGCTACAGCAATTCTGTTTGGTGTTCAAGAATCGATAGGACACCGCGAGCTTGGAGATTAAACCGCTCGCATTTCATCAACACAGCGCATCGAACAATCAATTCGCATGCGACATCCCCTGACCGCAGTTCCAGTCCGTGAGTGGATCGGTCTCGATTCGCATGCGCAGGACGATGAGTATAGCATATAACACAGGTTTAACGCGCCCCTTCGAGCGCGGCGATGCGTTTCTCCTGCTCGAGCATCACCGACAAGAGCAGGAACGCCCAGGTGTGCAGGCTCGACGCGTTGCTCGTCGCGCCGAAGTGCAGGAGCGGCGCCTCCAATAGGCGCTCGTACAACACCCGTTCCTCAGGCCGCAACGCCCGTCCGTAATCGTGCAATTCCCGCAGCAACCGGTCGACGACCTGTCGCTGGCTGGATGCCGTGTGCCCCATGCGATCGCTAGTCATCCCGTATTCGTATGCCTTACGCGTCCTTGTCCAGTGCTAGTAGACGCGTTCGCGCTTGTCCACGTCGGAGATGAACAGGATTCCTTCTTCGGCGAGCACGACGTAGAGGATACGGTACCCGCCGACCCGTACGCGGAACGTTTTTTCCTTGCGGTTCACGACGCGTTTCGCGTCAGGTGGGAACGGCTCTTCCTGCAGTTCGGATATCCGTGCGAGGATCCGCCCGCGTAGCCGCTCAGAAAGCTTGTTGATAGCATGTTGCGCGTGCGAGGAGTAGCGTCGTTCAAGCGTCATGGAGCTCTCTTACGAGCTCCTCATGCGAGATGGCCTTGCCTGAACGCAGTTCATCGAGCGATTCTTCAAGGCGTTTTCGCTCGCGTTCGGAAAGGAGCATGTCCACGTCCACCATCCGCGAGCGGATATCTTTTATATCCTTGCGAAGGGCCTCGATTTCGCGTGTGATGTCTTGCATATCCTTTGCCATCAAAGCTGAGAAGCTGCGGCAGGTCTTAAATCCTTTCGTCCCCCATATGCCTTACGCGCGTTTGTCCAGTGCGTGGATGCGCTCGCAGTAGCGTCGGGCCCAGCGCTCGTGGCGTGTCCCTGCCGGCACGGAGACGAGGATGTGCAGCCGCTTGCCGTGCTTCGCGAGCAGTTCCCACGCGTGCTGCTCGACCGCGGTGTTCTCCTCTTCGTCGTGGTAGTTGAACAGGTGGTACGGCGATGTCACGACGACAAGGCGCGCGTCCCCCACAAGTTCCGGCAGGATGCGTGCGGCGTCGCGCAATTGGTAGAGCAGGTCGATGGGCACGCTGCGCACGCGTTCGAGCTGTTCGGCGCTCGCCGCGGGGAACAGGGCGTGGGGGTCGGCCGCGTTCCCGCAGTCGATGACCAATGCGGGCGGGTGTCGGCACGCGTACCGCAATACGGCAGCATCCGTCTCCCGTCGTTTCCCGAGCACCCCGACCAGCACGGCGCGAGGATATCCTCACGTTTCTTGTACGCTACGCGCGTTTGTCCGGTGGCAGGCTTTATATTCCGGTACGTGGTCAGCCGCCCATGCGTTTCTCGTCAGTCACCCATTGGCTCTATCGATTGGGCGTCGTCATCAAGGGGCTCGACGGAGTGATCGAGCTTTTCAGCGGCATCGCCGTGCTCGCTGTGGGCGCGAAAGCGTTGCTGTCCATCATAGCGCGTATGGCGGTCGCGGAGGTCGCCGAGGATCCACACGACCTTGTCGCGACCTTCCTGCTCGGGCACTTGGGGGGCGTCTCTCCCGGCACCGCGTCGTTCGCAGCGCTCTACCTGCTCGGGCACGGTGTCATCAAGGTCGCTTTGGCCATCGGCTTGTGGCTCGAGATTCTCTGGGTCTTCCCCGTCGCTCTTGTCGCCTTGCTCGCCCTCATCGGCGTGCAGGTCGTCCAGATACTCGCCACGGGATCGGTATTGCTCACGATTCTCACCGTGGTCGACGCCGCGATATTCATCCTTGTCGTCATCGAGTGGCGTCGTATCGTCAGTGGTGTCGGCGCCAGAGCCAGACCGCGCCGAGGGCGAGCGCTCCGAGCACGATGAGCGATACCATGTTGAGCACGCCCAGGTATTTTCCGAGGAACGCTCCGGCGAAAGCGACCATCCCCGTCGAGAACGGCAGCGCGGTCACGGCGATGATGAGAAAGCGCCTCGTCGGCATCTTCGTGAATCCTGCGAGGATACTGATCATATCCAGCGGGAACAGGGGCATCGCGTAAACGAACCAGAGCAGTCGTTGGTGCCGTGTCAACAGGTTCTCGTAGCGCTTGCGCTTTTTCGCGGGGACCATGCGGTCCACGTAGGGCTTTCCGATGCGTCTTGCGAGCGTGAACACGATTGCCGTGCCTATGACGTTTCCCACATACAATATCGGCCACGACCGCCAGAATCCGAGCGTCGCGGCTCCGAGGTACGCGACGGCGCCTCCGGGGATGGGCGCGACCACCGTCTCGAGGATGACGAGGAAGAACAATGCGAGTCCGGTGACCGTGCTCGGCAGGTGGCTGAGCAGTATTGCCCCGAGCGCGACGAGCACGATGAGGATCGCGACAAGGCTGAGCGGTCCGCGCGCGTTCACGGGTGGAGGATGGCGCTGAAGAAGACGAGGACGACGCTCGCTACCGCCATGGCGGAGAAGAACGCCTTGTTCCACTGGATGATCTTGGCACCGTCGAAGATGCCGAAGGGTATCAGGTTGAACAATGCGAGCCAGCTGTTGATGACAAAGCCCATGCCCGCGATGATGGCAAGCAATGAATGCAGTGGCGACAGCAGGAGCAGGAGCAGGAATATCACGGCGAGCGCGATGTTGGTGAGCGGTCCTGCCGCGCTTATCAGTCCGTTCTCACGCCGGTTGACGAAGCCGCTGATGACCACGGCTCCCGGCGCCGCTACCACGAGCCCTGTGAAGGCGAGCACCACGCTGATGACGAGTGTCGGCAGGTAGGCGTGGAACTCCGCGAACTTGCCCATGCGCTGCGCGACGGCCTTGTGCGCGAGCTCGTGGAGCAGGAAACCGATGCCTGCTGTGACCGCGCTGATAAGTATCGCCGTCAGGAATGTGGTCTGGTCCCTGAAGAGGATTCCGAACGCGATGCTGATCATGACCCACGCGATGAGCAGGTCCCGGACCTCTTGTTGGGAGAATCGCATGCCTCTGGCACGGAGAAGCGCTATAAAAAGCTTTCAGCGTCGGTCATACGCATCCATGATGGATAGGACCGTTTCGGGCCGGAACACTGGAAGAGAATGCGTCGCCCCTTCGACGACATAGCGCTCGCATGGGGCGTTCGTGCGTTCCTCTATATAGGTCCCCGCGACAGGCCGGACCATCATGTCTTTTTCGCCGTGGATGAGGAGCACGGGGGCTTCGAGCCGACCGAGTTGTTCGGTGATGTCCCAGCAGTTGCATTCGCGTTGCCCGATTACATGGCTGGCCGCTTGCGCGAGCGGGATGTCCACGATGGATTGCCAGAGCTGGAATTCTGATTCGGACAGTGATTGATCGGTGCACGCGGGACGCTGCGTGCCGGAAAGGCAGTGTCCTACGAGCGTCCCGAGGCTTCCGATGTATTCCGAGTGGATGAGCACCTTGTCGAAGAGCTCGAACAGGAGCGTGTTGGGCGCGGTCCTCCGGAAGTTATGGCTCGCGCCTATGCCTGTGATGCCCTGCGCATTGGCCGTGCGTACCGCATAGTCCACCGCCGGCATGAAGCCGAAGCTGTGCGTCACGAAGCAGGGCCGCTCCAGTCCTTCCTGCTCTGCGATGACCTCCAGATCGTCTGTCAACCGCTCCAGTCGGAAGTACTCCCTCGATATGGGGTGGTCCGAGTATCCGGATCCGCGCGGGTCGAAGACCACCGTCGGGATGCCTCGCAAGTGCAGTCCATCCTCGAGCCGTTCCAGGGAGCTGTGGTTGAGCGCCGCCCCGGGATGCAGCACGGTGAACGTGTCTCTCATGCCTTTCTGCCAGTTGACCCAATACCTGATCTCCATGCCATCGGGCGAGATAGCGCGCTTCGATTCAGCCAGAGAACGCATGTGTTGTAGGGGGTGTCGGAGTTTAAAATATTTCCTATTTTAACCACTTATAAGTGGTCATATGTGTGTTAGGAGCACGAGGACAAGCAGTACCAGCAAGAGGATGATGATCGCCACGACGTACCAGCCCATTCCCTTCTGCGGCGGTTTTTCGTCTCCTTCGCTCTCGATGACGGGCTCGTACTGCATCGTGCCCGTGTTCCAGCGCATCCGGGGCTTCTCGAATTCAGCCATGGCACTGGATATCGGTGGTCGCGTTACCGATGAACGGTCCGTAGAGGGTGCGTCCCCCGAAGTTCTCTGGCTCGTAACGCACGTAGTACGTGCCGTTGCCCTCGGACCAGACCTGGAGCAGGTAGACCTCTCCTTTCACGCTGATGGACTGGTCGTAGACCTTCGTCATCCCCATCATCGACGGCTGCATATTGTATGGGATGGGATTCGTGAGATTGAGCTGTTGCGGGCAGATGTTCGAGACGCATCCAGCGAGCAGGAGAAAGCCGATGACAGCGAGGAATGCGGCGCGCATATGATATCCCAGCGGACCGCGTTGATTAAGCTTTCGTCCTCAGATGAGGTCGAGCACGCTGCGCTTTTGCACGCGCATGAACAGGCGCCCGTCCCGGTATTCGACCTGACGGTGCACGACGCAGCCCCCCTGCTGCGTGTACACGTCGATCGTGTGTCTTGCGGATTCCTGGTCGCCTGCCATTTCCCCCTGATAACAAAATGTGCGGAATCGCTTATAAGGGTATGGCTTGGTTTTGCTGAGCATCGTAGACGAGTGTACGCTTCACTGATACTTTCGGTTCCGGCGAAAGGGAGGCTCCTTTCGTGCAGTGCGGAATTCTCCACAAGACATATGATTGTGCGCGACATGCACGGCTGTATGGTTGAGGTGGGTGACGTGTACATAGTAGGGGCTCTGCATGATCAGCGGCTCTGGGAGCGGTCATTGGGCATCCGGGTGGCGTATGGCCATAACGCGTTCCTCGACGTTTTGACCCGGACGGCCGCGTCCCCGAGGGATGATGATGGTTTCAGGAGCGTCAGGCGCTCATTGCCTCGTCGAATTGGGGCGTGGGAGCGCGAAGGGCTCGTCGATGTGCTTCCCGAGCGGCCGGAGGGCATGCGTGTCTTCGATGACGCCGAAGACCCCGGTCCGTGGTATCGGGTGCGCGACCCTGCGGAAAGAAGAGCATTGTAGGGTGTTGCTCATGCGGCGAGGCGATCACTCTAGCGTGAAGTAGACCCTGCGATTGTTCTTTCCCTTGTTGTCGAACTTGAGGAAACGCACCTTCCCGATCTCTTTCGTGCTCTTGACATGCGTCCCGCCGTCGGCCTGCACGTCGACATCGCCGATGGAGAGCAATCGTACCTCTGTGATCTCTTCGGGAAAGCCCATGGCGAGCGTTGTCAATCGCTCGAGCTTCTCCTCCGCTTCGGCACGCGGAAGCACTTCCGCCGACACCGGCAGGTCGCGCGCGATGAGTTCGTTGACCTTGTCCTCGAAACCGCGCAGCTCCTCGGGATTGTAATCGTCGAGCTGGTAGTCGATGCGCGTCTTGTCCTCGCCTATCTGGTTGCCCGTCACCTTCGCGCCCTTCTCGTGCTCGAAGACATAGCTCACCAGGTGCGCTGCCGTGTGCATGCGCATGTGCTTGTAGCGCCGTTCCCAGTCGATGACGCCGTGCACCTCGTCGCCCTCTTTCAGCACGTCTTCGGGCTCGACCTGGTGGCTGACGGTGCCGTCGAAGAAGCCGGCGTAGATGACCTTCACCTCCTTTCCGTCCTTCGTGCGCAGGACTCCGGTGTCGTGCGGCTGGCCGCCGCTCGAGGGATAGAAATAGGTGGTGGAGAGCGTGACGAACTTGCCGTCCTTGACGGACGTGACGGTCGCGTCGAACTCCTTGGTGTAAGCATCGGACATGTACGGCTGGATGGTCGGCATGGATGGGCGAACCCCGGTTCGTACATAAGAGTTATGCAGCTACGACAAGAGACTCACAAGCCCCCATATCATGATGGCCGCTCCGAATGCGGTGGACAGAGCCGACAGATAGAGGAGTCTGCGCTCTGACTTGGATCCTGGCTTGTCGCTCACCGTGAAATAGGTCGATCCCTTCCCCAACAGCAATGGCGCTTTCTCTTTTGTGCGTTCGTCCTCGTTGGGCCTTGCGTTCGCCAGCACATAGAGTTCCTGGCCATCGGTGATGATGTACTCGCTTTTCCGCGTGTCCTTATGCACGCTGATATCATTCGGATCCGATTCTTCTTGCGAAGTGTCTGTCCTCCCTGATAGCGGCAGGTCCAGCTTCGATCCGGACGGGTCGAGCACGCATATTCCTGTCTCGTCGTGCAGGAACAAGCGACCGCCTTTTTCCTCAGTATCCACTTGCTTCCAGTCACCAGTGATAATATTCGTTTCCTCAATGACCACACGGTACCAGACGCACTTCTTCTTGCTCAGCGGGGCCTTCTGTTGCGTGTCCGCATGCGCCGTGCCGCGTATCTGAACAAGGCCCATCGCCGCTCCGCGTATCGTACTCACAGGCAGATCCTGCATGAGCCGTCGCTTGCGCAGACGCGTGAATCCTCCCAGCACGAAGATCGCTCCCCCGATGACAAAATATGTCGCGTGCATCACATCCATCGGCCTATCCTCGATGATGCACGGCAGATGCCCGCATGAAGCATCATCGGACAGGTATCCGGTCCTTCATAAAGATTTCCGCGGTTATGCGAGCGCAGTCACTATGCCGTAGATGAGCAGTGCCGCTCCGATGAGCGTGAACACGAGGGACGACACGAGGAGGTTCCGCGTGAGCTTCTTCTCCGACTTGTCGCTGACCGTGAAGAACGCAGCCCCTTTCCCGAGCCGCAACGGCGCGGCCTCTTTCGTCTGGGCGTCCTCGTTGGGAGCGGCGTTCGCGAGGGTGTAGAGCCGCTCTCCCTCTGTGATGATGTACTCCTCTTTCCGTATCCGCTTCGAGCCGACATGCACCATCACGCCCATCTGCAGTCCGTTGTTGCGCGGTTGCGTGTCCTTGTGAAGGGCGACCTCGATGTCAGCGCCCTGGAGGTCGAGCAGACAAGTTCCCGTCTCGTCCTGGAGATACAGGTATCGACCCTTCTCCTCGCGTCCTGTCTCCCTCCATGTGCCTCCGCCCTTGCCGTCGGGATAGTACTGTCGGGTGATCAGGCGATACCATACGCATGGATCCCCGCTGAGCGGTGCGGTGTACGTCTCGCTGGAGTGGACGGTGCCCTTCACCTCCACCTGGCCCATCGCGGCACTGCGTATCTTGCTCGTCGGGATGTTCTGTATCACGCGCCGCTTGCGCAGTTGCGAGAACCCCACGAGAAGGCAGACCGCCCCGATGAGTAGCACGATGATGGTGACGGCGAGCGTCACGCGTCCACCTTCACAACTTGCCGCTCCGCTTCGGTCGCTTTGAACAACGGTTGCTTCTTTGAGTGCATCATGTTCGCCACGATCACGTCGGGGAACTGCTTGATACGGATGTTGTAGTTGGTCACGCTGTCGTTGTAGAACTCACGCCGGTCCGCTATCATGTCCTCGATCTGGCTGATGCGTTTCTGCAGGGCGAGGAAGTTCTCGTTCGCCTTGAGCTGCGGGTAGTTCTCCGCGACCGCGAACAATGATTTGAGCATGCCGCTGAGCTGCTCGTTCGCCGCCGCTTTCTGCGCCATCCCCGACGCTTGGAGCATCGCGGTTCGCGCTTTCGTGATGTTCTCGAGCACCTCTTTCTCGTGCTTGGCATAGCCCTTGACGGTCGCCACGAGGTTCGGCACCTCGTCGTTGCGCTGCTTGAGCAAAACGTCGATGTTCGCCGAGCTCTTGCTGATATTGTTCTTGAGCGTGATCAATCCGTTGAAAATCGTGATGATATACGCGATGATGATGGCAAGGACCACGACGATGCCGACGATGACTGCGGTGCTCATTACTGCGAGAAACGAAATCCGACGGATATAAACGTTCCGTTCATCCGTAGCGCGTGTACAGTCCCGCGCGCACCTTCGGCCGTGCCACGAAGTCGCTGTGCTTGACGGCGAGCGCGACCAGGTGCGTGTGCGCGATCTCCACGTCCGTGAGCGCGGCGTTCACGAGCTTGGTGAAGACGAGCACCAATACCGATAGCGCTCCCACGCCGAACCATGCGACGAGCAATTGCAGCGGTCGCAACGCCTGCGCGAGCGCGGGGGACAGGCTCTGCACGATTGCCGTTCCCGCTGTCAGGTACAAGAGAACGAACAGGACCAGGCGTATGCGTTGGTACGCGCGCACGGCGCGTGCGCTCTTGTCAAACGCCGATGAGATGTGCGTGAAGCTCTCCTTGTCCTCGTCGTCTGTTATCTCGATGTGCTTTCGCAGGTAGTCCACGTGGTGCTGGTAGCGCCAGACGGGATTGAGCGTGAGCGCCTGAAAGATCGTCTTCATCGGAAGGCTTTGATGACGAAAGCGAGGAAGACGATGATACCGCCCACGAGCAATAGTCCGACGCCGTGCGCAAAGTGCCAGTTCGTCTCCACCCATTGCGAGAGGCCGATGAGCACGAACAAGAGCCCGACCACGAACAGCACGAACAGCGCGGCGCTCTTGATGACCTTGCGTGTGGTCTGCTCGACGCGGTCCTGCACGTTGTCCACCACGTCCATCAGCGCCTCTCCGGTGAAGTACGTCCCTATCGTCTTGAATATGTCGGAGAATGTCCCCATCAGTGTTTCCTCCTGCCGGCGATCTTCCCGAGCAGCCAGGCGGCTCCCACCGCGATAGCGATGGCTTTGCCTGGATGCTCCCTGATCCACGCCTCGACGTGCTCGGCCTTTCCAGTCAGCTTATCCTTCGCGTCGCCCGCCTTGTACTGCGATTTCGTCTTGGCGAATTTCGCTCGGCGCTGCGCTTTTTGCGCGGCGATATCCGCCTTGTCGATGGCGGCGCGTGCCTTGCGAGCCGCACTGTTCACTTTCGCGCGCGCTTTCTCGGCCGCGGGACTGCGTTTCGGGCGCTTCGAGGTCTTCTTCGGCATGCGCTCCTTATGGCGAATCGCTTTTTAAGGATTTCCTCGCGTTGCGGTTCAGCGCGCGCCGAGCAATTGCTTTCGCAGCTTGTCGTACACGATATCCGCGAGCGGCTTGAGATTGACGATATCGGCGGCGTTGTACTCCAAGAGCAGGTCCCTGAAGGTCTCGTTTCCCGTGTTACGGTACGCGGCCCACAGCTGCAACGCGTCCGCTCCGGTCACGCCTTCGACCTCCTCGTCGCGCCCGATGCCCAGCGCTTTCTCCACGCGTTTGAGCCCGCCTGTGTATCCGGCGCGCTGGGCGGCCCAGCGCAGGTCGATGTGCGGCACGTCGGGCAGCACGCCGTTGAAGTACTGGCGGATGATCGGCAGATCGAACGACGCTCCGTTGAACGTCACGAGCAGCTTGTATTGCCTCAACAAGTCGCGCACCGCTCTTCCGTCGAGGTTGTGGTGGCGCACGAATTGGTACACGTTCCCTTCTGCGTCGGCGATGCCGAGCACGGTGATGTTCTGCCGGTAGTTCGTCTCGATGTCGACGAACGCCGCTTCATTCCCGAACTCCTCCCACAAGCGCCACGCTTGCGTGGAGGGAAGGCACGTGAAGAACGCGCTGTCCCCGTCGAACACCGCTTTCTGCGCGAGGCGCAACTGCCTATCGAACCAGGGTTTTTTCGCGTCGCTGATGCGGGGCACGCTCTGCGCCTCCAGGAAGTCCTTCCAGGTCAGGATGCCCGCGCTCCACAGCCGCTGCTCGCTCGTCTCTCCGAGACGCGGCAGGTGGCAGAAGGTGTTTTGCAGCACACGGATCCCGACCCTACGCAATTCAAAAGCCTTGCGGGCGCGTGGACGGTGGGAGGACCGAACCATATAAATATACGTTCAGGTATACTGGTGTTGGGGGTAGGCAGTCTGACTGTCTCTATGAATGGCACGAGAAGACTTCGAGGAGATTCTCCGCATCCAGCAGGCCATGAGCCAGCGATTGATGCAGGAGCAGCGCGTCGACCGCAAGATCGACATCCTCAATATCATCAACGACCTCACCGAGAACGGCAGGAAACGCGCCCAGACAGAGGCTGTGCTCATCGAGGCCTCCTTGAACGGAATCCCAGAGCGTGAGGCATTGCAGCTCATCGACGAGCTCGAACGAGACCACATGGTGCGAAAGCCCGCAGCGGGCTTTCTCGAGCGCATCTGAGCTTTTTGCATAGGGTATTTATTCGATGAGCACTTGCGCCTACCCATGATTAGTTCGCGCCTTGCCCAACTCGACCGCAACGACGTGCTCGCCATCAACGGCGAGCGCTACGAGATACTGGGCGTGCGCCAGGATGAGGACCTGCTCTTGGAGCTCAACCGCATCGGCGATTCCCCCGAGAACCCGCGCTTCCTGCTTATGCTCGAGGATTCCCATGTGCGTTTCTGGGAGCGCGACACGAACACCGGCGACCTGCTCGACGTCCCCGTCAAGCAGCTCGCCATCCTCGGCGTCTAGAATTCGAACAGCCCTTTCTGTGTCGTTCCTAAGAGCACGTCCGCGAAGCTCGTCTTGTAGAACACGAGGATGCTGTCCGCGATGGGCTTGAGCTGCTTGTCGATATAGTGCTCGTAGTCGATGCTGTGCGTCACTTTTCCCAATGGCTCGGGACCGTCCACGGTCTGCACGTACTCGATGATGTTGCTGCGTATCTCGTCGAGGAGCTTCGCGGCCTTCACGTGCGGCGGCGTGGTCTTCGTGTACTCCTCGACGCTCTTGCGCAATGCCTTGCGGTAGACGAGCAGGTCATCGTGCTTTCCCGCTCGCACCTCCTCGACGAAACTGCGGATGAACGGCGCAGGGTCCCTCCTGTGGAAGACCCGGTCCAATATCCCCAGCTGGAAGTCCTTGGCAAGATCGGTCCAATCGCGTCGCACGAACTCCAATCCGGTGAAGTCGATGTCCTCCTTGCCGTCCTTGACGAGCAGTCCGGCGTAGCGCTTCTTGCTCCCCTCGCCGCTGCGCGTCTTGGGCATGAGGAAGCGCACGTAGGTCTTCTCGTACTCGAGCTCCAGGAATGACGGTCGTTTGTAGCGATCCTCGACATATGTCTTGAGGAAGGCATTGACATCCTTCTCGATTGTTTTCCCTATCTCGGAAGCTTGTTTTTCATCATCTATCTTCAAGTCTATAAATAGGCTGTCCGTGTCACCGTAGATGACCTCGTATCCCTGCTCCCGGATATGCTCTGCGGTGGTCTTGATGAGGTGCTGTCCGGTCTTGGTGATGGCGTTGGCCATGTCGAGCGAGAAGAAGCGGCAGTTCGGGCTCGCGAGCACCCCGAAGAAGCTGTTCATCAGTATCTTGATGGCGTACCGGCGCAATTCGTCTTTTTCCGCGCGCGCCTTGTCGCGTTCCGCCCATAACTCCGCGAGGATATCCGGCAGGATGCCCGCTTCCTGACTGAAGACGGCGCCATTCTCGGCGACGACGAACTTCGCGCTGCTCTTCTCCTGCTTCTTCGCTGGCTGATAGGCGAGCGGATCGATATTGAGCGTGCGCATGATGCTCGGGTACAGGCTCTTGAAGTCGCAGACGATGACGTAATCGAACACCCCTGGTTTCGATGACATGACAAAGCCGCCGGTGATGCGCTCCTCTTTGGTGACATAGCCGCTCGTCGGCGCGACATGGCCACGCTTGCGCAGTCGCGGCAAATACAGCATGTCAAGTGAGGCGATGCTCGCTTTCACGCGGTCGAGCTGCATGCCTGTCAGCAGGGAGCGCTTGATGGTGAGCGCGAGCGCCCCGCTCTTGTCGAGGATGTCCAGCACGAGCCGCGCGTCCTTCTCGTTGTAGTCGAGCAGCAATGCGGGGTCGTCCTTGTACGCCGCTTGGATGTCCCGGTGCCGGTCCTTCCCCTTGAAGATCTTCCCGTCGCCCAATACCTCTTCGGCGACGCTCTCCAGGGTGTACGAATCGAGCTTGATGAAGCTCGTGCGCAAGAGCGACAGTCCGTCGAGCACCATGCGTCCCGGGATGTCCGCCCTGCTGTCGCGCATATAGCTTTTCTGCACGCGCAGCTTGCACGGCCGGTCCGAGCGCGCCCACGCGAACGGCAGTCCGTACTTCGCGTATAGCTTCTCGAGCACCTGCAGGTCGAAGTCGATGACGTTCCATCCCGTGATGATATCCGGGTCGATCTCCTTCACAAGCGCGGTCAGCCGCTCGAGCAGTTCCTTCTCTGTCTTGCAACTCGTCGCGTCCTTCACTTCTTTCCCGACGATGAGCCGTTCGGTGCGCTTGCCGCACACGAGCGACACGCACCACAGCTCCTTGCTCTTCCTGTCGGTCTCGATGTCGAACGACAGTACAGACAGTTCTCCTTTCCAGTCTCCCCGGACGATCCTCGGTTCTTTGTAGATGCGGTCCACGTGCACGCCCTTCTCGTACTGACCGTCGATGCCGATGCTCGCCGTCAGTCCGTTGTCGATGAGATAGCGGTACGAGAATCGGATGTCCGCCTCGTAGCAGGGGATCCCCCCGTCCTCGAGCTGCTTTCGCAACGGCGGCACGTCCTTGGGGATGCGGACAGTGACTTTCTTGACGGGCGCTCCATCGAGCGTCGTGAGTTTCGTTTCCTCGAGCGCGAGCTCCGTGAGCTCTTTCGCGCGTTCAGCGTCGCTAGCGGCGATGAAGAAGTACGGGATTTGCTTGATGTCCGCGCGGAAGGTCGCGCCGTTCTCCAGTCGGCCGGTGAGCTGTACGGTCGCGCCGTCCGCCGTGGCCTGGTATGTCGGATAGAGGATGAATCCCTGTTCCACGGCCCTTGGATGGCGCGCGCTGTTTTAATGGTTTGCCGGAGAGGGTCTTTGTGTCCACTGACGGGAGGACGAGGCTATTGTAGGCGACGCGGAACATGGCGCCGAAGAGATTCCTCTCGAGCGTGGTCATTCCGTGTAGGTCCGCATAGACAATCTTGTATCTCCCCATCCACTCCGGGACGTCCACTTCAGGCACGTTGAGATACTCCCCACGCAAGAGCGCGCATTGCGCCCTGATATATGGACCGATGGCGCGCGGGCCGCCGCGCAAGACCACGACGGCATCGGGCACCCCGTCGGCGCCCTTGTCGGCGTAGAGCACGAGATTCTTCTTGTCTTCGGACCCGAGTACCAACGTCGGCCGTCCCCAGTCATCTCGCGCCTCCGCGACGATGAGTCCCTTGATGTTCGGGATGCTGACGCCCCGGAAGGAGAAATCCATGGAATCGCAACGTGCGCGTGTTCCCCGTGTGAGGATGTTCACGTAGATTGCCTGTCAGGAATCGCTCGCGGTACGCATCTCAGGAACGGGTCCGCCGGAATCGGCGGGGGCCGGAGCCGTGTACGGGACAGGTTCTCTGTTAGCTCTATCAGGCTGCGGCACGGTTGAGACGGTCGCACCCGCGGATAGCGCGATGACCCCGAGTGCAGCCACGTACTTCTGGAACGCCATAGCACCGCGCGGGAACACTGCTATATATCTTTGTCGCACTCGCGAGTGGTGTCTTCTCGCAGAAAATCGTTATAAAGGAGATTCAGTACCGCGGAGCCATGGGTTTTCCGCGGGAGATCGGTCGGATGGTGCTCGTGCTCTTCCTCACAGTATTCCTCGTCGCGTTCCTGTGGCAAGTGCCGTACTTCCTCGCCTTGCTCTTGCTGCTCCCGCTCGGGCTGTCCGTCTGGTTCTGGCCGTACGCCTCCACCGGATTGTCCTATATCGTCGGCGCGCTCGTCGGGACGTTGTTCACGGCCTGGTCGCTCGTCGGAAGCGTGAAGCAGCCCCAGAACATGCCCGTCGCCTTCATCTGGCTGCCATTGGTATGGGGCCCTGCAGGCGTCTTGGTCAAGCGCATGGAAGTGCTCGTCGTCGCTTTCTGGCAGCGCAAGAAATACGTGCTTCCCGAACTCAAGTAGAGCGCTGCTTCCTCAGTTGTTCCAGCTCTCCGAGCAAGACCCCGCGCAGGTGTGAACGACCAGCGACATCAATCAGGCGGTCGACCTCTTGCGCGCTCCCGGTCGGCCGTGGCCCGCGCGTCCTCTGCGCCACATTTCGGAGATCCAGACGCATGTATGGCACGCTGAAACGCTCCTGCACAACGATAGCCGCAAGCCAGTACGCTGCCCGTCGGACCGCCTCCTCGCTCTCCCAGTCCAGTAGCATGACACTCGTCTCGTTGAGCACCTCGCCGGCCTCAAGCATCTCGAACTTCGTCAGACAGGATTGGGAACCTATGTAGTCCTTCATCGCTTGGACCTCTTCACCAAGCTCTTCCATCCGTTCACCAACCCGTAGGCCGTACGCTCTTTGCAGCATATCACCAATATGGGTATAGAATGGTTCGAGCCGCTCGAAGCACGGCATCCGCGGACAGGTCGTTCCGCGGAGAAGTTGTCCCATGCGCACAGCCCAGGTGGTCCCTTGGGACTTTTGCGCATTGACGGCGGATGCATCGTAATCATAGTCCCCGAGAAATATTCTGTTCGGGAATTCCCTCACGCGCCCTTTGGAAAGGTTGAACGATATCATAATCGACTTGAGCTGTCTGTTCCATTCTTCGAGAGGCGGCAGAGCGACCCCTTCCGCGAGCTGGAGGGGCTTGTCATCGACCGTATCCGGACTCAAGGTCAGATACGTGCAACTCGCGTAGGATGGTTCGCGGTCGTGCACAATACCGTAGCACAGCAAGTCGAGTCCAGGATTGCTCGAATCGCCCGTGTACTCCCAGACGTGGTCCATATGCCACGTCACATCCCTCTGACTATATGCTTTCCGGATGATTCTTGACGTCCGAGCGACACCATTTTTAAACCAGCTTCTGTTCTGCTGACCCATGGCGCGGATAGCTGTGGTGGAGGCGGACAAGTGCAACCAGTCCAAGTGCGGTGGATTGCTGTGCGCGCGGGTCTGCCCGGTCAATCGTTCCGGCGAGCAGTGCGTCTATGAGGGTGAGGACAAGAAGGCGAAGATCGTCGAGTCGCTCTGCGTGGGCTGCGGCATCTGCCCCAAGAAATGCCCCACCAACGCCATCACCATCGTCAATCTCCCCGAGGAGTTCGACGAGCAGCCCGTCCATCGCTACGGCGAGTCGGGCTTCCAGCTCTTCAACCTGCCCGTGCCCCTGCCCGGCAAGGTGGTGGGCATCCTCGGCCGCAACGGCATCGGTAAGTCCACGGCCGTCAAGATCCTCGCTGGTCTCTTAAGGCCGAACCTCAAGTCCGACCACGAGGCCTCGTGGGACGAGCTCGTGCAGTACTTCAAGGGCACAGAAGCCCAGGCCTATTTCGAGAAGCTGCGCGACGGCAAGATCACCGTCGCGTACAAGCCCCAGCAGGTCGAGCACATCCCCCGGCAATTCTCGGGCACGGTGCGAGAGCTGCTCGAGAAGGTGGATGAGACCAAGCGTCTCGACTCGATCGCCGAGACGTTGGAGCTCACCAAGGTGCTCGACCGCAACGTGAAGGACATCTCCGGCGGGGAGTTGCAGCGCGTGGCCATCGCGGCCACCGTCCTCAAGGACGCGAACGTCTACATCTTCGACGAACCGACATCCTACCTCGATATCACCCAGCGCATCAAGATCAGCCGCTTCCTGCGCTCCTTGGCAAAAGATGACGTGTCCGTCCTCGTCATCGAGCACGACCTCATCATCCTCGACTACTTGACAGATCTCGTGCACCTCATGTACGGCAAGGAGAACGCCTACGGCATCGTCAGCCAGGTCAAGACCACCAAGAGCGGCATCAACGTGTACCTCTCCGGCTATCTTCCCGAGGAGAACGTGCGCTTCCGTCCCTCGCAGATCACTTTCGAGGTGCGCGCGCCGTCCACGATCGAGCGCGACACCTTCCTCGCCGACTGGCCCGCGTTCAAGGTGAAGAAGGGCGACTTCTCCTTGGAGGCGGACGCCGGCACGATCAACACGCACGACGTCATCGGCGTGCTCGGCGAGAACGGCATCGGAAAGACGACCTTCGTGAACGAACTGGCGCGCATCGAGGGACAAACCAAGACCGGCGCGTTGAAGGTGAGCCACAAGCCGCAGTACCTGACGCCGGACGACCAACTCGTCATGACGTATCTTTCCGACGCCATGAAGTACCGCACGCAACTCATCGATCCGTTGGAGCTCGAGCCGTTGTTCGAGCGCATGCTCTCGGAGCTCTCGGGCGGCCAGTTGCAGCGCGTGGTCATCGCCAAGAAACTGGCGGAGGACGCCGACCTGTTCTTGTTAGACGAGCCGTCCGCGTACCTCGACGTCGAGCAGCGGTTGCGCATGTCCAAGATCATCGCCGAGATGATGGAGGCGAAGGGGAAAGCGTGCCTTGTCGTGGACCACGACCTGCTCTTCATCGACTACCTCTCCGAGAAGCTCGTCGTCTTCGACGGCGAGCCCGCCGTCTCGGGACACGCGCGCGGGCCCTACACGATGGAGGAAGGCATGAACATCTTCTTGCGCGACCTGGGCATCACGTTCCGGCGCGACGAGGATTCCGGCCGTCCGCGCGTGAACAAGCCCGGCTCTGTCAAGGACAAGGAGCAGCGCGGAAGCGGGAACCTGTATTACAGCAGTTCCAAATGAATCAGGGGAATGCCTCGCGGAATCGCGCCACAAACTTCGTCAATACTCCGAGATCGTTCTGGAGTCCATTGTGCACAAGCTTTCCCGGCCTATTACGAAACACGAGTTCTTTCGCATCGCGAGCGCTGAGCAATACGGACTCCTCAATACCAGGATGTCGGACGGTATATTTGAACACAAAGTCATCGAGCAGCGGCCTTGTCTTGAAGCCGAACTGGTTCGCTCGAAGATACTCAGGGTATAGTACAGAGATAAACGAGGCAGTCTTCAATCGTCTATCCGCTCCGAGAGGGATCATGGTTGAGTGGGGAAAAGGCACCCAATGCTGCCGAACAAGCGATTCTCTGACGCCCTCGTAAGATACACTGGCAGTTTTCGTATGACCTGGATTAATGACTTCGTACAACCCTGTGGCATCCAACTGTACGCCTTCACATTCAACGAAATAGTGTCCATCAGGAGCGAATAGCCCCAAAGCGTCCTTTCCTCTGCAGATGGTTGCGGCCAGGTTCTCGTTCGCCAGGCGCTCATACAAGAGAAGAGCAGCTTGCGCGCATTCAAAAAATCTTTTTCGCAACGAGAGTCCATCCTCGAAATACATGAGCGGCAGATTCCACAGGAAGGGCCGTTCTGTGAGGAAAGCCATACCATATGTTCTGGAGGAAAACGCCTCTTCAACAGCGAGAGCCACTGATTCCTTGCTCACCTGAGTCTCCTGTCGACGTGTTTTTAAGAAACCTATGCTTCCAAAATCGAAATGCATCCGGAGAAAGTCGCGATTCTCGACGCAGGCGCGCAGTACGGAAAGGTGATAGACCGCCGAGTGCGAGAGCTCAACATCCGTAGCGACATACTCCCGCTCGACAGCAATCCGGAAGTATTGAAGGGATTCAGCGGCATCATCATCTCTGGCGGCCCGGAGAGCGTGTATGACCCGTCCGCTCCCAAGGCGCATCCGAAGCTTTTCGAGGTCGGTGTACCAATCCTCGGCATCTGCTATGGCATGCAATTGATGAATTACGCCCTGGGGGGCGGCATTGAACGCAAGCAGCAGCGGGAGGACGGTCAATACCCAATAGACATCGTAGAAGAAAGCGCGATGTTCAAGGGTCTCTCGTCTCCGCAACAGGTGCTGCTCACGCATGGAGACAGCATCGAGCGACTCGCTCCCGGTTTTCGGACCACAGCCCTCTCTGGCGATATCGTTGCAGCTATCGACGACCCAGGGCGCAAGCTCTTCGGCGTGCAGTTCCATCCGGAGGTCGATCTCACGGAGAACGGCACGCAGATGCTCCGGAATTTCCTGTATGATATCTGTGGTTGCACGGGAGATTTCCAGATGGAGAGCCGAGAAGAGGAGGCACTCCAGGGCATCATTGACACAGTAGGAGATTCTCATGTGCTCGTCCTCGTCTCAGGAGGCGTGGATAGCACGGTGTGCGCTGCGCTCGTCGCAAAAGCGATTCCCCCAGAGCATGTACACGCCCTCCACATCGACACGGGATTCATGCGTAAGAACGAGAGCGCAGCTGTGCGCAAGGCACTGGCGCCGCTCGGTGTCGATCTTCGTGTCGTGGACGCCTCCAAGGAGTTCTTCTCTGCGACCACGGAAGTGGATGGGAAAAGAATCGGACCGCTGGGGGAAGTGCGCAGTCCCGAGGAGAAGCGCAAGATTATCGGGGACACGTTCATCCGCGTCGCGCAGCAGCATCTGGACGAGCTCAGTCTCCCCGACGACCGGACGTTTCTCGCGCAAGGAACGTTGCGCCCGGACCTGATTGAGAGTGCATCCGAGATGGCAAGTGCTCGCGCCTCCACGATAAAGACACATCATAACGATACCGCCCTCGTGCGCGAACTTCGACGAAAGGGAAAAGTCATTGAACCACTGAAGGACTTGCACAAAGATGAAGTACGGGAGCTCGGCCATATGCTCGGACTGCCCAACGAGCTCGTTGAACGACAACCTTTCCCTGGGCCAGGCCTTGCTGTACGGGTCCTGTGCACCTCAACTTCCAGCGCCCATGAAGAATTGGATGCTGTGAGAGCAAGAGTACAGAAGTTCTCCGGAAATGGCATAACCGCAACGGTGCTACCGGTGCGGACCGTCGGAGTGCAGGGCGACGGTCGATCGTACGGCCTTCTTGCGTGTCTTTCCGGAGAGGATCGTTGGCCCGATCTACTGCGTACCGCCAAGGAAATTCCACGCCAAGTTCATCAAGTGAACCGCGTCGTATACGCATTCGGGGGTTGCGACGAAGGGCAGGTTACGGACACGCGCCTAAGTCAGGCTGTGGTTTCGTTGGCTCGAGAAGCAGATGCCATCGTACAGAGCACACTTCGGAAGGCAGGCGTGCATCGGCGACTGAGCCAAGTGCCGGTCATCGTCTTTCCCGCTGACTTTGGCGAAAAGGGCAAACGCTCTATCGCTTTGCGGCCCTTTATTACGCGCGACTTCATGACCGGCTTGCCCGCGGTCCCTGGGAAGGATATCCCATTGGACGTTCTATCGGATATCGTCTCGCAGCTAAGGGAGCTTCCTGGGGTCGCGCGCGTCGTGTACGACCTCACCGCCAAGCCCCCAGGGACGACGGAGTGGGAGTGAATCACAGAGAGATGCATCACGCTTTCGCGCGCTCCCAGAGCACCTCGAAGTGCTTCTTGTAGCCTTCCGCGACGGACGCGTCCTCGATGAGGAAGCTGTATGGCTCTTCGGTGAAGACGTTGATGGCGACCTTGTCGCCGACGATCACCGTCTCCTGGAACGATGCGAACTCGGCCGGCAGCCAGCGGATGCTCGTGATAGGCCTGCCCGCGATGTCGCCGCTCTGCGCGCGCACGCTCTCGTCGAAGACCTGCCGTGACGGCAATCGTTTCGCGATGCGCCTCGTGTGCAGGTTCCGCCACCAGGCCATCCCCATCCGTTCGGCCACCGCATGGCCTCCGCCGAAGGTGAGGTATTCCGGGCCGCCCTCGATCATGATGCTGTACACTTCCTTGATACCTCGCAGCCCTTTGTAGATGCGCGCTGCCTCCGAAGTTCCGGCGAGCTTCTGCTTCTCCTTGAGCGCCGGCAGGATCTCGGTGAATTGTCGTTTCTTCTCGTCGATGTAGCCGTAGAACGATTCGGGATCGGTGGCGTGGTAGACGCGTCGTCGTCCTTCGAGCACGTAGTTGACGATGCCTTTCTCGATGAGGCTGTTGAGTGCCCGGTGCACGACAGAATTGGCGAGCCCGCTCTTTTCCAGCACCTGCCCGGCGTGCGCGGAGCCCAGCTCCAGGAGGGTCACGTAGACCGTGATCTCGGCGTGCGTGAGCCCCAGGTCCTCGAGGACGGCAGTATCCATCACTATCCTCCTTATTGAGAGGATATATGTAGTTATAGTACTACGAGTAAGTAGTGCATATGATACGGAAAGACTCACTCACTGACAGTATCAAGGCATACCGCTCAGCCATAGAACACGGTGACGAGTGGAACAAAGAGCATGGGAAGACCGTCACGCGCTTTGTGAGCGTGAGGGAGACTCCGGAAGGAATAGGAGTTCTTCTGGACTCTGACGATCCGCACGAAATCGGCCCTACCAAGCAGGCCATCGAGCATTTCATGCCCATTGCTGAAGGGCACTGGAGACGATATCGCGTTCGTGGGTTCACGCACCTGACCGCAGGTGAACATATTGGCAACTATTGGACGCGAAAGGGGGCGATGGAAGGCTGCCGAAGAAAGGCCTTAGACGTGGCGACGGAGGTCGCCACCGCCCTCGGTATAAAGGTATGCGTGCGCGAACCGCGGATGACGCCAGCGCCATACGCTCACGCCTCAGGATACATCGACAGTAGAGACGTTGACGAACACTGGCAGCACGAGGACGCGAGCAAGGCGTTCAATAGACTCCGATTTGCGATGACTGAGATCTCTGTAACAGAGCACGACGACTACAAACCAAAGACGTGGAGCAACGCAGTCTATAGGTTGACGGACGGGACCAAAGCAGGTTTCCATCTCGGATGGAACGACACCCGGATTGAGGTTGCAATCGATAACATGCCTATCACCATGCGCGAGTACAAGCGACAGGTACGCAAAGTCGGCTTCGACGTTATTGCGGAGCGCCATCCGAAGCTGATAGCTGCAATGCGCGAAGCGGGATATCCCACATACGAGACAACCACGGAGATGGCATACACGTCAGCGCACAGAAGAGTGGTGAGGACAGCATGACCGCGCACCGCAGGAGAAGTCGTTGGGCGTCGCTCGCGGCGGGAGCCGCTATTGTCGCTCTCTCCGCTTTCAGTGCCTCCCAGGCAGCCGCACAGTCCATCGAGGTCCGCAGCCGCGACGTGCGTCCGGCGGGCTTTGTCATGAGCAAGGGCCCCGTCATCGACGCGCTCATCCCCTACGCGAACAAGAGCATCTCCGCGTACGTCTGGTTCGATGAGAATCCCGAAAGCGGGCTCGACGAGATTGACGGCAGCATCAGCGTGAACAAGCGCGTCGCTGACGGTCTAACGATCTCTGCCGTGGCGGCCGTCTGGAAGTACCCGTCCGGGCGCCTGGGAAACCAGGATGTCGCGGCGAAGATGGGAGCGACATACAACGGCACACTCGACGCGCAAGCGATGTACCGTCAAGTGATCTCCCGCAATCCGCAACGAAGCGGTTCGCTCACAACGCTCCAGATCAATAAGCCTATCGCGCTGCGTGCCAATGAAGTGGGTCTCAGCATCGATCCTTGCATGCAGGCAGCGTATCTCGATGATTTCTTTACCCACAACGGCTTGGGACGCATCGATGTTGGAGCAGACCTGACCACGAAGATCGATGGCATCGGAGTGCGTTTTGGATTGCATCGCCAGTACGGATTCAACGGGTTGCCCACAGTCACGTACGTCTCAGCAGGCGTGCGTCTGCAATAGTCTTCAGTCTCCCTTGCCCAGCGCCTGGAGGAGAGGGGAGAGGATGCGCAGCACGATCTCGAGTCCGACCGCGAAGAGCAGGTAGTACACGAGCGTCACCCACTCCCCTGGCAGCTGGCCGATCATCGTGAGCGACTTGGACAGGTTGAAGTACGTGACGTCCACGAGGAACACGCCGAGCAGCGCGAACGGAAGCAGTTTCGCCACATCCTTGCTGATGTCCTCGCTCACGTACGCAGTGATGCGTACCGCCGCGACCACGGCCATCGCGACCAGCAGGATGTTCTCGAGCCCTTGCTTCTCCGCGAGGAATATGAGAAGCGCCGTCAATACGAGGAACCAGAAGAACACGAGCGCGGGGAACACGACGAGGAACTGCAACGCGTAGAAGAACACGGCCGCGGCCTTCTCGAAGAGAGGGTGCGTGAGGGTGTTGTACTGGTTGAGGTCGAGCTTGAGGATGTCCCGCCGCGCGAGAAAACGATAGAACTTCCAGATGAAGACGGTGTAGACCGCCACGCCGATGGCGAACAATGCCAAGGGAAGCACCGTGGATATCCCCTCGGAGAGGCTGAAGATGTGCGAGAGCATGGCTCTATCTTATCCCTCTCCTTTTTCTGCTTGTCGCTTCGCAAAAGCATTATATCCAAGGGCAGGATGCGTATCGCATGCTCGTGCGGATCATCGGAAGCGTCCTCGCCGTGCTCGCTATCGCTGGAGTATTGTTCTTCGCGGTCTTCGCCTTCCACGCGAACACGCCGTTGCGCCTGCAGGTCAAGTCCTACATGGAGACCGGACAGGGCCAGCTGCCGTTCTCGTCCGACGCCAACCACCACATGGGCGATGTCTATCATGTCCTGCTTCTCGCGCGCATCGTCACCGCGCTCGCAGTCATCCTCGCGCTCTGGGCCTTCTTCTTGGACAAGAGCATCGCGCTCTGGGCCGGCGGCGCGCTTGCCGCCATCCCGGTCGTCCTCGCGCTCATCCCGTGGAATGCGGCGTTCACGGGCATGCATGCGCTCTTGTTCCCGCAGGGCGACTGGATGTTCCCGGCGTCATCGCTCATCATCCAGACCTATCCGGAGACGTTCTTCGTCGCGTACGCGGCTGTCTGGGGAGCGCTCTGCTTCGTCTCGGGCATCGGATTGCTCGCGTACTTCAGGTCCGTGCAGCGCCCTCGCGCATAGTGGTGCAGCGCCCATTCATATGCAGGGAGCAAGGAGCTGAACAGGGATCCCCGCACCTGCTCGCAGGTGTGCGTTCTCGCGTACTCGCGTCCTTCGTACGCCTCATACCCGAAAAAGCCTCCAGCACCCAGCGCGAGTGTGAGCGCCGCGGTCAGCGATATTCGCAATCCGTACCGCATCAGAACGCCTCGCGCATGACATCCTCGGGGGGCATGCGCATGCCTTCCCCTTTCGGCGGCTCTTTCGACCGTATCGTCTTCCATTTCTTGCCGTACCAGCGGAAGAACGAGAGGAATGCGGTGAACGCGACGTTCCTGCTCGTCGGACGCACGGCCTGTCCGCGCACCATCCAGTGCCGTTCGGTCACCTCGACGGTGCGCACGTGCGAAAGCCCCGCTTTCTCAGCCGCTTCGCGCGTCTTGTGGAGCTGTGTGGTGCTCGGCGTGTACGTCACGACATATCCGCCCACGCGCAATGCCCCGACGTGCAGCGCGTTCCATGGCTCGGGCAAGTCGAGGATGAGACAATCGAGTTCGTTGTCGGGTATGCCTGCTGCCGCGTCCTGTTCGCGGAAGGTCACGTTCTCCATGGAGAAGAGCGCGACGTTCTCTCTCGCCACCGCTTGCTTCTCCTTGTCGATATCATAGCTGTAGACTTGCTTGCAGTGCCGCGCGAGAAAGATGGTGAGCGCTCCCGAGCCCGATCCCGCCTCCGCGACGACGCTCTCGGATCCGAGCCCGGCAGTGGCGAGGATGACGCCCGCGTCCTTGAGGGTGATGATCTGCGCGTCGCGATGGATGCGCTTGTAGCGGTCGATGAACGCCGGCGCGATCACGACGAGCGCAACGCCCAGGTCGCTATTGACAACATCGCCGTTCGCCGCTCCTTCTATATCGGCTGCGCGTATGCGTCCGTGCTGGCAGTGCACGTCCTGCCCTTTCTGCTGCACGAAGGCGCGTCCGTTGCCGTCGATGAGGATACGGTTGACCTGCATGCGAGCGGGAACGCGTCAGTCCTCTTAATCCTTTGCCGCTAGATGCGTCGGAAGATCCAGCGCAGGATCTCGCCCACCTGCTCAGCGTACGGCTTGATGACCTTCCAGACGGGCCGCAGGATGAGGTGCCAGAACGGTTCGAGCGCGAAGTTCCATACGAATCTCGCAGGGGGTGCCACGATCGGCTTTATCGTCTCCCACGCCCGCACCACTGTCGGCGTCATCCGGATGTAGAGTTCTGTCAGCGCGAGCCGTGCCCGCAGGATGCGAGCGTCCGTGTCCTTGTTGATCTCGTAGTAGGCGTTTCCCGTATACACGAGCGCCGCCAACAGCAAGGGCAAGAGCACGTACCAGATGATGATGCTCAATAGCGAAGTCTGTTGCTGTGTGAGCGCAGGGTGCTGCGTCTGCGGCGTGCTGTTCTGCGCGCTCGGTCCTTGCTGTAGTGTCGTGACGTGCGGCGTCGGGAAGTGGACGACCTCTTGACCTGTGCTGATGTTCCCCAGGCAGTCGCCGACGGTCACGATGATGGAGCTGCCGATGTAGTTCGTCTTCTCGGCGTCGATCTTGTACTCGCCGATGGATTGCGGCGTGAAGCCACCGGTTCCATTGGTTGAGGTCGTGAGCGTCGCGCTCTGCGTGCGCATCCCGTTGTCGAGGGCGTACACGGTCAGTCCGACCCCTCCGAGGGGCGCGCAGTACGCGGCGCCGTTGAACGCCTTGCCCTGGTAATGGCAAGTGTATCTGCTCGAAGCGCTGAAGGTCTCGACGTCGAAGGTCTTGTTCACGCACAACCGGTCGGGAACTTGGATCGCGATATACTGCGGCGCGGCCACGGCGGCGGCGCAATCGACGGCGCAGGCTGTCGCGTTCTCGTTGGTCTGGCACACGCCGTCACCGCAGTACGAGATGTTGAGCGTGGCGTTCTGGCTGCTCGTCGCGTAACCGTCGCTCACGGTGAACGTGAGATTGTGGAATCCTTTCTGGTTGTCGAGCGCGGTGAAGTTCGCTCGCGCGTAGTATGTGTATTGGCTCGCGTTCGCGGGGGTGTACGCCTTGACCGCGAACAGCGGCGGATCCACCGTGTAGATATGCGTCTGATTGGGGTCGAGGTCGTGGACGGTGATGTCGAAGACGATCTGGTCGCCGTAGTAGCCGCTCTGGCTCGTCACTGCCGCCATGACCGGTGGGTCGTTCACGCTCGTCACGTTCACCACGAAGGTCTGGCTCACCGTCGTGTATCCGTCGTTCACGCTCGCCGTCACGTTGACCAGACCGGTCTGGGTTCCGTTCGGCGTCCAGACGATGTACGCGCTGGTCGCGCTCAGGTTCTGGATGACTCCGTGGTCCGTTCCGAAGGTGATGTTGTCCCCGTCCGGGTCGTATCCGCTGATGAAGATCTTCTTTTCCACGCGTTCTGTCGCCGTCGTGTTCGATATGGGCTGGAGCACCGGCGGCTGGTTGATCTTGTCGATGAGCTCGGTGAGCGTCGTATTCGTGCTGAGGTTCTCGCTGTCGTTCGCGTACACGTTCACGTACAGCGTCTCGCCTTTGCGGGCGCTCCAGTTCCCGCTCGGCTCCGGGATGCCGATGTAGTAGGTGCTCCCCGATTTTGGCATGGCGCTGTATGCTGTATAGTTGTCGCTCCCGATCTTGTATCGTGCCTCGACGCTGATTGGCACGGTGTCTTGCGCGGTGGCGTAATAGTAGTAGGTCCCCGAGCTCTGCTCGGTGAGGTTGCTTGTCGTGCTCGATCGCGCGATCGACGGTCCGAGCTCGCTGTAGGTGAGCATGACGCTCTGCACGGTCGGCGTGTTGCTCGTGTTCGTGGTCGCGAGCTGCAATCGGTATTGGTGGTATCGTCCGGTCGGCGCTGTCACGAAGCTTCCGGCGGCGCTCGCGTACGGGCCTGCCCATGCGCTCCAGCTGCTGTCGGGCGTGCTCGTGTTCCCGCTCCGGCTCGTCACGAGCAGGCTCGTGCCGCTGCCCGATAACGCAGTCCAGCTGATGGTGGCCGCAGGGTTGCTCCCGAGGTCCTTGATGCTGCTGAGGAAAGTTCCGCTCGCGGTGTAGTTGCCTGGAGTGCCGTTGAGGATGACGCTGTTGTTGGTGACGTTCACGTTCGTGAGCGTGCCGGCGTTGAAGTCGGCGTTGAGCTGGTCGATGCTCGTCGCTGCGATGAGCAGGAGGGCGAGGAGGAGTATCGCTCGTTTCATAGCCCTTCCTCCTTCTTGTAGTCCTTGATGGCGCGGTCGAGCGCTTCGGGACTGATGCCGAGCTGCTCGGCGTGCTGCTTGAGGTCGTCGACGGTCTTGTCGTTCTCGAGGTCTGGCGGGTTGACGCGCTTGAGCAGGATGCCCTCGTCGGGGATGATGTAGACGTAGAATCCTGTGGTCTCGTCGATGTCGAGCGCGTCGCGGACCTCTTTGGGGATGACGAACTGCCCGCGCTTGTCCGCCGAGACGAGCTTGGGGAAGCGCTTCATGGTGCGCTCCTGTGGAGTGCGAGGGGTTGGGCGGCCGGGGGATCCGCCCAACCAACTCTGAAATTCAGATTATCCTGCTGCATTTCCGTCACTCTATCTGAATATCAGACACTTTGCTGGAAGTTCTATTTAAACCTGTGGGTAGATCGCTGCACAGCCGGTGCATCCTTTTTATACTCCAAACCGTCTTCTGCCCTCGGCCCCGTAACTCAGTCTGGACAGAGTGCTGGCCTTCTAAGCCGGAAGCCGAGGGTTCAAATCCCTCCGGGGTCATGCACAACACCTATATGCCCGCGCATCGTAGCGCCCGGATGGACCCTGTCGTGCATTTCGAGCTTCCCGCGGAGGATACCCCGCGCGCAAAGACGTTCTACAGTGAAGCCTTCGAGTGGGGGCTCCAGCAGCTGGGCGAGGACATGGGCAGTTATGTCATCGTCACGACCTCCAAGCCTGGCGCGGACGGGCTTCCCGAGAAGCCCGGCTCGATCAACGGCGGCATCTATGCCAAGCGTCCCGGCGACGCTCCTGCGGTGGTCGTCGCTGTCGAGGACATCAAAAAAGCGATGGAACGCGTCGAGAAAGCGGGCGGCACGGTGCGCGGAAAGCCGACGGAGATTCCGGGTGTGGGCCTGAGCGTCGGCTTCGAGGACACGGAGGGCAATCGCCTGAGCATGCTCCAACCCTTCCCGAGGATGCAGAATCATGGCTAGCGTCCAGCGTATCGTGCCCTTCTTGTGGTCCACCGGACATCCACGCGCGTAAGGCTCTTCTTCCCCCTTGCACAGAAGGATCGCATGCGAAAAGGAAAATGCGCGAGCTGCGGCCGCGAGATGTGCGTGACCTGCGCCGACGAGTACGCCTTGCTCGGCGGGGTCGCCGTCTGCGTGGCTTGCCTGTAGCGCATATTTAAAAAGGCACGAAACCCTATCAGGCCGTGCAGAAACAGCCCGCAGCGACCCGCCTGAAAGACCTCCCATACTGGAGAGGAGTCCGACGCACTCTCGAGCTCACCGCGTTGACTGCGGGTGCCGCGATCGGGTCGACCGCGCCCGGACCGGAGAGCACGCGGGATCTCGTCGGTCTGGTGGCGGTCGGGACTGGTATCCTGGCCGCGCACTCGTTATATCGTGTGGTGCGCGGCTACGCGAACGACCATCCGGACGGGCGGTTGTACAGGACGCTCGATTTCTTCGCCGACCGTCCGTACGCGCAGAAACCCATTTAAACGGACGGCCGCTCGTCCGCAATGACGCGTCCGTAGCCAAGCGGTAAGGCAACCGCCTGCAGAGCGGTCATTCCTGGGTTCGATTCCCAGCGGGCGCTTACGCCTCTTGCTTCAGCCGCAGGTAGCCGTCGAAGTATTCCCATTCTTCGTCCCACCAATCATCATCCATCGAGTATCACCCCGACCGTTGCATGCGCGCATCCCTTTTACGCTTTCTGAAAAATTCGTCAAGAACACTCGTTAGGAGTACCTGCACAAACCTCTTAAAGGGGACGCCCCGCTCGGAACGCAGAGGTGAGCATGGAACAGTCCTTCTTCAAGCCGGACAGCATCGACTACGCCCTCGATACCATCCGCGGCTCAGAGACCTTCTACGCGTCCATGGAGATCGCGCTCGAGCCGGTGATCCGCACCTATAGCGGTGGATTGGGAGTCCTCGCCGGAGACCTGCTCCGTAGCTGCGCCGACCTCTCCTTGAACGTCACCGGCCTCACCCTGCTCTATCGCGACGGCTTTTTCCGCCAGCTGCTCACCAACGGCGTCCAATCCGAGGATCCCGAGCCGTGGGATGTGGACGAGTACACCGTTCCCATCCCCGACGCGCGCATCAATCTCATCATCGAAGGAAGGACTGTCTGGGTCGAGCCGCGCGTCGGCATCATCGTGGGCCACGGCGACAAGCACCTCGTCCCCGTATTGTTCCTGGACACGCACCTCGACGTGAACGACCCGCGAGTCCGCCCCATCACCGACCGGCTCTTCGCCGGCGACCTGCGCTGGCGCCTCAAGCAGGAGGCCATCCTCGGCATCGGAGGAAAGCGCGTGTTGCGCAAGCTCGGCTGCCGCAAGATAAACACCTTCCACATGAACGAGGGCCACGGAGCCTTCGCCCCCATGGAGGATGTCTTCTACCTCTCGCGCTACTACAAGTTCAACCGCCCCCAGATCCACAAGCTCGTCAAGAGCGCGCACGTCTTCACCACCCACACGCCCGTCCCGGCCGGGCACGACCGATTCCCCTACGAGATGATGCGCGAAGTCCTCGGAAAGGACGATTTCGCCTGGGGCAGCCTCGACCTGGGCGGCCATCCGGATTGCAACATGACGCGCCTCGCATTGAACCTGAGCAGATACGCTAACGGGGTTGCCAAGCGCCACGCGGAGGTCAGCAGGCGCATGTTCCCCGGCTATCGCTTCGACTCGGTCACCAACGGCGTGCACCTGCCCACCTGGATGTCGCCCCACGTGCAGGCGTTGCTCGACGAGACGATGCCGTCTTGGCGTCATGAGCCGTCCATCCTCGACCATTGCTATCTCATCATCGATCCCGACCAGCTCTGGGACGCCCACCAGAAGGCCAAGGCCGAGCTCTTGGATTTCG
This sequence comes from Candidatus Woesearchaeota archaeon, assembly GCA_046704725.1. Taxonomy (GTDB): domain Archaea; phylum Nanobdellota; class Nanobdellia; order Woesearchaeales; family SKIA01; genus SKIA01. The sequence goes on along the minus strand of JBJKRI010000005.1, from coordinate 163,078 downwards.
TCAAGGAGCGCACGGGCCGCGAGCTCAAACAGGACCTGCTCACCATCGGTTTCGCCAGGCGTTTCGCCGCCTACAAGCGCGCCGACCTCATGTTCGCCGATATCGACGCCTTCCTCAAGCTCGCGAAAGGCAAGCTTCAGGTCATCTTCGCGGGCGAGGCGCATCCCGCCGATCAGGAGGGAAAAGACATCATCAAGCGCGTCTGCGACGTCGCCGAGCGCCTCAAGGGACAAGTCGACATCGTCTTCCTCGACGATTACGACACGACCATCGCCCAGAAGATGGTCGCCGGCTGCGACCTCTGGCAGAACAATCCCGTCCCGCCGCAGGAAGCGTCTGGAACGTCAGGCATGAAGGCCGCCGCGAACGGCGTGCCCAACCTCTCAACGCTCGACGGCTGGTGGATCGAGGGCATCGCGAAGAACCCGCAGGCGGGCTGGACCATCCGCCACCGCCACGACGGCCAGGACCAATTATCATTGTACGAGTTGTACGGCCACATCATCCGCGTCTTCTACGACCATCCCGGCCGCTGGAAAGAGCACATGGTCCACGCATTGTCGTTGGCGAGCTATTTCAACACGCACCGCATGGTGAACGAGTACCTCGAGCGCGCCTGGTCCCTCGACATCTACTGACGCCTTGCCACGGAACCCTTCGCGGGCTTGCGCCACGATCCCGTCCGGAACCAGAGAACGCCCACGACCGCTCCCACCACGTTCGCCGCTGGTATCGATATCCAGAATCCCACCTCCTTGAGCGATGTGAAATTGGACAGGATGTACGCCACGGGGATCTGCACGAGGAACAAGCTGATGAGCGTGATGACCAGTGCCTTGACCGTGTGGCCGGTCCCGCGGAAGCCGCCGGCGATGGCGAACTGCACCGCGAACAGGCCGAACGACCAGGACATGATGCGCAGGAACTGCGCGCTCATGGCGATGACCTGCGCGTCGTTGGGGATGAAGAACGCTGCCAAGGGTCGTGCGAACAAGAAGACCAGGGCGCCGACGCCGGTCAGGATCAATGCGGATATCCATCCGGAGAGCTTGACGGCCTGTTCCGCGCGGTCGGGTTTTCCCGCTCCGATGTTCTGCCCTACGAGGGTCTGCGTCGCGATGGCCATGCCGGCCGCGGGGATGATGATGAAGCTGAATATCCGGATGCCGATGCCGTACGCGGCGATGACCTCGGTCCCCAGGGCAGCGACGAGTCCTGCCATGATGAGCAGGCCGGCCGCCCGGCTGCTCTGGTTGATGCTCTGCGGGAACCCGATCTGGAGTATGCGCTGCTGCGCCTCTTTGTCCGGCTTCGCGTCGCGCCAGTGCAGCCGCACGCCGTGCGTTCCCCGCAGCAAGAGGGTGAATCCGAGGATCATGCTCACGAGCTGCGTTCCAACGCTCGCCCACGCGGCCCCGGCGACGCCCGACGCCGGGATGAACCACCAGCCGTAGATGAACAAGGGATCGAGCACGAGGTCCAGCAATACGGTGGACAGCACGATGAGGAGCGGGATACGCACTTCGCCAACACCGCGCGTCACGCTCATGTAGATGAAGTAGCCGAAGAGGAAGGGCATGCCGATGAAGCTGATCTGCAGGTATTGCGTGGCGAGCGGCCAGACCGCCGCTGACGCCCCGAGCAGCCGCATCGCCGCGCCCGACAGGAAATACCCGATGATCGCGAAGACGACCGATACGGCGAGCACGGAGATGGTGGCTTGCGTGGCGAAGTGCTCGACGCCCTTCTTGTCCTTGCGCCCCAGGGATTGCGCGACCAATACCGAACCGCCCACCGCCAGACCCGCTCCCAGGCTGAGGAACAGGAACAAGACGGGGAACGACAGTGACACCGCGGCCACGGCGTCCGCTCCCAGACGACCGACCCAGAAGGTGTCCACGATCTGGTAGGCGCTCTGCAGCATGTTCGCCAGAACGATGGGCACCGACAGGCTTGCGATCGCGCGGAGCATGTTGCCTGTCGTGTAGTCGCGGACCATCCCCAGGCCAAAAAATGACCATTTAAAACGCTATTGGATTGCGGGTGCAGGTGGAAGAACGGCACATATCGCCTCCCTGCAAGCCGCAAAGGTCTATACGAAATATTTTTAAACGATGCACTAGAGAAAACGCCTCATGCACAGCAACCGGAAAGCCGAGATGGGCGTCGGAACACTGATTATCTTCATCGCGATGCTCCTCGTGGCGGCTGTCGCGGCCGGAGTGTTGTTGCAGACAGCGGGCAGTCTCCAGCAGAAGGCACTCTCCACCGGAGAGCAGTCCAAGGGAGAGATCTCCACGAACGCCCGCGTCATCGAAGTATCCGGTGTGGACGGCACCGACCAGACCCTCGAGAACCTGAGCATGCAGATGAAGCTCAGCCCCGGTTCCGAGCCGATCAAGCTCGATCAGGTCACCCTCACGGAGGATACGGACAACTCCACGACGACCCTTGTCTATAGCGGCGGCACGACGTTCAACACGACCAATTCCACAGGCACGTTCGGCGTGAGCTACCTCATCAACGGGACCAATCATATCGACGGCAACCTCCAGCGCGGAGATGTCATCCAGGTCGATTTCGCCCTGCCGTACTCCGTCGGACAGGACGCGCATATCCGCCTGAACTTCATCCCGAAGATCGGCACGCCGACTCTCGTGGAGTTCAACACCCCAGACGTGATCACTACGCAGCGCGTCTACCTGTATCCGTAGGCATCACGGGTGCTGATAGCGAGGGACTTCCACTGTCGTATCGGACACTGCTCGATACACTTGTGCCCCGGTAGGGATACCAGCCACGGTCTTTTTCATCGCTCGTGCGAGATTGACGCATTGTTCGCCCAATTCCGCGGTGTCTATTAACTGATCGAAGAATGAGCTTCCGCGTCGATACCAGACGAGTTCCTTCCCTCCCTGCGCGTACGCGACGCCTTCTATGAACGAGCGTTCCATGGGCAACCCCTTCTCCGCTGCCCGACGCGCCAGGTCGAGGTCGACTTCACAGGCGAATCCCGCGTGCGCATCCGTGAGCCGCACGACCCATTCGCTCCTCGAAGTCTCAAGAACGCGCATGCGCACCGGTACTTTCGGGGACGAGCATCCCAGAGCGAGCGCGAGGAGCGCTCCAGCCGCGATAGTTCTCATGGGGAGAGGGTATGCCGTCTGATTAAGAAGCTATGCCCCCTTCGCTATGATAAGAAACTCGTCTTCGCCCTCGAAACGCACGTCCAGAAATCCTGCCTGCAATAAGAGCGCGGCGTATTCCGTTCGCGAGTACCAGCGCTGCCGCAATTCTGAGACGCGCTTCTCTTCTCTGTCGGGCGAGCGGATAGTGAGCTGTTCTTCAGAGACTGTCGTCTTATCATGCTTTTCCCGGACATACCAGGAAACGGTGTACCGGGTATCGCCGTCCACGACGTCATAGTGCGATTCCTGTCCCTCGCTGAACACATCAGGGTCATGCTGCTGGATGAGCAACATCCCGTCCTCTGCGAGGGAATCATTGATGCGCCTCAGGAAAGCGACCGCCGCCCCTTCATCGGGAGCGAGTTCGCAAAAGGCGTTCCACATGATGACAGCAAGGCCATAGTGCCCCCCGAGCTCCGCCGTGGTGGCATCGCCATGGATGAGCCTTGCCTTCGCTCCTGCTTCGGCGAGCTTTCTCTTGCACGCTTTGAGCATGCCCTCGGAGGAGTCCACACCCGTCACGCGATAGCCTTCTTTTGCGAGCGGGACAAGATGGCGTCCCGTGCCGCAGCCAAGGTCGAGCACGCGCCCATGCTCGGGGAGAAGGGAGCGCATGCGTTCGAGCTCCGCGGCTGTCTTCTCCGGCGGGAAGTAGGGTGCGTACGCCACGTCGTAGACGTCGGCGTTGTAGTCGTGCGTGTCCCTCATGAGTGATGCGTGTCCTTGAGCGCGATGCCCAGATCGTCGAGCTGGCCCTTGTCCACCGTCGAGGGAGCGTCCATCATCACGTCGCGCGCGTCCTTGTTCTTGGGGAAAGCGATGACCTCGCGGATGCTCTTCTTGCCCATCAGTACCATGAGCATGCGGTCGATGCCCGGCGCGATGCCGCCGTGCGGTGGCACGCCGTAGCGGAAGGCCTCGAGCATGTGCGCGAAATACTCTTCCTGTTCCTTGGAGAAACCGATGAGCTCGAAGATCTTCTCCTGGATCTTCGCGTCGTGGATACGGATGCTGCCCCCGCCGACCTCGAAGCCGTTGAGGACGAGGTCGTGCTGGTAGCTCCGCGCCTTCCCGGGGTCGCTCTTCAGCAGTGGCAGGTCGTCCTCGTGGGGCATGGTAAACATATGATGCATGGGCGCGTAGTGTCCGTCCTCGAGCTCGGGCTCGAAGAGGGGGAAGTCCACGACCCAGCAGAACGCCATTTCATCAGGGTCATTCTTGTCCTTTCGCAGGTCCGGCTTGTCCGTACCGTACTTCTCCATAGCCTGTTTGTAGGTGAGCCGCGGGAAGGGCGTCGTGAGTCGCTTGTCGGGGAAGACCTCCGTCACCACCTTCGTGAACAATTCTTCTGTCAATCGCAGGACGTCCTCTTGCTCGGGGAAGCTCATCTCCAGGTCGAGCTGGTAGAACTCTCCGGGGCTCCTGTCGGCCCGCGCGTCCTCGTCGCGGAAGCATGGCGCGATTTGGAAGTACTTGTCCGCGCCGGCGACCATGAGCAATTGCTTGTACTGCTGCGGGCTCTGCGGCAGCGCGTAGAACTTGCCTCGGTGCAGCCTGCTCGGCACGAGGAAGTCCCTCGCGCCTTCTGGCGTGCTCTTCGTCAATACTGGCGTCGATACCTCGAGGAATCCCTGCTGGTGCAGATGCTCTCGTATCGCGTGGATGAACGCGTCCCGTTTCGCGATCATGTCTTGCATGGGCGGCCGTCGCAGGTCGAGGTAGCGATACTTGAGCCTCGTGTCCTCGCTGGTCTCCACGCTCTCATCGAGCTCCAGGGGGAGCGGGTCTGCCGCACTCAGCACGTTCGCTTCTTTCACGGACAGCTCGATGTCGCCGGTCGCCATCTCTGGCTTCTTCTGCTTGTCCGGACGCTCCTTGACCTCGCCCGTCACCTGCACGACGGATTCTCTCCTGACATCCTTGAGCTGCTCCGCCAGCGTGGCGTTCAAGAAGCACTGGGTGATGCCGTAGCGATCGCGCAGGAGCAGAAAACCGATCTTCCCGCTGATGCGCAACGTCTCGACCCAGCCGGCCAGGGTCACGGTCTTGCCGGCGTCGTTTTTGCGGAGTTCCCCGCAGGTGTGCGTCCTGAGCATGCCCGCAGAGATACGGCGGTGCATATAAAGCGTGCGGCAGGATCACTGGACACGGACAAGAGCAAGCGTTGATAGCGCATCCGATATGCGTGCTCCATGTATTCGTTCTGGACGAGGAGCCGACGGGCTGAAAAGCAGTTCTACGCCGTTCTTGACCGTCCAGGCGTCCGGAAGCGTCTCTCATCGCTCAGCAAGGATCCACGGACCAATTCGGGCGCGCATCCGTTGCGGGGGAAGCTCCAGGGCAAGTGGAGTTGCGTGCTGGGCCCGGGCCTCCGTCTCGTCTATGAGATCGACGATGAGAACCAGCGCATCATTGTCGTCGCCGCGGGATCGCACAATACGGCTTACAGGTGAAGCTCGTGAGGCTCTTGACCGCGCTTCTTCGCTTCCTCGCTCTCCGTGATGGCGCGCATCATTTCTTCATTGCGCAGGATGCCCACTTCTTCGAGGAGCGCGCGGTACTCGTCTCGGGGAATCCTGACCATCTTCGAGGGCATGGCTGATGGAGGCCTCCACGATTAATAAAGATGCCGCGCGCGTGTCCACCGCTGCAACAGCCGAGAGGTTTTTATAGGAACGCTCTTTCAGGGAGGTTATGACACCGGCCACTGCACACGGACCTTCTCGCAGCGGCCGCAATAATCAGTAGGGCGTCGCCGCCCCCACATATGCAATTATAGCGGTGCGACGGCGCAAAGGAATAAAAGAACAAGGAGGGATACAAGGACCATGCACATCAGGAAAGCGCTTGAACAACAGACAGGAGAGATCACCGTCTCGGGGTGGGTGTACCGGGAGCGGGGCTCGAATCAGCTGCGCTTCCTGGTCCTCCGTGACACCGATGACGTGCTGCAGTGCGTCATCAAGAAAGACGACGTGCCAGAGCAGGTCTGGGACAATGCGCAAGAGCTCAAGGTCGAGGCGGCGGTCACCGTCACCGGCACGCTCCACGAGGAGAAGCGCGCGCCGACGGGCGTCGAGCTCGTCGTCTCTGAGCTGACCGTTGTCGGTCCGTCCGTGGATTTCCCCATCACCAAGGACTTCAGCGCGGAGCATCTCGCCAACAATAGGCACTTGTGGCTTCGCAGCCGCAAGATGAACGCTATATTGAAGATCCGGCACACGTGCTTCTCGGCGTTTCGGGAGTACTTCGACAAGAAAGGCTTCTACGAGTATCACAGCCCGATCTTCCAGGCCACGCAGTCCGAGGGCGGCTCCGAGTTGTTCGCGGTCAAGTACTTCGAGCACGAGGTCTTCTTGTCGCAGACCTGGCAGCTCTACGCCGAGGCGGGCATCTTCTCGGTCGAGAACATCTATACCATAGCGCCGACCTTCCGGGCGGAGAAATCCAAGACCTCGCGCCACCTCACCGAGTTCTGGATGGCCGAGATGGAGATGGCCTGGGTGGATTTCGACACCGTCATCGCCCACGGCGAGGGCGTGCTCAAGCGCATGGTCGAGCGCGTGCTGCAAGACAACCTGCACGATCTCGCGGTCCTGGAACGCGATCCCGAGAAGCTGCGGCCGACCGTCGACAAGAAGTTCCCGCGCATGACCTACGACGACGTCCTCAAGCTCCTCAAGGACAAGGACGGTCTCAAAGTGGAATGGGGCAAGGACCTGCGCACCGTCGAGGAGGACAAGCTGTCCGCGCACTACGACACGCCCGTCATCGTGACGCGCTATCCCACCAAGGTCAAGGCTTTCTACATGAAAAAAGCCCCCGACAATCCGGATGTCGTGCTCGGCGTGGACTTCATCGCCCCCGAGGGCTACGGTGAGGTCATCGGCGGCTCCCAGCGCGAGGAGGATATCGAGCTCATCGTCGAGCGTCTCAAGGAAGAAGGCGAGGACCCCAAGGACTACGGCTACTACCTGGATACCCGAAAGTACGGCAGCGTGCCGCACGGCGGTTTCGGCCTGGGCATGGAGCGCGTCATCGCCTGGGTGTGCGGCCTTGACACCATCAAGGACGCGATCCCCTTCCCACGGACGCCTTTGCGCTATACGCCCTAGCTCTCGCGAGGGATGAAGAACGTCCCCGCCCAGATTCGAACTGGGGACCTGCCGGTTAACAGCCGGCCGCTATAGCCGCTAAGCTACGGGGACTTATTGATGGGGAGGACGCCGTGGTTTTTAAATATCTTTGCGCTCGGGAAACACCATGAACGAGCGTCTGAAGGCCACTGTGGAGCGCCTGGAAGCCCTGGGCATCGCCTATCGCGTCATCGACCTCGGCGGGCCCGCTGTCCGCACCCGCGACGTGCTCGACAAGGTAGATGTCGACCCTGAAGGGATAGTCAAGACCATATTGTTCAAGCGCAAATCGGATGGCACCCCTTTCGCTGTCGCCGTGCGCGGAAAGGACCGCGTGAGCTACAAGAAGGTCCGCGCCCTTGTTGATTCCGCCGTCTCCCCCCTGCATCCCGACGAGATGCGGGGATTGGGCTGGGAGCCCGGCGAATGCTGCCCGCTCACGGTCCCCGGGCCCCTTTTCGTGGACCCGAGCGTGATGGAGCTTCAGAAAATCAACACGGGTTCCGGAGACCTCCAGTACGGGCTGGAGTACGCTCCAGAGGCGATTACACAATACCGCGAATCGGCCGAAATCGTGGACGTCCGGGCGTGAGGCCATTGAATTACTGTACCACTATAAAGTGATTAAATCGGAAAGGTTTATATACCAATCTCGCCTTCAAAGCACCATGAGTGAATGCCCGAACGGAATCCTCACTTCTGAGCAACTCATGCACGATGTTGTAGATATCCGGTTCTTCGAAGGCCAAGCGACACGTCGCACATCGCACGGAAGGACCGAGTATACCGGAGCGGTGCAGATCTCTGCCAAAGAAGCATTCAAGACAGTGTACAAAGGCCTTGAAGAGGTCATCAAGCACAATCAGGCCACGGTGGAAATCAAGAGGCGCGGAGGCGACCGCGCGAATAGGGAATGGCTCGCGCCACGAGACGACAAGGAAGAGGAGCTGCTAGGCATTTGGCATGATACTCTCCCCGTGATCACTGCAGTGCTGGAGACGCACAGCGGACCGCGCGAGCTCACAGTCACGCCGCGTAACGACCTTGAATACCGGAATCATCCGAATCCGCGGATGCAGCAGCCGCGTTTCCGTCTGCCGAACATCCTCTATCTCGAAGACCAATCCGGCCCGGTGGTCATCATGCGGGCCGCACGAACATGGGGCAATCCCACGCGGAAAGAAGCCGCAAGAAAGCAGTTCAACTCAGCCGCGAACTACAGGTGGCTGAACACTTTCGACAGAGGCGCAGGTCACGATTTGCGGAATCTCATCCTCGGTCAGCCGCACACGGGCGCGCTCATCATCCCAGAGCCGTATTTGCACGGGGCGCTCGAACAGCTGTACAAGGACGACCAGCTCGAACGCATCACACCACGAATGCTCGGAATCGAGGCTGATACGGAGAATGGCGATATCTACTTCCTCCGAGCGTTCCTGGACAGCGCGAAGGACAGACCGTTGAAACCGGAAGTGATCGGGGGATATGCGGGGCAGCTCCACTCTGTGGGGCTGTTCGGAGCCTACGACCGGCAAGTAGCGCACTATTGTTGGCAGAAGACGAGGAAGAGCGACACCGCCACTATGGTGGACATCGATCCTGACTTCTATTTCTGGACCGACAATCCGAAGACCCTCGATGACGACTTCGGTCGGCTGCTGCATACACTCTCGCACAGCTTCCCCAACGTCAGGCGGAAACGGGAGATCATCAAAGCGGTGCGGCAGCAGGCGCTCTCGAGCGAAGACAATAACCCGTACAACCTCATCGATCATCTCCCCCGGCGAATCGGCGATCTGCCCCAGATGATTCCCTGGATGCAGGAGCAATAGCTGCGAGCCGGCCTCTTCAGGGCAGGAACTTCTCGGGATGGGCGATCTTGTCCGGCAAGTACTTCTCCATCACGTAGTTCAATCCATGCTTGGCCAATGCTTGCTGTTCCGCACGCACGCCCAGTTTGATCTGTTGCTTGATGGCGTTCTCCCACTCCTTGTGCTGCTTGACGAATGGGTCGTTCTTGAGCGCGTCCTTGGCGCGCTTCACGTCCGTGTCCGTCAGTTTGTGCGTGGGCAGGTCGTAGTCCTCGATGTCCTGCGGCGTGACCCCGAGATAGTGCGCGTTGGGCACGCAGAAGAACTCGTTGATGTGCGCCGCGTTCCCGGAGCCGACTTTCAGCGTGCGGTAGATGTTCATGTGCCCGTACGGGTCGCCGTCCGTGAAGACGTAGACGGGCAGCTTGTACGCGTCCGACAACCGCCGGATGAAGCGCCGTGTCGCGCGTGAAGGAACGCCTTTCATGCTCACGAGTATGCAGCTCGCCTTGTCGTAATACTTGTGCTTGACCAATCGCTGGAACATGCCCGCCGTCTCGATGGCGAGGATGAACTTGGCCTTCGTCTCGAATGTCAATTGCTCGACGTCGGACGGGATGTTGTACGCTCCCGAACCCATCTTGCTGCAGTCCACGCGGATCTCCTCTCCCGTGTCCGGGTCGTGGTCGATGATGACGAGCTTTCCCGCGCACGCCCCGCCGTCCTCCTCCGGCACGAAACCGAGCTGCTCGCGCTGCACGCGCAGCATGGCCTCGATGTCGTCCATGACGGTGTCGGATTCGGGCTGCTCGTTGAACTTGGCGTCTCCCCAGTTCTTCGAGACGTAGTAGGCCTCCCTTTTCGTCATGATGTCATCTGTCTCGACGACCTTCTTGGCCTCGTTGAGCAACAGCATGGTCTGCGCGAAGGTCTTGACGCTGTTCGCGTTGAGGCGCCGTTCCTTCACGTTCTTCCCGAGCATGAAATAGCCCGCCTTGGTATCGTAGTTGACGTTGGAGAGCGATCGCACGGGCGTGCGCATGACCGGCGCTTTTTTCTTCTCGGCCTGCTGCTTGATGTTGAGCGCGACGGCCTGTATCTTCTTGACCACGTCCTTCGCAGCCTCACTCTTCGCCATCGGTCACCTCCACGGGCTCTTCCTTGCCGATCTTGGCGAAGCTCTCGTCGTACTCCGTGTTCTTTCCCGCGTCGAACTCGACGTCGGCGAGCTTTCCGCGGTGCTTCTCCAGCAATGCGACGAGCTCTTGCTCGAGCGCCTCCTCGTCCGCCACATCGAGTCCAAGGATGTCGGTCACGCCTTGTGCGAGGTGCGGGATGTATTTCTCGATGTACGAGCGCTTCTTGAGCTCCTGGTGCACGCGGTGCTTCTTCTTGGTGTAGGCCTGCAGCTTCCTGCCCGCTTCTTGCACGGCGAGCTTGATCTCCTTGATGATGTCGTCGTAGTGAGCGATAGCCTCTTTCGCTTCGGAAGTGAACGGCACCCACACGGATGCCATGTGCACGAGGATCACCGCGGGCCCGCGCGGCAGGTTGTTGCCGCTCTGCTCGAGGCCGTAGGATTTCCAGTTCGTCTCGGACACGGCTTTTGTGACCGCGCATGCCCCTTGCTGGTAGAGCAAGGGCACTTTGTTCGCGAAGCGCAGCAGGTCGATGCTCCCGTCCGCCTTGAGGTTGCCGCCGTACGCGATGCCGCATTCGATGACGAACGGGTTGCCGCGGTACACCGCCGGCTTTCGCGTGACGCTCGTGTAGAACTCGGCATTGATCTCCTTCTTGAGGCCTTTCAGCAATAGTTCCTCCCCGATGGGGCTGATACAGTCCGTTGGTGGGGCCATGATCTTCGTGTCCCGGATAGCCTTCATGACGTCCTCGCCCTGCTGCCTGCTCAGCGCGCCGGGCTTGGTCTTGGGAGGTATCTTGGCTTTCTCGAGGATCTCGTTGGCCACGCTGTTCGAGACCCTGCTGAACTCCCCGCGCAGGAACGCCAATACCGTGCGTTGCTTGGTCTGCTGCAGCATCTTCAAGAGCATGCCCAGCTCGATGCCGTAGGGGTGCGGCTGAATCTCGGCGGGCTCCTCGGGCAATTGCTTCGTTGCTCGCGGGAACAGGTATTGCTCTCCGCGCGCGTTCACGTACACCAATTGCAGGTGGGGGTTCACGATCGCGGTCTGCTTGAGGTACTCGTCCACGCTCTGCCCGCCCTTCGCGTACTGTCCTTCCAGGTCTATCTCGATGCGCGTTCCGTGCTCCTTGCTCCACTCCTTGATGTCGTCGGCCACGATCTCCGCTTCGTTCTTTCTCGTGTCGATGCGCAGCTCGAAGTAGTGCGCCGGTTTCTCTTTCTCTGTCTTGCTCGTGATCTTGGCCGCGCGTCCCGTCGTGAGCTGCCCGTACATGACCGAGGCCGATATGCCGATGCCCTGCTGTCCACGGCTCTGCGCGAGCTTGTGAAACTTGCTGCCGTACAAGAGCTTGGCGAAGATCTTGGGTATCTGGGCGCGCACGATGCCCGGTCCGTTGTCCTCGACGATGATGCGGTAGCGGTCGCTTCCCATGTCGATGAGCTCGACCTCGAGGTCGGGCAGGATGCCCGCCTCCTCGCACGCGTCCAGGGCGTTGTCCACGGCCTCCTTGACCGTGGTCAGCAACGCTTTCCGCTTGTTATCGAAACCCAATAAGTGGCGGTTCTTCTCGAAGAACTCCGCGATGCTGATCTCGCGTTGCTTCTTCGCCAGTTCCTCCGCTGTCGCCACACCGACTGAGGGAAAACCGGGTTTTTTAAGGGTATCGCGACCGGCAGCTTCTTGAACGGACCGAAGCTTCCGTCCGTATGGAAGCCGACGAGTCGCTAGCATGCATCATCCAGGAGAATAAGGTCCTCGTCGTCCCGCGCGGGAACGGACTGGGTCTCCCCGGTGGTCGAGGCACGAACATCGGCGCGATGGCGCGCGTCCAGGCGGGCTTTACCGAGCCACTGTCCTTCAGAGTTTCTGTGCGGCTTCCGATGGGCGGAAAGCTCCTGCGCATCGATGTGTATCACGGATTCGCCGGTCGGGATTGGACCCCATCGTCGCCCGGAGTGTTCGTTGACGTTGCAGAATATCTCCGATCGGACAATCCGCACGCGCTTATCGTGCAGGGGATGGGCGCCTATCAGCCCCCCGAAATCGGAAGTGAGTACTCGACGTTGCGGCTGAGACAGTTCGGTGGGGAGCGGGCGTTCCACCTTGGTCCCGCAAGGTAGAAATATGGCTTAGTCGTGCCAGGGCCATGCACGTCGAATTGAGGACAACGCCACCGAACCTTCCAGCGCTTATGCGGGAGTTATGGAGGCACTCCGGGCCCGAATACGCGCATTTCACGGCGACAGACTATCCGAGCAGGTATGGCATGTGGTTCCGCCTCAACGAAGAGCCGCACACCATCGCAATAGGAATGGAGTCTCTCCAAGAGAGCGCGCAGGCCTTCGCTGCGGCAGTCATCCAGAGCACCTGGCCGGTGAGTTCGGTGGAGTCGTCCTACGACCTCGGTTCCGGACTGTCTGAGGTGAGAGTGGTGCGGTCACCGCATCCTTGGTTCAAGCGACGCCTACGCGGCAGCGATCAGCAAGACGTCTACATGCACCAGGGCATCCAGGAGGCGATGGGCTTTCCCTCCAAAGAGAAGACCGAGCCGCTCGTACGAGGGAACAAGAGCCTCATCGACTTGCTGTACACGCTCGGCACGCTTCCCTCCGCGTCCGACTTCCACGTCGCGGGGCAATGGGCGGTCCGCATACAGCAAGAAGAGGCTCCTGTGAGCGCCCCGCGCTTCCCGGTCACCCGCCTGGCCAAGGCGTACGTGCTCGCTCCGTTCACGAAAAAGATGGTGCAGGCGCTGGACTACGCGCTCGGACAAGCGAAGGACGGTTTCTTGCACCAGATGCACTGGGAGCAGGGAGAGACTATCGACAGCAATCGGTTCTAACGCTTGACGTGTACGTCGCGTTGCGGGTACGGCACGGTGATCCCTGCTTTCTTGAACCGCTCGAAGACCGCTTCTCGCACGTCCTGTTGCATGCGCCAGAGATTCCCTTGGTTCGCCGCCCAGAACTGCGCGCGCAGTTCCACTGATGAATCTTTGAGGTCGGTCATGAGCACCTCCGCGTCCGGCGCGCCAGCGCCCTTCTCTTTGCTGGTTCGCGCGTCGAGGAAGTTCGGGTGCTTTCGCACCTCTTCGAGCAGTATCTCGCGCGCTTTCTTGAGGTTGGTGTCGTACGCGACGTTCATGTAGAGCACCCCGAACATTTTTGTATCGTGCAACGAGTAGTTGTGGATGACCTCTTCGGAGAGCACGCTGTTCGGTATGACGATTCGTTCGTTCGTCCAGATACGCATCGTCGTGTAGGCCAGTCCGATATCCTCGACGGTGCAGAAATCCCCGCGGAAGTTCACGTTGTCGCCGATCCGGAACGGTTGCGAGAACGCGATCATCACTCCGGCGAACACGTTCGCGAAGCTCTTCTGGACGGCAAGGCCCACGATGATCGCTGCCACGCCCGCCCCTGCCAAGAGGCTGTAGGCGATGTTCTGCGCTCCCGGCAGCGAGAGCACGATGAATCCGAGGCCGACCACACCGATGGCGGCCACGATCAGTCTTCGCACCACTGCGAAACGCGTCGCGCGCTCCGCGTACGGCTCGAGCTTGAGCATGGACAATTTCTTCGCTTCCTTGTCGATGCGCTTGAAGCTGCGCTTCATGAGCCAGTTCGCGAGCTGCGCGAGGACGATCGTCGCGACCCCCACGCCGATGATGTAGAAGACCTGTATCTGCGCCACGTGTTGCGCAAGGACCGGTCCTTAAAAAGCGTTTACCCGCTTCGCTCGGGATTCGTTCCCGTCGCGCGTGCGAATCGCAGTTCCCTGCGCTTCCGCTCCAATGCCTTGTACACTGTGCTGTGCTTGGCTCCTTCGAGCAATGATTCGACGGCGTTCTTGGCCATGCCCATCGTCTCGATGGGCGCGATGATCGCTATTGTCTTGCCGTAGACCGAGACGCTCGCCTCTGCCAGGTCCTCGATGATGCGCCGCGCTTTCCCTCCTTGTCCGATGACGCGTCCTTTCATGCGCAGCTGATGGTTCTTGTGCGTGCTGTAGTCGGACAGGTCGATGAGCTCGAAGGCCCAGTCCTGCTTGAGCAATCGCATCGCCACGTCAGGATTGAATCCGCGGCCTATGGCCTTGATGACCTGCTGCGCGGTGTATAGCAAGACCGCTTCTTCTCCCGACACCGTGACCAGGCCTTCCTGGCTGTCCACCTCGATACGCGTCTTCGTCGCTTCCTCCAAGGCGCGCTTGGACTCGCCGTTATGGCCGATGACGACCGCGACGCGCTCTTTGGGGACCCTGACCTCGTAGGAGAACATGGCTTGGCGAATAGCCTGCGCCTTATAAAGCTTGGGCGGGGTTCAGAAGGGGCCGAGTTCGAGCGTCACGCCGAAGCGATTGGCTGCGGTCGTGATGTTCTTGACGTCGCGCTCCCACATCTCTTGCGCGTGCGGCGAGCTCACAGGGCTCGCTTGCGAGAAGTCGATGAATATCGGCTGCTGGTCGTCCACGAGGATATTGAAGTCCGATAGGTCGCCGTGCACCAATCCGCGCCTCTTCAAGGCGTGCATGCGCTCCACGACCAATGAGAAGAACGCGTCGGGGTCGTCGAGCTTCGCGTCCTTGAGCTTGGGCGCTGGAATCTTGCCGACCTGCGACATGAGCAGCACGTTCTTGGAAAAAGCGATGGGTTTGGGCACGGGTATGGCTTCTCTCGCCAGCAAGAGGTTGCGGTACTCCCGTTGCGTCCAGGCGAAGACGATGTCGCGCTTTCTCCGCTTCACGTGCATGTATCGCGGGTCCGCGCGCAGGTACTCGAGCATACGCGTGAAATCGCGGTTCTCCAAGCGGTAGATCTTGATGATGGTCGGCTCTTCAGCGACGGCGGTGAAGACGTTCGCCTCTTTTCCCAGAGCGACCGGGCTCTTGATATCCTCGAAGTGCCCTTGTCCGCGCAGTTTTTCCAGCACCCGCAGCGTGAAGGCGTCGAAGACTCCTTTCCGGATCTTCCACTCCTCCCGCGACGGGTTAATTGCCAAAAGCGCCCCCCATGCATGCGCGCAGGTCTTGTGCGTCGAACGCAGCGATCACCGCATCCACATCCTCTTGTTTCAACGGGCGCGAGTAACGAAGCTCGCCGTAACGCGAGGGAACCGACAGCGGTGGATGGCGCAGGGCAGGCCCTTCTCCCCACTTTGATCGAACCATCTCTTCGCCGACATAGACGCCGAGGTGCTTCGGTTCGCCGCCCCGCACATACCAGGCGAGATCGCTCGGCCGCGGCGTGTCCGTCCATTGCGCGATTCGCATGAGCGCAAGTGCGTGTCTTGGATTAATCTGTCTTTCTTGGCGCAGCGCATACGTGAAGCACGAGGTGAGCGGGGGAGCCCACGTCGCATTTTCGATTCGCCGATCCGCGAATTTCGCCTCTTCAGCGATGTCTATTCCTGGTTTCCGGTGCAGTGCGTCCAAGCGTTCACGGATATCTGCGACCGCGACTGCCATGGGGATTCCTACTGGAGTTCCTCTGCGGTCACGGTGGCGACGCGCATCTTGGGCGCCTCCTCGTTGACCACGACGCACTTCACGCGCGCCTTGTCTATGGCGGCGGCAGCGTCCTTGTCGACCTCGCCGTCGCAGATGACCGCGCTGACGTTGTCGAGGTTAGGCAGTATCCCCGGCAGTTCCTTGACGGGAACCTTTCCGAGGACTTCTCCTTTCTTGTCGAGCACGTAGGCGTCCTTGCTGCCTTCGAGCTCTTTCTGGAGCTTGGAGAAGCGCTTCTTGTCGTCCGCGGTCAGTGTCGGGGAGCTCTTCTTCGGGGAGCGTCCGCGAGAGTCGCGCGAGTCATTCCTTGAGCGGCTCGAGCGCGAGCGGCTGTCCTTGCGCGTGCTCGTCTTCGATTCGCGCCGGCTCGTCTTGGCGCGTCCGCGCTTGCCCCAGTCCTTTGAGGGCACGCGGCTGCGCAGCGCCTGGTGGATCTCTTTTTTCTGCAGCTCCTCGACCTCTTTTCCGTCGGGGGCCTTGGTAATGTAGTCGAGCTTGCACACGGACATGAGTTCCTTGATGATGAGGTCTCCTCCTCGGTCCCCGTCGGTGAACAATGTAACGGTCTTCTCCTTGCTGAGCTTTCGCGCGGTCTCGGGAGCGCTCGTGCCGTTCACGGCGATCGCGTTCTTGAAGCCATGACGGAGCAGGTTCACGACGTCGGCGCGCCCTTCCACGAAGATGATCTCTTCGCTGGTGGCGATGTCCGGGCCGCAGGCGAGCTTGTCCTTGCCGTACGCCTTGATGTCGCTCATCTTGACCGAGTCGCTGACTTCCGTGCTGAGTTCTTGGCTGTCGGGAAGCTCCGTGTCCGTCAGTGTCTTGAGCAGTTGCTTGGCGCGGTTGATGACTTGCTGTCGCTTGGCGATGCGTTCGTCCTCGATGCGCGTGACGTTGATCTTCGCGCTGCACGGGCCGATGCGCTCGATGATCTCGAGCGCGCCGCCGACGATCGCTGTCTCCGCCTTGTCCAAGGAGCTGGGGATCATGATGGTCCCGCTCGTCTTGCCGCCCTTGGAGTCGACGTTGACCTCGATGCGGCCGATGCGGCCGCTGCGTTGGAGCTCGCGCAGTTCGAGGTCCGCTCCGAGGAGCCCCTCGATCTGCCCGAAGATGGCGCCGACCACGTCGGGGCGGTCGACGACGCCGTCTATGTCGATTTTCGCGTGGATGATGTATTTTGCCGATGCTTGGCTGATTTTGGCCATTTGTGGTGGTCCTCCCACCACCGTCTGCCCTCAAGAAATCACTTGCGTCTTGCCGGCAGGTGCTCCCGTGCCGGCGCGTCGTGATTGTGAGTGGTGATGCGGTGATGTCGGGTGATGGTGATGCCCTCGCAACTAACTCCCGCCTTCATAGCGTTGGTGGTGTCACCGTGAGCTCGTACGGGTACTCTCGTTGAGGGCTGATGCGCGCGGTTGTGGCTCCGCATTCATCGCTAGGCGTCACGCCTCGCTTGTGGAAGGACCTATGCCGTGCGCAATGAGCGGGATGGCGGAATCGTATTTAAAGATTTGGCTGTGTTTAAATAGAGATTCCGGTAAACGTGTGAAGAAGTATGACGCTACACGCCTTCTCGAGTCGCCGCAGGTACAGGAGCGTCCTCCAGCGCGGCGATTGAACGTCGACAGGCCCGCTCCAACGTTTCGATATACGCCTCGATACGGTCCAGATCGTCTGCACGGACGATTTCGGCATACATGCCGAGTGACATGACAGGGATGAAGTGCTCAGACTGCGTGAGAAGCACCACAGGCTGCCCTTTCCCGAAAGCGTAGCCGACCTCTAATCCCCAGTTCACACTCTCATGCTCGCCCACGGCGATGACAAGACGAGCATCGTCCATGGCCGCGATGTTCTGGACGTACTTATCTTCCGAAGTGCCGTCCTGATCGGTGTCCCGCTGGGGAGATGGCATGAAAAGCCGCGTTTCTCAAGCTCTTGGCACAGCAAGGGGTTGAAATCCCTGTTCCATTCGTGCTTGAGCGTTGAGGTGAGGTAGATGTCCTTCATCGTGGAATCCAATGATCGTGCTGCACTACTTCTTCTTTTTCTTCTTCGCGGGCTCTTCGGGCGGCTTGAAGAACTGGTACAGCCACATGAGAAAGGATTTCTGCATGTGGTAGTATTGGGTGATGATGTCGATGTTCACGATCTCCTCGCGCCCGTCGATGATCGTGCGCATCGTGACGTGGCGCCGGTACTCCTGTTCCCGTTCAGGATTCGAGCGGTGCAGCTTGCGCAAGAGCAGGTACAATTGGACGTTGTCCTGTATCTCCTGCTGCTCGTAGTTGTCGAGGATGACGTTCGCTTTCACGATGGGGGCTGTCGGCACCTCCTCTATCTTCTTCTCGTTGTGCAGCCGCGCCAGCAATGCGTTCCACATCTCCTCGTAGCCGTCGATCATGCGGTTGATGATGTTGAGCAGCACATCGACTGTTCGAGTGTACTTGAGCGAGACGTAGACCAGGTGGTCCACGCGCTTGAGCTCTTCGACGGCCTCCTCGAGAAATTCGGATTCTTCGGTCATGCGCGCGTCAGCAGCGATTTTGTGCGTTCTATATATGTCTTTGTCTTCTCTTTGGTCAATGTGGAGAGCCTGTAGTCCGCGTCCGCGATGACCAGGGCGTCCTTTCGCCGGAACTCGACCGGTGCGCTGTCGTGCTGCGTCAACAGCTCCTGGAGTTCCGAAACGAGCATGAAGTCCACGGGATGCACGCCTTTCTTCTTCGCCAGGTGCATCCTGTAGGCGGTGAGCTTGCCGTTGAGCGTGTCGCTGTAGGGCGGTATCTCATGGTTCTTGCGTGCTTCCTCGAGGCTTGCGGTGACGCGCTCCTCGATGGCGTCGAGCAGGTTCTGCACGACCGACAGCAATATCTTGGGGTCCTTGAGCGCCGGATAGCTGTTGTTGAGCAGGTGCTCGGCGATGACGACGCGATCCATTCCCCCTCCTAGACGGCCGAAGGATAAAAAGCTACTCACTGAGTTGCATGATGGCGTCGGCGAGATCCCCGCCCGCGTCCTCGATTGCGCTGCGGGCCTCTTCCTCCGTCGCTCCGGTCTGGTCCATGACCGTCTTGACGTCCTCGTCGGAGATCTCCGGCGTCGGATCGGCGGATTCCTCGTGCGGCACGCCGGTTAATTGGTACATCTCCTGTCCCATCATGTCCACCTTGAGGAGCTCCGGTTCCTCGAAGACGAGGCGCGAGCCGTCGGCCATGACGACCTCGACGCGCACGGCGGGGACGGGCTCTTGCTTGATGCCCATCTGCTTCATCATCTTCGCGGCCTGCTTGGGATTCATTCCGGGGAGCATGTTCGGAGAACGGCGCGGCGCTTTAAGAATGTTTAGTGCACGAGCACGTGCAGCGCGATCACGAAGAGCACGACGGCCACGATCAGGATGATGACCTGTTTTGGCGTGACGACGACATTGCTGGTCGCCTCGTCGAAATACTGCGTGATGCCCGCCATCGAGCTGGGCATGCGGATCTTGTCGTCTTTCGCCATATGCGTGTGAACGCGTCGGGGTTTTTAATGGTGTTGGCCGTTCGGGCCAAGACGCACGAGCAGTCCTTTCTGGACAGCGCCGCCAGGATAGAGGATTCGAATCTCTGCGAGGCCCTTCGGATCTCCCGGAACCGGCTCAGCAACGATGAGCGGAGCATCCATATCACGCTCCACCCGCGTGCCATCGGTCAGTGTCTCGATACTCAGCGGGATATACCATCGGGAGTGGTCCCCTGCGGGAGCTTCCGGATGCTGGCTCCGGGTGAATTGCTGGAGAATCTCACCGCCTCGCACCTTGTAGAGCCGAGCGCGCGTCTCAGACAGCTCCACATACCAGTCTGTAGTAGGGGGCCCGAAGACCGTCTTTCGTACCCTGCCCCACACGTCCATACCCGCTCTCGCAGAGAGGAGCTTATACGGTTTTCGGTGAGAAGAAATGCGTAGGGCGCCGTACGCCGCCTTCTGTGGCCGGCGAAGCGGGGCTACATACCCGCCGATCCGGCCTGCGGCATTCTCCTGTGCCCGCTCGAAGCGGTTGCACCAGGAAGGGACTCGCCGTCTCAGCCTCTCGCGCGAGAGCGTCAGGGCCTCCTCCCGCCGTCGCCGGCAGGCACAGCCCATCATCCTCCTCGCGCACGGTATCGTCTCTTGTGCGGTTTGCCAGGGGGTTTCCCCCTCCCTTTCGGGTTCCTTGTACTCGGTGGGCGGACGTTCCTCAGCGGCGCGCCTTGAACCCGGATGAAACCTTGGAACGCTTCTCCAGGACTGCGCGTCTCCGATTGCCGCGTGACGCCCTACGCACAGCGGAGAAACCACCGACTCTTTTTAAATACGACGAAATAGGCGTATCACCACTGTAAAGGACGTAAAAGATGCTAACGTTTATATCCGAGCGCCTTACTACGACGGGAATGACATCCAACCGTCATTTACACCGGCCGAGCGCGAACGGCCTGCTCCCGCGTGTGACGACGCATAATGCACGATACATGCGGACGCAGTTCGAGAACGTCGTCCACAATGAATACCAGTTCCTCAGCGCTGCAGTCACCCAGTTCGACGAGACGGGGATGGTGGATCGCCTCTATCAGGAGCACCTCCCGCACGTCTGGCAGAACCTCGCCGGCAACAAGGCGAACCCCCTTCAGCGCATCGCGATGGATCTCGCGCTCCGGCGAATGGCTGAAGAGCTCCGCGAGGAGCCGCAGCACAATGTGAACCGCTGGCTGGAAGGGGTGCCGGAACTCGACAGGTACATCGCTCGCCGCGCGGCCTGAGCACCGCAAACGCTTTAAGCCACGCTCCCGGCGCACCGGAATGGACATCATCATCGATAAGAAGCGCTGGAGAGAAGCGCAGGACTTCCTGCGCAACACGAAAGGAAAGCGCACCCATGTCATCCACGATTACGACGTGGACGGCATCAGCGGCGGGCTGCTGCTGCGGCACACCCTGGAGCGCTTGGGCGCGAAAGCCACGGCCTCCACGCGCGTGGGCAGAGGCATGGGCATGGCGCATGAGGAGCTCGTGCGCATCAAAGAGCGGTTCGACCCGGAGGTCCTGTGCATCACCGACCAGGACCCCAAGAGCTACGGCCATTACGAGAGGCTCCGCGAGGTCTTCCCCGATGTGCCGCTCATCATCATCGACCATCATTTCGTGCAGGAGTACGACGACGCGGTCTTCGTCCATCCGAAAGTGGTGTACGGCGTCGACGGCTCGAAGATACCGAGCGCCAAGCTCATCTACGACCTGTGCCAGTCCGTGGAGGAAGCAGCGGACCTGGGCTGGCTCGCATGCCTCGGAATCCTCGGCGACAACGCCTCGGTGCGCTTCAGATCCTTCCTCGAGGAGGAGGCCGAGCGCAACGACATCACACTCCCAGAGGACCCCTACACCTCAGACTTCGGCAAGATCGCTGAAGCCATCGAGTGCTGCAGCGCCGCGGGCGAACAAGAGCTCTTGTCCTACGTCGAATCTCTGAAAGAGCAGGAATCATTCGTGAACGCGCTGGAACTCGGCAACCCCTGCAGCCAGGTCATCGACGAGGTGAACGACTACGTCCGTCGCGGGCTCGGGCTCGCCGAGAAGATGGGAGCGGTGCACTGGCTGCCCATCGAGAGCAAGTACTCCATCAATGGATGGGTCACCACGCTCATCTCCGTGAAATATCCGGACCGGGTCTTCGCGGGCTATCGCGAGCAGGTCGACGGCTACTCCGTCAACACGCGTTTCCAGCACGCGACAGTCCATCTCGGGAACATCCTGCGTGAGCTCACGCCGCGTTTCGGCGGCACCGGAGGCGGCCACGCACCCGCCGCGGGCGCGTTCATCCCGGAGAAGAGTTGGGAAGAATTCCGGAAGGCCTTCTCCGAACGCGTGACCGACGGGCTTGCAAAAGCTTCTTAAGCCGCGCATCTCTCGCCGGACAGATGAGCATCCTGCATCTCGAACTGTCCGCCGACCGCGCGAAGAAGGTCGCGCAGCTTCTTGGCAACGACACCGCACGACGCATCATGGACGCCGTGTCGGACAAGAGCAAGTCCGAGACCGCTCTGGGAAAAGAATTAGGATTGCCGCTCTCGACCGTCCATTACAACGTGCAAAGACTGCAGGAGGCCGGTCTCGTGCGCTCCGACGAGTACACGTACTCCGAGAAGGGAAAGGAGGTGCGCCACTACAAATTGGCGTCCGAGCACGTCGTCATCAGCACGCGCCGTCTCGCGGAACCACCCACCATCCTCGGCGGCCTCGTCCTCACCGTCGCTGCCGCGGCGATAACCTACTTCGCCCTCCGCCCGCCGACTGTGCAGCCCATGGAGGCGCAGATAACCATGGCGCCTGTAGCGGCCCCCGCCGCGTCGACTCCCGTCTGGCCGTGGGTCCTCCTCGGCGCCGGAGCCATGCTCGTCGGCATCCTCATCGTCTCGTTCCTGCAGCGCTACCGCGCCTGACCACAGACAGAAACCATTAAAAGGTGCCCCTCGCCGTCCATTCCGGAGGGGGGAACAGTGGCCGATAAGGACCTGATACGCGCGCAATCCGTCGTGAAGATCCTCGGCGACAGGGTCATCCTCTACGATGTCAATCTCGACGTCAGGGAAGGCGAGATATTCGGCGTCATCGGTCCATCCGGAAGCGGCAAGACCACGTTGCTGCGATTGCTCATCGGTTTCTTCAAGCCCGAGAAGGGTGACATCCTCATTCGCTCGCGATACATCAAGGGGCACCAGCACGAGCTGTACACGAGCGTCTCGCGCCACACCGACGCGGTCAAGCGCATCTTCGGCTTCGCCAGCCAGCACCCGAGCATCTACATGAACCTCACCGCGCAAGAGAACCTCGAGTACTTCGCCGCCCTGCAAGGCATCCCGAAGGCGGCGGCTGAGCGGACAGCCGATATCCTGCTGCAGCTCATGGACCTGACCGAGGCGCGCAACACCTTAGGCGAGAACCTCTCCGGCGGTATGCAGCGCCGGCTCGACCTGGCGTGCGCCATGGTGCATCGTCCGCGGGTCCTCATTCTCGACGAGCCGACAGCGGACCTCGACCCGTTCTTGCGCAAGCACATCTGGGACATCATCCGTAAGATCAACAAGCAGGGTACAACGGTTATCGTCTCGAGCCACCTACTCGCAGACGTGGAGACGTTGTGCGACCGCGTCGCGATCGTCCATCACGGCAAGCTCCTGGGGGTGGACACTCCCGACAACATCAAGAAGCAATACATCAAGACCGAGACGATCTTCTTGCAGACCTATCCCGGCAAGTACGACAAGCTCATCCCCAAGCTCACGCACAACAGCATCACCGAGGTGACGCAGGACGGGCAATCGCTCATCGTCACCGCCAAGGATGTCGAGAAAGCATTGGGGCATATCCTGTCCTCGGCGCGCTCCGCCAAGGAATCCGTGACCGACCTGCGCGTCGCGGGGGCGTCGCTCGACGAAGTGTTCCTCCGCTTGGGCGAGGAGGATTCGCGATGATCCGCGAACTTCTTATGATGATCGGAAAGGACATCAAGCTCTTGCTGCGCAGCCGTTCGAGCACGCTCGCCGTCGTCCTGGGCCCGCTGCTCGTCGTCCTGCTCGTCGGGCTCGTCTTCAGCCATGGTGGTGGCACGCAGCTGACGGTCGGTGTCGTGAGCGGCAACGCGAGCGTCGACGGCTACGTGCAGTCCCTCAAGGACGCCTTCACCGTCACGTCCTTCACCGATGCAAAGACCTGCGCGGACGCCGTCCGTCAAGGGATGATCGTGTCTTGCGTCGCGTTCTCGCCGGGAACGCCTCCGCAGGCCCGCATCTACGTGGACCCGTCGGACGTCAATGTCGTGTATTCTGTCATCGACCGCGTGACCGGACAATTGGAGAACCGTTCGTCAACGGTGCGCGAAAGCCTGACAGGGCAATTGCTCGGAGCGGTGGCCAATGCGAGCGGGTCGCTCAAGACGGATTCCGACAACCTGCAGAGCGCATCTGTCGTGCTGCAGAACCAGGCGACCCAAGCGTCCTCGCTCTCGCATGACCTCATGGGATTGCAGCTGAGTGTACAGCTGGTGAGCCGCGCACAGGTCTCTGACGCTATCGACCAGACGCAGAAGGCCCGCGACGACTACAAGGCGCTCGCCACCCAGGTGCTCGCTGACTACAGCGCCGCAGCCACCAGTGACAACAGCTCATCGATGCAATCGAACGTGAATGCCTACGAGACCCAGTTATCCACCATCGAGAACCGTTCCACGACCTCCGCCGACACCACGTTCTCCACGTTGCTGTCCGGCCTCGACTCGTTGCAGACACAGGTCCAGCAGTCGCAGAAGCGCGCACAGGCATTGTCCCTGCAGGCCGAGCAGGTCGGCAACGGCGTCTCTTCCGCCAGCGACACCGTAGATGCGGTGCTGTCGAGCGTGGACGCGACCCACCAGAGGCTCTCGTCGCTCGGCGTGACCCAGCAGGACATCACGCATCCCATCGTTCCTGTCCTCGAGCCGGTCGTCTCTCAGCAGAGCCGCTTCGCCTTCGCGTTCCCATCCTTCCTCGCCCTCATCATCATGTTCACCGCCGTATTGCTCGCGAGCACGGTCATCGTGCGTGAGCGCCGATCGAGCGCGTACTTCAGGAATTTCACCACACCCACGCCGCCATGGCTCTTCGTCGTCGCGACCTATGTGACCACTCTCATCGTCCTCGCGTTGCAGCTCTTCATCATCTTCCTCGCCGCGACACTGTTCTCCATCGCGTTCCCCGCCGCCATCGGGACGACGATTCTCGCGTTGTTGTTGGCAGTGACCTTCTTCTCGCTCTTGGGCATGCTGCTCGGCTATATCTTCCGCAACCAGGAGGGCGTCATGCTCGCCGCTATCGCGGTGTCTTCCGTGCTGCTGTTCGTGAGCGGATTGGTGCTCCCTGTGAGCACGCTGCCGTCCGCCGTGCAGTTCATCATCAAGGCGAATCCCTTCGTGCTCTCCTCTGAACTGCTCAAGGGAGCTCTCGTGTTCTCGTTCGGTCTGGGTGCGGTCGGGTCGTATCTTGTCGTGCTGTTGCTGTATTGCGTCGCCCTGTTCGCGCTCATCATGATCGTCCAGCGACTGGCGCGTGTCAGGTACTTCGAGCTCTCCGGCGCGGGGACGCGTATCAGCGCTTTCCTGGGCAATCAACAGATAGCCGAGGAGCGTGCATTGGTGCTCAGCGACCTGCACATCCGCAGCCTGCGCGAGCTGGTCAACGGATTGAAAGAGCTTCCTGACGCCGACTACGAGAAGCATGTCACGCACGCGCGCAACGATATCGCAGACTGGGTGCTCGACGTGTACAAGGACGAGAAGCTCGCCAGCAAGCTCAGGAACACCAGCCGCAAGGGCGCTATCGCCGTCCTCGAGAAGGAATTGCGCTGATCCTATCTCCTGCGTCCGTTACGCCTTCGCGAAGCGCGCTTCGCAGGACGTCTCCGCGTCGATTTCCGTGCGGGACGCTTGCGAGTTGATTTCTTCGCCGTGCGGCGAGCAGTCTTCTTGGCCGTTCGCTTGCGAGTGCTCTTCTTCGCGGCGCGCTTACGGGTCGCGCGCTTCGCGCTCTTGCGCCGCGTCGTCCGCTTCTTTTCGGCGACGCGCTTGGAGACTTCGTCGGCGATCGCGCCGCTTGCGGTCTTGGCCATGTGGAGCGAGGTCTTGGCCAGTGCCTTGGCCTGTTTCTGGAACGCCTTGAGGTCTTCTTCTTTCACGAGCTTCTGCTTTCGCATCGCGTCCTTGACCTCTTTCTGGATCTTGCGATGGACCTTGGATTGGTTCTTCTCCGCTTGCGCGAACAGGTCGTCCACCATCTTCCTGCTGTCTTTGATCTCCTTGCCGTACTTCTTCTCGACCTTCGCGACGAACTTCTCGACCTGCTCGTGCGTGAGGTCCAACGTGCCGATGCCCAGTTTCATGGCGTCAATCAGGATTTGTCTCATTGTGGAGTATCTTCGTTTCTGCCTTATTTATGATTTGTGCATGGAAAAACGAGCGTACAAACCATTTTCAGAGAGATTTCAGTTCTATCAGCCCACGTCGCAGAACTCTTAAAGGGCGCTTCGCTCCGCCCTGCATGGCAATCGTCATCACGGGGACTCCGGGCACCGGCAAGAGCACGTACGCCAAGAAGCTCGGACAAGAGCTCGACCTGCCCGTCATCAATATCACCGAACTGCTCAAGGAGCGCGGCCTGGACACGGAGTGGGACGACAAGCGCAACTGCTTCCTCATCGACGTCGTGGAGCTCGGCAAGATACTCGACGAGCTCATCCATCACGACCCGGACTTCATCCTCGAGGGGCATCTCGCCCACTACTTGCCGCCCGAGCACGCCGAGCGCGTGATCGTGACCAAGTGCTCATTGCCCGAGCTGAAGAAACGCTTGGAGGAACGCGGCTATGACGCGCAGAAGGTCCGCGAGAACCTCGACTGCGAGATCTTCGACGTCTGCCACGTCGAGGCCACGGAGTTCGGCCACGACCCCGAGGTCGTCTGGACGAGCGAGCAGCCCTAGAACTGCTTGGCGATCTCCTCGATGACCAGCACGCCCTTCTGTTTTCCGCTCTGGCTGTTCACGATGCCTAGTATCCAGAGGATAAGCATGATGACCTGCAGCGCGTAGTAGATGATAGCGCCGACGAACGGGATGATCGCGAGTATCGATCCCACAACGATGACGACGATCCACACGATCCCGAGGGCAAGTCCGTGCTTCCCGTAGTACATCGCGTACTTCCCGCCTTTCTTGGCGAGCGAGATGATGATGAATCCGATGATCGGCAGGAGCGCGCCGATGAGCGCGTATGTTTTCGCGTCCTGATTGGCCATACCGCCTCTTTCCGGTGGGAGGATAAAAACCTGTTGTTTCATGCGCGCCCACGACTATATATAGGCGGACGCGCTCTCCTCGTCCATGAAGGACCAGGCTTCGAGCGTGGAGTACGCGCATCTCGTGCGCGAGTTCCAGACGCTCGTGGGAGGGCGTATCGACAAGGTCTACGCCGACGACAAGTACGTGCTCTTGAGCGTCTACGCGAAAAAGCGCGTGAACCTCGTTGTCGACGTGCCGTCCGTCGCGTACCTCACGACGAGCAAGCCCGCGTTCTCTCCTCCGAAAGGATTCTCCATGTTCTTGCGCAAGCGACTGCAGAAAGGCATCATCCGCGGCATCACGCAGCTCGGCATGGACCGCATCCTCCGTCTGGACATCGAGAAAGAACAGATATATCACGTCTATTTCGAGCTCTTCGGCAAGGGCAATATCGTCGTGTGCGACGAGAACGACAAGGTCATCAGCGCTCGCGAGTACGTGACCTTCGCCGACCGCGCCATCCGTGGCGGGCAGGTCTATGCTCCGCCGGCCCCGCAGCCCGACATCCGTACCATGAGCGAGGAAAGTTTCGCCAAGATAGTGACGGGAAAGCCCGTCGTCATCGCTCTGGCGAGCGATATCGGTCTCGGCGGCGAGTACGCCCAGCTCGTCTGCAAGCGCGCTGGCATCGACGACCAGTCGACAGATGCGGATGCGTCCAAGCTCTTCCCGGAGGTGCAGCGACTCTTTACAGAGAGCGCTCCAGAGCACACCGCTGACAGCGCCTACCCAGTGCAAGTCGTTGACGGTGCCGCCAAGACGGAGACGTTCAGCGAGGCGATCGCTGCCATCCGCGACGGCCTGCGCGAGTCTGCGCAGAAGACGGAGCGTGTGGCCGCGCGCACGCAGCGAAAGGACAAGGTCGCGCGTATCCTCGCCTCGCAGGAGAAGCAGGCCGCTGGTTTCCTCAAGGCGGCCGAGGAGAACCAGCGCAAGGGTGAATTGCTGTACGAGCGCTACCAAGAGGTGGATTCCATTCTCAAGGAAGCGGCGAAGGACCGCAAGTCACTCTCTAAAGAAGATTTCGAGAAGAAGTGGTCCGCGCACCCCCTCGTGGCGAAGGCCGATACCGAGGATTTCACGCTGGAGATCTAGCGCGAGAGATCCATTTCCTCTAGGAGGAATGGCCCGCCGAATCGGTTTTGATACGCTCTCGCAAAGCTATGGACGGCGACCTTCACTGCTTCGGGAGCCCGCGCGTCGACCTCGAGGTGGAGCCGGTCCGTGGGAAAAGTGTCTCCTTCATACGAGGCCCAGGGATGGTCCCGCATGAATCCTGGGAGACCCGCGAACCGTGCGAGAGGCAAGTAGTGCGTACGAGGCCCGAATTCGAAACGGCGACTACCGATGCCCAGTGAGCGGAGGTTCTGTGATGGGAGGTAGAGGGCATGGTCGAAGCCATGGGCCCTTCGGAAGAGCCCTCGTTTCGGAAACGGTCGATGCACGAGATTTGGCATCGCTTGTATGACCGTTCTATCTTCGTCATGCAAGTAATGTGGAATCACGAAGAAATCGTGGACGAATCTGACGAAGTGAGTTTGGACAGTGTTCGTCTCTTTGGAGAATATGGTCGCCATCCATGCGCGCACGGCCCATCGTATTTAGCATTTACGCAAGAGTGGAGAAGAGGTGGACAGCGAACCGCGCTTCCCGCCGGATGGCAGTACCACGCGGAACGTCGCCGTGCTTAACTTCCGGGTTCGAAATGGGACCGGGTGAACCACGGCACTGTGACCGTCCATTCTGGGCGAACGCGCATCCATTTATAAGCTCTGCGGTGCTTTCCCGCGCATGGCGGACTATTTCATCAACCGCTACGCGGAGATGACCGGCGACAGCCCCGAGCGCATCCTCGACTTCACGATCAGGCCGTGCCTGCGCGTCAACACGCTCAAGACCACGTCCAAGAAGCTCAAGCAGCGCCTGGAAAAGCGCGGCGTGAAGCTCGTGCCCGTGCCCTTCTTGCCGGACGCCTTCTGGTACGAGGCGCCATTCTCGTTGGGAGCCACCGAGGAATACCTGCTCGGATTGTACTACCTGCAGGAGGCCGCCTCCCAATTGCCGGCGCTCGCTCTCGCACACGCCTTGAAGAGAGCGGGAAAGGATATCACAACATCCACCGTCCTCGACATGACCGCCGCCCCGGGCAGCAAGACCACGCAGCTGTCCGCGTTGATGCGGAACACAGGAACGCTCGTCGCGACCGACGCCGACCGGCGGCGCGCACAAGCCCTCACCAGCAATCTCGAGCGCTGCGGCACCGAGAATGTGCACGCATACCTCAAGGACGGCCGTCACGTGCAGGACCTAGGTATGACTTTCGACGCAGTCCTGCTCGACGCGCCGTGCAGCGGCAACTTCGCCGTCGAGAAAGGATGGTTGAAAAAACGCCAGCCCCACGACCCGCAGGGACGCGCCCGCCTCCAGCAGCGCTTGCTCCGCGCAGCGCTCGCCGTGCTCAAGCCCGGCGGCATCCTCGTCTACAGCACGTGCTCTTTGGAGCCCGAGGAGGACGAGCAGCTATTGACGAGCACCCTTACCGACGAGTCCCTCGTCGACACGGGACTGCGTATCGGCGACCCCGCCCTCACGTCGTTCGCCGGAAAATCCTTCCGCACGGATATGGCCAAGGCGCGGCGCCTGTGGCCCCATCGCCACGGAACCCAGGGCTTCTTCCTGGTGGCCGTCCGGAAAGCTTCCTGAGAAAGCGACATCGAGCCGATAAGGACGCTCCCTTTTGCCGTTCATCGCGCGATAGCCCTTTGAACGCCATCAGCGGAGCAAGGAGCGGTGATACATATGGGTTTGACCAACAAGAAAGAGGATCAGCTGCGCGATCAGCCGATCATCAAGACACGCATGTGGCGCTCGAAGAGCGGCCAGCACATCGTCTTCCAGACCACGATCACGGAGATAAAGCCCGTGGCCTACATGGAGAAGGTCCTGGAAGGACAGGTGGAAGAGGAATTGGTGGAGGCGTAAGCCTCCCCTCCTCCATAATCCAATACCGAAGACTTAAGAACGGCGGGAGCACGGAGAACGCATGCGCGTCGCAGTGCTCGGAGGGGCCGGCTATATCGGCAGCCACGTCGTGCTCGCCCTGCGGGACGCCGGTCACGAAACGGTCGTCTTCGACGACTTGTCCACCGGACAGCAATCCAACGTGGACGCGACCGGAGCGCCTTTTGTCAAGGGTGACGTGCGCAGCGCCACCGACCTCGATCGCTTGTTCAATTCTCATGACATTGATGCGGTCATCCACCTCGCCGCGAAGAAAGCGGTCGGCGAGAGCATGGAGCGGCCCGAGCTGTACGCCGAGCACAACATCGGCGGGAGCATCCAAGTATTGGCTGCCATGCACCGCCACGGCGTACGGGACATCGTGTTCTCGAGCAGCGCGGCCGTCTACGGCGAGCCGCAGCAGCTTCCCATCACGGAGGAGCACCCGCTCAGGCCGGAGAGCGTGTACGGCTACACCAAGAAAACCGTGGAGGAGCTCTTGGACTGGCACGGGCGTCTCAAGCACGTCCGCTACGCCGCCCTGCGCTACTTCAACGCCGTGGGCTTCGACCCCGACGGCAGGCTGACGACGCCCGAGAAGGACCCGCAGAACCTGCTGCCCATCCTCTTCGAAGCGGCGGACGGCCAGCGTGACGGCGTCACGATCTTCGGCGATGATTATGACACGCCCGACGGGACGTGCCTGCGCGACTACATCCACGTCACCGACCTCGCCGACGCGCACGTCAAGGCATTGCAGCATCTCGGCGATAAGGGACTCATCCTCAATCTCGGCACTGGAAAGGCGCTTTCCGTGCGTGAGTGCGTTGACGCGGTGCAGAGGATCCACGATTTCCCCGTCACGGTCGGTCCGCGGCGGCGGGGCGATCCCGCCGTCGTCTACGCCGACGCGACGCGCGCAAGAACGGTCTTGGGCTGGACTCCCACGCACAGCGACCTTCCCACCATCGTCGAGACGATGGCGCGCGTGCACAAGGCATAAATACGTATCGGCCGGCTCGCGTCGTGTGCGGCGTGCTGCCGTGCAGGAAGAGCGCATGCGATGAAGATAACGGAGACTCGTGCGAGAAGCGTGTTCAAGAGCGTGACGTTTCGTATCCTCGCGACCCTCACCACCGTAAGCCTCGTGTGGATATTCACCGGCGAGATCGGTCTCGCTCTCGGATTAGGAGCGATAGAGATCGTGCTCAAGTTCATCATCTATTACGTGCACGAGCGTGTTTGGGGAGCCGTTTCCTGGGGCGTTGTCCATGCCGACGAGAGGAAGTGACGTCAGGGGCGCTCACCAGCCGGTCTTCCGGCCGATGAGGCGCTCGAGCTTCTTCACGTCGGGCGCGAACAGTTCCCGCAGTTCCTCCCGTGCGGCGTCGCTCATGCCTTGCTTCGGCTTGGCGCTGAACAGGATGCCGATGAGCCATCTCTTGAACCGCCGCGGCATGAGCCCCACGAGGAACGCCCGCAAACGTTTCTGCCGCATGAGGAACTGCGTGAGGCCGCTCTTCGGCACGGCCCGGATGTTGGTGCGTTCCGTGTCCAGGGAGAATCTCGCTTTCGGCAATCCGATGAACGAGAGCAGGCGCCGCATCGTCTTGTCCGGCTCGTCCTTGAGGTCGTCGAGGAGCAGCACGAGCACGTTCTCCTTGCCGAACGCGTCCGTGTATCGCTTGACCTGCTCGTAGTACATGCCGAAGTCCACGAAGCGGTTCTTATGGTGATGGTCGTCGCGCAGCCAGTTGTTCTCGAGATGAATCGCCTCGTCGAACGGCGGGAGCTTATCGCCGTCGCCGAGATCCATGAGGTAGTGGCTGAAGGCGCGCTTGACCGGGTCGCGCACGATGATGACGATCTTCGCGTCGGGGACGCGCTTCTTGATGTTCTTCGCGGCGACCGTCGAGTACAGGTAGTTGGTGCTCGCCTCTCCGCGCACCCTCGCGTCCTTCCCTGCAAAGAACAGCTTCTGGTAGTCCTTCCAGTCGGTGATGTACGCCATGTGGAACTGCTTGAGCGGTTGGGTGGAGAAGTACTTCTTGCGGTCGAAGAGCATGCCCTTGTTGAACTTCTCCGCGAGGTGCTCGTTCAGGTCGGTGCAGAAGTGGTTCGGCTCCTTGATGGGGCTCATGTACACGCCTTCGACCCCGCTAAGGTGGCTGTACAGCGTAGTCGTGCCGCTCTTCTGCGCGCCGACGATGAAGAAGGTTGGCAAGCTCATCTCGTACCGGTCGCGGAGACCTCACGCAGAGAAAAATGTACCGGAAGTTTCGAGAGATATCGTTTCACGAAGAGCGGGAGCACGGAGCGCGGATAGTCCCAGACCACATCCTTGTATCCGTTGTCCCGCAGCATGTTGTGCAGGCTCACGTGGTTGTGCGGACGCACGTGCGTCCACTCGGACCAGAAGAACCACGCCGCGGTGGACGGCGTCACGACGATGATGCGCCCTCCTGGAGCGAGGACGCGTCGCGCTTCCTTGAGGAAGTGCGCGGCCTCCTGGTATTGGAGGTGCTCGATGATGTGCGATGCGAGCACGACGTCGAACGAGTTGTCAGGGAGCGGCCAGTCCTTCGTGCAGTCACCCAGGACTCCCTGGTACCCGCTCTTCTTCGCTTGCTCGATCGCGGGCTTCGAGATGTCCATCATGGTGTACGACTTGAATCCGCCGAAGGTCTGCTTTCCCCATTCAGCAAGACCGACGTTCGCCGCGCCAACATCGAGCACGCGTTGCTCCTTGTTGAAGAACCGTCGGACGCCCCGCGGGGGGACGTATCGCCATCGCGTCCTTCCGGTCTCGCTATCGGTTGCGCTTTCCACGGTCTAGCGCCCCACGCCAATACTTAAATGACTATCGCTTTTCAGCCAGCACGCAAGGGTGTAGCACTTTACGAGGAGCGCATTATGGTCGTCACCCGCGAGATGCGCATCGAGCAGAGCGCGCAGCACCCCTTCCTTGAACAGCCCGCTCTTCTCCAGGAATTCCAGCTTCGTCTGGAAGCGTTCTTTCCAGGCCGTCCGGATGAGCTCCGGCACGCGCAGATCCCAGCCGAATCCCTTCTTCGGGGCGTCCGCGAGCGAAGCGGGAAGCACTGTACGCAGGTGTTCGCGCATGAGGTGCTTGTTGTCCGCGTCGTTCCACAGGCTGCCGATCTTCGCGCGCGTCGGCACTTGCAGGCTATAGCGCACCATCCCCTGCGTGAGGAACGGCGAGCGAATCTCCACGCCGCGGCTCATACCGCCGCGGTCGGCGACGACGGTCACGCTGTGCTCGTTCTCCACGCGCAGTCCGTACCAATAGAACGAGCGCGCCACCCCGTCGGGGACGGGGAACCGTTCCGGGAACGACGGTGTCGGCGCGTCGTCGGCGAGCAACGCCTTGGCATCGTCGAAGCGCTTGCGGTACATCCACGGCTTGATGCGTTTTCCCAGCGGTCCGGGGACCACGGTATCGGCGAGGCGCAGCCAGTGCGCGGTGTTGTAGCCGTAGAAGAGCTCATCCCCGCCGTTCCCCGACAACAACACCTTGATGCCTTTCTTCCTGACGCGCTCGGCGATGATCTGCGTGTACGCCATCTGCAGCAATGCCACCGGTTCTCCCGTGCTCTCCGTGAGCTCTTCGAGCTGGTCGAGGAGCTCGTGCTCCACGCGCTTCTTGTCCAGCAGGATCGTCTCGTGACGGATGCCGAGCGCTTTCGCGATCTTCCGCGCGTGCAGCAGTTCCGTGTCCTTCTCCGAGAACGCGATGGTGAACGCGGTGATATCCTTGGGCAGGTGCGCGCACACCGTCGCGGAGTCCACGCCTCCCGACAAGAGCACGCCGACAGGGGCGTCGCTGACCGTCGTCGCGCGCACCATCCTGTCGATCATCGCGGGATAATCTTTCTCGGCTCCGGGCCGCACGGTGAAGTCCGGCGAGAACCGTTCGGCGATGCGGCACCGTCCTTTCTTGCAGTGCATCACGTGTCCCGGCGGCAGTTGCTTGACTCCCGCGCGGAACGTGAGGTCCCATGGCGCGTGCCGGAAGCTCTCCGCGAGGTACGCCACCAACGCTTCCCGGTCGAGCTTGTTCGCCCCGCACATCCCGCCTACTGTGGAGAGACGCGAGCCGAAGACGAGCCGTCCCTTGCCGGAATGATAGAACAATGGCTTCTGCCCGGTCGGGTCGCGCGCGAGGAACGCCTCGCGCGTGCGGTGGTCGATGATGCACAGCGCCCACATCCCCTCGAACCGGTCGACGCAGCGATCCCCCCATTCAGCGTAGGCGGCGAGCACGACCTCGGTGTCCGATGTCGTGGTGAACTGATGCCCGTTCTCCTTGAGCTCGTCGCGCAGTTCAGCGTAGTTGTAGATCTCCCCGTTGAACACGATGGTGCGGTCGCCGCGACGCATGGGCTGGTCCGCCCGCACCGACAGGTCGATGATGGACAAGCGCGCATGGCCGAGCAGGTACCACGCGCCCTGCTCCACGCCCTGGCCGTCGGGTCCCCGGTCCTGCAGTTCCCTGACGCGGGCGGCGAACTCCTTGCGCGGCGGGAGCTTCCCGTTCCAGTCGAGCACGCCGAGGATGCCGCACATCAGGGCTTCCTCCGGGCGCTCGTATAGGCTTCGAGCAGCGCCTCTTGCCGTCGCTTCTCCGAGAAGCGCTCCTTGTAGCGCTTGAGGCTCGCGCGCGAGTGCTTTTCGACGAGCTTGCGGTCGTCCACATAATGCTGCATCGCGTTCTTGATCTCGGCGGTGTATTCAGGCAGCGCGTGCGTGTCCGCGTACCGGGTGATGCGCGCCGCCGACCACCAGCGCGGGTTGGGCAGGTCCTTCTTGTCGAAGTAGCGTATGGGCGGCTCGACGAGAAAGCCATTGTCCGTGGATACCATCTCGGGGAGCGCGTACAGGTCTGTCGCGATGACCGCGAGCCCGCTCGCGATGGCCTCGAGGAAGACCATGCCGAAGCTGTCCATGAGGGTCGGCACGACGAATACGTCGTGCCTCGCGAACAGTCTCCAGACCTCCTCCTTGCTGAGCTTCGCTTCGATGAGGGTGATGCGTTCGTCCTTCTCGATGCGCTCGAGCGTCTGCTCGTCGAGGCTGCTCCGCTTGGTGAGGAGGGTGAGCGTCGCTTCGCCGTTGAGCGCTCCGAACGCCTCGAGCAGTTGCCGCCCGCCCTTGTAGGAGAACTGCGTGCTGCTGAACAGGAATCGCGGCGCGCGCGGCTTCCGTGGCTTTCCATGCGGATCGGCGACGTATGGGTAGGCGACGTGCATGCGCTTGGCGTATTCGGGGA
Source organism: Candidatus Woesearchaeota archaeon (assembly GCA_046704725.1). Classification (GTDB taxonomy): domain Archaea; phylum Nanobdellota; class Nanobdellia; order Woesearchaeales; family SKIA01; genus SKIA01. Next base: position 128,111 of record JBJKRI010000005.1, on the reverse strand, counting down.
ATAGTTGCGACAACGCGTGCCTGCTCGCTTCGGACATGCAGACGAAGCCGCGGAAAGCCTCTCTCCGGAGGTGGCGGCGCACGAGCCAGCGCGCCAGCCGCGAGGTGACAAGGGCGCTGTTGTAGAACGACAGGCAGGTCGGATTGTCCACCTCCACCACGTATGGCGTGGTCGTCCGCAGGAGCTGTCCGGGCGTGTGGATGACGTCGACCCCTTCCGGGATGTCGACGTTGCGCACGTTCGGCAGCCGCAACATCCATATCAGGTGCAGCGCGAACCGTTGCAGCCGGTACGACAGCGTGCGCTTCGGGTTGCTGAGCTTGTGCTCGGGGGGCTGCGACGACAAGGGGTATTCGGTCACGTACTCCACGCCTGGCGGCGGGTGCGCGATCATCTCGCGCCGTCGCAGGCGCAGGTTCCGTCCCGTGTAGAGCACGCGCATCTACCGCTTCATCCGGGCGCTGTTTATCTATGTTTGCGTGCGGTAGGACCCGAGGACGAGCACGTCCACGCTCCCCGCCTTGAAGGCGCGCAGCGCGTCGTCCGGGCTGCACACGATGGGCTCCTCGTGCATGTTGAAGCTCGTGTTGATGCACAGCGGCAGTCCGGTCTTCTTCTTGAGCTCGGTGAGGATGGCGTGCGCCCGGGCGTTCGTCTTCTTGGTGACGGCCTGCGGGCGCGCGGTGTTGTCGATGTGCGATACCGCGGGCGCTTTCTTTGGCCATGGCGGCTTGACGTCGAAGGTGATGGTCATGAACTGCGCCGTGAACTTCGCTCCCGGCGTTCCCGCGTAGCACTTGGGCAGGGCGTCCTCGAGGATGATCGGCGCGAAGGGCATGTATTCGGTGCGGCGCAGGCGCTTGTTGAGCCAGTCGTTGATGGACGCGTCAGTCGGCAATGCGAGGATCGTGCGGTTGCCCAGGGCGCGCGGTCCGTACTCCATGCGTCCGTTGAAGTGCCCGATGACCTTCCCGTCGGCGAGCAGCGACGCGATCTCCTTGGCAGGGCTTCTCATGCGCGTGAGCTTCACGCCGTGGCGCTTGGCGGCCGCGAGCATCTCCTCGTCCGTGTATGACGGCCCGAAGTAGACGTCGTTGATGCGGTAGGGCTTCGACCCCGTCTGGAGCGCGTGGTCGAGCAGCGCGGCTCCCACGCCGAGCCCCTCGTCGCCCATCGCTGGGTGCACGACGATATGGTCGACCTGCGGCAGTTCGTGGATGCGCTGGTTGAGCTTGACGTTGCCGAAGATGCCTCCGGCGAGGATGATCTCGCGTTTTCCGGTCTCCTTGAGCCAGTACTCTGCGAAGGCCACGACCGCTTGCTCGAGGATGCGCTGCGCTGCGGCCGCGATGTCCTCGGCTATCTTCCGGTCCTGTTTCACGGAGCGCACTTCCGGCAGGATGCGTTCGAAGACCCTCCGCATGGCGTTCGCGCGGTAGGAGAGCTGCGTGTCCTGTCCGCGGGCGAGGTCGAACGCGAAGTCCATCACGGCTTTGGGGATGCGGCGCTCGATCTCCCGGAACTCCTTCGAGACGAGGTCCCTCCCGCCGTGCTCGTACCAGAGGATGCGTTTGAGCGCTTCGTGGTAGGTGTCGGGGTTCCCGTACGCGGCGAGCCCGGTGACCTTCCCCTCGTGGCGCAGCGGCCGAAGACCGAGGTGCTTGGTGACTCCCGAGTAGAACATGCCCGGGCTGTCCGTGATGGCCACGGTGTGGAGCTGGCTGAGCTTCCCGTTGTTGATGATGCTCACTGTTCCCGCGTACGTGTCCCCCGCCCCGTCGAGCGTGATGACGAGCGGGTCCTTGAGGCCGGCGGTGTAGTAGCCGGAGGCCGCGTGGCAGCGGTGATGGTTGTATCGTCTGATGGGCGCGTCGATGCCGAGCTCGGAGAGCGCTGCGCGCAGGTACTGGTCCGCCGCCGACGGCGCGCCGAGCTTGAGCGCGGTCCTGCTCGCCACCCCGCGCACCTTTCCTATCCGCTTGCGGTGGTAGATGAATTCGAGCTGTGCACGGGACGCGGTGTCGCGCGCTCCCGCGACCGCCACCGCGTCGATGTCCTCGGGCTTGAGCTTGCCGATGCGTAGGCATTCCTTGATGGCTTCCCGCGGGAAGCTGATGTCCTTCTTGATGCGGCTGAGCCGTTCCTCGTGCATCGCGGCGACGACCTTCCCGTCCTTGATGAGGGCGGCGCTGCCGTCGTGGCCGATGATGAGTCCGAGGATGCGCATGGGCGGGGGCGGCAGGAAGCGTATTTAAAGGTATCACGCCCTCAGGCGTTCCATGGACGTGAAACGCCGATTCTTGCGCGAGACCCTCTTCGTCTTCGGCTTCTCGCTGCTCGGGGTCCTCATCGCTTTCCTCACGCGCGTGCTCTACACGCACACCATCCCTGTCGCGGAGTACGGCGTCCTCTACGCGGTCATCGCATTGTTCACGATCATCATGCCGTTCAAGAACTTCGGCGTCACCAACGCTGCAGTGTTCTTCTTGCCGGGATATGTGGAGAAGCACCCCAAGAAGGTGCGCAGCATCCTCTTGCTCGTGTCGGCCGTCGTGTTCTGCACGTCGCTCGTCATCGCCGCGCTCGCGGTCATCCTGCGCGGCACGCTCGCGTCAGTCATATTCCATAGCACGCTCGCGGCGGATCTTGTCATCCTCATCGCGTTCTACTTCCTCGGGAGCAGTTTCCGCGAGGTCATGACCACCCTGTTCCAGGGCTATCAGGAGACGCTCGCCTACGGCAGCTCGGACACCGTCCGTACGGGCACCATCCTCGTGCTCTCCGCCGTCTTCTTGTACGCGTTCCATTGGGGCGTCCTGGGCATCGGCTTGGCCTGGGCGCTCTCCCCTATCGCCGACCTCGCGTACTGGGCGTTCTTCCTGCGCTCGCACCGCGCAGTCCTGCAGGGATCCTGGAGATGGGATCCTGCCGCGAACAAGCAGCTCGGAAAGTACGCGAGAGAGATCCTCTTGAGCACGCTCGGCCTCGCGACCATCGCGAGCCTCGACGTGCTGCTCGTCAACGCGTTGCGCGGAGCGACCGACAGCGGGCTCTATAACGCTGCCATCCCCCTCGCCAGCCTCCTGCTGTTCTTCACCACGCCCCTCAAGCTCGTGATGATGCCCATGACCGCGCACTTCACGCACCAGAAGGACGACAGCTTCGTGCGCCAGAGCATGGGATTGCTCGGCAAGTTCTCCATGCTCCTCCTGCTTCCGGCGGCGCTCATCCTCGCGCTCTACCCCCAGAGCCTCCTCGTATTGTTCTTCGGCAACGCTTATCTCGGCGCCGCGCTCGCGTTGCGCGTCCTCGCGGCCGCCTTCTTCTTCCGCGCCCTCGGAGAGGTCTATTTCTCCATCATCGCCGGCCTGGGGAAGCCGCGCCAACGCACCTACATCATGCTCGTTGGCATCGGCATCAATCTCGTGCTCGACCTCATCCTCATCCCGACGCTCGGCATCGCCGGGGCCGCGATCGCAGCGCTCGCCGCCTTCATCGTCATCTGGGCCTGGTGCCGGTACGTCATCGGGGGAGCGGTCTTCTCGCGCAAGGACGTCCTCAAGTCCTTGGGAGGCATCGTCGTCTTCGTGGGCGCGGTCGCCATCCTCAAGGACGTGTTGCCGAGCGCCCTGTGGGCCGCTGCAGTCAGCGTCGTCATCGCGGGCATCCTCTACGTCGCGTATCTCTGGTACGCCCGTATCGTCGGTCGGCCGGAACTGCGCTTGCTCCGCGAGGCGCTCCTGAACCAGAATAGATAAAAAGCGCTTCGCGCATGCCCGACACATGCGAGTCCTCGTCTGCGCACAAGAGTATTATCCGCACGGCTCCGGCATCGCGACGGTCGCGCATTTCGTCGTGGAGGCGTTGCGCAAGAAAGGCGTGGAGTGCGTCGTCCTCTCGCCCACAGGGCCTGACATCCGCCTCGGCGACGAGGCGACGATCAATCGCTGGGCGGGGCTCGGACTGCTCCGTTTCTGGGGGACGGTGAGAGCGTACCTCAAGGAGCACGCGGCCGAGTACGATGCGGTCTGGCTGCACAACCCGTTGTTCCTGCGACGCATCGATCTCCCCAACGCAGTGTCCACCGTGCACACCACCTACGACCGCTACTTCTCGCTCTACAGGCATTCGCCAATCCCTGCGTATCACAAGGCGTACTACTGGCTCATGCGCCTACTCGAGCGCAAGTGCTACAGGAAGAACCGTTTCCTCTCCACAACGGTCAGCCCGGAGGTGCGAAAAGAGCTCACGCGCCTGGGCATCCCCAAGCGCCGTTCGTTCTACGTCCCCAACGGCGTGGACACGAAGATGTTCTCGCCGACCGTCAAGCACGCGTCGCTGCCGACGCCCAAGGACACCACGGTCCTGCTCTACGTCGGCCGCTTCGAATACCAAAAAGACATCCCCGCCCTCATCAAGGTCGTGCGTCGCGCGCACGAGCTGCGCGATGATATCCATCTCGTGTGCGCTGGCGATGGCTCCCTCCTCGCCCAGGCGAAGGAGGACGCGAAAGGCGCTCCGTTCATCCACTTCCTCGGAAGGGTCCCGCACGACACGCTGCCGGGATTGTACGCGGCCGCGCACTACTATATCATGAGCAGCATCTACGAGGGACAACCCACCACGATCCTCGAGGCGATGAGCGCGGGACTCCCGTGCGTGCTCAACGACATCCCGAACCTCTCCCACCTGGTGAAGGAGGCTCCTGCCGGATTGGTGCTCGATTTCTCCGACACGGAGAAGACCGCGCAAGCGATCGCCGAGAAGTGTACGCGCACATCTTCCAGGAAAGCGAGGGCAGCGATGCGAAAGCACGCCGTCGCGCACTACGATTGGGACGCGATCGCGGAGCAGTACATCGCCTTGTTCGAGAAGGTGCGTCGATGAGGCCGCGCGTCGTGTTCGTGCATGGCGGTCCGCGGGCGTACCGCAACCGCCTGTTCACACTCCTCAGCGAGAGGCTGGACATCCGCTTCCTCTTCTACGTCGGCAAGAAGCAGTCAGGGAAGTTCCGCAAGGAGTGGCAGGAGGAATCGAGGAAGTGGCGCTACGAGATCCTCACGCCCATCCGAAACCTCGGCTATTCCTACCTCGCTCCGAGCGTGCTCTGGAAGGTCTGGGACTCGGACGTCATCATCACCAGCGACCTGAGCTCGTTCCCGACGCACGCCCTGTACGCGGCAACGCGCATCCGCAAGCGCCCGTTCATCGTGTGGGGGGAGAACTGGGAGTGGCCCGAGACGCGGGCGGCACGATTCATCCTGCCCTATGTGCGCCGCATCATGCGCAACTGCGACGCGTGCATCGCCGCTGGCTCCAAGGCGCGCGAGTTCTTCATCTCCCTGGGCGCCTCCCCTGACAAGGTCTTCATCGCGCCGAACGCGGCCGAGCGTTTGCCCGACCCCGAGAGGAAAGACATGCAGGCGATCCGCCAGAAGGCCAAGGGGAAAAGGATGGTGCTCTACCTCGCGCGCATCGTGCGCTACAAGGGGCTCGACGTGCTGCTCCACGCGATGATGAACCTCGACCCAGAGAAGTATCGTCTCGTCGTCGCGGGCACCGGACCGTTCGAGGAGGAGTGCAAGGCGCTCGCCAAGACGCTTGGTCTGGACGTCGAGTGGGTCGGCGCGGTCCCGCACGAGAACGTCTGTGCGTATTACGACGCGTGCGACGTCTATGTGCTTCCCTCGGTCTTCCGCAAGCAGGATGTGGTGAGCAGCGAGGCGTGGGGGTTGTCCATCAACGAGGCGCTCGGGCGCCACATCCCCGTCGTCTCCACGACCGCTGTCGCCGCCGCCTTCGACCTCATCGTCAACGGCAAGAACGGTTTCCTGGTCCCCCAACAAGACCCGACAGCCTTGGCCGAAGCCATCAAGCACGCCTTGGGACTCGATAAAAAAATAGTACGAATGACAAGTGAACATAGCCTTAAGAAGCATTCATACCTCCGTCAGGCGAATGGGTTCACGGCCGCGGTCGACTTCGTCACGAAAGAGCGTTGATCGACGAATCGAGGAGCTGCAGGCGAAACTTCGCAAGGACCGCTATGCGTCCACTGGCCGCGAACCGATAAACGTCGAGCAGGAGCTCGAGGAGAGCCGCGCGCACGTCCGTTCCATCGAGCGCAAGGTCAGGCTGAAAGGCAAGCGCGTGCTCGACCTCGGCAGCGGCACCGGGCAGAAGGCCTTGGCAATGGCCGAGCACGCCTCCTTCGTGCATGGCGTGGAGCCCCAGAAGCAAGAACACGAGATGAGCTTGCTCAAGCAAGAGTATTTCGGTGTGAAGAACGTCCGTTTCTACCTCGCCGGAGCAGAGCGTCTTCCGCTGGATGACGCATCAGTGGATGTCATCACCTCCGAGACGGTCCTCGAGCACGTGCAGGATGTCGAGAAGACGATGGCGGAAAGCGCCCGCGTGCTCCGCAAGAAGGGGAAGCTCTACCTCATGTGCCCGAACTACCTCTGGATCTATGAGGGGCATTATCACCTGTACATGCTGCCCTACATGCCACGTTGGATGTTCAAGGTGATCGCCCGCCTCACTGGTCGCGACCCCGCGTTCATCGACAGCATCAACTACACCACGCCGCGGCTGGTCCGGCGCTTGCTCGCCGACAACGGCTTCCGTATCACGCGCGACTTCTCCGCGGAGGCGCTCCGCTCCCTCCTCGTCTCCGGACGTCCGGGGAAAGCGGCGAAGACGCACCCAGCCTTCTCGCGGGTCGCTGGCGCGCTCCGGGCCGTCGGTCTCGGGAGGATCGTGTACGGAATCCTCATGGGAACCGGTCTATATCCTGTCATCGACCTGGCAGCGGAAAAGGACTAGACCAGCGTATTCAGCAGTGCAGCGAACCGCCGGGCGACCGTGTCGAGGCCGAATGTCCTGCGGACGCGTCTCTGCACTTGCGCGGTCCGCTTCTCGTCCGGCTCTCGTCCGATGAGAGAACGCAGTGCCTCCACATCCCGAGGCGCGAACAGGCAGTCCTCCGGCAGGATCTCGCGCGTGCCCCCGACGTCCGTGGCGATCGCGGGAACGCCGAGCGCGGCCGCCTCGAGCACGCTCGTGGGCAGTCCCTCGGAGTAGGATGGATTGACGAACAGGTCGCTCCCGCTAAGCGCCGAGTATACTCCCTTGACCTGCAATTGTCCGAGGAAGTGCGCTCGCACGCCGAACGAGCGCGCAGAGCGCTCCAGCGCAGCGCGGTACGGTCCGTCCCCGACGATGACCACATCGATATCTCGCAGCGGAGCGACGGCCTGGAACAGGTCCTGCACCCCCTTCGCATGGATGAGCCGTCCGACGTACGTGATGATGCGCCGCTTCTTCGGTATCCCCAAGCGTGCACGCAGGGATGATGCCGTGCGTTTGACGGCCTTCATATCGATGGCGTTCGGCAGGTAGACGATATCCTCCTTAGAGGCGCCCATACGCTCGGCGAACGGTATGCCTGCCTTGCTGATGCACACCACCTTGTCCGCCGCCCGCAGCGGCAGGCGGCCGAGAGTCATGTCGTAGAGCCATGCGCATGCGGTCACGATGGGGTTCGGGTGCGTGACGTGCCTGTTCCCGTGCTCCGTGTGGATGAGCGGCAGGCCGTGCTTCTGCGCGAAGCGCGCTCCCAGCCACGCCGTGAGGTAGAACCGTGTGTGCGTGTTCACCGCGTCCCAGCGTTCCTGACCCAACGCCCGGAGGGCCTTCCACGCGCCGGGCAGCGGTATGGCCTGCTCGCCGCCGAGCACGGATATGCAGGGCAAGCGTACGACGCGCACGCCCTCCACGCGTTCTTCCGCGGGAGCGTCCATGGTATTGAAGGTGACGATCATGCAATCAATGCCCATCCCTCCGAGCCGTCTCGAGAGTTCGAGCACGTAGTTCTCCACGCCACCGATCTTCGGGTGGAAGTGCGCGGCGAATATCAATAGTCGCATGCGTCTGTCGTGGTATGCGCGCTTAAGTGCTTATCGGGTCGCGTTGATGTACGCGCCCCAGTTGACCTTCCACACGATGATGGAGCCTCCGGTGACCTGGCGCTGCGTCGTGACTTCGTGGAAGAACGGTCCGCTGTCGTGCCTGTAGAAGAGCTGCGCGAACATGCTGTGCACGAGCGAGTCGTCCGCGATGATGACTGTATCGTTCTCCACGTCCACGCTGAGCGACAATTGCCCACCCAAGTCGTACCGCGTCCCGTTGTAGTACAAGACACCTGGCTTGACCACGCCGACGTACTGCCCGTTCGCGGTGAGCAGGATACTGCTGTTCATCGGGCTCGTGGTATTGACGATGAGCTGGTTGGCGATGATCTTCTGCCCGGCTTGCGTCCCGACCTGCAGTCCGAGTCCGCAGTTCTCCGTGCCGTTGTGCGGCGTGCAGGTCGAGGCGCCGGCGAACGACGGCCACGGCGATACCCAGGCGTTGAGCGCCGCGCGTGTCGGCTGCGTCTTGGCCTGCGTGTATAGCTGCGTGGCTTCCGCTGTGCTCACGTTGAGCTCGTGCGAGATGTTGTCGATTGCCGTCTGACGGTTGTCGTTGTCCGCGGCGTTCGCGACGTAGGCCTTATCGAAGTTCCAGAGACCGAAGTGGCCCCACACGGCTGCCTTGCCGACCATGTCCGACGAGGTGATGAGGTATGCTTCGGGCGGGTCGCAGTGCGTCTTGGCGAGCACGCCTTGCGCCTGGGCCTGCGTGAATCCGTCCGCGAGCAGTCTTTGCTCCGCGGTCTGCTTGCTCACCCCCAAGAGGCTGTCAGTCACGTTGTAGGCCTTGAGCGGATCCTTCTCGACCGCCAGCACGCGCGCGTAGGCGTCGTTGCCTCCGCAGTCCAGCATGCGCAGTATCCCCACGGCTTTCGTGTCGTTGTTCGTCTGCAGGATTAGACCGACCCAGTGTGCCTGGTGCGTTGTCTGAGACGCCCCGTCGAAGGTCACCGAACGGTTCGCCACGTACTTGAACCAGTGGCCGAAATCCCACCAGCTCGTGATTATGGCGTTCGGTTGCGAGTCGGCCTCGATGGTCTTGAGGGCGGTCCACCACGCGTCGTTCATGCTCGGTACCTCGTTGATGCCGGTGCTGTGCGCCGTGCCGATGAGGTTCGCGCTCACCGGCGTGAAGATGAAGGCGAACACGAGCGCCATGGTGACGATCGCGCCCCAGAAGCGCGGTATCTGTATCTCCTTCTCCGCGAGGGGCGGCAGGACCTTGAGCAGCCAGCCCACGGCGAAGCCGATGGCGATGCCGAAGAACGGGATGATGAGCAGCAGGAAACGCGTCCCTTGCGTGGTGGCGAACATGCTCGCGGCGAACCAACCCATGACGAGCAGCCCGTAGTGGATGGTGACGGTCTCCTCGCTGAAGATGCTGTACGCGTAGGTGAGCACGAGCGGGAGCATGAAGAGCACGAAGTACAGGAACAGGCTCATGTTGAGCGCGGTTGTCGTGGTGAGCAGCAGGTAGTACGCGATCACGCCGACCGCCGCGGCCCAGCGCTTCCAGCCGAGGCTCTTGAGGCGCAGCACGTAGGTGAACGTCCCGAGCACGGAGAGGATGAAGATGAGCCGTCCGCCGAGCTCACCGATGATGGTCCCCAATGGCACCGTGTTGAGCTCCGCGACGGTCGTCAATACGTTGGGCCACAGGTCTGGGTTCACGGGCGCCTGGATGCCTATGGACGCCTGCAGCGGTGCGTAGAACGCTTGGATGAACGTCTTGAAGTCGGCGAGCAGCGTCACGACGATGCCGGTCACCACGATGAACACGCCGAGATGGATGAGGCTGCGTTTCGCGTAGTCCTTCGCCGCTTTCGCGTGCTCCGCCGAGAGGCGCTCGGTCCTCTGCGCGATGAGCATGCGTATCACGGCGTAGACGGCCGAGCCGATGAGCGTGAGCAAGACGATGATGAACGCGAAGTACCAGCCCGACCAGAACTTGGCGTAGAGCCCGGTGAAGACTGCGGCTCCGGCCATGTAGGCGTATCCCCATTTGTCCTTGCGGTCGAGCCCGATGAGGAACAGCCATGCGAGCATGAGCGGGAATAGCGCGTTCCAGATGTCCGTGTCGACGAAGCCGGCCGGGGTTCTCCCTAACAAGACCGGATGGATGACGATGACCAATGCGCCGACCGCGGCCGCGAAGCTGCCGTAGCGCCTGTCGATGATGAAGAACGCCGGTATCGCCGCTATCGCGGCGAAGATGGCCGGCAGGAAGAACATCGCGCTGATGGGCGCGAAGCCGAAGAACGAGCCGATCTTGCCGATGGCCGCTTCGACGAAGCTGTGGAAGTCGTTCTGCGTGGGCACGCCGTTGGGTGCGAGCATGTGCGTGTCCATGCATGTCCCGTTGATCGTAGCGTCGCAGACGTTGCCGTGCGCGTAGATGTTGCGCACGCGCCGCAGCCAGTAGTACGGGTCGATGGCGAGGAAGTAGGTCTGTTGCACCGTCTTGCCTGACGGTGTCACCACAGGCATCTGCAGCCTGCTCTTGAATTGCGCTGCGAGCGTGTCCACCTGTTGCTGTATCTGTTGCGGATTCTGTGCCACTTGCTGTTGGTAGAGCTGTTGCGCGCGTTGCTGGAGTTGCGCTGGTGGCAGGTGCGGGAATTGCTGCTGCAGCTGGGTGGTCGCTTGCTGCACGTACTGGTTCTCCAGCGTGCCTTGCGCCCAGGTCTTGGTGATGGGCAGGCTTGCCGGGTACGCGCGGAAGTAGACCGCGAAGAACATCACGGCGAGCAGCAGGGCGATGAGCACGTACTTGCTCTTGGCGACCGTCGTGACTTTCTGCTGCCACTCTGGCGCTTCTTTCTTGTGCGCGTGCTTCTCGTGCTTCCCCCGTGCCATCCGCTTGGGGGTCAGGCTGGGCGCTTATAAGGTTTCTGGGGAATAAAGATACAACTTATTAGTAGTTACAATACGTAAGATTTATATTCCAAGACAGCGTTCACCGAGACAATGGACAGTCTTCTGGAACGCGTGGCCCGGACGGCGCGTCTCGGCGTCTTCGCCGGGGCAGCGATGCTCGCGACAGCCCTTCCGCTACACGCCCAGAAGCCCCAACAGCAGCCCGAGCTCGATAATTACACCCTCGTCCAGCCCAATAACAGCAATCCGAAGACCAGCCCGATGCTGGTCATGCAGGACGGCAAGGTCCTCGGGTATCTCAGCATCGAGGGATCCCCCTGGAACCAGAAGCACCTCGCGACCACGCCGGACGGCAATCGTATCATGGACACCTTCGGCAAGGCCGCCGTCGCGAAGGACTCGCAGCTCGTCGTCCTCGACGGGACGCGGCCGACCGTCTTCGTCCACGGCAAGAAGGATGACCACATCCGCTTCGTCCCCGGGTTCAAGGCAGACTACAAGGACATCGTCCAGCAGGATACCACTGTCGTCGTCGACGGCAAGGAGCGGGACGGATGGGTCGTGCACACGAACAAAGCGCTCGGCGACAACCAGAACCGCACCTTCAAGGCCTACATGTGGAACGACTCCGACGATTGCCAGCCCAAGCGGGACATCTGCAGCTCCGCATTCGCGGCGATCGAGTACGCGAATCCGCCACGGATCGTCACGCAATATCTGGCGAAAGCGCAACACCCTGGAGAAAAGAAGGCCGTGGCGCAAGCCGGAAAGCCGCAGCCGGGCGTTCCGCGACCGGCGCCGTACATCGTGCATATCGAAGAGAAAGTCGATATCACCGCTCCAACCATCGCCTCGCTCGGAGGCGAGCCAGCGCGAAAGCGCAAGAAGGCCCAACACGAGCGCAAGACCCACGAGCAGCCGCAAGCGCATGAGCACCACAAGACGCAAGGTCAACAGAAAGCCCGCGAGCAGAAAGCGCACGAAGCCCCACGACACGCTCACAAAAAGACGCATGGACCCTCTGCCGTCCATCTCGATGTGGGTGTGATCGGCTACGGAGGCGTCAACAGCTCGCTGACAACCGATTATCGCTCATTGCAGCCCACAAGGACGGTCGGCAACGACCCCGAATGGGGTGCCGGCGTCTCTCTCGACGCGGACGTGGGACCGCTGTTCGCTAACGGACAAGGCCTGTACCGACGCAGCGGAAACCAGGGAACAGCGGATAACCTCTACGACGCGCACGGCGTGGCGGGGCTCGCGGTGGCCAGGGCGGGCAACGTCCGTTTCCTCGTCGGCGGCGATGGTCTGTTCCTGCGCCAGCGGACCGCATCGAGGATCCCCAACGGGGAGGACCAATCGATCTATGCTGTGGGCGTCGGCCCCATGCTCTTGTGGTCCAACAACGCGGGGGGGCGATTCTACGCGATGTCGGGAGTCACCAACTGGTCGCAGTTCGCCCGACGCGAGCTCGGGACGACACCCCATAACTATTCCAGAACGGACATGAAGGGCTCAAGCACCGCGATGGGCGTGCGCATCCCCGTCCATGAATGGCGGATCGGCGCCGACGCGCAATACACCGACGTGCAGTCGGAGAACGCAGACATGCGATACAAGGAGCTCGACACGCGTGCATCCCTGACGCGCACGCTCGGACCGGTAAATGTGGGCGTCACAGGGGAATTCGTCCAGAACAGGTTCGAGCAGGACATCCCCTCCTACAGCGGCGCCGCGCTCCACACCCTCGGCCAGAACAGGCAGTTCCGCGCCGGTATCACCGTCGAGATCCCGATCAGGCACAAACATTAATAAACGCCCTTTCAGGGGAGAAAAGCCATGAGAGCGGCCGGAACGCGCATTCTTCTCGTCCTCGCTATCGTCGTGGCACTCTTCTTGGTGCACACGACCGCGGCCCACGCTTGGACCGCCTGCGCGGGGCAGACACCCATCGCGTGCCCCGGCATCACTCCGGCGTGCACCCCGACGGACGGGACGTGCTACACGCCGAGCGGATCGAGCCCGGGCTCCAGCACGCTCAGTTGCTATCTCGCCGATAGCGACCGCGACAAGGTCCCCGACAACATCGACAATTGCCCCTGCACATTCAACCCCAGCCAGGACCCGTCCGCCTGCGCGGCAAGCGCGTCCACATTCTCCATCAGCAAGGCCGCGAGCACCGGCACGCTCACAGATGGCCAGTCCGCGACCTACACCATCACGCTCAGCGGTCAGGAGAGCTCGGTCACGCTCGCCGACGGCTTGCTCAGTGGCGGCATCTCAGGGACCAACGGCGCCGCCCTCACGCTGACCGGAACGCCGATCGTGAACGACCCGTCCGGCAGCTACTATCGCCAGGCCGGCGGCGGCTATGTCTTCAGCAACCTCGACGGCACCGCCACGATCACCTATTCGGCGGTCGCCACCGCCGGATCCACAGCGCAGTACCTCGCGAACATCGCCAAGGCCACGCTCGCCGACGGCACCACGAAATCCGCGAGCGCGAGCGTATACCTCACGACAGGCGGCACGACCCCCTCTACGGGCGTCACGATCTCCAAGACCGTCGCTCCGACCACGGTCAAGGACGGTCGCGTCACCTACACCATCACCGTCTCGGGGACAGCATCCACCGTGGACCTCACCGACAGCTTCACGCAATCCAAGACGTTGACGGGCAGCGCGGGCGCCACCGCCACCTATGTCTACGGCGGCACCTCCGTCGTCTTCTCCCATGACGGTTACGCCTATGGCAGCATCGGCAACGGACTGCATATCACGAACCTGAACGGCACGGCAACCATCACCTACCAGGCGGACGTCAGCTCAGCACCGACGCAAGACACCATCACGAACACGGCCACCGCTGTCGCCGACGGCGTGACGAAGAGCTCGTCGGCCACCCTCACCGTCTCGCCCAGCGGGCAGGTCATCCCCGGTCCTGGGCAAGGTCCCGACTTCTCGGTCACCAAGGCCGTCACCAATAACCAGCCATCGAACGGCAATGTCGTCGGCTACACGATCACCGTGCGCAACAACGGTGATTCCGCAGGCAACACTACCGTGACGGACACCCTCGGCGAGGACGGCGGCGTCATCCAGGGCACCAACGGCGGTTCGGTCACCTTCCTGGGCAACCAGTACGTGACGGGAACAGGCCCCTCCGGCACCTTCTACGTCGCCACATCGGGCAGCGTCGCCGACGGCAACGGGCTCACGCTCTACAATATCCCCGCGCAGTCCACAGCCACGATCAGCTACCAAGCGAAGGTGAGCAGCAGCGACCTCGACCCTGGCGTGCAGTCCACGATATGGAACACCGCCCACCTCGCCAACGGGCGCACGGCGAGCGCGCGCATCATCCTCACAGGCACGGGACAGACGACGGTCCCCTCGGTGGACAAGGCGCCCTACATCCTGCCCATCCCCAACCAGGTGCTCACCTGCGGCAGCTCGTTCCCGAGCATCGACCTGGACAACTACATCGTGGATGACGCCATCAAGAACAACTATCATCTCTCCGTCTCAGGCAACCAGCGTCTGCAGGTCCACCTGGACCCGAACACGCACGTCCTCAACGTGACCGACCCTCTCCAGAGCGGTCCGTTCACCGAGACGCTCACCATCACCCTCACCGATGACAAGGGACGCACCTCGACGCAGACGGTCACCTACAACACATTGCCCACGAGTTCTGTCGCGCCCATCATCGCGGGCATCCCCGACCAGATCATCCAGTCGGACGAACACTTCGACGACTTCAAGCTCGGCGATTACGTGCAGGGCGTGGACACGACGGGCCTGCGCTACACCGCGACGGGCAGCAAGTTCCTCTCTGTCACCATCGCGAACGACTCGACCGTGCACGTTGGCTTCGACAAGAACATCTTCTCGTCCTCGTCACCGGTCGGCCAGATCTCCGAAGCCATCACCTTCGGCGTGCGCGGCTGCACCCAGGCGACGGACAGCGCGACCTTCACCGTCGTCAACCATGACCTGACCAACGACAACGGCTTCTACCCACCGCCCGTCCTCGGTCCGGGCATCCCGCCGTCCAAGACCTGCGCCATCAAGGTGAACGGCGTCTTCCAGGACGATACGGATTGCGACGGCGTCATCGACTCCAAGGACAACTGCCCGTTGGCGTACAACCCCTCCCAGATCGACAGCAACCATGACGGGCGCGGCGACGCGTGCGATGTCATGGTCCAGTGCCAGCTCCAGCAGACGCAGGGCTTGTCGGGCGGCCTGTACGCTCCCGTCGATGTCATCGTCACAAACAACCTCGACCACGCCTTGCAGAACGCCCGCCTCTCAGCGGCGATCCCGAGCCTCGGCGTCGAGCAAGGCCACACCATCCTCAGCCTCCAGCCCGGACAGATGACCTCGCGCACGTTGAACCTGCGCCTGCCCGTGTGCAGCCAACCGGGGACGTACCTCGTCTTGTGCGGCGTGCAGGGCGCCGGCGTCCAGTCCCAGAAGGGCACCAACCTGCGTGTCGACCCGTCGAAGACGTGCGCTCCCGGAGCGGGCGGCACCAACGCCTCGTTCTACCAGATGCAGGATGTGCTCGCCGGCAGTTCCCAGGGCGGCGTGTTCCCGCTCACCATCAGCAATGACGGTTCCACATCGCGCACCTACATGCTCGCGGCCGACGGCATATTGCCGTGGGGCGATTACGTCTTCGAGTCGGGCAACGTCGTCGTGGTCCCGGCGGGCCAGACCTTGCACACCGACCTGCGCGTCTTCGCTCCCAAGGCGACGCCCGAGGGACAGTACCCGTTCCGCGTCACCCTCACCACCGACGGTTCGCAGAAGGATGTCTATCTCGTCGCCCATGTTGTGCCCCTCTCGAACGTGCCGCACACCAGCAGGGGCGGTTTCACTGCGTGGGATGTGTTGTGGATCGTGCTCGTCGCCCTGATCGTCGCGATCGCGATCGTCGCCGCGTTGCGTGTGCACAAGCAGCCACGCGTCCATAAGAAACGCCCTCGCCGTCATCACTAATGGATGGGGACGAAAGGCCAATGTTTATATAGAAAATCACGTTCTCGGCGACAATGAGAAGCGTGATGCTGATAGCGGTGCTCGTCCTGTGCGCCTCGAGCGTACTGGCCGTCCCGCGCATCACCCAGCTTTCTGTCACGCCGCAGCCCGTCGCTCCGGGATCGAACCTCGAGGTCGCGTACACCCTCATGGGAGACACATCCCTCGGGCAGGTGGCCACGGACATCACCTTGCCCGGCGCGATCAACGACCATCAGGTCGCGCAGGCCGGCCTGGTCTATCGCTTCGACAAGACGTATCCCATCCCGTCCGATTACACGGGCCCGCAGCGCATGGAGCTGCGCGTCGTTCCCGAGTACGGTCCGGGCATCCAGCAGGCCTATCGCGTCGAGGTCACTCCGCTCCCGACGCTGCCGCAGCAGAACTATTCCACGGACACCATCCACGTGACCTTCGACCCCTTGCGGAACATCCCGCAGGGCAGCACGGTCTACTTCCCCGTCACCATCACCAACACCTATAGCACGCCCAAGCAGGTGCTGCTCGGCATGCAGGGCGCCCGCACGTGGAGCACCTTCGCCGTCGAGCCCACACAATACCTCACGATCCCCGCGAACAGCGAGCGGACGGCATACCTGTCCGTCAGCATCGACAAGGACGCGCCGCTCGGCATGCATCAGGTCACCTTCACCGTCGATTACGACAACACCCACGAGCGGTTGGACAGCGCTTTCGCCGTGCTCAGCGCGGAGCCCGCCAAGGGATTCTCGCAGTGGCTGGTCTCTGTCATCATCGTGGTCGTGCTCATCGCGCTCATCATCCTGGCGATTGCCTGGAACCGGAGAAAGGAGAAAGAAGATGAAGAACTCATCACGCATTATTAGTCTCGTGCTCGCCCTCGCGCTGCTCGCGCCGATAGCGAGCGCTGCCATCAGCGTCACGACCTACAGCCACGAGGCGCAGTTCAACGCCGCGCCGCAGCAGACCAAGGTCTGCGCCTGCGGGCAGACGACGGACTACTTCACCATCAATAATCTCGGGGATTTCCCCGCCTCCTACCAGGTCTCGCTCGACGCGAGCCAGCCCTGGATCTGGGTGAGCCGCAATCATGTGGACCTCCAGCCCGGAGAGGCGACCCAGGTCGCCGTTACGCTCCAGCCGCCGTGCGGCACCACAGGCACCAGCCATTACAATATCTACGCGACCAGCCAGTTCGGCCGCTATCGAGCGGCGAACAGGGACATCACCGTCGAGGCCTGCCAGCCCATCGGGCTCTCCGTGCAGCAGCTCGACGACAACGTCCTTCCCTGCCGCCCGATCCGTTACGAGGTGACCGTGCAGAACACCGCGACGTACACCGAGACCTACAACCTCTCGGCCGACACGTCCGCGCAGGTCCTCTTCAGCCGGCGGTCCTTCGCGCTCGCTCCGGGCGAGAACGAGACCGTCGATGCCGTCGCGCGCTTCAGCTGCAGCGAGTACGGGAACAAGCAAGTGGTATTCGTCGCGCACGCCGACAAGACGGGCGTCTCGCAGTCGCACGTCTCTGACGTGCACATCCAGTGGGACTACGAGTTCGCGCTCACGACGAACCAGCAGGCGGTCTGCGCCGAGGTCACGACGCCCATGACCGTGCACCTCGCGAACACCGCGCAGACGGCGAACACCTACACGCTCAATGTAGACGGTCCGTACTGGGCGACGCTCGGCGTCACGAACGTCTCGCTCGCTCCCGGACAGTCCGTGGACATCCCCGTCACGCTCCGGCCGCACAAGTCGGACCTCGGCACGCAGGACCTTCGCATCACTGCCAAGGCCTTGCTCGGCGGTACCACACACACGCTCGACGCTCCCCTGCAGGTGCAGGACTGCTACGAACAGGTCGTCCAGTCCCTGCCCGCGCAGCAGACCGCGTGCGCCGGCCCCACGAACGTGACCGTGCAGGTGCAGAACCGCGGCATGTACGCGCAGAACTTCACTGTCACCAGCAGCGGCGACATCTACTCGCACCCGGTGCAGAGCCGGTTCTGGCTGCGTCCGGGCGAGCATAAGGACGTCACCCTCCAAATGGTGATCCCTGATCGCACGCAGACCTATGACGTGACCGCGACGGCCACGCAGTCCTCTGGCATCTCCACGACCACGCACATCCCTGTGCACGCCGTGAGCAACGCGGACTGCACCATGGTCGCTCCCGAGAACACCAAGTACAAGGTCTACACGGACGCCAAGGTCGTCCCCATCCTCATCACGAACACGGGCATCGATGCCGCGACCTACGCGGTGCAGTGGAACAGCCCGCTGTTCAGGCTGAACACGACGAGCGTCTTCCTCGCTCCGGGCGAGCAGGCCGTGCTCCACCTCATTCCGACGAACCTCTCGCAGAACCAGGGCACGACCGTCGGTTCGCTCGTCCTGACCTCGCCGCGCTCCCAGTACCGCTACGACATGAGCTTCCAGGTCTCGCAGAAGAGCTGGCTGACCAGCGCGTACGAGAGCATCGCCTTCGGCGCCGCCGGCAGCCTCGACTGGTGCTTGCTGCTGGTCGCCATCGGTGTGGTCCTCGTCGTGCTCGCGCTCATCGTCTTGCTGCTCACCTACACGGGGGTGCTCCCAAAGATATCCTTCAAGGAAGCGAGCAAGCCCGCCATCGTGACCGTGCTGCTCGCGCTCATGGTATTGTCGTTGATCGTCGCGGCGATACTCGCGAGCCAGGTCACCGTGCCCCAGCAGCTCGCCGAGACGCCGCACGGCACGAACGCGTCCGCCCTCTACTACGAGGTCCCGCAGGGCAACGTCCTGACCATCAACCTGGCCAAGTACTTCTACGACCCTGACCTCGACAATCTCACGTTCACCTCGTCCCAGCCGCAGCACATGGCCGTGCGCATCGAGAACACCACAGCCTACCTCAAGCCACAGAGCGGCTTCTTCGGCGAGGAGCATGTGGTGTTCACCGCGACGGACAATAAGGGCGCCTCGACGGACAGCCCGGTCATGACGGTGCGCGTCCTGCGATTGGTGCCGCACTCCTTCGGCGACTACGTCTCGCTGTTCTGCGGTCCTATCTTCTTCGCGCTGCTCGCGCTGCTCTTCGTGCTCTGCGCAATCTATGCGGTGATGCTGCCGCACAAGAAGCTCGAGGAGCGCTACGGCAAGCCCGTCCGCGAGCTCGTCGCTGGCTCGCAAGCCCCTGTCGTGCGCGTCGAGCAGACGCCCGAGCAGGTGAAGGGCCCGACCGTCCACGGTGATGTCATCGCTGGCGACAAGGTGATCAACCAGGCCGCGCCCAAGAAAGAGGTCTTCGTGACCTCCGAGGGCGGCAAGCGCATCCACCGCGCCGAGTGCCCGATCGCCCAGCGCATCTCCAAGGAGAAGCGCGTCGTCTACAAGAGCCGCGAAGAGGCCTTGAAGGGCGGGTACTCCCCCTGCCGTTTGTGCAGGCCCTTCGACGAGTAGAGCGATGTATTTCCATCCGTTCAAGGAGGCTGCGCGCGACGTCGCGAAGAACTATCCGTGTCTCGATTTCCGGTCCTTCTTCTCGATGGACTGTTTCGATCTCTCGGGCGTCGCGCAGGCGTACGGGGTTCGCGTCCCGGAGAGAAGGCTTCTATTGCGCCGTCACGGGCCGGGAGCGCCTTGCCCATGGTACGAGGAGTGGCATTCCTTCGGCCTCACGCTCCTCGAGGAGGGATCTCGTCCCGGAGCGTTCCTCGCCGGTCTGGAGTTCGTGCTCGATGGCGACGCGATGTACGTGCTCCAGGTGAAGGGCGCTCCGATCGGTCGGAAGTTCTACAAGGTGCTCGGCGAGAGCGATTGGCCGGACATGCTGCTGCATCACGCCGAGGATTGGGCCTTTGAGGGTGGTATGCAGTTCAGCGTCCTCACCGATCCGCGGCGGAGCCGGTGGTGGGATGTCCGATCGGAGAAGCAGCAGTACGGCTGGGACAAGCGCGTGCTCGGCCTCGCTGATCGGAACGGGTACGCGACGTTCGAGGCGGGGGATTTCCGGGACTGGGTCCGGCGTCTCAATCCGCCTTCTTCGCCATCTGTGTTGGCTCGCTTGCGCGCGGATGCGCGTTTCTCCTTGCTGGACCTGCCCGCGCTGCGACGGACGAGCAACAGCCTATATCTTTAAAAGACGCCCGCCACTTCGTCCGTACACTCCTAACGGGTTGGGGATGTAGTATAACCTGGTAGAACAGCCGGCTCCAGTAGTGGAGCGTTGAGGTCGCAAGGCCGATGACCATTGAAGATACCGGCCGACGGGGGTTCGAATCCCTCCATCCCCATTCTTGAGCAGTAATCTTTATATTCACGGCTCCTGCTTTCCCTGGGATGGACCAGCGGGACTTCAACCGGGACATGGGCAGTTACCTTCGCGAGCGCAAGAGCGGCGGGAAGAGCTTTTTCAGCCGCATCGTGCCCAAGGTGGAGATCGTCTCCGAGGACAAGCAGCCTCCCAAGCCCGAAGAAGTGCCCAGGGAGCACGTCGAGGCGGTCCTTCGCGGCGAGAGCGTCCCCCACGAGGACGATGATTTCGAGCTCGCCGAGCCCGAACACAAGAGCTGGTGGAAGCGCATGTTCGGTAGTCGGCCGCGCGAGGCTGTCGCCGAGGATGACGTCGACCTGTCCGTCCTCTCTGATAAGAAGCCTTCCGTCGATAGCGACGTGAAGGAGATGCTGCGCATCTGCGTGCAGTGGGTGAACCGCCTGCCTTCCGAAGAGATCCAGGAGATCCGTCGCTCGGACGAGTACGTCGAGTTCAAGCGCCTCCTCGACAAGTACGGCCTGATCAAGAAATAGACCTATTTCGCGCTGACGATCTCGATGACGTCGCGGTGCGACAACGGCTGGTCCTTCCCCACGGGCAATCGGGTCTTGACGTTGATCGCCTTGATGAAGTGTTTGGCGAAGTCGGTGTGCAGGGAGCGGGCGAAGTCCAATGGCGTCGTGCCGGGCGCCATGAGGAAACAGTCCGGGAGGACGCGTCCTTCGCTGTCCTCGAGCTTCTTTGTCCCGCCGGGATAGACCGCTATGTATCCCAACAGGTCGAGCACGGCGCTGTTGAGCACGCGCTGCACGCCTGTTCCGCCGTTCTCCTTGAGGAACGCGGCCATGTAGTTCAGTCCCTTCTTCTGCGCGTCAGAAAGTGATGCATCGTCTTTCAGGGTGAACGTCTGGTCCCCGGGCAGGTAGTCTATCAGGCCGTGCTTTCCCGCTTCGCGCAATGCCAGCTCGACCTCCGCGCTGCAGGGGATGATCGTCAATCCAGGGAACTCCTCCACCAACTTTTCGTAATGCGCCCTCGCCGATGGCCGGTCGATCTTGTTGGCCGCTATCACCATGGGCTTCGTCTTCTGCCGCAGGTCGCGCGCGAGCGCGTGCAGTTCATCCTCCTTCCATTCCGTCACGTTCTGCGGCAGTCCGAGCGTGGAAAAAGCGCTCTTCAGGTGGTCCTCGGTGACGCGCAGTCCTGACAGTTGCTCGGCCAACGCCTTGATCGCGTCCTGTTTCTCTTGCTGGACACGCCGCGCGAAGCGCTCCCAGTTCTTGGTGATGATGCCCAGGTACCAGTAGTCGAGCTCGTCGGTGAGAAAGCGCACGTCTTTCGCTGGGTCGTAGCTGCCTGCCTCCACGTCCTCGCCGTCGGCGTTCACGCTTCCCGAGCAGTCCACGACGTGGATGAGCCCGTCGGCCTCGTTGAGGTCGGACAGAAACGCCAGGCCGCGTCCCCGTCCTTCGTGCGCTCCGGGCACCAGGCCCGCCACGTCCATGAGCTCGAATGGCACGAACCGCTGGTGCTCGATGCAGTAGCCCGTGCGGGGGTTGCACTGCACCCCCAGCTCCTCGTCCACGCAGTCGATGCGCACGTGCGCGAAGCCGGTGTTCGGCGCTATAGTGGTGAAGGGATAGTTCGCGATGTCCACGTCCATGAGCGTGGCCGCCTTGAAGAAGGTGGATTTCCCTGCCGACGGCTTTCCCACGAGCCCGATCTTCATGCCGGGTGGACTCCATGGCTGTTGTTAAGCGTTTTGACCACGGAAAAGGATATAAATTATATCAGTTGTACAGTCTGTACAAGTGATTCAATGTGTTAACGGATCGCGAGCAGGAAGTCCTCCGCCTCCGGGCGAAAGGGCTTACGCAAACAGTCGTGGCGCAGCGCCTCCACATCACGCAGGCCGCTGACTCCGCGTTCGAGCGTAACGCCCTGCGCAAGATCCGTGACGCCGAGAGCACCGTCCAGGCAGCGAAGGATCTCGGCGTCTCACCCTCCTAGCGGAGAGTGGGTGGGGCAGGGCCAAAGCATACCCCCAACACACCGTTTCTGGCCCTGCTTCCCCCTCACATTCTCGTTTCAGCAAAGAGTATGTCTCGTTTCACCCTCTGATACTTCGGCCGCAAGGCCGGAGGAAGAACCATGAACAAGACATTGATCGCGTCGCTCGCGATGCTGGTGGTCGTCGGCGGCCTCGCCGTCGCATTCGGCCCGCGCTGGAGCGCGCAGGAGCAGAGCCAGTACGGCATGGGCTATGGGATGGGTCACGGCATGCTGTACGCGCGGAACGGTCCGCTATACGTGATGCAGGACATCGTCGAGAACGGGACCTACGCCGACTTTGTCCAGGCACGCGAGGACTATGGACGCATCGGCCCGTACTGGGTGACCGACAACGAGACCTTCGCCGACTGGCAGGAGATGCACGACGACTGTCCCATGAGTTGATGGCTCCAAAAGACATAAGAGCGACTGACGCCTGGAGGACGGCATGGCGGGGATGATGGGGTACGGCATGGGCTCTGGCATGGGCCTCGGATGGCTGTTCTCCCTGCTCATCCTCGCGGCCTTCCTCCTCATCGTCTGGTGGCTGCTCCGTGGGACCAGCAAGGAGAGCGCAAAGGACATCCTCGACAAGCGCCTCGCGCGCGGCGAGATCACGGACAGGGAATATCGCAGGCTGAGAAAGGAGTTGGGGGGCGGGAATGGAGCTTGAGCCGCGCCGGCTCATCGCCGGACTCGTCCTCGTCTTCTTGCTCGGCATCGCTTTCGCCTTGGTGAACGGCGCGTACGTCGAGCAGAGCGGCTCGCAACTGCCGCTGCTCGTCTACGGCATCGCTTTTCTCTCCGTCCTTCTCGGCGCGTCGCTCGTGCTCTTGTTCCAGTGGCGCATCAACCGCGCGCAGCTCTCGCGCGTGCTCTCTGTGTTGCCGCGCGAGGAGCGCCTCGTCGTCAAGACCTTGCTCGACAACAACAACCGTCTCGAGCAGAACCGGCTCGTCGCGCTCACAGGCCTTGGCAAGGTGAAGGTCTCGCGCGTCCTCAAGCACCTCTCCGAGCGCGGCGTGATCGAGAAGCACGGATTGGGCAATACGAACCTCGTCACGCTCACCCTCTGACAACGTTTATAAGTGGACGGGGAATCTCCCTGATAGCACGTGGGTGTGCCGGAGCGGTCAAACGGGCACGGTTCAGGGCCGTGTGGCTTAGCGCCTACGCAGGTTCGAACCCTGCCACCCACATCACTTCTTCTTTGGTTTCGGGAACAGCAGGGTGAACAGCAAGAGCGCCGCCCCGCCGATGCCCGCCACCAATCCGTAGGTCAGCATGGCCGCGAGCACCGTCCCGAGCACCGTCGTGACAAAACCTTGCAACGATGACAGCGCCGGCGGGAACGCTCGCGCGAGGAGCGGTCGGATGGCGATGCTCGTCGTCGCGAGCGAGCCGCCCACGATGATCATATCGCTCTCTATCCATTCCGCTCCCGAGCGGATGGACTTGCGCGTCAGGAACAGGATGAGCAATACACACACCAGCGCCAGGATCAGCGCGATCTGCAGCGAGGCTTCGGCGGTCTGCACGGCCTGGCGTCCGCGCTGCAGGTAGCTCGTGAGGTTCGGCGTGCTCAGGTTCATGGTCTGTGGGACCTGCGCGAGGATGATCGTCGCGTTCGGCGGCCGGCAGTCGAGCGTGCCGTTCTGCGGGACGCCCTGGCAGGGCGGGAGCGCATCGAGCGCTCGGGTCAGGTCCGCTCTGACGGGAATAGTCAGGTTCGCTGTCGCGGTGTCGCCGCGGATGTACGCCAGTGCGTTGCCGAGCAGTCGCGAGGTCTCGTTGCGTACGAGCGATTGCGGCAAGGGCACGGGGAAGTGCTGCGGCACAACCTGCTGCTCAAGCTGCATCACCGGACCGACGTACGCCTCGGGGTACAAGAGCTTGCTGAACGCGATCTCCGTGAGCGCCAGCGATGCAGTCCCTACCAAGAGCAGGGACAAAACGATAATGGTCGCTGTGCGGAGCATGCTTCCACCCCGGACGGCTCCCTTATGAATCGTTCGTCCCCACCCCTCGCTCACAACCGCACGTTTATATATGCCGCTGACGGGTTCGCCATGTGCCCTCCAACCTCATCGACTGGACGAAGAACGGCGAACGCATCTTCAAGACGGAGATCGAGATCGAGTACGTCCACCAGCTCAAGGAGCTGTACAAGCGCCTGCACACCTGGCTCGACGACAACGATTTCAAGGACACGAACGGAGACAAGAACTACGAGACGCTCTATTGGCAGCGGGACCTGCCCAGCGGTCTGACGGAGCACCACATCTGGTGGCGTGCCTGGAGGCACCCCGGCTCCCAGCACATCGAGCAGAAGGAGTTCACGTGGTTCCTCAAGTTCAACTTCCAGACCATCGCCGTCAGCAAGAAGGAGGTCATGCACAAGGGCAAGAAGTGGAAGATGTTCCAGTCCAACACGATCATGCGCTTCGAGGCGCACCTCATCCGCAACTGGGAGGATGATTTCTCCGGAGGATTGCTCAAGTCCATCCAGGAGCGATGGAGGCTCTGGATATACAAGCCCCGCATCAAGAAGGCGGAGGACGAGCTCATCGCGAAGCTCGTCGAGATGCAGAATGTCATCAAGGAGTTCCTGCGCTTGAGCCAGACGCAGGAGCAGCCTCCCAGCATCTATCCGCCGGACGCCTTGCCATGAAGTACGAGGTCATCACCTTCGGGAGCGGGACGATCGACATCCACACCGAGACGGCGAGCGAACGCACCATGCAGATCTGCACGGACGACAGCTGCGAGGAGGTCGTCTTCTATCCCTCGGGCGAGAAGGTGTTGCTCAGCGACGTGCACACGGAGATCGGCGGAGGCGGCACGAACACCGCCGCGTGCCTCTCCAAGCTCGGCATCCCCGTGGCGTACGGCGGTGCTGTGGGAAAGGACGGCAACGGCGACGCCGTCGTCTCGTGGTGCGATGGCGCGGGCGTGGACTTCCTCGGCACGCGCGTGGACGCCAAGACCAACCTGTCGCTCGTGCTCGACAGCAAGCGCCTGCACGACCGGACCATCCTCATCTACAAGGGTTCCTCTTCCCTGTTGCGGGCGGAGGACCTCGACCTCTCCAAGATGCACTCGACATGGTATTACTTCTCCTCGCTCGTGGGCGAGAGCTACCGCACCATGCTCGCGCTCATGCGCCACGCCCGGCAGAGCGGCATCGCCGTCGCCTTCAATCCGTCGAGCTACCAGACCCAACAGGGATTGGCCGCGTTGCGCGAGCCGATATCGCTCTCGCAATTGCTCATCATGAACAAGGAGGAGGCCGAGATGCTCGTTGGCAAGGGCTCTCCCGAGGAGTTGTGCGTGCGCCTGCGGATGCAGGGAGCGGAGATCGTCATGGTCACCAACGGCCGTGCGGGAAGCACCTTGCTGTACGCGGACACGATCTATTTCGCCGCCCCGTCTCCCGAAGCGCGTATCGTGGAGACGACTGGAGCCGGTGATTGCTTCGCTTCCTCTTTCCTCGCGGGGCTCATCCTCGGCAAGGATCCCCAGGAATCGTTGCGGCTCGCGTGCGTGAACACCGAGAGCCTCATCAGCGAGGTCGGCGCCAAGAACGGCCTGCTCGACCGTGACAAGGCCCTCGAACGCCTCTCCGCCGATAAACGGGAGATACCGGCGAAGCCACTCCTCCAGAACATTTAAATACGGCTTTCCACGCCCTGCACGTGAGGTGAGGGTGAGTGGTCGCTGACGCGAATCGGATTCTGCGCGACAAGCACGCGTTGCTCTTGTCCTTCGACCAGGGGCTCGAGCACGGTCCCAAGCTCTTCGACCTGCACACCGTCGATCCCACGCACGTCCTCAACATCGCCCTCGAGGGCGGTTTCACAGGCGTCGTCCTGCACGCGGGCCTCGCTGAGAAGTACTATCACGGCGCATACACGGACATTCCATTGGTCATCAAGCTCAACGGCCGCACGGAATTGTCCGAGCTCAATCCGTTCTCAAAGCAGATCTGCAGCGTGGAGCGCGCGGTCAAGCTCGGAGCGGACGCGGTGGGCTACACCATCTACGACGGCAGTCCCGCCGAGCCGGAGATGTTCGCTGAGTTCGGCCGCATCTGCGAGGAGGCCCACGATTACGGCATCCCCGTCATCGCGTGGATGTATCCGCGCGGCCCCGGAGTGGTCGGTAGGGACGCCGATTCCGACGTCATCGCCTACGCCGCCCGCGTCGGTCTCGAATTGGGGGCGGATTTCGTCAAGCTCAAGTACAATCACGACCTGCACGGCTTCGAGTGGGCGGTCAAGGCCGCCGGACGCGCGGGCGTGCTTGTTGCGGACAACGAGTATGGTTCTGACGAAGAGATCATCAAGCACGCCTATGACGTGGTGCACGCCGGCGCCACGGGCTTGGCGTACGGCCGCAGCATCTGGCAGCACCCGCGTCCCTTGACATTGGCGCGCGCCTTGTCGGGCATCCTTTTCCAGAACAAGAAGCCCGAGGACGTGCTGCAGTACTTCTCGCAGCACTGAAAGTATAATATAGGAGCGCTTCGCAAGGATTGCATGGATAGCAGTCTCGAATCGATGGGTAGAAGCGAGCTCGTCCCTTCATACATCGGACTTAATAGGCGTGTCCTCCGCGCTCCAGGCCAGCGGACCCTCTTCTCGGGCAGGATTATCGGCCATGCATCGCGTTTCGTCCCCGATATGCCGGCGAACGATGGGGTACGCCGGGAATTGATAGCTGATTTCGCTTCCCAGCGCATGCCTTCGGACGCGACGCACGTGATCAATTATAGCACAGCGCATTGGATACACCTTGTGTACGCCGTGCTCGACCGCTAATCGTTTCCCGTGCCGCCGAAGCCGCCGCGGCTGGTATCCTTGATGGTCTCGACCATTTCCCACTCGGCCTTGGCGATGCGCGCGAAGAACGCTTGTCCGCAGCGCTCGCCTTTCTCTATCACGACTGGCTCGTCGGTGAAGTTGTAGTACTGCAAGAGGTTCTCGTCGTCCGGTCCGCAGTAGTCCTGGTCGATGACGCCCATGCCATGCGGCATGAGCAGCCCCTTCTTCTTGGGCGTAGACGAGCGGGCGGCGAGCAGCATCGTGTATCCCTTCGGCACCTCTATCACAAGCCCTGTACGTACCAATCCCAGGGAGCGCGGCTCGATGACGGTGCGCTCGCGAGCGCGCAGGTCGAAGGCGACCGCTCCTTCCGTCTCGTACTCCGGCAATGGCGTGTCCCCGATGGTGTGTATGCGTATCCTCATCGCTCCTCCAGCAAGAGATACTGTTCGAACCCTTTTCGCAATCCGCTCGTCATGGGATACTCCTTGTGGTCTGCGGGCGATATCCATTGGAAGTCATCATGATCGGGGCCGAGCGTGACCTCCGTCTTGTGCGGGACGCACAGGATGTACGTCCCAACGACCTGCCAGTCCTCGTCATGGACGTGCGGGCGCCATTCGTCGATGTGGAACGGCCTGCCGATATCGATCTCGAGTCCAGTCTCCTCCCTGATCTCCCTGCGGAGGCTCTCGTCGAAACGCTGGCCAGGCTCCACGCGCCCTCCCGGGACATCGTAGCGCCCCTCGTTCGTGCCGTCGTCGTAGTCGGCGGACTCGCGCAGGATCAACACCTTCCCGTCCGAGACGATGAATGCTTTTGTGGCTGCGAAGAACCTGTCTACCATCAGTGCTCGATCCCCTTGCGTGGTTGCGCGCCCTTGTCGAAGGGGTGCTTGACCTTCTGCATCTCTGTCACGTAATCCGCTCGCTGGATAAGCTTTTCGGGGAAATCACGTCCGGTCAGCACGATCTCCTTGTCCTTGTACAGATCGAGGTAGTCCAGCAGCTTCTGCTCCGTCGTCAAGCCCATATGGACCGCGTAGACCACCTCGTCGTGGATGATGAGGTCGTAGTCCGGCGTCTCCGCCTCCACGTCCACGAAGAACCCGGCGAACGCCTTCTTGGCCTCCGTCAATTGCTCCTTGTTGTATCGCTTGAAGAAGTTCCCGCGGTAGGTGAAGCGCAGGACCTTGGCGCCGAGCTTCTCGAGCACGCCGTGCTCCGACGAGCCGTCCGGCTTGAAGTAGGAGACGAAAAGCACTTTCATCCCCGCGCCCATGGCCCGCACGGCAAGGCCCACAGAGGCCGTGGTCTTCCCCTTGCTCTGCCCCGTGTAGATGTGGATCACACGGATATGGAACCGGCGCTCGGTTATATGCATAACGATAGGAGCGCTTAAGTACTGTCTTTCAGAGTTCCCTTGCATGGCCAAGACCCTCCTCGAATGGGAAGTCACACGCCCCCTCATCGTCCTGACCGGTCACGGCGCGTGGGCGCTCGGACTGGTTCTCGTGGCGGCGGACGTGGTCGTCTACGTCCTGTATCCTGAGTTCCGCAACCAGTTCTTCGCAGGCATCCTGTTCGCGGTCTTCATCGTCGCGATGGTCACGCTGTTCCAGCATTTTCCGAAACGCCGCTTCCGCTACACCCTCACCGACGAGGCCATCTCACGCGTCATCCTCAAGAAGGATAGCAAGGTTTCCTTCGGTTCTGACATGGACCAATCGTTCGGTAGCGTGCGTCGCCGCGCGTACGAGGGAACGTACTGCCCCGTCAAGTACATGGACAGTGTGAAGAGGGACAAGAACGGCAACATCGTTATCAACGGGAGTTTCGACAAGGCCGACATCGTCCGTCAGAAGATCGAGTTCATCGCTGTTCCCGACGGCAACGCTGATGAAATCTACGCCGCCATCAAGCGCCTCATCGACAAGAGCTGGGGTGTCGAGGGAGTGAAGGACTGAAAAAGAAGGTTCAGCTGCACTTCGAGTAGCCGCAGTCGAAGCACGTCGGCTCCGAACAGCCGGCCATCATCTGCACGTTCGTGGAAAAGCACTTGCTGCAGTGCAGCCTGTCCGACACGCTCTCGGCCTTCACGACCTCCTCGACGGTATCGCCGACATCGAGCTTCTTTCCCGTCAGGGACGTCTGTCCGCTCTGGTCGGCGAAGAAACCCGTCTTGACGAGGTTCTGCCGCAATGCCTTGCTGATGGCGTGCGGCACGCTGTCCACGCGCTTCGCTCCGAAGCCGTAGGGCCGGTCGCTCTTGATGCTGTTGAGGTGTTTGAGGATGCGCACGGGGTCCCCGCCTGCCTCCAGGTACTTCGAGATCATGATGCACAACGCCGAGGTCAGTCCGCTGATCTCCGTCCCCAACGGCGAGAGGTTGCCGAAGATGCGTCTGGGCCCGAGCTCGTCGTAGTTGATGTGCATGTGCAATGTGCCCGAACCGGTCTCGATCTGGTAGTAATCGCTCTTCTCCTGGAGCGTGTCGCGGTCGATCTTCTTGGGCTTCTTCTCGGCCTTGGCCTTCTTGTCGCCGAGGTTCAATACCTGGAAGCTCTTCGAGCCGTCGCGATAGACGGTCACGCCCTTCGCGCCGAGCTTGAAGGCGAGCATGTAGACCTCCTCGATGTCTTTTGGCTTGGCCTCGTTCTTGAGGTTCACCGTCTTTGACACGGCGTTGTCCGTGTACTCCTGGAAGGCGCATTGCATGCGCACATGGTCGAGCGGCGTCAGGTCGTGGCTCGTCTTGAACAGTGCCTGCACCTTCTCGGGAATCTCCTTCATGCCCGTGACGCTCTTGTGGTTGGCGTCGATGCGCTTCCACAACTCCTCCTTGCCCAGGCCGAAGTAATCGTTCTCCGCGGCGATCTTCTCGAACAAGGGATTGACCTCCCAGAAGGTGTCGTTCGGATTCGGGGTCTCTCCCTTCTTGAGCGCGTCCAGCGCTTTCGCGTTGTATCGCGTGTAGACGATGGCGAAGAACGGCTCGATGCCCGCTCCCTGCAGGCCAGCCGCGATGCCGATCGTTCCCGTCGGGGCGATGGTGGTGCGCGCGCTGTTGCGCGGCGTGTGGTCCTCGCCGCGATAGTAGTCTCCTTGCTTGTCGAAGATGCTGTCCTTCCAGCCCCCGAACGCTCCGCGCTCCTTCGCCAACGCTTCGGAAGCCGCCATGGCTTCTTCGTTTATGACGCGCATGACCTCTTTTGCCTTCTCGAGGGATTCGGGGCCGCCGTAGGGCAGACCGAGCCTGACGAGGGTCTCCGCCCATCCCATGACGCCCAGGCCGATGCGCCTGTTCGACTTGGCGATCCGCTCGATCTGGAAGAGCGGGTAGTTGTTCACAGTCACGACGTTGTCCAAGAAGTGCACGCACGTCCGCACGGTCTGCTTGAGCGCGGTCCAGTCCATGTCGTCTCCGGAGACGAACTTGGAGAGGTTGATGCTTCCCAGGTTGCACGGCTCGAAAGGCAGCAACGGCTGCTCGCCGCACGGGTTCGTGCTCTCGATCATGCCTTGCGCGGGCGTCGGGTTGCTCCTGCTGTTGTTGATGCGGTCGATGAAGATGATGCCTGGGTCGCCGGTCTCCCACGCGCCGTGCACGAGACGGTCCCACATCTTCTTGGCGTTCCGCGTGCCGACGACCTTGTTGGTGTGCGGGTCGATGAGGTCGTAGTCCTCTCCCTTGCCGACCTTGTCCATGAAGTCCTCGGTGATGGTGACCGACACGTTGAAGTTCTCCATCACGCCGGGCGTCTTCTTCATCTCGATGAACTTGTCAATGTCAGGGTGGTCGTAGCGCAGGATACCCATGTTCGCGCCTCGACGCGTCCCTCCTTGCTTGACCACGTCCGTGCTCTTGTCGAACAATTGCATGAAGGTGAGCGGTCCGGAGGCCACGCCGAGCGTGCTCTGCACCCTGCTCCCTGATGGCCGCAGGTGGCTGAAGTCGAATCCGGTCCCGCCGCCGCTCTGGTGGATGATCGCCATGCTCTTGACGCTATCGTAGATGCCCTCGAGGGAATCCTCGACCGGCAGGACGTAGCATGCGGACAGTTGCTGCAGGTCCCTGCCGGCGTTCATGAGCGTCGGGCTGTTGGGCAGGAACTTCCAGGTGGACATGAGCGCGTAGAACTCGCGTTGCGTCTTCTCGACGATCTTCTTGGCTTGGGGGTCGTTCGCCGCGAGCTCGTTGAGGTTCTGCATGAAGCGGCGGAAGTTCTCTTTCTGCTCGTCGATGTCCTTGGCCTTGGCGTGCAGGAAGTACTCGTACGTCGTCTGTCCGCGGTTGTCGAAGGCGCGCTTCTCATAGGACACGTCCTTGAAGACCTTCTCCTCGGGCAGCGAATGGACGATCTCCGCGAGAGCGATGTTGTGTGCGACGCCCATCAACCAGGCCTCTAGGCTGGGAGCGTCGCGCAGATACTTGTCCTTGATGACTTTCCTCTGGTTCTCAGTCGCGGTGATCTTCGGCATGTCCATGTTCACTGTCTTCTGCTGCATAGCTATTTTCCCCCTGTCAGTACTTTGATCTCTTTCTCGAAGCTCCGGACGCTGCGGAAGTCCTTGTACACGCTCGCGAACCGGATATACGCCACGTGGTCGAGCTTCCGTAGTTGCTCCATGATGAGGTCTCCGATCATCTTCGTCTGCACTTCGGTCTCCCCGAGGCCGCGCAGACGATCCTCCACCACGCGTGCCGCTTCCTCGACCTTGTCCGTCGCGACCGGCCGCTTCTCGCACGAGAGCAGCATGCCGCGCAGCATCTTCTCGCGGTCGAACAACTCCCGGCTGCCGTCCTTTTTTATGACGCGCAGCTGCGGGCGCTCGACGCGCTCGTAGGTCGTGAAACGCTCCCCGCACGACGGACACTCTCTGCGGCGGCGGACGTCCTCGCCCGCCTCCCTGGTCTCGATGACCTTGGTGTCCTCGTTGTCGCAGTGGGTGCATCGCATGGTGTACGTTGCCGCGCGCAAAGCCCGCACGGCTTCCGGTGCGGTCTTTACCGGGCACGCATTAAAAGCATCGTTGTCCGTGGAGATATATGCTAGTGTAGTAGAAAAGAATTGTGGCCCAAAAAACACTAGATATAGTGTATTTTGTGCTCTTCCGGAGGGACGAACGGCCTGCACGGACCCCTCAGAGCCCCTGCAGGCCATAACCCTTTCGTGCGTGCCAGTCCAGTGGACACTACGCGCGACTCAGCTCGGCAAAACCCTCCCACTCCCAGAAGCGCTCCCCATGGTCGGGTCTTGTGTAAGCCATCCCTGCGTGCGGTCCTGTCCGCAGCTCCAGGCGTTCGTATTCCGTGGTGCTCGTGTATCCGGTCATGCCCATGCCGTGCTGCACGAGCGTCCCGGCCGCGTACCATACCAGTTCGCCGACGAAGAACTCCCTGTAGGGCAGGGCGTCGAACGCCGTCTTGATGCTTGACGGGATGCTCGCGCATTGCGTCTTCTCCCCGTCGCGCACCGTGAGCTCCAGTGATCCATGCGAGCCTGTGACGTCCTCGACGATACCGCTGACGATGCGGGCTTCCCTCCAGCTCATGCGCGCGCCTTCCGCACCATCTCCGCGTAGCCGTGACTGATGGGTTCTGAGAGTCCGAGCCGCTCCCGCCACAAGAGCAGTTGGTGCTCGCTGCGGGCCTCGACCTCCACGAACTCCCCTAGGCCTGCCACGCGGTCGAGGCAGATATTGCAGCCGTCGTCACCGACCGGACGGTAGGTCTGCGTGTGGTTCAGGTACGCGACGTCTTTTGGCAGCACGAGCGCGGCGAAGCGCGCCAGGGGTCCGCGCACGAGCGTGACCTCTTTTCGTCGCTTCACGTCCCTGCCGTCCATGGCGGTCTTGTATGTGAGCTCGACGCCGTCGCCCCAGCGCACGCGCAGTCGCTCGCCCCTCCTCGCCAAGCGTCCGTTGAAGTCGTACAATTGCGTGCGCTCCTCCGTCTCGTCCGTAGACCGGACAGCATAGTGGGAAAGACGCGTGCGCACGTCCTCATGCGAGGCTCGGTAGAGCTGTTCGATCTCCTCTCCCGTGTCAGGCAGGATGTTCGACAAGACGAGCTCGGCGCGCGCCTCGACGCTCGCATCCACGCTCCCGCGCCAGGGTGCGGGTATCTCCACGACGTCCGCTCCGAGCCAGTCGTAGACGCGGCGCAGCTCTTTGTCGAGCCGGCGCTGCCCCTCCTCGTCCTCGTATCGTATACCGTTGTCCTCGAGGGGGAGCGCGCTCAAGAAGAGGACACGCCGCGGCATGTACTTCTCCGCCGCCTCGATCACCGTCGGGGGCACCGGTTCTCCGGCCAGTCCGTAGTACGCGATGATATCCGCTATGGGCCTGTCGAGGAAGGCCGGTCCTTCCAGGTCCTGCACCGCGAGCGTCCGTTCGATCGACAGGTCCAGGACGCGTCGTTCGAAGTCGTGGAAGTCGTTCGCCGGATGGTATCCTTCTTCGATAATTGTGGTCGCCGATTCGTGCGCGACCGGGTAGCCTCGCGCTTGGAGGTGTTTGATGAGTGTCGTCTTGCCGCTGGATGTGGTTCCGCTGATGCCGTACAGTTCTGCCATACCTTATACATATAGATTCACTGAATATCTTGATTAGTCTAAATAATTATAGAAAGTGTTTTATTATATGAGGGGTGTAAGGTTGCATGGGCGTCAGCCAGGAGGAGCAGGAGGCCATCATCGGCTTCGTGCGCAAGGAGCCGAGGGCCATCAGCGAGGTGGCCCGCCGCATCGAGCGCTCCTGGGTGACCGCCGAGCGCTACGTGCAGGATATCGCCGAGCGCACCGGCGTGCTGCGCATCAAGGTCTTCCGCAAGGGCACGCGCGGCGCCCTCAAGCTCGTCTATTACGACCACGCCGACCGTCCCATGCGCGACGAGCTGGAGAAAGAGCTCTACAAGCGCATCCGCTCAGGCACCGCCAAGCGGGACTTCCGCTTCTTCGACATCTACCAGTGGGCGGACGACGCGCAGAAGACGGCCCGCGCCCAGCCGCTCTCTGAGAATGCCGCAGCAGGCATCATACGCGATCTCGAGTCGTGCGAGCGGCAGTTGCTCGTCTTCAGCGGGAACCTGTCCGTGCTCAAGGCCCATGCCGGCGGCACGAGCGTGGCAGACGTGCTCGCACGCCTGGTCGGGCGTGGCGTCACGCTCCGCATCCTCACGCGCGTCTCCTTCGGCGGCCTTTCGAACCTCGCGCCCGTCCACGCCCTCGGAAAGAAACACCCCGAGCGTGTCGAGATCCGCCACGCGGAGCAACCCTTGCGTGGTTTTCTCATCGACGGCTCGTACGCGCGCTTCACCGACGAGGAACACGCCTCCACGTATCGTGCCGGAGAGCTCGAGGAGGATCTGCGCATCACCTATGCGGTGCGCGACCCGTCATGGGTGCAGTGGTTGTCGCGCGTCTTCTGGAACCTATACCGTCCCGCGATGGACGCCAAGCGACGCCAGGAAGAGCTCGAGCGGCTCGCGCTACACAACCATTAAATACGATATCGGAGCGAACGCCGCATGCTCTTTTCCTACACCGAAGCACTCCAGCAGGAACTGCCCCAACGGGCACACCGATTCGTCCGCGCGGCGCACGCGCTCGGCCAGTCAGGCCTCGTCCTCGGCCCCGAGGCGCTGGAACGCTATCTCGACCGTTCGGGGACCGGCAAAGAGGTCGCGTCCCTCATCGAGGCGGTGACCGACGAGCCCTCGCAGAAACGCGTGGACGCGGAGATCAAGCGTCGCGTGGTCACCGGACGCATCCCCGACGAGGTCGGGACCGTCCTCACGGAGGTCGTCGAGGTCCTCGGGCTGCACCGCCAGGACATGAGCGTCTCGGAAGTGCCGCTGGTCGCCACGCTCTACACCGACGCCGCCCTGCGACAGGACGCGGTCATCATCAACATCACCGGCATCAAGGCCCTGGCGGACGCGGTCCGTCAGCTCTGGTCCCGCGTCTTCACCAGCCCGTACCCGAGCGGCCCGGTCAAGGCGTGCATCGTCTTCTACCGCATGCCCCCCGTCACGGTGTCCGCGCGCGTGACGATCGGGCAGTCCATCACCGTGCGCGCCGGCCTTGGCTGGGGACGTCTCGTGGGCGAGGAGGAGGTGGGCGACAGCTATCTCGTGGATGGCAACACGCTCCGCATCCTCGACCGCAATATCGGCAAGCAGGACAGCATGGTCTATCGCAATCCACGCACGGGCGAGATCGCCCGCACCGCCCCTCGCGACCGCGGCAGCCAGAAGCTCACCGATGACTTCGTACGCCGCATCGCCGGCGACGCCAAGAAGTGCGGCGAGGACGCCGCCGTCTTCGGCGCGTCGGCCGAGAAGCAGTACCTGCTCTCGTTCCCGTCCGATTCACAACCCCTCGACCGTCCGGCCCCCGAGCCGGAGCCTGAAGAGCAAGCTGTACCCGAACCCGCGATAGAGATCGTTGATCTGGACGAGCAGGCCGCTCCGGAACCGGAGGAAGTCCCCGAGGCCGAGGAGCTCGTGCGCGAGAGCGTCGAGGAGGACGTCCGGAGCGAATCGGTGGAGACCATGGATTTCGAAGAGCCCGAGACCGAGCCCGCCGAACCGGAACCCGAGGAACCCTCGGTCGAGAATCCTGCCGACGAGGAAGAGGAGCCCGACATCGAAGAGGAGCCCGACCAAGAAGAGGAAGCCGAGGAGCCACCTGCTGACGAGGAGGACGAACCGGAGGAAGGCCTCGACGAAGAAACGGATGAGGAGATCCCTCAGGACGAGGAGGACGCTGAAGCGTACGACGAGGAAGACCTGGACGACGAGGATGCCGAAGAGTACGAAGAAGGTGACGAAGAAGCCCCCCAAGACGAAGAGTCGGAAGAGGGTGACGAAGAGGAGTACAACGACGAGGATGAGGAAGCCGATGAGCCTGAAGACGAGGAGGCCGATGAGGACGACGAGGATGAGGAAGCCGATGGGGACGACGAGGATGAGGAAGCCGATGGGGACGAGGACATGTCCGCGTCGGAGTCCCTCGAGGAGACGCGCAACCTCGCTACCGATATGCTCAACCAGGCGCTCGACGCGATCGAGCGCACCATGCGTGAATGGCTGCGCGACGACGACCAGCCCGAGGATTTCGACGCGCTCGTGCAGCTCGTCGCGCAGAAACGCTCTGTCCCTTACAAGCAGCGCATCCTGTCGTTGTGGGAGATGCGCGACAGTTTTGACGACCCCGCCCCCGACCAGGTCGCCCTCGCGCTCGAGACCGCCCAGCGCTTCGTCAAGGAGTTCTGAGTGGGGGCTTTCCCGCCCCAAGATACGTTTTTCGTCAATGCCGAAAAGCTTTCAGTCCCGCGAATTCGGCAATCTCACGTGCGCAAACGGGGTCGTATGGAAAAATAACCTGGACGTCCACTACACATATTTTTTTATACCGTGCGCGGCGGGAGTGCATACGGAATGAAGCGAGGAAGACCGGTCCAATCGGACATCCGGCAGAACATGATAGAGATTCTCTTCGTCCTCGGCGAAGCGTACGGCTATCAGATCTACAAGGTGTACAAGCAAGTCTTCCCGCCCGTCACGTTACGCAGCATGTACTACCACCTGCGCAAGGGAAGCGAGCTCGGAGAGTTCGTCAAGGTCCGTGTCGAAAAAGACACGGGAGAGTATTCTTGGGGGCCTTCGGCCGAACGCATCATCTACAAGCTCGGACCCGAGGCCAAGCCGAAAGGCGACGACCGCGTCATCGAGGCGGTGAACGGACAGGATTCTTAGGCGCCCGTCACAAGAGCGCGGATGATCGGCACGAGAAGCAGCAAGAGCACCACGCCGAGCACGATGAAGCTCGTCTTCGCCCACACCGCGTCGCCGCGCTTCTTGCCCAGCCATTCGCGCAGGCTCAGTTGCAGCATCCGCCCGCCGTCCACCGGTCCCAGCGGCAACAGGTTCGCCAATCCGAGCCCCAGCGACAGGATGAACGCCCAGTAGAAGACGCCGAGCACCCAGCTGATGACCGCGTAGAGCCAGCCCCAGCTGCTCTCGTCCTGCAATACCGTCCGCACGCCGTCGATGCCGATCCAGGATTGCCCTTTCGCGTCGGAGCGCTCGCCGAGCGTGATCGTATAGGTATGCGTCGCCGTCGACATGGTGAAGGTGTCGTTGGGCTTGGTGGCGGCGAGTATCGTCGTCAAGGAGTTGTTCGTCAATGACTGGTTGTCCGCCCTGATGTATGTCTGTCCCGGCACCAGGCCAGCGTGCTCCGCGGGAGAACCGGGAACGACAGAGCTGAAGGTGAGCCCGGTCGCGGCGATCGCGCTTCCCGCCACCCACAATCCACCGATCCAGATGCCCAAGAGCACGATAGCGAGGATGATGTTGCTGAACGGCCCCGCCGCGAAGACCCCTTGCTGGACGCGGTGCTTCTTCTTGGTGAGTTGCTTCTCGTCGGGCTCGACGAACGCCCCGAAGATGGGCCCGAGTATCAATATCCCGCTGCTCTCCACCTTCATGCCGTGCGCCGCCGCGACAAGGCCGTGCGACGACTCGTGCACGACGATCACGATGAACAAGGCGATGAGCGTCTGGAACAAGGGGAAGGCGATGGGGCTGCCGGGCACCTGCACTCCCGGCAATACAGGGGTGATGATGGGCGGCGCGGCCGGATTGACGATGAGCTCCCACAAGCCGTACACAAGCATGGCGAGGATGGCGAGCATCCCCGCGAAGCCGACGTAGATGCCGATCGTCCCCAGCACGCGGATGAGCCTCGCGTGCTTCTGCCCGGTGCGCTCCATCCAGCGTATCCCCCAGTTCGTCCGGAGCAGGGCGACGATCTTTCCTTGCCACTCGAATTTCTTGCGGAAGATGATGACAGCGCCGATGACCAGCGCGTAGAAGCTGATGACCAGCCAGTGCTGCGCGAGAAACGACGCCATGAGCCTTCTCGACACGCTCCGCGTTTAAGAAGCCGTCGGTTTTCCACAAGGGTTTAGAATGCGAAGAGCATGCGTGACCGATGGAAGAACAGACCCTGGCCGGACGCGTACAGACCATCGAGGACGCTGTGCGTGAGGAAGCGGAGAAGACGGCGGCATATCTCGGGGACCAGATCGGTCCGTTCGCGTTGCGGCAGGATGAGCGCCGCATCGTCTGGAACGGCAAGCCGCACGGCCAGAGCTACGTGCTTTACGCCGAGGTGCTCGAGGGCGAGGAACGGCTGTTCGATGTGGAGTCGCGCACCGGGCGCAGCCCCCATCTCCGCGTCCGTTTCCCACAGCACCATCCGATATCCTTCAGCGATGCGGTCTGGGAACTCGCGCAGGAGGGCACGGACACTGCCCGCAGCATCGCGGGCCTGCCCGAGGCGTACCGGTCCGTCCGCGACGCGTTGCAGCGCAATCTCGAGTCCATGGTCCCTGCGGGGCAGTCGCTCGAGGAGCCATCGACGCTCCCCATGGACCTGGAGCGTGTCCAGTCGCTCTATCATGGGCCGCTCACTGCGGTCCTGCAGGGCGTTGGTAGGGATCTCTCCCCGATGGTCAGCGAGCAGGAGGGTATCTCGTACACCGTGGGCATCCACGATGGAAGCGAGCTTCAGGTGACCGCCGCGCACGATGATGCTGATCTGTTCACCGTCCTCACCACCACCCACGCCCAGAGGAAGCACTGGTTCTCGACGTCCTACGATTCCTTCACGACGATACGGATGGCGAAAGGGCGTGATGACCTTCCGCGCAGCTTCCGCGGAACGGTCGCCGACCTGCTCTACAGGGCCGTACAGTGGGAGGATCGCCCCGAATCGTTCGTGCGCGCGTTGCGCAATCTCGTCCCAGCCGTGCAGGACGTCTACCAGACGGTCTCACGCAACCTCGCAGCGCACGAGCCTAGGGCAGTCCGGACATCGCGCTGAACGGCATGAGCGACGCGAAGAACGCGACGAACAAGATGAACACAACGATCACCGGCAGTAGCACCGCGAAGACAGCTCGCAGCGTGGACATCGTGTAGGTCTCTCTCACGAGGAAGACGCCGATGATGAACGCGTAGACATCCCAGATCAATGAGAGGAGGACACCGAGGAACGGTATCACATTGAGTATCCCCAGGATGATCGATATGATGAACGACGGTATCGTCATCGCCATGACGACAGAGAAGTATTGCGTGACGCGTGCCTTGCCGCCGAAGAGCCGTGCGCACAAGTGGATGATGCCGGGCCCGACGAATCCGAGGACGAACGTGAAGATGCCCGCGACGACTCCGAAGACCCATCCCGACGCGAATCCGGTCCCGCCCGCGAACAACCCGACCACCAGGCTTCCGAGCGCGCCGAAGGCAAGGAAGACGAGCAGCGACACGGCGGTCAGTATCCCCAATCCGTATCGGAAGGAATTCTCGTCGTCGCGCACCGAATGGACAGCGTCCGCCTTGAAGGTCAAGAATCGGAAGCCGTTGGAGATGTAGGAGCCGAATGTCATGCGGAAGACCTGGAAAGGCTCCTATTTAAGGTTTTCATTATGGATGGGTGTTGATTGCGGCGACGATGAGCGCGCTGTAACCGGCGAGAATGATGATGAGCATGCCGAACAGCACCACCGGCACAAGGACGCTGACGATCGCCTTCCATATCGGAAGACTGTAGATCTCGCGCACCGCGAACACGGACGCGACGAGAATGAGGAGCGAGAGCAGGAAATGGACCACGACGAGGAACGATAGATAGGTGTGGCCGAGCGCGAGGGAGAATGCCGCTTCTGGCACGATGAGCGCGGCCCACACACCGTACATCTGCGTGTAGCGCGCCTTCCCGCCGAGCAGGCGCGCGACGCCGTGCACGATGGCGATGAGCGCGAATCCGAGCACGAGCTGGACGCCGGCCAGGATGAAGTCATTGAGCATGGTATACCCGTCGTACTCAAGGACGAGGACCAGCACGCTGAGCAGCGCCCAGAACACTGCCAGTCCGATCCCCCAATAGAACGCTCTGGGCTCCTCGGCCGCCTCGCGGATGGTCTTCTTGTCGAAGGTGAGATAGCGGAAGCCGGCGAGAAGATAGTTCCTGAATAGCACATCGCGCTCTCGAGAAAGGACTATTTATGCTTTACTTCTTGCGCACGGTGCGCAGTGCGTGGCTTCCGCACTTGCGGCAGGCCACTTTCCCGGCCTGCACCTGCAGGTTCTGTGCCTTGACCTTGCTCTTGCAGCGCTTGCACACGTACACGTCCTTGTACAATCGCTGGGTTGCTTCGGGGAACACGACCATTTTATTCAGCCTCGCTCTTGATCTGTTTGAGCACGCGGTCGTCGAGCACGACCCAGTACACCACGATCTGTCCTTCGCTGACCTTGCCCTTGAGTTCTGGAGGGACGACGAGGTCGAAGGTCTCGTAGGTCTCCATGTCCATGACGTTCGCGCTCTCGTTCGTCGCGGACAGCACTTGGGCGTTGCGCTTGTCGATGATGGGGACCTCGACGTTGTCGTGTCCCGGCATGACCGCGTTGCGCTTCTTGCCGTCGAGCATGCCCACCGCCATGAGGTTGACCTTCGCGTGACCGTGCTTTCCGGGGCGCGAGGTCTTCAGGTCCACGACGCTGCACGCGGCCCCTTCGAGGACGATATAGCTCCCTTTCTTGAGGGAACTGACGCTGGCGAGCTTGACTTCACCCATGCTCGTGGAGATTCGAAGTTGCTTTATAAATCCTCTGGTGATGCCAAGGCTGAACGCTTTTAAGCGACGCCTGCGCACTTTACGTATGGAACATCTGCTCTTCCGCTTCTCCGGCGTCCAGGCATCGCTGTTTTTCGAGGGCGCGCCGGGCCCGCGTTTCCTCGTCTCGCTCTCGGGCATGCCTCCGGGCGCACCGTTGAGCAAGCATCATCCCGCTGTCGTCGAGGCCGTCTCGCGCGGCTGGTCCGTGCTCGTCCCGAGCTATCCCGGCACGTATGACAGCTCAGGCACCTTCAGCCCGCGCCAGGCGTTGCGCATGGTCCGTCGCTGCGTCGCCTTCTGCGAAGGGGGCACGGGAACGGAGCTCTGGGGCGATACGGACGTCTCGTGGCGCTGCCGCGAGGTCGCGTTGCTCGGCACATCGTTCGGCGGCGCATTGGCATTGGTCGCTACCGCGCGCCTGCACATCCAGCGCGTCCTGGCGATCAGCCCGGTCGTAGATTGGAAGATGGAACTCGGAGAGGATGATGCCGAGCTCAAGCGCATCATGCGCCGCGCGTTCCCGAAGACGATGCGCCCCGGCGATGATTGGGACGAGTGGGGCGTCGTCAATCCCGCCGACGAGGTCAAGGCCTTGCATCACGCCACGATATTCGTAGTCGCCGCGCGCGACGATACCGTCGTTCCGATCGCGCATTCCGAGTGGCTGGCAAAACAGGTCCAGGTCTCGCTCACGCGCGTCCCCGAAGGCGGCCATATCGGTCCGTCGCATGTCCCTTCACGGGTGTGGACGGCCTTTCTCGGCCCGCGCAAGTGATCGCTCACTGTAGTCATACGTTCTCGAAAGCGCGATCCGCATCCCTTGCTCCAACCCGTGCTCGCGCACGAGACCTGTGATAATCTCCGGCACATACACGTATTGGACGCCTTTCCGCAAGTTTGCTGCCGACACGCCCATGAAGTACCTCCAAGCTTTTGCTTTGTTCAAGAAGCGTTCCTGCAATGCGCGCGCGATGTCCGCTTCGCTCGCGCCGGGATGTTCGTGCTGATAGACGAGCCGGTTGGAGAAGTAGACGGCGAACGCTTCATCGAGCAGGGGAGAATCATCAGGACCCCCTTGCGGGCCGAATCGGGCGAAGAGCTCAGGATTGTACGCGTGCATGCGCTCATGGACGGAGTTGCGTTCGATGCCTCGAGGAGACGTGATCTCCATTCCCCGCGGATTCACGTATATCGTGTCGTGCTTGATGAACGCCATCACGTTTCCCTTGCGCAGGTAATCCGTCATGCGAGCAAGCATGCGCGCATCAGGGAGGGAACGCTCCATCACACTATAGGCCCATGCGGAGTCCGTCGTGAACGTGAGTGTGAGGGGCTGCAGCCCGAAACGTTCTATGAGAGCCCGTTCTTCAGCGCTTCCACGAGTCTTGAAGGCGTGCAGAAGATGGCTGGCGTCGGGCCTGAAGCGGCACGCGCGGGGTCGCTCCGCTTCTTGCCGGCACGGAGGGCCTTGCGCCGCGTGTAAGGCTCGGGGAGCGCCTGGACGAATGCGCTGTCCTCTGACGCGATCCGCGAATACACGTCGATGGTGGGTCGGACAGGAGCGTGGCCGAGCACGGCGATGATGCCCGCGAGAGACAGGACAGGCTTCCAGCGCATAGCCTCCGTTCTCGTTGACCGTTCTTATGGGTTCCTAACGGCGCATGATGTGCTCGTACCACCAGATCCGTAGCCGCAGCAGGAATGGGCTCGCGTCGCGGAAGCTTTCATAGTAGCCGTACAAGGAGAGTCCGACGATGAGCACGGTGAGGATGCTGATGAGCGTGTAGTCGGCTCCCACGCGCGCCGCTACGGTGCCGGGCGATTGCGTCTGCGGGCTCGAGCTGTTGAGTCCGGGCAGCAGCGTCACGCTCGGCGCCGGCTCTTGCACCGTCGTTCCCGATGATGTCTGTCCCGCTGCGAGACAAGTCTGCGTCGTGAACCGCGTGGTCACGCTTTGGTTCGCGCTCTTCAGGTGCAGCACGTAGGTCGCGCTCTGTCCCGGCGTGAAGCCGATGCTGCCGTCCGCTCCGGTCGTCGTGGTCTGTAGCGTCGAACCGTTGCGGTCGATCTCCGCCTGCACGTTCTTGGCCGGCCCGCACGTTGGGCCGCCCACGTCCTGCGGCAGGCAGTAGGTGCGGTCGATGGTGTACGCGGCGTACATCGTCGTTGGCTGTCCTGTGCAGATGCGGTCCGGCAATGCCGACACCAGTCTTCCGCTCGTGGGCGTCGCGTTGGGTTGCTGGTATTGCGAGAGCACGCTGCACACGTCCGTGCCGTCGTAGGTCACTTGCCAGGCTCCGGGGGGCAGGATGAATTGGTAGTTCGCGGGATTCCCTTGGTAGTCCTCGCCGTTGCGTACCGTCTCTGTCACGAAGACGATCTGCCCGTTCGCTTGCCCGACCCCTTCGATGAAGTCCGTGAGCGCGCCGTGCGTGCGCGTGCTCCACAAGGTCACGTTCTGTCCTGCCAGGCTGTAGGTCTCTTGCGTGGTGAACATGCGTTCCACCGACAGCGGGCTGTTGCTGTCGAAGCCGAGTTGCGTGTCGGCGTACGCGGGGTCCACGGGCCCGACGGCCGTGACGTTGGTCGCTGTCACCGCGGCGACGAGCTCTGTGCGGCTGCAGTTGTTCTTCGGGTCGTTGAAGGAGACGTTCTGTTGCGTGATGGTGTTGGCAGTGATGGATATGGAGGTCTGTCCTGCCGGGCTCAGCATCCCTGACGAGCCGC
Organism: Candidatus Woesearchaeota archaeon; assembly: GCA_046704725.1. Classification (GTDB taxonomy): domain Archaea; phylum Nanobdellota; class Nanobdellia; order Woesearchaeales; family SKIA01; genus SKIA01. The sequence continues at coordinate 84,682 of JBJKRI010000005.1, read as the reverse complement.
CCCATGGCGACGCGGGCGTGATCTGCACGAAGCTCACTTGCCCTGCATGGGCCACGACAAGGCCTTGTTGCCCGCTCCCGATGTGGTACAGGAGGTCTCCGAACAGCACGATCTGGGCGAGCAGCAGGATGGTGATGAGGAGTTTGAGGCGCATCGGTCGTTTCCGGCCGCTCTTCTCTTAAAAAGCCGCTCTTTCCTTTTAAAAGAACCTCTATTCGGCTCCGTACACACATAACCCTTATATAGCAGTGTAGACAAAGGTATACTCAAAGCAGGAATCGTATCCTGGTAGGGTAATCCTTTCGGTTCTGCCGAAAAAGTCCCCCGGGTGCGAGACCAGCGAGGTGAAACAACAACATGAAGCGACTCATCACCCTGATGGCGTACGCCATGGTGTTCACGCTCGGCATCGGGTTCGCGCTCGCCGCGCCCCAAGCTGGCCAGAGCACCATCGGGGCGACCGGGCAGTACTCCGCACCAGCGGCGAACTCGGTCACCGCCGGCGGCGGTAACGTCACGGAAGTAAACGTCAGCTCCAACCAAGGGACGCAGAAGTGGCAGGGTTTCTACGGCAACGTGTCGGGAAGCCTCAAGCTCGGCGACGGCTCCAGCACGTTCTACGACTGGACCGGTGTCACGTTCCAAGGTGTCTTCGCCAGCCCGGACAGCAATGTGAACTGGGGCAACGGCATCACCGCCGTGACCTCGGCGAGCACGCCCAACCTGGCGACATTGGACACGGACTACGGTTTCACGTCCTCGGATGCCGATAGCATCAACAACACGTTCAGCGGCACTGCCTGCAATGCGGGAACGGCGATCGCCTCAGCGGCGGGAGTCACCCCATTCAACAGCACCGGCACGGCTGGACAGTGGACGACATGCATCGGTGAGGACTCGACCGGTGGTGTGACCGGCGCCGTCTTCGGCACAGATGTGATATCTGCCGGAGCGGACACGTACAACGGTAACACCGCGCAGTTCCAGCTGATGGTACCCGTGAACGCCACGACCCAGAGCTATTACTTCTACCTGGAGATCTAGGCAGAAGCATCTCTTTTCTTTTCTCTTTTCTCTCCGTTCTTCTCCCCCACACCTTTCCAGCGAGCGGCAAGCAGCTTCATACCACACTTTTTTAAGCAGTCCCTGCGGGCAGCGAGGCATGAGAGCGTGGATCGTCGCAATCCTCATCGTCTTGCTCGCAGCGCCCGTCCTCGGGCAGCAGGTCGTTGTCAACAGCAAGGACTGGCGCGACGTCTACACGGGATTGCAGTACGCCTCCGTGGAGGGCATGCCCGCGCATTTCGTCATCAACGCCACCCAGGCGCAGCGTCTCCTCAGCACGCTCGGCGGCGACAAGGACGTGCTGCTCATCACCGGGCGCAACCAGGCCATGCCGGGTTTCCGCGCCATGCTCCAGAGCAAGGGCTTCACCGTCAATGAATACACCAGCGAGGACCCCATCGCGACCAACCAGCACTTCGCGACCGTCGCGAACACGACCAACCTCGTCGTCGTGGACGACGCCTACGGCTACAACGCGATCAGCGTCGCGACCTACGCCAAGATGCGCCACGCCTCGGTCGTCTTCGCACACACGGGAGTGCAGTCCATCATCCTCGAGAAGCACCCGCAAGAGCTCCTCTTGTACGGCCACATCCCCTCGTCGCTGTACGACACCCTCTCCCAGGACCATCCGGTCGTCATCAACAAGCAGGACCGCTTCGACGACAACTTCGCCCTCGTCCAGCGCTTCATCAACCTCACGCCGACAAAGGCCTTGCAGCTCACCAACGGAGAGTTCATCGAGCAAGGTCTTATCATGGGCAACGATCCCGTCTTGTTCATCGGGCGCCAGAACGTCCCGCAGGACGTCCTGGACTTCATCACTGCCCACCATTTCAGCGTCGCCGTCCTCGTCGGCAACTCACTCGCCCCCAACGCCAAGTTCATCAAGGACAAGACGAACATCAGCATCTTCATCAAGTTCGCGCAGGGCCAGAACCAGCAGCAGTACGCTCTCGACCTGTTCCCCGTGCCCATCGCCAACCCCGAGGTCACGATCGGGCAGGCCCAGTACGACGCCAGCCAGCACGCCCTGCTCGTCACCTACCAGAACCCCGGGACCATCGCCACGTACGTCACGGGCTCCTACAGCGGCCCGAACGGCACCGTCGGCGACAGCGCCCCGCTCTTCCTCGACGCCAAGACCTACAAGACCGTTCGCTACAGCATGCCCGACCCGGGCGCCACGCTCCCCTACACCCTCTTGTACGGCGCGTCACCGAACACCCTCGAGCTCATCAAGCAGGGCAACGCCACGATAGAGCATGTCACCATCGACGACAAGAGCAATATCACGATCGCAGACGCCTCCTACGACCCGTCGGCCCACGCCCTCGAGATCCAGGTCAAGAACACCGGGACGGTCGACGCGTACGTCCTCGTCGAGGCGGACAACGTCCGCAGCGGCGGAGAACTTCTCAAGGCGACCTCGACGGTCACTCCCGTCGCCGCCGGCAAGACGGCGACGTTGCCCATCCCGCTCAATCTCACATTGCAGGACGAGCAGTCCAACCAGGAGGTCTCCTTGCAGGCCTTCTTCGGACAGCGCGCTCTTTCATTGGTGAAGAACGAGCGCTCCACATTGCCCTTTGTCGTGCGCACGCCAGGCATCCCCCTCTGGGCGATACTCGTCGCTGCCGCCGTCGCGCTGCTGCTCATCCTCTACGCGGTCCGCAAGCGCCGCTAGGTGATCTCGATGAACAAGTCGATAGCGTTGGTCCCGGGCGTGTCGTTTCTCAGGAACGCCGGCACCGTCAACTCGTAGTCGTACGTGCCGTACTTGCCCACGTGCGATTGGTTCACGCGCGTGATGAACACGAGGTCCTGCGTGCCGTCATAGCCGCCGGTGCCGTCGCTCGTGTCGTAGAGTATCCCCGTCACGAAGGAAGAGGTGTTCGTGCTGTTCACGGTAGGTACGTTCGCGATCGGCGTGCCGAAGACGGTGAAGGTCTGCGTCGCCTTCAGTGCGCCTCCATTGCTGTATGTCGCGTTGATGCTGTCAGGCAGTCCAGCGCTGCCTAGGTGGCTGTCCGCCGCGGAGAGCTCGCTGAAGTTATACGTGCCCGAGGGCGTGCGCGTCAATGCCTGCAAGGCGAGCACGTTCACGTTCGCGTCCGCGTCGGCCGCGAAGATATTGCCCTGGAGGTTGCTGTTGCTCCAGTTGTACGCGAACTGGTTGCCCGAGGCGAGCGCGAGGAAGCGCTTGTACGTGTTCCCGTAATAGGTCTGCCAGAGGCTCACGTTCACCAGGCCGCTCGCGTTGTTGTTGGTCTCGTTGAGCTCGCTCACGGTGCCCAGGGGATCGACGACGACGCTGATGTTCGATTGGCCCACATGCGCGGTCCACGTCTGGTTGAACTCGACCATTCCTCCCGCATCGATGAGGACGCTGCTGTTGCCGATCGGTGTGCCATCGGCGTAGAACTCCACGAGCGCGGTGGCTCCCACCACCCCGATGTTCGACACGTTCGCGTGCAGCGTGACCGTCTCCCCCTCGGACGGCGAGACGGGCAAGGTCAGGTTCGCGTCCGCCACGGCAAAGTCGGGCTTCTGGATGAGCGTCCAGTCCGGCTGGACGTAGACGTAGTCGAGCGTGGCTTGCGACGACGAGCTGGCGTCCGCGTCCCGGTCGATGCAGCGCACCTGCAACGCGTTGAGCGCCGACACGCTCGTGACGCCTTGCGCGTACAGGTCGCAGCTGAACGTTCCCACTCCGTCCTGCGCCCCCGGGCACACGTCGGCCGACCAGTTCGTTCCCGTGTAATACTCGAAGTACAGCTGCGCACCGCGCACCGCGCTGTCGATCTCGCAGTACGCCGTCACGCCGGAGACGTTCGCGTTGCTCGGCGCGCTGTGCGACCACGTGTCCACCGTCACTATCTCGTTCTTGTTGAGCGATGTCGTCACGTTGTCGCTCGCGTTCACCTGGCTGGTCACGTTCCCGTTCACGCTGTGGTTCGCGTCGGTCGGTATCCATGGCGGGATGATGCTCACGTTGAGCGTCCGCGCCGCGGATGCGTTCGCCGCGTTCCCTGACGTGTCCGTGCACCCCACGTTCCAAGTGTACACGCCGTCGTTGAACGTCTGCCAGAATCTGTTCGTTCCTCCGGTGATGGTACCGTTCGTCTGGTTCGCTGTTCCGTCCACATACAAGGTGCAGTTCCGCACGGCGACGTTGTCCGACGCCAAGTAGTCGAACTGCACGAGCGCCAGCGTGCTCGTCTTGCCGTCGAAGGGTTGTATGAGTGTCACGCTCGGCGGCTGTGTGTCGAGCACGGTGAGCGTGTGGTTCGCCTGCGCTGCAGTGTAGTTCTGCGTCGCGTTGAGCCGTGCTGTGAGCAGGTACGTCCCTGGCATCGTGTAGTTCTTGAGCACGTAGACCGGTGGACTGCCCGTACCGATGCTCGTACCGTTCTCGAGTACGTCCATCTTCCCTTCTCCTGCTGTGCGTTGCGCGGTGACGTTCACGATGATGTCTTGGTCCACCGTCAGGTTCGCGTCCGAGGCGTTGAGGAGGAGTCGCGCCTGACCCGCCGCCTTGGCCACAGTATACGTCATGTACGCCATGCTGTTGTTGCGGTTGCCTGCCGTGTCGTTCGCGACGCTCCGCCAGGAGTAGTTGCCCGCTGCCAATGCCGCGGTGAACGTGTACAGTCCGCCGCCGACCGCTGTCATCGTGTCGTTGCGCCACGCGCCTGTGAAGTTGTCCTCGATATCCACCATGCCGAGAGCGCCGTTGTCCGTCCACGTCGCGTTGAACGTCGCCGTCAACGGGTACGTCGAGCCGCTCGCCGGCGTGGCGCTCGTGCTCCCGTAACGCGGGGGCGTCACGTCCGGCCCGGTCGTGAAGCTGTATTGCGCGCTCTGGTTGCTGTTCGCAGCGGGGTCGCTACTGTTGACGACGTAGTAGTAGATCGTGCTCGGGACAAGCCCGGTGAGCGTCGCGCTGTGCGTGGTCGTATAGGAATGGTTGGTGTTGGTGTTCGTGTAGCTCCCGCTCGTGGTGCCGTACTTCACCACGCTGTCCGCGATCTCGTTGGTCAGCCACGTGATGGTCGCTTCGCTGTCCTGTATGTTCGTCGCCGCCACCGAGGTGATGCTCGGCGGAGTGACGTCCGTGCTGGTGAGGGTCTGTCCGAGCCCGGTCACGCTCGTCGTGTTCACGTTCCCACTCGTGTCCACCGTCCGCACGGCGATCTGGTACAGCGTCCCGGCGAGCAGTCCGGTCACGTTCACGTGCGGCGTGGTGACGTTCGCGTAGAACGTCCCGTTGATGGAGACCTCGGCATGGCTGTAGTCCGTGTCCGGCGGGTTGGTCCAGGTCCAGTAGATCCAGGTCTGTCCCGCGCTCTGGTTCGTCAGGCTGGTTATGGGTCCCGGCGGCGTGACGTCCAGCACGGTCAGGTTCCAGCTCTCCTGCGCGGCGGTGTAGTTCTGCGTCGCGGCCATGCTCAAGGTCAGGTTGTACTCTCCCGGCGTGTTGTACGTCCGCGGCAGGCTGATGCTCGTGCCGCTCGTGAGCAGGCTGCCGTTCTCGTACAAGAGCATCGTCGTCTCTCCCGCCGTCCGCGTGCCGCCTATCGTGACGGTCCTTCCTTGGTCGATGGTGAGGTCGCCGTGCGTGCCGTTGAGCGTGAGATACACCTGTCCGGTCGCCTTGTCCACCACGTAGGTCTGGTAGGGCATCGTGTCGTTCCAGTTCCCGGCCGCGTCCGTCGCCAGTTCACGCCACTCATATGTCCCCGCGCCGAGCGTCGCGCTCGACTGGTATGTCGGCCCTCCCGTCACGGTCGTGTTCTGTACTGTCCCGGTGAAGTTGTCCTCCCGGTACACGGTCGTGACCCCCACGTCGTCCGTCCAGTCCGCGCTGAAGTTGCTCGCTACGCCGTCGTAGGTCTTGGGGCTTGTTGGCTGGGATGCAATGTTGCTGTAGGTCGGGGGATAGATGTCGGCGTAGACATAGTCCATGGAGAGATACGCCTCGTCCACGTAGACGGTCCCCGTGCTCGATGGCTTGCCGCTCTTCGCCGTGCTGAACACCACGCGCGTCACCACGTTGTTGGCTTGCGCTTGCGTGGTGATGTACGCAGATAGGTCGCACGTGTAGTCCCCCCACGTCCCGATCGGCACCGTCGTGGTGCACGCCGTGGTCCACGCGCCCGCCGTATAGATCTGGAAGCTCGCTGTCGTCGCGCCGACCTGCGTGTTGGTGACGCGCTGGTAGCGGTACGTCACGTTCACTGCGGTGATGCTCTGCACGCTCAGGGTGTTCGTGAAGTTCACGTCGATGTGGCTTGTTCCGCCGCTCCCCTCGTTGTCGATGACCTGCACTGTGGTGCCGTTGTTCGCCGTCTGCACCTCCGACAGGCAGTCCGCGTTCACCGCCGTCCCCGCCCCAGACTCGTCCGTGTACAGGCAGCTGTCTGGCGTTCCTTGCGTGCTCCCTTCCCCGAACGCCGGGTCGCTTCCCGTGACGCGTATCGTGTACGGCGCTCCGGGCGTGATGCTTTGCAGATAGCTCCAGCCGCCGTTGCAGCGCTCCGCCGCATAGTCGTAGTTCGCGCACTTGTACAGCTTGCTGCCTTTCGCGATGCGCGTAAGGGTGTACGCCCCGTTCCCGGGGTCGGCCGCGTACGTGTCCGCGAAGCCCCATCGCCGGCCCATGTCCGGTGTGATGCGAACTGAAGCGGGCGGCATCCCTTGCGTGCGCACGTCGGTGAATCCGGGGATGTCGATGCGTGTCTGTGTTCCGTCCGTCGCCGCTTGCACCGTGCTCGCGCCGTTCGCCGAGCGCAGGAGCACGCTGTACGCTCTGGAGACGGTCGCCGACACCGTCGCTCCCGGCGTCTTGAAGACATATCTTCCAGGCGTGCTCGTCGGGAAGCTCACGTCGTTGCTGGTCCCCAGCAACGTGTAGATGCCGTCGGGCGTCTGCACCGTGAGGGTCTGCCCTCCGGTGTGAACGACGATCGGCTGTCCCTGCACGTAGAGGGTGTTGTCCAGCGACAATGCGTGCACGGCCGGCACGAGCAGCAGCAACAGGAGGATCACGTCCTTGTTCATGGCCTTCCCTCCGCGAGCCGTTCGGCTTTACCGATGTAGCGCACGACATGCTGGCGCACCTTGCCGTTCTCCCGGCGGTTCTCCACCAGGTACCAGTAGGTGTGGCCGTTGATGCGTTTCTTGCGCAAGAACACGCTAGTATTAGGCACCACTCCTCTTTTTATTCATGTCGCTGCCGCTTAAAAACAATTTTCCTACTGTATGAATGCCCACTACACAAAATGTATTTAGGCACTACACAGGCAAACGCACACATATAAATACGATATTCCCCAACCAACCCCATGAAGACGTGCGTGGTGGTCGCGGCCTATAACGAGGAAAAACGCCTCGCGAGCGTCGTCCGCGATCTGAAGAAGGCGGGCTACGACTGGGTCGTCATCGTGGACGACGGTTCATCGGACAAGACCGCGTCCATCGCGGAGAAAGCGGGCGCCACCGTCCTCCAGCACATCATCAACCGCGGGCAGGGAGCGGCCTTGCGCACGGGCATCCATTACGCCGCCGACTACGGTGCGGAAGCGATCGTCACTTTCGACGCCGACGGCCAGCACCAGGTCTCTGACATTCCGCGCCTGCTCAAGCCCATCGAGGACGGGAAAGCGGATATCGTCTTCGGCAGCCGCTTCCTCGGGAAAGCCGTGAACATCACCGCAGGGAAGCGGTTCGTCCTCAAGCTCGGCGCCCTGGTCATGTGGATCTTCAGCGGCATCCGATTGACCGACAGCCACAACGGCCTACGCGCCCTCAACAAGAAGGCCGCGAAGCGCATCGTCATCACGTTCGACGGCATGGAGCATGCGTCGGACTTCGTCGAGGAGACCGGCCGCAACCACCTGCGCTGGAAAGAGGTGCCGGTCACCATCGTCTATCACGAGAAGGGACAGCACCCGCTCAAGGCGATACGCATGGGCTTCAAGCTGCTCGCGCGGAAGGTGTTCGGATGGTGACTCCCTTCGGCATCTTCTTCCTGGTCGTCGCGGCGATCATGGTCGTCAGCACAGTCATCCAGTTCCAGCGCCGCCGCATCACGGGCGCGTGGGCGATGTTCTGGACGGCCATCTGGATCGTGGGCAGCGTGATGATGTTCTTCACGGGCGTGCTCGACGACATCGGGCAGCTCCTCGGCGGCCAGCAGGGCAGCACCGTGGTCATCTACCTCTCCATCATCCTGCTCTTCTACATCGCGTACCGCACCATGCTCTCGTTGCAAGACGTGCGCAAGGATATCTCCCGCCTCGTCGAGGAGATCGCCAAGCGCGAGAAAAAGCCCTAGAGCCATTGCTCGAGCGCGGCCAGTATCTGCGGGTCGCTGCCGAAGAGCCGCCCTCGCGCCTCAGCGAACGGGACGAGCTCGAAACCGTCCCCTTCATGCAACTGCAGCGACTCCACGGGTGGGCAGGGAGCGGCGAACGCCCAGATATCGGCGTGGAAGCCAGCATCCTCGTAGGTGAAGCGGCCGAGGGATGCCAGCTCGCCGAGACGCATATCCAACTCCTCGCGCACCTCCCGACGAACGGCTTGCTCGGGAGTCTCGCCCTCCTCGATGCCACCGCCGAACAAACCCCATTTCTCGCCCACCTTGCTGATGGACCGGCGGTCTTGCAGCAGGACCTTCCCGTCCTGATACAAAGCCACGACAGCGACGTCCCGGTGAATCACAGTTCGGTCACTCCGCGCAACGCGTCGGGGTCGCTGCCACCGTGCCAGGTGAAGCGCGGCCGCACGCGGATGCTGTAGATCTTCTCGTTGCTGTCGTCCAGGACGACAGCGGCCCCTTTCATGCGCGGCAGTTCGTTGAGCAATACGTCGAGGTCCCCGCGCATGTAGCTCTGCGTGAGCATGGAGAGCGCGTCGGTATCCACTTTCGCGGTCACGCGGTGGCTGATGATGATATCGCTCTGAGTCATGACGTCGGTGTGGATCTTTCCCGGTTGCTGGCTCGCCAATACCAGGCTCACGCCCGGCTGCCGTCCTTCGCGCAGCAATGTCACAAGAGCGTCGGTGGCGGGCGTGCTGCCTTCCTTCGGCAGGAACTCGTGCGCCTCGTCTATCAGCATCCACACGACGGGGTCTCCCTGCTCGTCCTCGGGCTGGAAGGCCAGCTCCTTCTCGAGCTCCTCGTGCTCCTCGTGGCGCCGAGCCAGCATGCGTTCGGTGAAGAGTTTTTGCGCGACGATGCCGATGACCAACGCGCGGATGTTCCACGTCCCCGACAGTGTCGCGTACGGGCTCACATCGAGCACCGTCACTTTCCCCGGAGTGATGAGGTCCGATAGGCGGGTTGACTTGTCGCTGAAGATTCCCCAGCGCTGCGCGGCCCGGATGAGGTTATCGGCCGCGCGCAAGGATGCCTTGTCGGCGTCCTTCTTGTTCACGGCCTTGAGCAGTTGGTCGAGCGTGAAGTCTCCCTTCTCCTGCAGTTCTGCCACAACTTCTTCGAGCAACGCTCCGGTGCCGCTCGTCGGCGAGAGGCCGAAGACGTTCACCCATTGTCCCGGCGACAGCTCCGAGGGCGCGATGCCGAACGGCTTGTCCGCCGGAATCCCGGCATCCACCAGGTCCTGGTAGAGCCCTTGCGGCACGAACACCTCGACGTCCAGGCCGTGCGGGCGCATGCCCCATTCCTCGAGCAGGTCGCGGTCGCGCTGGTTCGGGTATTTCATCGTCCAGAAGATGCCCATGGTGTCAAGGATGATGACCGCGATGTTCTTCGCCACATCGGGAGGCAATGAAGATATCCCCTCAGCGAGCACCCCAAGGGTGTGCGAATTATGGACGATTATATCGTTCGCCACGAAATTGTGGTTCCCCGGCACTGTGATATCATACACCGTGAAGATGCCTCGCCGCTCAGTGATGGACGCGACCGAGTCCCAGAATATATCCGATTGCGCAAGCAAACGAATATCCTCTCGCTCGTCCGCCATCGCGATCTGCAGGAGCTTCTGCCTTGAGGGAGAATATCGCATGCTCTCGCGCATTGCCTTCGGGTAAGCGTATCCCATCGTCCGCCCCACGGCCGCCCAACTCTTCGGACGATAGAAGTCCCATAATTCGCGAGGTATCGTGTCGACATTCGGGTTGTGCACCACTTGACTCAGCTCCTTTTTGGCGCGCTGAGCACGGACATGCTTTTCTCCGACAAAACCAATCTCATCGAGATATCGCTTAGTATCCTGAACTGTGAGTTCGAAATTCAAGAAGCGCTTGCCGTTGCATTTTACGTTCTTTCTACGGATAGAAGACAGTATCCCGAAGCGAAGCAGGAGATGCTGTACGTCTTGGATGAGTCGTTTCGATTTGCTCGCGTACTGCACTTGCCACATACAGGAGTGGGAATTCTTCTTCTCGTATATCGTTCCATCGCAGCTGAATAGGCGGTTGAGGAATAGCGCTAGTCGTGTCTTCGGGAGTCGGAACACCGCTTCGGGAACGGATTTCTCGGCCGCCAATTTTCCTTTCACACCCTGCGTAATCAATAACTCATCACAGCGTGTTCGCTCGTGGACACGCATGGATCCGCCTGTGATCCTGCCACGCTCGTCCCGTGTGACTCCTGCAGGGTCATATTTGGCTGTGTTCCGATAGACAGCGAAATGGCTAGGACGGACTTCTGCTAGTCTGGCGCGTGTATCGAATTCAGCGACCGCCTGCTTGAAGTCGTCCACAATCTCAGGATCGAAATTCACGAAACGGACATAATGCCCCTTCGTGTGTCCCTCGGCGATGAAGTAAGCGAGGAGCTTGACAGGCGCATCTCCCAACTCTTCATCCCCAAAGACTGCTTCTTCACGGGGCGTCGCAATACGGTCGTTGACAGTGAGGTTCTGCGCTTGAACCCAGCCTCGGACGGTGAGGAGCGGATGTTCTGGGGTAAGCGTGATCTCTCGCCCCGATCGTAGCTGGATACTCAGGACCCGCCGGACCTGACGCGAGTAGAAACCCTCTCTTTTGGCTGGAGAGATCTTCAAGCTCGCATCGAGCGAGAGGATGTCCGTCCTGCTCTCCGCGAGTTGTTCGATAGGAACGACCGATCCATCCCCAAGCGTCACTCTCGTCCCCGCCACAAGGCACTTCCCGCTGCCACGCTTGCCGCTCAAGAACACGACGTGGCTGCGGCTCACGTCCAAGAAGACCTCGTTCGACAATGACGATGTCTGGCCCATCTTGACGTAGTGCTTTCCCAAGAGCACGCAGCCCTGCAGCCCGAGCCGCTTGCGATCGGCCTCGCTGCGGCCGATGGTCACCTCGTACGCCATGCGTTGTTCCCGGGAACGCCCCTTTAAAAAGTACGTGGCCCATACGCATTTATACAGATACATCGCGCACCGTCCATGCGCATCGAGACCAAGCGGCAACTCTTCCACTTCGTCCTGGGGACGGTGTTCGCCGCGCTCGCGGCCATATTCTCGCAGCCCGTCTTCCTCATCGTCTGCGCGGCCCTTCTCCTGGTCCAAGCGGTGATCGTCGCCTTCAGGAATCCCGTCGGCACGTTCATCCTCACGCATTTCGAGCGCCCGAACAGCAAGCGCCCGGGAAAGGGTGCGTTCGCCATGACGGTCGGCGTGCTCCTCACCGCGTTGCTCTTTCCTGCGCACATCGTCGTCGCGACGCTCGTGCTCGCGTGGGCCGACAGCGCCTCCACCCTCGTTGGCAGGCACGGAAAGCACAAGTTGCCTTGGAGCCCGAAGAAGACCTGGGAGGGATTGTACGCGTTCTATCTCGTATCCGCTGTCATCCTCGCCTTCGCTACCTCGTTCTGGTGGCTCGGCGCGCTCGTGGTGACCGCGCTCGAATCCATCGATTACTCGAGCATCGCTGTGCTCGACGACAATCTCATCCTGCCGCTCGCGACAGGCGCCTTGCTCATGCTCATATAGGCGGGTGCTTGTCGAACTCGACGTCCGTGGAGCCGCATTTCGGGCAGCGCTCGTCCACGCTGCCATCCTTCTCCTCCGCGGTGAACGAGGCGTTGCACGCCCGACAGCGCATGTGCCAGTGCTTGGTCACGCCCTCGACCGCGGGCTCGTAGCCCCGGAACACCTTCGTGAATTTCCTCGCGAAGTCCTTCCCGGCGATCTCTCCCTTGGCGTAGGAGCTCTCGAGGCTCTCGATGGTGGTGAACAGGTGCGCGATGATGTCGGTCTGCGTCACCATACCCACAATCTTCCCTTGATTGATGACGGGCATCTTCTTGATGTGGTTCGCGGCCATGATGTGCGCGACCTCGATGATATCCGCGTCCGGTCGCGTCGAGTACAGCGGCGAGCTCATGATGTCGCTGACGGCCGCGCGCCAGTCCATGGCCCGTCCGACCACTCGTGTGAAGTCACGCTCGGTCACGATGCCGACGGGCTGGTCGTTCCTCGTCACCAATAGGCTCCCGATGCGCCGTTCCGTCATCAAGGCCGCTGCCCGCTGGATCGGCGTGCGCTCGGGGACGAGCAGGACATCCCGCGACATGATCTCCGAGACGGTGAGCATGTCCTCGCACTCCATCCGGCCGTTTATAAGGTTGCTGCACAATATTCTTAAATCGCACTCGGTTGCGGCAGGGGTATGGCTCGCAAGCGCAAGAAGCAATCGTTCTTCCAGCGGCGTGAGGTCCAATGGGGTCTCGCCGCTCTCCTCGTCGTCGTCATCGCCGTCCTCGCGTTCTTCATCATCACGTCCTTCCAGGGCAAGCAAGCGACGCAGGGCGGGACCGTCGTCGCGACGGTGAACGGTCAGCCCATCTACTCGGCCGACATCATGAGCCAGTACGACACGTTGCCCGCGAGCGTCCGGGCGCAGTACTCGCCCGAGGTCATCCTGAACCAGACCATCGACAAGATGCTGGTGTTGCAGGAGGCCACCAAGGACGGCATCAACGCGACCCAGGCGCAGGTGGACCAGCGTATCCAGCAGCAAGCGGCTTCGCTGGGCATCAATGTCTCCACGCTCAAGAGCGTGCTGGCGACCAACAACGTCTCCTTCGCCACGTACAGCCAGGCCGTGCATGACGACCTCGTCCTCTCGGACTTCGTCAACCAATACATCATGCCGAACGTGTCGGTCTCCGAGCAGGAGATCCGCGACTACTACCAGCAGCACCAGAGCCAGTACATCGCGCAGCCCGGAGAGGTCCGCGTCCGTCACATCCTCGTCCCGAACCAGAGCGAGGCCATCGCGCTCCGCGCCGAGATCATGAACGGCACGGATTTCGGTACCGTCGCTAAGGAGAACAGCACGGATACCGGCAGCGCGAGCAAGGGCGGCGAGCTCGGCTTCATCAGCAGCAACAGCAGCATCGTCGAGCCTTTCAAGAGCGTCGCTCTCAACCTGTCTGTCGGAGAGATCTCCCAGCCCGTGCACACGCAGTACGGCTGGCACCTCATCCAGCGCGAGTCGAACATCATCCCGCTCTCGCAGGTGCGCTCCTCCATCAACCAGACGATCCAGAACGACAAGGCGCGTACATTGTTCAACGACCTGCTCGTGCAACTGCGCAGCCAGGCCACGATCGTGCATCTGCAGGACGTGTCGACGTTGGCTCCGGTGAACGCGACGGGATAAAGTCTTACTCCGCGAAACCCTTGTAGAGGACCTTCTTCTCGAAGGGCCGCTTCCGCATGAAGTCGCTGAGAGCGCGCGTCGCTTGGCTGTCCCAGCTGGTGAGCGCGAGCTCGACCTTGTCCACAGTCAGTCCGGTCTTAGCGGCGATCTCCTCTGCCGTGAAGTACTCGTCGGGGTGTTTCGACAAGAACTCCAGCACCTTCTCGTTCGCGCTGCTGTCCACCCACAATCCCTGGAAGAATCGCTGCACGGCGATGCGGAACTTGGGGTTCTTGGTCACGAAGAGGAATCTCGGCTCGAGCACGCGGATCTTGTTGCCTTCGTAGATGATGTTGGTGCGGATGAGCTGCAGCTCCTCGAGCTTCTTGACGTTCTCGTGCAGCGTGCTGTTGCTGTGCCCGATGCGCTTTCGCAGTTCCTGCATCGTCAATCCGCCTTCGCTGATGGCCTGGAGGATCTTGCGCGGGATCTCCTGCTTCCAGACGGCGATAACCGTGTTGCGCAGGTCGGCGTCGATCGCCGGCACGAAGTCCAGGATGTCCTCGCTGTCGCGCTCGTAGTAGACGCAGTATTCAGGTCCCTGCTCCATGGTGACTTTTGGCGACTCCGTCATTTATAAGCTTTTTCGGTCCTGACGAAAAACTAGGTCGCCCAATCGCGGATGATGTCCAACGCCGCGAGCAGCGCATCATCCTCCGCCATGATCGGCACTCCCTCCCGGACGTCCACCACATCCCACGTCGGGACTGTCAGATAGAGGGCGCCGACGAGCGCGAAGTCCCTTCTCTCGTCCGGCAGCATCCCTCCGTCCTCCACATGGATGACCTGGCCGTCAAGGCCGAAGAGCGGCACGGCCTTGTTGCTGTGGCGCAGGAAACGGAAATCACTCCAGATCTCCAAGGGAAAACACTTGGTGAGCGCGGGCGTGGCCGTCTCGCGGATATCGGTGCTGTTGAAGTAACGCTCCGCGAAGAGTCCGCGTGTCTCGCGCAGGAACAGCTCTGCGTACGGGCGCGCGAGCGGACGGTACCTGCTCCCGAACTCCATGAGCAGGGTTTCGCCGATGTCCAAGGAGAGGATTGGACGCATCTAGGCAGGAGAACATCCGAGAAGAAAAAGCCTTCCGCACAGCTTTAAGAATCGCCTTCTGTTCCGCACGGCCATGGAATGGTATGCCCTCACGCACATCGGAGCGGAAGAGGCGCTCGCGAACGAGTTGGAGAGCCATGGCGTCTCCTGCGAGAGGCTCCAAGGCGGCTGCGCCTTCCAGGCCGATAAGAAGAAGGCGACCCATCTGCTCTATCATCTCCAGACGGCCACGCGATTGCTCGCCGCGGTCTCGCACGGACCTTTCGATTCCCTCGACCTCGGAAAGGTGGAAGAACTCATTCCGAAGGATGAGACCTTCAAGGCCGAGTGCGACATCGTCCATGGCGGGGAAGGCAACAGCGTGGACCTCGCCGCCTCCTTGGGCGGCCGCATCCAGCGCCCCGTGGACCTGTCGAAGCCGCAGCACGTATTGTTCTGCCAGGTCGGGAAGACCTGCCTGTGCGGCATCGATGTCGCCGGCGACCTGAGCAAGCGTTACTATCGCGTCTTCACCGGACGCACCTCGCCCAAGGGCACGCTCGCCGCGGCCTTGGTCTGGATGCTCCCTCCATCAGCTATCCTCGATCCGTTCGGCAACACGGGCGAGGTCGCTATCGAGGCCGCGTTACGCGCCACCAGCACCTCGCCGCTCCTCTTCCGCAAGCACGAGCGTATCGACGTGCTCGAGGATCAGCGGAAGGACGCGTTCATCGATGAGCAGAAAGAGACGCACGCGGTCTGGTGCTTCGATCCCCAACTCGGTAACCTGCGTAGCTGCAAGAAAAACGCCAAGCTCGCGGGCGTGGAAAAAGCCATCACCTTCAGCAAGCTGGATCCGGAGTGGATGGACGTCAAGTTCGAGGCAAAAGCGATCGACGCGATCGTCACCATCCCACCTCCAGTCACGCACCGCAACCCCGAGGACACGCACCTGCGCGAGCTCTGCTACCAGGCGGCCTTCGTGCTCAAGAAGGGCGGAGAGCTGCTCGTCGCGTGCCTCACCGAAGAGACCCTCGCAGCCGTCGAGCGCTACGCGAAGACATATAAGCTCACTTCCCATGGGACGAGCGTGGTGTATTCCGGAAAGCTCCCGGTACGGGTGGTGCGCTATGGCGTGTGACCTCTGCGGGGCCCAGGGCGCGACCGTGCTCGCGCGCATCGAGGGCGTGACGTACCGCGTCTGCGCCCAGTGCGCGTCCTACGGCGAGGTCATCCACGAGCGACAGGCACCGAGAGCGCGGACCAAGGGGGCCAAGAAGGATCTCGTCGTCCGCTCTGACGCATCCAATATCATCCGTTCTGCCCGCGAGCGCAAGGACCTCTCCCAGAAGGACCTCGCGCGCATGCTCGCCGTCAAGGAGTCCGACCTCCACGCGTGGGAGACCGGTCATCGCACCCCGACGCTTGAGATGGCGCGCACCCTCGAAAAACGCCTCGGCGTCTCGCTCGTCCAGGAGATGGAGGCGCCGGACACGTCCACGTTCAACGCTCCGGGCGCTGGCATGACCATCGGCGACCTCATGAAGAAGCGGTGAGCCCTGTCTCATTCTCGAACATGTCGAGCGGCAGCGCCTTCCCGCCCTTGCGGAAGACGTAGTAGCCGCGCCCCTGGTATCGTTGCTGGTAGACCAGGACGTACTGGTTCTCGAGCAGGATCTCGTCCGCGCGCAGAGTCTTCGCGCACTGTGCATCACCCGGATCGCACGCTTGCTGGAACGGCACGAAGAATATGGTGCTCGCGTTCAGCGCGATTGCCGCGCGCAGGTTGGGCAGGAACTCGAAGTACGTCGGTATGGCAGGGTTCGGGCTCTGCCACGCCGCTCCCGGGTCGCTCACCGCGACAAGGCCCGGCAGGGGATGCCGTTGCGCGTAGGTGTAGTAGGAGAGGATGGGTGTCGGGGCGACGGGGCGCTGCTGGATCATCCGGGCGTCCTGTACGGCGAGCACGATACCGCTGAGCGCCAAGAGCGCGATAATGATCGTCGGAGCGTATCTCCCGACGCGATAGAGCCTATCCGCTCCCAAGGCGACGAGCGCGAGGATTCCTGGGAGCACGATGATGAGGAATCGCAGCTGCTTGTCCGCGATAGCGCTGAAGAACACGAGCGCGAGGATGCCTGTGATCGCCACGGGCACCAAGGCGTCCTTTTTCCGCAATTCGGTGACCCCGAAGAGTGCGAGCACGCTGATGGGCAGTCCCAAGAGCAACCCCCACAGGTAGTACCACCACTCCCCTGCGCGCAGCCAGAGGTTCTGCGTGAAGACGTTGCCCGCTCCCGCGAGGATGGGATAAAGCGCTCCGCGCAAGAGGCCGTAGCGCGGCGCCCACAATGCTGCGTTCAGGATGAGCCAGGCGATGACGGGCACGGCGAAGCCGATGCCGAACAAGACGGCGTCCCGGATGCGTTCTGTCCGTTCGCGCGTCGGCCACTCTCTCCAGAGCAGGTAGGCGTGGTGCGCGGCGATGCCCACGAGCACGAGTCCCGCTGGAAAGCGCGTGAGGAACGCTCCTGCGGCGACCATTCCCGAGAGTCCGAAGCGCTTCCTTCTGTGCAGCCAGACAGCGAGGAGGATGAGAAAGGCGCTCGGCACCCCTTCCATGATCATGCTCCCGTACCAGAACCAGGTCGTCGAGAACAAGAGCGTCACCGCGGCCAGCGCCGCGATTGTCGGGCGCACATACTCCTTGAGCAGGTCGTACAGCAGATAGGACGCGACGGCTCCCATGGCGGCGATGAGAAGCTCCGCAATCACCACAGGATTCCCGACGGCCTGCAGCCCGCTGAGCAGCACGGGGAGCAATGGCGGGCGCAGCGCTTCCCAGTATCCCTGGGCGCCCCCGGTGACGAGGTATTTCCCCATGGTGAGGAAGACCGCTTCGTCCCACTGTACTTGGTGGTAACGCAAGAGCAGCACGATCTTGAGGATCGCGTATACCACGATCCCGCCGAGCAGTATCAGCGAGCTCCGGTCCTTCGCCACGGTTCCTAGCGACTTGTGCAGGGTATATAAGGGCTCCTCCTCTTTGTCCGGAGGGGATGCGCCTGTTATCGCCAAAAAAGGCCGCACATCGTCGAATAGCGTTTATTCAGCCCTCCAAGCACACCAAGCTTTATAAATGAATTCTGGCTTTACTGACGCGTGACGCCCCTCTACAACGCTTTCGTCTACATGGTCTGGTTCTGCGCCACGTACTATGTCGTCTTCCTGCTGTTGGCCCTCATCATCGGCAAGGACAAGCTCTTCGAGAAGCGTTCGCTGGGCAAGTGGCGCCCGAGCGTCTCGGTCATCGTCCCCGCCTACAACGAGGAGAAGACCATCGCGCACACCATCGAGAGCCTCCAGAAGATCACCTATCCCAAGGTCGAGTTCATCGTCCTCAGCGATGGCAGCAGCGACGGTACGGGAGACGCGGTGCGACGCGCCATACAAGGCGATCCTCGTTTCCGCTTCGTCGACAACACCGAGAACAAGGGCAAGGCCGCCACGCTCAACCAGGGGATCGACCTGGCGCAAGGGCAGTTCGTCGCTTGCATGGACGCTGATAGCATGGTCGAGCCCGACGTCTTCGAGAAGGCGTTGCCGTACTTCCGCGGCAAGCGCGTGGGCGCGGTCACCATCACCGTCGAGGTCGCCGAGAAGAAGCGCTTCTTGCACCGCATCTTCGACATCGAGTACATCATCGGATTGTCGTTGTTCCTGAAGGTCTTCTCGTTCTTCGACAGCGTCTTCGTCACACCCGGCCCGTTCTCCATCTATCGCGCCACGGCTCTCAGGCACATCGGCGGCTTTGACGCCAACAATATCACCGAGGACCTGGAGATCGCCTATCGCCTGCAGAAAGCGCACTACCGTATCGCCACGTGCATGGAGGCGAAGGTTCGCACCTACATCCCGCCGACGTTCAGCGGCCTGTACAAGCAGCGCCGGCGCTGGTATACGGGCGCGTTGCAGACGCTCAACCAGCATCGCTCCATGCTCTTCGACAGGCGGTACGGCATGTTCGCCTATGTGGTTCCCATCAACTATCTCATCATCTTCCTCGGCCTCGCATTGTTCATCGCCGGAGTCTACCTCTCGCTATCGCAGGTCGTCCAGTTCCTCTTCAACATCCAGTACACTGGATTCAATTTTCTCGATCACATCACCTTCAACATCGATCTGCTCCAGGTCGGCAACATCAACATGATCGGGATCACAGCGTTCCTCGCGACGATCGTCAGCATGTTCATGGGATTGGCGTACGCCAACAAGCGGTTCAGGGACCGGAAGCTCGGCATCATCGGCTATCCGCTCCTGTTCTTCTTGTACCAGGTGTTCTGGATATCCGCGGTGTGGAACGCAGTCCGGGGGAAGAAAGTCAAATGGAAGTGAAGTGGCAGATCGCTCTCGCGGCGCTCGGCATAACAATACTCCTTCTCGGAGGGATACTGCTCATCGGCAAGCAGTTCGACAACTCGCGGCAGGCGTACATCAACGGAGAGGTCCAGAAGATGTACAACGACATCAACGACATCCAGACGTTCTTCCTCATGTCGGACACCTACGGAAACGGCATGGCGTGCCTCGCATTCCGCAATAAGCTGCGAGACTTGGACAAGAGCATCTGGAATCTCGGGGTCAAGCTCGACGAGTACCGCGCCGCCAGCGAGCAGTTCCAGACCGATCCGTTCTACATCCAGCAGAAGAAGATCTTCAACGAGAACGAGGTCGTCTACATGATGCTGCTCACCAAGCTCAAGAAGACCTGCAACTACGGCGACCAGGTCGTCGTCTCGTACTACTACAAGAATGCATCCGCCTGTCCGAAGTGCGATGACCAGTCGTTCGTCCTCACCGACATCAACCACGATCTCGGTTCGCAGGTGAGCATCTTCAGCTACGACGAGGACCTGGGAATCCAGACCATCAATCTGCTCACGCAATACTACAACATCACACAATACCCGTGCGTGGTCATCGAGGAGCACCCGTATTGCGGCATGCAGGACAAGAAGTTCATTCTCGAGCACGTCTGCAAGTATCTCGTCAACAGCACGTATTGCACCCAGGCCGGCATCCCGACCCGCGACACCCTGAACGCCACGAACGCGACCAACACGACCTGATTCAGTTTTCGTGCTCGAAGTACTCTGGGTCGAGCTCCATGTCCCGCAGCTCGCCGTGACGTAGCCGGTGCATCTGCACGCGCACCGAGAAGAGCAACGTCCCCCATAGGCCGCGCTTGGACAACCGACGCGTGTCGGGCACGATGTGCGTCCTGCGCGAGAGCACGCGCAGCCGCTTCCCCTTCTTGTGCGCCCGCTGGACGAACTCCGAGTCCTCGAACAGCGTGATCGTGGCGTCGAATCCCCCGATATCCTCGAAGGCGTCGCGGGTCGCGAACATGCACGTCCCGATGGCGAACGGAGAGCGGAGGAGCGATCCGGCGCGCACGACAAGATTGCTGATGCCCAGGAACGCGCGTCCCTTGAGCGGTCCCGCAGTGTGTTGGTCGCACACAGCCACCTCCAGCCCGCGCTCGCGCATCTCTTTTTCCGCGCGCTCCAAGAAGTCCTCGCTGCCGCACTGCACGTCGGCGTCCATGAAGACTAAAAGGTTGCCCGTCGCGCGTTCCGCACCGGCGTTGCGCGCTTCCGCGGGCATGCCCCCTTCCACGACCGTGACTCCTGCCCGCTTCGCCACCTCGCGTGTGCCGTCGCTACTCTTCGGGCTGACCGCCACGATAATCTCTTCGGGGGGACGCGTCTGATTGTGCAGGCTCTCGAGAAGGAGCGGCAGTGTCCGCTCCTCGTTGAGCGCCGGTATGATCACGCTGACGCGCATCAGACCACCTCCCAGATGTCATAGTCGCCAGAATGGATTCTCTGGAAACCGTTCGTGTTCTCTATGAGGAACCGCAGCGCCGGCGCCTGGTCGTTGCGCGCGAGCAGCACGTACTTCGGCAGGAGCGGTCCGACCACGTCGAGGTTGCGTGATGCGAGGATGGTGTCGAGATTCGCTGAGGTCGCATCGATGCCGTACCAGCGCAGCGTCGCCACGTGCTGCGGGAGCGCGAAGACCGCGCCGGGCGGCGCTTGCCGCAGGAACTGCGCCGCGCTGAGCATCCCTGGTGACGGTTCGCTGCGAACGGCCTGGGCTCCGGTGCTCGCGGCCGTAAAGACGAGTCCGAGCACCACGAAAAGCAGACTGATGTTGCGTATGCCTTCGAGGCGCCAGTGCCGTTCGCGGAGTTCCTGGACGGCGTATCCCGCGAGGATGGCGGCGCCGATGGCCGCGGACAACCGCAGGCCGGGTATCAGCATCCCCCCCGCGACAGCGACGCTGGCGATGAGCAGCCGCGGATACGTGCGTGGGCGCCAAGCGCTCAGCACGCCCATTATGGCGAGCAGGCTGATGAAGACGCTCGGCGCTCCCAGCGCCCCGATCTCCGAGACCCCGAGCTCGATAGCTACTGTCACGCCGTGCGTGTACACCCCTGCAGCGAGCGCGAGGACGAGCACGAGAAGATGCGGCCACGCCTTGCGCAGGAACAGTGCGGGGACCGCGAGCAGGGCGAGCAGCCAACCGACGGGGTGCATCAGCGCCAGCAGCGCAGCGATGATGACGAGCAGGATGTTGCTCTCCCACGCGAGCACCCCTGCGGCCACGAGCAGGGCTACTCCGAGCCCCAGGTCCGTCCCGATGGGTGCGATGAGGAATGCCGGCGATGCGATGAGGACGAGCAGCCCTTCGTCTGGGAAGTCGTATTTCCTGTAGATGAGGTAGACGGTCGCGATGAGGAGCAGGAACAGTGCCAATCGGATGCCTACATAGAGTTGGGCGTGCGTGATGGTCACCGGCAGCGTGGCGTACACGCTCTCTGGTGCGAAGAACGGCCGTGTCATCGCCCGTGCTGCCGCGACGAAGAGCGCGACGACCGCTCCGAGCAGGATTACTGGACCACGCATTGGACGTGATACACCTCCATTTCGTTCTTGTACAGCGGGGCGAAGCAGCGCTCGCTGAGCGGGAGCGTGCTGTTCCTCGATAGGACGAGCACGTTGACGTGGTACTGCTGGAGCACGCGCAGGATTGCGATGTCGCTCTTCGCTTGCTGTAGAGAGCTGACCTGCGACAGGACGGTCCGGCTGTCCGCGCTCGCGCGCTGGTCCGTCACGAGCAACGGGTGCAGGCCGTTGTATTCGAGATAGTACCCATGCTGCTCGTCCCAGAGCACGGTCGCTCCGGGCACCGAGTGCGTGATACGTTGTGTGATGGCCTGGTCTTGCGGCGTGACGGTGCTGTTGAAGGGTGTGATGCCGCTCGCCACTGCCGGAACGGCGCTGGTCACCGCGAACAGCGCGATTCCGAGGAGCAGCACCGCCGTATAGACCCCTGGGGCGCGCGAACGCGCCTGCGCCTCGTACAGTTCTCCGATGGCCGGCGCGCACAGCACGATGAGCATCGCTCCGAGCACGAGCAGTCCTGTCGTCGCGGGTATGAGCCGGAGGGGTATGAGGGCCGCGGTCACGAGCGCGAGAGCGACCGCCGCGTGCATCGGTCCGCTGCGCTCCTCTCGCAGGTAGCGGTATGCGGCGTAGCTTCCCGCGAGCAGGGGGATGACCCCGAGCGCCGCCGCGACCGCGCTGACTCCGCTCGCGAAGCCGCTGTTCTGGAGGGTCAGCGTGGCGAGGCCGTGGTACCCCAGGGCCTGCTTGTAGATGATCACGTTCGCCCAGATCGTGAGGAAGGCGGTGAATATCGCCGCTTCGGCCATCGCGTGGGAGAAGCGCGTGCGCTGGATGCGCGTCAATAGGACGGTGAACGCCATGGCTGGCACGAGGATGAGCGCGATGGGATGTGTGAATGTGAGCGCGATGACCGCGATGAGGAAGTGCGTCTGGTCGCGCGGCGTTTTCGAGAGGCGGATGAAGTAGTAGTAGGTGAGCAGGAGCAATGGTATCGCTAGTGTGAGCGGTGTCGCGTCGATCACGGTCGCGCTGTACAGCAGGGGTACGAACGGGCTTGCGAGCGTGACCGCGGCGACCGCGCTGTCGTGCGGGGTGAGTTCTTTGGCGAGCAGGTAGACCGGTATCGGTAGGAGACTGATGAGGATGTTCGGCAGCCAGAGCGCCACTGTCCCCGACGGGATGAGGATGCTGAAGAAGGCGAGCAGGTAGTAGAACAATGGCATGTGGGCGTAGCTGCCGCCTCCGAACGCTGGTGAGTGCGTGAGCGGTAGTCCGGTGTCCTGGATGTGCTTGACCTGTATGAGCGCGTCGTATCCCGCGTAGCTGAGCCCGGGCGCCTGCAGGAGCAGGATGATCCGGATGACCAGCCCGATGGCGACTGCCGTTGCGATGACGACGCTCTTTCGCATGCGGGGGTGGAGAGCCTCCTTCTTATAAGGACACAGCATTGTCTATATAGAAAACAAGTAAAGGTGCCAAACACACATAAACGCCAGGAGTACCCGCAATGTATGGAACGCCGTCCCACCGGAAGCCCCGTCTTCGACGAATTGCTCCAGGGCGGCTACGAGAAAGGCATCATCACAACGGTCTACGGCCCCGCCGGCTCGGGAAAGAGCAACCTCATGCTCCTCGCATTGACGACAGTAGAGACAAAAGCGGTCTTCATCGACACCGAGGGCAGCTTCTCCGTGGATCGGCTGTCGCAGCTCGCGCCCGGCGTGGAAGGGCTATTGGACCGCATCATCGTCCTCAAGGTCTCGTCGTTCGAGCAGCAGTGCCAGGTCGTCGAGCGATTGCCGGCCATGATGAAAGGCGTCGAATTGGTGATCGTGGACGGCATCGCCACGCAATACCGGGCCGCTCTTGCGCGAAACGTCAAGGACGTGAACAACGAATTATCGAAGCAGGTGAACACCCTGCACGCTGTGGCAGCAGACAACGACATCCCCGTCCTGATGACCTCTCAAGTGTATGCCGACCTGGAAGGAGACGGCGTCAAAGTCGTCGGCGGCGATATCGTCAAGTACTACTCCAAGTGCCTCGTCGAGCTGCAGAACGACGACGGGCGCGCAGCGATCGTCACCAAGAGCCGTTTCCTGCCGCCGGACAAGCGCTGCGGCTTCTTCATCGACAACGTCGGCATCCACGAATCGGCCTAGATGAAACTCTTCGCATCCATGCCGCGATGGTCGATCTTCGCTGCCTCCCTCACTCTTCCGGAAATCATGTTGTAGACCACGGCGGCTACTCCGACACGGACATCCGCCCCCTTCGGCAGGAAGCGCGGGTCCTCCTGCGGAGCGAGCGCGTCCCAGAGCGCCTGCGCCGCCTGCTTCGCTGACCTGAAGGTCCCATCGACCGGGAAGTAGGGCTCCACGAAGCTCGGGATCGGCTCCCCTCGAGGGACATTATGCCCCTCGTAGGTCATGATGCCCATTCCGTTGTGCTCGCGAAGCGGACCGCCGACAAGGACATTCCACGGCCGGTCCGTCGCGTACGAGCGGAAACGTCGTATCAGTGTTAGTTTGTTCCTGTCCGGACGCTCGAAGATCTTTTGTTCCCCATGCACCGCTGCATCGTACTTGCTTGTGGTGATGAGCGCGAAATTGCGATCCCCATCGATGATCCCGCTCACGCGGGGGGTATAGGTCGGAGCGTCCGGCTCATAGGAAGCCACATCGACCGGAGCGTGTCCCTCCTCGTGGAGCACGTGCTCGTGCATGAGCGCATCTTCGAGCTTCACCATGGTGGGATTGTGGTTCGACCAGGCGGATTCGGCGATGAGCGATGTCTGGCGACCGTTCGTCACGACAAGCGTATTGGCGATTTTTTCGATCGCGTCGTAGTATATGAGTGCGGGGTTTCCGCCATCGACCCACCCCTGTTGCTCCTCGGTCTCAATCGGTGGGTGGTCCACGCGCACAATGACGTCCCCTTTTCCCCAGGGAAGCTCGCGGAACTTGCTGGACGGGCTACGGCCCGTCACCCCATACACTCCGATCGCCAGATTACGGTCCTCCGGGTGCCCCACGAACGCCACGATGCGTCCGGGATATTCCATTTGCCTCAGGTGCGAGAATGCGAGATTTTCGAGCGGTTCTGCCATGTGTCTTCCCCACTCACCCCTTCAAGAAGCCTCTCCAAGGCAGGTATAAAAAAGTATGGTGATTTAAAAAAAAGAATCGAGGGATTCAGTCCTCAGTGAAGTCGTCGGCCGTGTACGGGATCGTCTCGCCGGCCTTGAGCTGTCCCTTCTCGCGCAGGTACTCGTTCGCGAGTATCCAGAACAAGAGTCCCAGCGATTTCTTTCCCTTGTTGTTGCACGGCACGCACAGGTCCACGTTGTTCGCGGTGTTGTTCGAGTCGCACAACGCCACGACGGGGATGCCGACGAGCAGTGCGTCCTTCACCGCGTTCCTGTCGGGCCACGCGTCGGTCACGACGATGACCTTGGCCTCCTCGTAGTTGCGCAGTTGCGAGTTCGTGAGCATGCCCGGCGGGTAGCGTCCGGCGTGCGCGCGGATGCCCGTGACTTTCTCGAGCATGCGTATCGGCTTCCAGCCGTTCTCGCGGCGGCTCACGACAAGGATATCCTCGGGGTCGTACCGCGAGAGGAACTTCGCGAGCACGCGCAATCGCGCGTCGATGGCGCCGATGTCGAGCACGGACAGTCCGTCCGGCCGCGTCTTGTAGATGAACGGCGCCATGTACTTCGTCTTGAACTTGGTCCCGATGTGGATGCCGGCCTTCAGGTAGGTCTCCTGCGGCACGAGCGTGTTCTCGGTGATTTCTTCTTCTGCCATGTATTTTCCTCGTGTGAGGAAAGAACTCGTCTTCCCCCACGGTTTTTATCGCCTCACGTGGTTGTTGGCGGCACACCGCCGGTTCGGCTATGAAGGGGCGGAACGCGACTCCATTCTTAAAGTGTTCGGCTCAGTGCTTGCCGCCGAAGATGTGCGTGAGCAGCCTTCGCTCGCGCCTCGGGATGTGCTCTTCCTGGACGAGCAATGTCCCTGCGGAGATGATCGCGAGTCCCGCGTAGGCTCCTCCCATGGCGTTCACGCCTTGCGCGACCGCCATGGCGACGAACAGCAGCGCAGCGCCCAGCGCCGCGATGGGCACGAAAAAGCCGATGAGCAGCAATATTCCGAATATCGCTCCGAGGATGCCGGCGATCACTCCGGAGACGACCGCGACTGCGGGCGGGTTCGCGGTCTGCACGAGCCACGACGCCGACACACCCCACAACGCGAGCGTGAGTCCCAGCCTGACCGTGCGCATTCCCAGATGCATACGTTTCCCTTACCTCCGCCATTGAAAGGAGGGTATGGAAAAGAATTCAGCGCAAATGATATAAGCCATCGGCGGAACGCAGCAGTATGCGCGTCTATTTCGCAGGTTCCATCACCGGGGGTCGTGAGGACGCCGACCGCTACAAGGAGATCATCGCGCACATCGCGAATGCGCACGACGTCCTCACAGAGCACATCGGCAACGAGAAAGCGGTCAATCAGGACGCGCATCGGACGCCCAAAGAGGTGCATGACCGCGATTGCGGCTGGTTGTTCAGCGCGGACGCGATCATCGCGGAAGTCACGGTGCCGAGTCTCGGTGTCGGCTATGAGATCGGTAGGGCCATCGAGCGGTCGATCCCTGTCCTCTGCTTGTTCCGTCCCGGCGCGCGACGGCTCTCCTTCATGATCAAAGGTTCTCCGGATGTGGCGGTGGTCGAGTATCAGGAGCCGCAAGAAGCGATCGAAGCGATAGATGTGTTCCTCGCCTAGTCCTCGCCGAAGTCCTCGGTGCCTTCCCCGAGATTCTCCAGGTCGATGTCGGCGAACTCGTCCTTCGGGCCGGCGCGCTGCTTCTGCTGCTCCGCCTGCGGAGGCGGCTGCACCTCGCGCAGTTTGTCGGCGAAAGCGACGTTCGCGAGCACTTTCTTGATGCGGATGCGTACCCAGTCTCCTTTCTGAACGCTGGGAACGAAGATGACGAAGCCTTTCACCTTGGCGACGCCGTCGCCCTTGTCGCCCATGGCTTCGATGTGTACATCCACTTCCTGGCCTTCAGAAACAGGAGGGGCCTGCGTTGGTCGGAAGGTATTCACGATAAGCCTGGCAAGCCATGGATTGTTTATAAAAGTAGCGCCCCTCAATCCGGGCGGTATGCGGCGTCCTCATCCACTCAATACTTAAATGGGGCCTTTCTTGCCCGTTGACGTGAAGCATATGATCGAGATGGAGGGGCTCACCAAGCGCTTCGGCGATTTCACCGCCGTCGACAACCTGCGCCTCCAAGTGAGGGAGGGCGAGATCTTCGGCTTCCTCGGCCCGAACGGCGCGGGAAAGACCACGACCATCAGCATGCTCACCACGCTCATCAAGCCCACCGAAGGCACGGCGAAGATCGCGGGCTTCGACCTATTGAAAGAGGGCGTCTCCATCCGTGCGGTCATCGGCGTCGTCCCCCAGTCCTTCGCTCTCTTCCCTGAATTGACGGCGCAGGAGAACCTCAATTACATCGGCAGGCTCTACGGTTTGTCCTCGAGATACATCAAGGACCGCTCCAAGAAGCTCCTCAAGGACGTCTCCTTGTGGCAGCACAAGGACCGCATCGCGGGCGTCTTCTCCGGCGGCATGAAGCAGCGTCTCTCATTGGCGGCGAGCATCCTCTCCACGCCCAAGATATTGTTCATGGACGAGCCCACGACGGGCCTCGACCCGCAGAGCCGCATCGCCATGCGCGAGCTCACCGAGCAGCTCAACGGCCAGGGAATGACCATCGTCTACACCACGCACGACATGGAGGAGGCCGAGAAGATCTGCGACCGCATCACCATCATGGACCACGGCCACATCGTGGCCGACGGCACCGCGCAGGAGCTCAAGGATAAGATCGTGAGCGACCGCATCATCCTCGTCGAGCTCGCCGCCCCCTCGACGAGCATCCTGGCGGCATTGCGGAAGCTCGCCTACGTATCCTCGGTCGACCAGGAGGGAAAGCACTACACCGTGCGCGTCCACGGCTCGGGCTCGCCGCAAAAGCTCAGCCATTTCCTCCATGACAGGAGGCAGAAGATCATCCGCCTCGAGCGCCGCGACCCGTCCTTGGAGGATGTCTTCATCCAGCTCACGAGGAAAGAGGTGCGCGACTGATGGCGCAAGAGAAGCTCCTGGACTGGCGCAAGATGCTCGCCATCATGCACAAGAACCTGACGGTCATCAGCAGGGACAAGACGCGTCTTCTCCCGCTCATCATGTTCCCAGTCTTCATGATGCTGATATTCGGTTTCACGAGCGGGAACATCCCAAAGCACATCAGCACCGCCATGGTCGTGCATGACTCCTCGCCGTTATCGCAGGAGGTCCAGCAGGCCGTCGCGAACAGCCAGGTCTTCAGCGTCGGCTACAAGGTGAACACCGAGGGAGAGGCGCGTCGGCTCCTCGACGACGGCAAGGTCCGGGTCATCGTCGAGATACCGCCGGGATTGGGAAAGACGATCGACGCCGGCGGCCAGGCGGCCATCACCGTCATCGTGGACGAGTCCGACTCGTCCATCAGCGCCACGGCAAAAGCGACGCTCCAGGCCATCGTGCATCAGGTCGCCACGCGTATCGGGACGCAGCGCCTCCTCGCCTACCAGCAGACGGTAGCGTCCTCTTCGCAGTCGCTCTATGGCTACATCCAGGCGCAGCCCGACGCCTACAGCACCATCCTCTCGCACGCCGGAGCCGCGCAGACGTCGCTATCGACAGCGAACAATATCATCAGCGCCTACGCGCAGCAATTGCGCGCCGCCGTCCCGCCGCCGCACGCCTACGTGCTCTCGAGCGGCAACACCAACCAGGTCCTCTTGGGCGGGACCGCGGTCGGCTCGTCCACGAGCGCGCAGGCGCAGACCATCAGCGGCGCCTCCTCCCTGCTCGGCGTCGCCGACGGACAGTTGCTCGCGGCGAGCTCAGTGGCCAAGGCCGCGCAGGCGCAGGGCGCCCTCGAGAAGCAATCCTACGGCGCGCAGGTCCTCGCGCCCCTCTCCCGCATCGACACCTTCACGCAGGCCAACGCCAACGACGTGCTCCAGCCGCTCGTCTACCAGGAGAAGGCGGCGTACGGCACGGGCAAGAGCGCGATCGATTTCGTCATCCCGGCGATCATCGCCCTCACGATCTTCCAGGGCGCGGTCATGGGCATGGGGCGCGCTGTCGCCGGCGAGAAGCGCGAAGGGTCATTGACGCGGGTCTTCCTCACACCGACCTCCAACGCGACCATCATCACCGGGACCTTGCTGTTCTACGTCTTCTTCGAATTGTTCCGTTCCGCTTGGCTCGTGCTCATCGCGGTCCTCGTCTTCAATACCGCCATCACGGGAAGCCTGCTCCTCATCGCGCTCATCCTCATCATCTACACAGGGATCTGCACCTCCATCGGGATGATATTGTCGAGCATGGCGTCAACAGAGAACCAGTACCAAGGCATAGCCATGCTCGTGAGCGTGCCCACCATCTTCCTCGCGGGCGTGTTCTTCCCCTTGCAGGCGATGCCCAAGACCCTGCAGGCCGCCGCTGCAGCGTTACCCATCACGTACGCCGCGCAGGCGTTGCGCGACGTCATGATCAAGGGCTTCTCCATCGGACCCACGACAGGCCCGATGCTCATATTGCTCGGCTTTCTTGCCGCATTGCTCATCATCTTGTTCGCAGTCTTCAAGAGGGATATCGAATGAAACGGAGGTTTCCAATGAGAAAAGACATCACCGCATTGTTGCTGGCGTCGTTGACGCTGCTGCTCGCCGCTGGCTTCGCACAGGCCGTGGCCGCGCCGCACGTCGTCGTCTCCGGCTACCATATCACGCAAGGCAGCGCCACCGTGGGCAAGGATTTCACCTTGTCCTTGACATTGACGAACACCGAGAACGACACCTGCGCCCAGGACGTCACCACGACCTTGCAGGCGGGCTCGCCGTTCATCCTGCGCGGCGTCACCGCCGTGCACGCCGGCACCGTCTGCGGTCCGAACAGCACCACAGTGGACATCCCCATGCGTATCGATCCCTCGGGGACGGGCGGCTTCTACCAGATCACGGTGAGCAACGACTACCAGACCTCCCTGTACGCCGAGTACACCACCACGAGCACCATCAACGTCTTCGTGAACGGCACTCCCCAGCTCGCCGCCAACGTCGCGCGATCCTCCCCGGTCGATGTCTATCCGGGGGACACGGCGACGGTGACCGTGAACGTGCAGAACGACGGGACCTTCACTGCGCGCTCTGTCACCGCCTCGCTGTCCGCCACGCCTCCAGTGACGGTGGAATGGGCCGGCCAGAACGCCTCGTTGGGCAGCATCGCCACGCAGCAGGGAAGGACAACGGATTTCTCCGTGAAAATCCCCAAGGACGCTCCCGCGAAGGACTACAACATGACCTTGCATGTGCGCTATCTCGATGAGATGATGGCGCAGCGGACCGCGAACCTACCGCTCACCTTCCATGTCAGCCGTATCGCGCAGTTCAACACCACGACCCAGCAGGGCGCGTTGTTCGCGAACCAGAACACCCGCACAGTGCAGGTGCGCGTCATGAACACGGGGACGGACACCGCGTACCACGTGCGCGCCTCGCTCGAGCCGCAGTTCCCTTTCTCCACTGATGGGAGCACGCGCTACATCGACCGGCTCGATCCCGGACAGACCGCGACAGTCAGCGTCACGGTCAATATCGACAAGAACGCGGTCCCCGGCGCCTACGGATTGAAGATGCTCTTCGATTTCGAGGACGCCCAGGGCAAGCAATTGCAGGATAGCGCGAATGTCACGCTCGCCGTCTCCCCGAAGGGCTTCTTCCGGATAGTCTTCATCGACTACTGGTTCTTGTGGGCGCTCGCCATCGTGATCGCTGCTGTCGTCGTCCGACGCAGGAGGAAGAAGAAATAGAAAGGGAGCCTCTACGAGACCTCTATGTCCTCGAGCCCTCCTGAACGCACGAAAAACGCGCATTCGCCGTCGGGCAGGTTCGGGGCGTCGATGAGCTTCGCGACGCGGCTGTTCTTGCGTCCCTTGCGCAGGTAGATGCGGAACGTCGAGGCGTGAGCCACGATGTGCCCGCCGATCGCGTGCGTGGGGTCGCCGAAGAACTGGTCGGGCTTGGCCATGACCTGGTTCGTCACGAAGACGCACAGGTTGTGCACGTCCGCGAGCTTGGACAGGACGTGCATGTGCTTGTTGAGCTTCTGCTGTCGCTCGGCCAAGGTGCCGCGGCCGACGAACTCGGCGCGGAAGTGCGATGTCAATGAGTCCACGACGACGAGCTTGACGTCCAAGCCGTCCTTGATGAGGCCCTCGACCTTCTCCGCCAAGAGCATCTGGTGGTCACTGTTGTACGCTTTCGCCACCTTGATGTGCTTGAGCGCGTCCTCGGGGTCGATGCCGAATCCCTCGGCGAGCTCCATGATGCGCTCGGGGCGGAACGTGTTCTCGGTGTCGATGTAGACGGCGTAGCAGCCGGGGAATTCCTTCTGGATGCTCACCGCGAGGATGTGGCCGATCTGCGTCTTGCCAGAGCCGAACTCCCCGAAGCATTCGGTGATGCTCCCCGTCTCGAAGCCGCCTCCGAGCAACGCATCGAAGCTCTTCGCGCCGACGCTG
Organism: Candidatus Woesearchaeota archaeon; assembly: GCA_046704725.1. Classification (GTDB taxonomy): domain Archaea; phylum Nanobdellota; class Nanobdellia; order Woesearchaeales; family SKIA01; genus SKIA01. The sequence continues at coordinate 53,309 of JBJKRI010000005.1, read as the reverse complement.
ATCTTGTTGACGGCCTGTCGCTTGGCGAGTATCTCGTCGCCCGACATGAATCCCATGTCGAGCATGTCGCGCGCAGCGCCGATCATCTTCCTCGCTGCCGCTTCGGAGACGCCGCTGGCGTCCGTGAGCTCTCCGGGCGTGGCCACGGCGATGCTCATCACAGTGTCATAGCCCGTGCTGGCGAGCTTCTCCGCTGTCGCGGGGCCCACGCCGGGCAGTTCGCTGATGCTGGGTTCTTGGATCGTCATCGTCTGTGTCATGTGTTTTCCTCCGTGCTTATCTATGCTTCGGCCTCCAGTGAGAGGTACTCGTAGGCCTTGTTGAGGACGAGCGCCGCTTTGGGCAGGTCGCCGGAGCGCAGGCTGTTGGTCGTCTGCCACGCTCCTTCCTTGTCCTTGTAGGTGCGTTCAAACGTGATTGTCGGGTAGGTGACGGTCTCGCCGTCCTTTGTCGTCTCGTTGCGCCAGACGGTCGCCGTGATGGCGCCGGCCTTGAACTTCTTCTCGGGTTGCATATGTGCCTCCTTGCTTCCGGGTCTTCCCGGACCTTGCGGTTCGCATCTTGTTTCAGATGGAAGCACAGCTGCTATGCGAAAAGCGGTTTATAAGCGACGGGACCGTGGATGTCCAGTGGGTTCAGGCGGCCTCTGCGTACGTTCTACCGACCTGGTGCGCGTATTCCTCTGGATGGTTTACCTTGAACAGCTCAGAGAACCTGACCCGCGCTCGGTGCAGACGACTCTTCACAGTTCCCATAGTGACATCGAGCACTTCTTGGATTTCCTCGTAGGTCATGCCGAGGCGTTCCCGCATATAGAATACTGCACGGAAATGGTCAGGAAGGAGACTGATCGTCTTATCGACGACCTCCTCCAGATGACGCTCCTCGTACGTGCGCTCGGTGGAAAGCTTCGTATTCGACCATTCCATTGGTCTCCAACCCGGAGTCTCAATGGTGCTAATGAGATCGATAGGATTCCGGCCCTGATCACGCAACTCGTTCTTGCCCGGGTTCGCGAGGATGGCATACGCCCACGTAGAGAATCGCCTGCTCTGGTCGAAACGATGCATATGACGGTACATACGGATCCATGCCTCCTGTACGAGGTCCTCTGCACGCTCCTTGTCCTTGACGATCCTGTAAGCAAAGTTGATCATTGGTCCCCGATACCGATCATGCAGTTCGGTAAAAGCGCGCGCTTCCCCAGAGAGATACCTCTGCACAGCCTCAGAGTCCCTTTCCTTCCAATCATCTCGTTCTACCATGGAATTCCCCACGAGTGGATAGGTACACTATAAATCTTATGCGAGAAGGATAAAAGGCACCGGCAGAAGTCGCTATGTTGGGGGTTGCTGTCGCCGATGCGGTATCCGCGTATCGCGAATGATTCTCGTTGACCCGTCCGTCATTTAAAGCGTTCGTGTCCGCCAACACCTATGAGAAAAAGCGTATGTTACACTATACACTCATGGTTGCGCAACCGTTTCCAGGAACGTTCTATATATCCGCGCCCCATAACCCCTGGCATGAGAATCACGCACATCATCGCGTACGCGCTCATCCTCGGCATCGCCGTGGCGAGCGCGTCGGCGCTCAGCGTCACGCAACCCATCAATAACGAGACCTACAACGGCACGGTCCCCGTGCAGATCCACGCCCAAGGAAACGAGACCGCTCTTTCCTACACCCTTTTCGAGGGGAACATCTCCATCAGGAACGCGAGCTGCGCCAACTGCAGCACGCTCAGCGACACGCTCGATCTCGGCGACGGCCAGTACATCCTCTACGCGTCCTCCGACACGAACAACACCACCGTCGTCGTCGGATTCACCGTCTCTACTATCGAGCCGCTGAACCTGACCATCGTCTCGCCGGAGAACGCCACGTACAATAGCACTGTGCCCATGAACCTCACGACTGATAGGGACGCGCACATCAGCTACACTGTTGATGGCGCAAACGCCACTGTCGCCTGCACGAACTGCAGCGACTACAGCACATCCCTCAACCTCACGAACGGGAGCCATACATTCACCGCATGGGCGACCAGCGGGAACCAGACAGTCAACAAGACCGTCGCATTCAGCGTGCTTGTAGCGAACTCCACGCAGAACCAGACGCAGAACGAGACAAACCTGAGCCTCACGCTCGCCGCACCGACCAACAACACGTACAACGGTACAGTCCCGGTGGACATCAGCACGAATCTTGCCGCGAACATCAGCTACGCGATCGACACGGGCAGCGCGGCCGCGGTCTGCACGAACTGCAGCAGCTACACGGCGACGCTCAGCCTCGCCAACGGCAGCCACACGCTCACCGCATGGGCGACCAGCGGAAACCAGACCGTCAACAAGACCGTCGCGTTCAGCGTGGCGATCAACGCCACGAGCAACCAGACCAACGAGACGCTGAACATGAGCCGTTTCGCCACGGGCTTCGAGAAGCTCCCGCAGATGCTCGAAGCGGGAAACATCACCGACGCTCAGCTGGCGTACATCCTCGAGCACTACAAGCTCAATCCGGGCGTGCTCAACCGCCTCATCAAGACGGGCAAGCTCGGCGACCAGAGCATCAACGCCATGATCAATTATCAGTGGACGCCGCCGGGCATCTTCCAGAAGATCCTCGGCTTCTTCGGCTTCCACACGCCGACGCCCAAGGAACTCTTGTTCCAACAGTACAATCTCTCTCCTTCGCAGGATGCCGACCTGCTCTCGCAGCAGGACATCACCGAGCACGGCGCATCGCTCATCAAGAAGCACTTGGAGGACGACGCCGTGAACCAGACCGAGCAGAATGATACGGAGACCGAATCGCGCACAGTGCAGCACACCCCACCCGAACACTCTGCGGCTGCATACAGCGCGGGCGGTCAACGCAATACGGAGCAGGAGGACCACATTCCCCCCGGCCTCGCCAAGAAGTCTGTGAATGCCTCGGTCAACGGGAACGGCAACTCCCAGAACGGTCTTCGGACCCTGTTCGGGACGGAGAGGGAAGCAGGCGATCAGGGCAGCCAGCATGCGCACGGACGCTCCTCGAACGGACGCGGGCATGACGACTAGGCCAAACAATAAATAGCGTTGAGGCATCCGAATGTCGATGATACGCGTCCCTGCACTCCTTCTGGTGCTTTTGCTCGTCCCGTTGGCGAGCGCGGCCCAGACGGTCGTCCACATCACCCTCACGCCCAACGATATCGTGCGCGAGGACGTCGTCCTGCATATCGACGCGAACCAGAGCTACAACGAGGTCCGTTGGAATCTCTCCAATGAACCGTTGAGCGTCATCTCCAAGGATCCGTACAGCATCCGGAACGGCACGCTCGTCCTCGAGCATCCTCTCGTCGCCGGGAAGAACACCGTCGCCTTCAGCCTCATCTTCGACAATCTCGTCATCACGAGCGGCTCCCAGCACGCCTTGCGGCTTGACCTGCAACCCGCTTCGGACACAGTGAACGTGACGGTCACCCTGCCGCGCGAGTTCGTCCTCGCGCGCACCGCCGGAGCCATCCCGCCGCCCGATTCCATGCGGACGGACGGGCAGAACATCATGCTCTCCTGGGACCGCCCCGCGCCCTTGCAGCTCGCTGTCACTTACCAAGGGCCGTCCACCGACTGGCCGGCCATCCTGTTATCCGCTCTCGGAGCGCTCATCATCATCGGTGGCGTCGTCCTCGTCTTGCAGCGCCGCCAGAAGAGAGCCGTGAGGAAACCATTGCACCGCACGCTCTCCAGCAACGAGAGCGAGGTCCTCGGGCTGCTCCGCGAGGGAGTCGACCTCCAGAAGGATCTCATCGCGCGCACGGGCTATACCAAGTCCAAGATGAGCAAGGTCGTGCGCAACCTCGAACTCAAGGGCGTGGTCGAGAAGACCCCGCATAACCGCACGAACCGCCTCCAGCTCAACAAGGAGTGGCGCTAGCGCAAGAGCAGCCAGACGAACGCCACCACGGCGGCCGCGGCGACGAGCTTCTCGAGCACCCCTCCCGTTCTGACGAAACCGCGCACGCGCAGCTTCGACGGCCAGAACGGCCGCACCCCTTGCGGTGTGAGCGCGTCCAAGAACAGGTGCCCGAGCACCGCTGCGGCGAAAGCGATGACGTACCACGCCGGCACGACCGCCCACAAGAGGATGGTCACTGCCACCAGGAAGAGCAGGCTGTGGAAGAAGGTGCGATGCTTGATGAGGAAGCCCACGATCGGCACTTTCCGTCCGAGCGTGCTGTGCCGCTCGTCGAGGTCGGGCAACAGGCTCCCGAGCAGGATGAGGACGACAGCGAGCAACGGGTTCGCAAAGCTATGGACCTGCGTGAACACCGCCGCGAGCACGAGCCCGAACAGGAGGTGGGTCGTTCCCCGCATCAGTGCAGCCCCGCCTGGATGATGCGCTGGTAGAGCGTGACGTGCCCGAGCACCCAGGTCTCGACGAGCACCCCGACCAGCAGTACCACCAGCGACAGTCCGAGCAGGACGAGATTGTAGTTGAGCACCTTCGATTGCACCTTTCCCGTCTCCTTCTCCACCCCCTTGCTGATGAGCGAGCCGCTGATGGCGGCCATGATGTAGCTCGTCGCTTCGAGCAGCATGTGCGGCAAGACGATGAGCAATACCAATCCGAGCAACCAGATGGGCGCTCCGCCGAGCACGCTGCTCGCGCTGCGCGCGCTCGCCGCGAACAAGGTGCCCCACACCGAGGCGTTCCACGCGATCAGGAAGATAGCTCCATCCCCCGCGAGCAATCCGAACAAGAAGACGCCGAGCAATACGAGGATGTTGTTGGAGAGGATGCTCCAGAACACGCCCGTTCCCGCCGCATTGCCCAACGCCGCTCCGCGGTACGCGAGCTGCTGCCGGAACAACGCGTTGACGGAGAACGACGGCAGCCACACTGTCGCGAGAGCGTACACGATGAAGATGCCCAGGAACAGGCAGAGGTACACGGCGATGACGTCGTGGTCGTCCCTCCACAATCGTTTGAGGCTCACGCGCTTGTCATGACGCTCCTGGCGCTCCTCGATGGCGAATATCTTGCGCAGTTCAGGGAGCAGCAGGATGCTGATGAAGGCCACCGCGACCAGTGCGGGGTCGCTGGGGAACAAGAGCCGCGCGACCAGGATGCCGACGATGCTATAGACAACCCCAAGGATGAACGCGTATCTCGGTTTCCTCTCGAGCCAGTCTTCCGGGAAGAGGTGTTCGAGGACCACCGCTCACATGCAGACGCCGCGCGCCGAGTCGCAGCCGCTCTGGCAGTAGGCCTCCTCCACCGAGCAGTCGCTCTTGATGATCTCGAGCTTGCTTCCCGCGCACATGCGCGTGGGCGTGCAGTGCTGCGTGGCGACGTTCCCCTGGTAGGCCTGTCCCGCGCTGTTCGAGGTGTCGGCGATCGCGAGCGCCACGACCGCGACGATAGCGATGAGGATGACCGCGAGGAATACGTGCTCTGCCACGCCCTCTTCCTGGAAAAGGCAATATATAAATGGTGCCCTTCGCGCAACAGGCTAGGGAGATGGATGACGAAGACCTACAAAGAGCGTACCAGCAGCTCGTCGCGCCTGTATTGCTGCACAGGGCGTACAGCGACGAATACACTGCAGACATGAAGCGCCACGGTCTCGACCCGTCCAAGAACCCCTATCACGACTGGGTCCCAAGGATTGTGCGATTCCTCGAACTGATCTCCGCATTGGAGCGACGAGGCTTCGCATTCACCCTGCGATGGGGCGGCAAGCCTGTATCCGCTCAGGTCGCTGCTAGAGTGACACTGCAAGATCTTGAACGCCAAGGTGTGAGCTTCACGCCCGACCCTGTGCAGCTGTCGTACTACATGGGCGTCCTGAAGGATCGCGGGGGCGCATTGCCATCGAATATCGCACACTTGGCACGCGACATCCTCGAACACAGGCCTACTCTCCCAGAAGGCTATTCGATGAACGAGGTGAAGAGCGCGCTTGCCTGGGCGCTCAAGCGCGGATCGTATCCCTTACGGATATGCAGTGTCAACGGTGACGCACCAGCTCTCGCCCAGGCCGAACTGATCCAGCGGTCCAAATTCCACAAGCGCCTGAAAAGCCCTTTCGGCACCTTCGATAGCTTCAGGGAAGCTTGTCGCACTGAAGGAGAAGACACTATAATGCACGCGCTCCAGGACAAGGATTATTACCTCCTGGTCCTTGGAAGGATTCCGCCGCAAGACTTGTGGATACGCTAGCGCCGAGCTATGGCGTGTCGAGGTCGTCCAGGTCGATATCCTCGAGGTCGTCCAGCGAGACGGCGTCCTCTTCCACCTCGACGTCCTCCTCGACCGTCACAATGTCCTCGGGCTCCGAGTCCCGCTCTTTCGGCGCGTCCTGCACGCCGAGCCGCTCGAGCTCTTCGGCAGCGTCCGGCGCGGTCTCGAGGCTGTCCGCAGTGAGTTCGATGCTGTTGTACACGGTATTGAGCTTGGCGCGCCCGCGCACCTTCACGATATTGCCCAATAATGCGGTCTTCTCCTCGTCGAACGAGCCTTCCTTCCGCTCCAAGAGCTTCTCGAGCTCCAGGCCGAGCGCGGTCGCCGCTTGCGCGTCGAAGCAGCCGATGCGCACGTTCCCCGTGCCGTCGTCGAGCAGGACGTTCACCACAGCGCCGTCCGTGCCGTCCTTTCGCGTGAAAAAACGCGGGTCGTAGACCTGCACGACCGTCCCGAGCAGTTCGACACGGAAATCCCCTTGCGAGAGCTCGTTCACGCGTCGCCGCGCGTACTCGGCGTTCTCCCGCCGGCCCGCCGTCTCGACGGTCACTCCTTTCGGGTCGGCCTCGAGCGTGCTCTTGTCGTTGAGATGGAGCTCCGCGCGGCCGTTGTTGTCCTTCACGTACCCGTTCTTGACGCGCACGACCTGCTGCGGCTTGAGCGACGCGGCCTTGTCCGCGAGGTCTCCCCAGCACGTGACCCGGATGACGCCGGTCGGGTCGCCTCCCAGGAAGGACGCGACCTTTCCCTCGCCGTCGCTGAACTTGCTCTTGAAGGTCCGCAATTCGTACACCTGGATGACGCGCAGGTCCTGCTGGACATCTCGCATGCCTGGGAGCAGGTCCTTGACCGTCCGGTCCTTTGGCGCCGGCACGAGCTGCACGTTCAGTTCGTTCGCGATGATGTGGCAGGCGCCCTCCTCGCTGATGAGCCCGGCGAGCTGTCGCATCTTTTCTTGGATGCGCTCCTCGATCTGCTCCTGCGTGAGGCCCGCCTGCTCCTGGATCTTCTTCTTGACGTCCCCCACGGGCATGTTCAGCATGTCTAGAAGGGGCGGAAGCGCCCTATAAATAGGTTATGCCCGGTATTTCCGTTCACGGCACCTGCTGTGTCACCCAGAAGCGCGTACCGTCCAGGCAATAGGCTTTCGCATAGCCGGCGAAGCACGCTCCGACCGTCGTGTTCGTCAGTCGCAGCGTCTGTCCGTCGGGCTGCCTCGTCGCGTAGATAATGCCCTGTGTGCCGAGCGTCCCGGAAGCGCCGCCCAGGATGGTGTTTGCGCTGTCCGTGAGCCTGACCGTCGTTCCCGAGAGCGTGAGCGTGTCCCCTGTGATCGGGTGCAGCGGGTCGTTTGTATCCGGCAAGGAGAAGGTCACGTGGATGACGGCGTCCCCCGGCGGCACGATCCATTGCACTGGCGTCGTGGTCTTTCCGATGAGTATCGATTCGGGTGTGACTTTCGCGTCGACGCCCAGCGGCGGCAGGGGTATCGGGCAGCCACAGACGTGCTGGTCCTGGTCCTGCTGACATTCGGTGATGGTGCGTTGCAGTTCTGACGCGTAGTCGGAGCACGCTGTCGCGCCGCTGCGCTGCAACGCTTGGGTCACGCAACCGGTGGTCCCGCAGCTCGAGAGCGTGCTTCGCAGGTCGAGCACGTCGGTGTAGCTCTTGTCAATCGGGGCGCTCACCATGAGCGCGAAGGTGTACGTCCCGATATCGGTGCGGCTCGTTCCGCCGGGAGCCACCGCTCCGCCGAGCATGCCGTAGTACCCGGACACCTTTCTCCCGTAGTCCGTCGTCTCCTTCACTTTCGCGGCGAGCTGCTGCGGGGTCCAGCCGGCGTATCCGGGGGCTGCGCTGAGGAGCTGCGGGGTGAACCGCGCCATCGCGGCGTCATAGGACGGGTCGCTTCCTGCGCGCTTGACGGCGACCAGCACCATCCCGCCGCCGTTGTAGTTCGCGGCCGTGAATGCCGCTTGCTGCGTGTAGCCGTCGTACTTCTTCCACAGGCCCGCGAGATAGTACGTCCCCGCCTGTATGCTGAGCACGGGATCGGCGCGCTTGTCGCAGGTCGATACGTGCAACGTGTCCTGGAAGGTGGTACAGGTGACCTGCATGACTCCTTGCACGCCGGTCCTACTTTGCGCGTCGATCACCCCCTGGCTCTCTTGCGCGATGACCGCGATGACAAGGTTCGGGTCGACCCCTGCGCTCTTCGCGGTATCCTGCACCCACTGGTACAGACTCTTTCCCTGCTCCTGTTGGTCTTTGAGGTTGGAGAGCGTCTTCTGCAGCACGGTGTTCGACACGGGAGGGCTCGACGTCGAAGCGCTCGTCGTCTGCGCGGCGGCCAGCAGGTGCTGCGCCGCGTACGCTTGACAGGTGTCCTGCAGCTTGGTCGCGACATCCCCGCCCGGCCGTTTGGTGAAGCCGGTCGTATCGGCCACGAGCGTCGGGTCCTTCAGGTCGCTCTGCAGTGCCTCTTGCTGGAGCGCTGGCGTAAACAGGCAGTACGGGTCCACGAAGGCGTGCTTGTCGTAGATGATGGCGTATTGCAGGTCGCCGGTCGCAGCTCCGTCCTTCACGTAGTCTTTCGGCCAGAGATTCTCAGCGAGTGTGGGGCCGAGCAGGGCGTCGTTGAAGCAGCGCAGGTCCACGTGGTGCTCCACGCCGGGGATGTTCCCGACGGTCGCGACCTTCTCCCCCGCGGTGACAGGTCCGTTCGCCGTCGGGTCGATGTGGAGGTACCAGCACGTCCAGCCGTCGGGCAAGGTGAGCTGGAGCAGGTGCTTCGCCTTCTCTGCGATGGCCGTCCCATCGGCCACGGCGTACACCGGGTCTCCCACCGCTCCGCGGATGTCGATTGCCGGGTGGTACGTGCTCCCTCCCTGCGGCGCCTTGCGCCAGCCGAAAAGGCTCGTGATGACGTGATGGTCGGTCGGCCAGACCGTGAGGACGCCCGCACCGGACGGCGCAGAGGTGGTCGCCGCACCTGCGGTGCCGACGGGAACTGACAAATCCTGGTCGGAGGTGAAGACGATCCTGTCGCCTTCCTGCTTGGCGTTGAACATCTGAGTGATGCTCGCGAACGGATATTGCCGCATGAGGGCGGTGAAACGCGTCGCCGCCCGCTGGGCGATGGGCGTTGCGAAGTCACCGCTCTTCTCCGCCTCAGCCACGGCCTCCCGCGCGGCCTGCTGAGCGTACAACCGGATATCATCCGCTCGACTATAGGCGCGCAGCACCGCTTCCTGCTTCTCGCCGATGGCTGGGGGGTGGCCGTCGAATTGCCCCGCCACGAGCAAGCGCCCCAGGACGAGCGCGAAGATGATCGTCACGCCGATCGTCAGGACGACGGGGAAATAGGAGATCTGTCCGCGTCTCATGCGGGCCCTCCGGTGACTGGCTTGTCCGTGCCTGAGGTTATCGCGCCGATCCCCATCCCTCCGGGCAGCTCCACGAAGGACAGGTCGCCGTACTGCGCAGGGGTGTTGTACATGTTCGCTGCGAGGGTGTTCTCTCCTTGCGTGGTCCCAAGCGACGCGATGATGCTCTCTGTCGACGAGTCGAAACCTTCGTCCACGGAGGAGATGTAGGTCTTCTTGACCGACACGAAGAGGAGCACCTTCCTCTCAGGGATGTGCACGGATGCCCGGAAGGCGTCCAGATGCGATTGCACGAGGTTCTGGTCCAGCGTTCCCTGGTGCGTGTCGAGGTATGTGGCGAAGCTCTCCGTCTTGCCGTCCACAGTCACTAGAGAACGCGCGAGGCTGCTCGTGAGGTATCCCGCCTCCCAGTCCACGCGCTGGTCCTTGGTGAAGGCCGCGTCGTGCAGATGCCCGTTCACCACCCAGAAGAGTATGCTGAACAGCAGGCAGATGATGAGCAGGAGCGCCCCCCAGAAAATCGTCCCCAGGCTCTCGACCTGCCCCTTACGACGCATAGAGCACCTCCACCAGGAGGGTTCCTTTCTTCTGCGTCCTCCCGTCGTCCACGACGACCGGCAGTTCCCAGGTGTCGTTCACGATGCCGTTGACGTGCTCGGAGAGGAATGTCTTGTCGACGCCATACGCCTTCTTGTCGTAGTATATCGGATCCTTCGCTCCCGTGACGGTCACGCGCACCCCGATGGACGGCGAGAGCGTGCTGTCGGAGTACTGCAGGTGCCGGTCCGCCACGGCCTGGTTGAAGTCGGCGAGGTTCACGACCCCTGGTTCCGGCATGTAGCCGCCCCCGTAGGTGACGCGCGCGGCGACGATCTGCGCGCGCATGGCTGGACTGTCCATGTTCGGTATCAGCCAGCCGACGGCGAGCACGATCACGACGGTGGCGGCGATCGCGAGCATGATGTAGATGATCCATTGTATCGAGCTACTGACATCCACGCTTGACCACCTCCGGCGCGACGAATCGGTTGTACGCGCAGCTCATGGCGTCGTGTACTGTGTTCGTGTCATGGCTCTTCGGGACGCTGAGCGTGACCCCTTGCACGGTCGGGTCCGTGCGCACCGTCACGGGCGTCAATCCCCTGTCGGTGAATTCCTGGTCGGCGAGGCAGGCGATAGCCGAGGATGCCATGCCGGTGCCGTGCACGATGATGTAGCCCGATTGCTTCCCAATCGTGTAGTCGAGCGTCGTCACCGGTGCAGTGCTGGAGCTTGCCTTCACGACTTGCGGGCTCACGCGGAACAGTCCGTCGCCGAGGATGCGCGCGGCTTCGGCGTCTCCCGTCCACGCGACGGTCTTGCCGTTCCAGTCCACGGGTTGCGCGGGCATCGCGCACTGGTCCGCCTGGGCGACGACCTGTACGGAGAGATCGGACGGCGTCTTGATATACTGGAAGTATTGCGGGCTGAACGTGTACGGGGAGATGCGCACGTCCTGGTCCTTCGCGAATATCCCTTTGGTGGGGCTGCTCCCACTGGCGCCGCGCGTGAATAACACAGTCCCTTGACTGAGCCAGATCGTGTATGACGGGTCGTCGAGCAGGTAGGTCACGCGCATCGTCCCCGATGGGATGGCGTGGAGCGTGCTCAAGAGCAATGCGTTGTCCGTCGTGTAGGCTTTCTCCTGGTAGAGCTTCCCGTTGAAGGCGTCCTGCTGGTAGGGGAACCAGAAGAGCGCGACGATCGCTGTGGCGAGAACGACCTGCATGAGGACGTTGGTGAGCCAGGAGACCTCCCCTCTTCGCATGCCGCGCTCTCCCGAAATGCGTATTTAAATGTGGCCTTCAGGGCTGCTTGGGGCAGGCCCAGCAGAAGTTCCCTCCCTTGGCGGGAAGCGGCGTGATGAGCAGCGTCGGCGGCGTGCGTTTCGGGTCGTACTCGATGTCCAGCAACTGCGTGTCCCCCTTCGACACGGGGATGATCATGTGCTCGAGGTGCTGGTCCGCGGTCGCGGCCGTCGTGCTGTCGAGCCGCAGGATGCCCAACGTATCCGCCTTGATAGGATAGCACGAGGTTCCTGTCACCTCGATGGTGCTGCCCGCTCCCGAGCCGCTCCGCGTGGTCGTCCGCGAATGCGTCTTGTAGGTGAGCTGGCATACGCACGCCTGCTTGCCGCACGAATCGGGACGTTGGATGATCCCGTACGGCACCAGCGACGGATCGTACAAGGCGTTGCTCGTGCCGTCGACGGTCTTCTGTCCCGTCCCGAAGCCCACCAAGAGCACGTCCTTGTTCGGGCTGAACAGGTATTCTGTGCGTGCGTACGTCGTCCCCTGTTTGGTCGCGTCGAATGCCGCCGCCGTCCCGCCGTGGACGAGGAAGTCCGCGCGCTGCGCGAGCTGTTGCACGCCGATGGTGTCCGTGCCGAAGACCGAATGATAGAGCGGTATGCCGATGACGACGACCCCGAGACCGATGGTGGCTATCGTGAGCAGGAGCGTGAGGATGATGCGCCCTCCCATGATGTCCTGTCCCTTACGTCCATTCAACCGGCCACGCAGCATTGCGTCCCTCCAGCGCAGTCCGCAGCGACGACCGTCGCGCTGCCCGTGCAGCTCGTCGCGCACGTCCCGCCCGTGACCCGGCACTGCACGCCGCTGGCCGCGTTCGGCAACGCGTTCGCCCCCTTCTGTATCTGATGGATGACCGCGAATCCGATGATGATGAGAAGGAGGGCGATGACCGCCGCCACGATCCAGTTCATGCTGCGCTCTCCGGATTCCTGCTATTTAAGGGCTTGTGCCGACGCAACAGACGTCTCCCTTCGTCGGGCATGTGGCGAGCTGATCCACCTGGCTGTTGGCGCACTGCGCTGACGGCGTGCAGGTACCGCCTTGGTTATGGCAGTCCTGTGCGGTGCTCGAGAACCCGCCCCAGTACTTGTTGATGGCCAGCGCGGCGAGGACGAGGATAAGCACGCCGAGTGCGACAAGAACGAGCGTGCTCACCGACAGGTTCTGTCCCTTATCCATATTGGTACACGTAGCAGGTCTGTCCGGTCGGGCAGGTGAATTCTGGATGCGCGACGTAGTTCGCGGGGTCGGTGGCGATCTGGCTCGTCGGCGCTGCGCATTCTCCACCGTTCGCCACACAGCCGTTGGTGGTCTGTTTGCTGAATATCGCTCCGCTCCGCGACAGGATGACAGCGAGTATCACGAGGACGAGCAGCGCTATCGCCGCGATGATGACAACATTCAGACTGAGTCCTTGCGCGCGTCTCATACCGGGATGCAGCACGTCTTTGGATTGTCCGGTGTCGATTGGGCACACGTGCGCCCAGCGAATGGTTTCCAGCCGGTCGGGCACTGCTCACCGATATTCGGGCTGACGCACTGATAATCCACGCCCTTGGTACCGAGCGCTTCGCAACTGGTCGTTCCGTTCTTGAAGTTCCCGCCCCAATTGAAGACGAGGGCGACGAGGATAACGAGCACCACGAGCGATATCGCGGCGATGATGATGACATTGAGCGAGATGCCCTGGGCGCGGCGTTCCATGGAGTGCTCCCGGAGAGGAGACTATTTAAACGCTTCGCTAGGGGCTCTTGGCCTGGCCCAGGAGCGCGATGAGCTGATGCACGACTCCCTGCTTGTTGGGGCTGAACTGGTTGATCAGGAAATACAGGATGACCACTGCGAGCAATCCACCGAGAACCCATTTCACGAGCTTCTCGAAAGCGATCGAGCCGCGCCTCATGTGCAGCCCCCGAATAGCCCGCCCGTCTTCGCGCACAGGCTATTGGACCCGGAGAACGCGCCGTGCGCGTTCTTCCAGATGACGATCATCGCCCCGAGCACGAGGAGCAGGAACACGGTGAGGATGATGAGCCGCACGAGCGTGCTCGTCTCCATCCCCCTACGGTTGCCGGACATCCGTCGTGGTGCAGCCGAGGCCATTGACCATGTCACTGTCGAGAGGCCTTATAATGATGTCGCTGTGAACGGTGTTCCCGTCGAACAGGTAGCCGCCGAACAGGTAGCCGCCCGCCGCGCCGACCGCCGCCACGGTGGCGGTGACCGGCAAGGACCCTATTGCGGGGAGGACGACTGCCACGAGCTCCACGCCTCCGTAGCCGAGGAGCCCTCCGGCAGCGCCGCCCTGCCATTTCTTGTAGTATTGGCCGAGGACCGACGAGTCCTGCCGTTCTTGGTAGAAGACGATGCTCAGGTTCTTCTCGAGCAGCATCGGCTGCTTCTTCAGGATATCTGGCGATGATACACCGGTGATATTGATTCCGTCGGATGCGATACCGTTGTCCAGGAGCGCTGTCAGCACTCCTGGCACCGCACGCGGCGACCCGGAATAGGTGTAGTAGGCGCAGACGTGGCAGTACACGCTCGACTTGCGCGTGATCGGATGCGTCCACGCCGGCTTGAAGCTGTTCGCGCACCAGCTGTAGTCCGTCGCGATACGGCTCGCGATCGCCGCGTCCGACGTGTCCTTGGTGAACGTCGCGGTACGCGTGTCGCAGCCGGTGAGCAGCGGCTCGGCGTTGTCCGTGACGAAGAGCGCCTGCACGCGTTCGGCCACGCTCGTCGGGCACGACGTGTCGCCGCTCGACTTCGCGATGCCGCCGATGATGCCCGACACGCCGAGCAGCAGCAGGAGAAGTATCGCCGCGAGCACGACGACGACCAATGCGTTGAGATGTTCTGCCATGGTATCAGTTGAGGACCGCGTCGCAGTCCTGGAAGACTTGTTCTATCGGGATGGTCGCCACCGCCTGGCAATAGGGATTGCCGGCACCGACGAGCTTGCCGGGCGCGCCTACCGCGCTCTGCAGTTTTCCTCCGTTGCGGTACAAGACGACGGCGTAGTCCTTTCCGGAGGCGATCGGTATCGCGCCCATCTGCTTGTCGATATCGTCCTTGGACAGGCATGTGGTCGGGTCGGACGGGTTCGATGGGTCGTAGAGGTATTGCATGTAGGTCTGCGCGCCCATCGTCCCTGCCGAATCCGCGAACGGCACGTGCATCGTGTTGAGGTCGTTTAGGAGGTTCACGGTCGTCGTGGGCGCTCCGCTGGTCTTGTCGAGGTAGATCTCCGAGCAGATGACGCACGCGTTTCCGGAGAAGATCGACGTGCTCCCGGTCACGTCGTATTTCCCGCTCCCGAATCCCTTCCAGCACTGCTGCATCTCGTAGCTCGCCAGGCGCGAGAAGTCCGTAGCGAAGCTCTTGGAGTCGAGCGCCGTCTTCGACTGCAGGTGGATATCCCCTTTCGTGTCCTTCGCGGTGAAGAGGTAGGCGTACGTCCCTCCGGCCTTGACCTTCCCCCACTCGAAGTACGAGAGCTTGACGGTGTCCTTGCCGACGTCGAGGAAGCGTCGCGGGCACGACAGCGAGAAAGCGTTCTGCATGGAGATCTTGCCGCCGAGGCTTCGCAGGCTCGAGCTGAGGGCGCATTGGATGTCCAGCCCGTTCCGCAGCCCGCTCCAGATCTCCGCCCCGAGGCCGAGGAGGAGGATGGCGAAGACGAGGAACAAGACGAGCGCGACCGCCGTCGCCTGCTCGAGGCCGCGTCTCATCCGAGCAACCCCTTGAGCTTCCCGAACAGGACCGCCATGACGATGACGATCATGATGATGACGAAGACGATGCTCACGAGCGTCCGGGTCTCGATCTCGTCCATGCGTTCCCACTCCCGAAAGGCGTATTTAAACCTACTGCGGTTCGCACAACCAGACCACGAGCTGGGCCTGTCCAGGCTTCGGCCAGGTGGGTATGGGCTGTATCCCCGGGCGTCCCGCCTGCTGCGTGAGGGGGTTGCAGCCGTTGTCCTTCTCATAGATGACGGTGCATTGGCTGCTGTCCACGCTGGTGCACGCGGGATAACGGATCTCGATATGATAGGTCATCCCGCTGTACATGGTGATCGCCTGCGTGAGGTTGCCCATGATGTCGTCCAGGCCGGCGGGCGTCGCGCAGCGCGGATTCCCCGGCACGGACGGGTAGGAGTCTGTCGCTTTCCAGACGATCGCGTCCTGCACGGTGTACGGGCAGCCATCGAGGTCTGTCTTGAGCAATGCGTCCACCACGTTCTGCGCGAACTGTTGGTGGATGCCCTGCGAGACGGGATCCGAGGGGGGACGCAGCGAGACGGAGAGCATGAAGAAGATGCCCACGCTGATGATGACCACCACGATCGCGAGGCCCATGATCTCGAACTGCCCCTTGCTCATGCGGTTCCTCCGGTGTGCTGCTCGAGCACGAGCATGCTGAAGATGTGCTTTCCTGTGACTGGGTCGTACGCGATGACCGGTATGGCCACCCGTCGCGTGGTCTGGGTGCTCTGCCCGAACGACATGACGGTCACGCTCGTCGCCCCGCCGCTCACCGCCTCGCTGTGCGGGTAGATGAGTTGTAGGTACACGTTGTATCCGGCGAAACGGTCCTGGTACTGCGCGGCGAACGTGGGGTCGTTGGCGATCAATCGTTGGAACGCTTTCACGCGGTCCAAATCGACGCACGTGCTGTCCGTCTTTCCGGCGATGCTGCAACGCAGCTCGGGCATGTTCATGACTTCTTTCGCAGTAGCCAGCAACGCCAGTCTTGTGCTCTGGTCGAGCTGCGAGCTCGATGAGCTCTGGTTCGCCTTGGCGAACCACGCGAGGGCGAATATCACGAGCACGACGAAGACGAGGATGACCGCCGATGTCTCGAGGACCTGCATCTGCCCCTTAGTAGATCGTCGCACAGCTCCCTCCGCCGCGCAGGACGTTCTGGTTCTGCGCAGCAACAAGATTGACGGCGTCCGCTATGCCGTTCGCTCCCGCCCATTTCGAGGTGTCGCCACCCACGTCACGTAGGTTCTTGAGCGCACCGGTCGTGTACGCGCCGTAGCACGCCGTGTCCTGCACGTTCTTGGCCTGCTGGTAGAGAATGCCGTAGCGCTCCATCTGCAGCGTGGATTCCAATGAGATGCGATCGGCGATCTTGGCTTGCAGGCATGAGGCGCTGTCCCTGTCGCCTTGCCAGATGAACGCGAGCAGCATCGTCTCTCCCACGTACGGGATGGGCGGGTTCACGGGGAGGACCGCGTCGGGCGTGCCCGGAGGGGGTGTCGGGTCGGGCTTGTAGAAGGTGATGGTTCCTGCTTGCCGCCAGTCCGTGGTGCTCGGCCGCACGACCATGAGCTGCGCTTTCGCGCCGTCGAGCACGTCGAACTGCGAGAGCGTCTTCACGTCCTGCGGCGGGTCGAACAAGACGACGCGCGTGTTCTGGTAGTCCGCGGCGTTCGGTATGGCCGAACCTGTCGGATCCACGCGCCGGTCCACGGCCGACGGGATGCTTTCGTTGAAGGCGATGAGCGCCTGGCTCGCGTCGTGCACGTTCGCCGCGTCCTGCAATACGAGCATCTCCTTGTCATCGGTCAGGAACAGGACGTTTCCCACGCTGAACGGCAACCATAACTCCTTGTTGAACAATACCAGCTGCCCGGTGGTGATATTGCGCCCTGCGACCAGCAGATGCGTCATGTCCTGGCCTTGCCCGCCGATATTGATCTGCGAGAGGATCGTCTTCGGCGGTATGAGCTCGCACTGCAAGGTGATCTTGTCGTTCGGGATAGGCACTTGCGCATAGGTGTCGGGGCTCGTCTGTTGCGTCGCGAT
Organism: Candidatus Woesearchaeota archaeon; assembly: GCA_046704725.1. GTDB lineage: Archaea > Nanobdellota > Nanobdellia > Woesearchaeales > SKIA01 > SKIA01. The sequence goes on along the minus strand of JBJKRI010000005.1, from coordinate 36,014 downwards.
GATCGTCGTCACTTGCTGGAGCGCCTCGAAATCGAGATTGGACTTGCCCGCCTGCACTTGGCCTTGCGCGACGAGGAAGAACATGAGCAGTATTAGCCCGCCCACGATGACGATGAATATCCACACGAACAATGTGCCGATGCCTTTCCTGCTCATTGTGTCCCCACCTGCACGAGACCTCCCTGCCCTTCCATGCGCACGGTGAACTGCCCTCCAACGGCAGCATAGCAGACCGCCTTCCCTGGATCGCTCGGATTATGCACGGTCACGGCGGCTGACACGTCGCTGAACTTCTCCACGGGCAGCACGGTGCCGTCCTGCTGGATGGTGAACACGTTCGTCGGGTCGAACGACTGCACGCTCGTCTCCATCAGGCTCCTCTGCGGCGCCGTCGGCTGCACTGCTTTTTCGCTGACGAAGCTGAACGGCGTGAATCCCGAGCCCCCTTTGTGGCCGTTCGCCGCCCAATCGTCGATGAGCGGCCGGTCGATGAAGCATATATCGACGCTCTGGCACGGAGCGGACAGCGTCACCGGATGCGACGTCCCCCACTCGCGGTTCGTATCGATGGCCTGCGCGAGATCGGTCCCGAACTGCACGCGCACGACCTCGCAGCGCTTGACGCCCATGTTCTGCAGGACGCTATAACCGAAGTAGAGCACTGCGGCGACCACGATCAGTCCGATGACGAACACGACGATATGACCGAGCAGTTGCCCCTTGCGCATGCGACTCACCTGTCTTCTGACCCGCGAAGGCCCTTTAAATAATGTTCCTCCTGTTCTCCGTCCTTCTCACTGCGTCCCGACCTGGACGAGCCCTCCCCTCCCTTCCATACGCACGGTGAACTGCCCACCGACAGCAGGGTAGCACACAGCCCTTCCAGAATCGTTCTGATTACGGACGGCGATCGTGGCTGGATTGCTGTTGAATTTCTGCACGGGCAGCACGGTGCCGTCCTGCTGGATTGTGAAGACGTTCGTCAGGTCTCCAGACCGCACACTCGACTCCATCACGGACCTCTGCGCAGAGGTCGGCTGCACAGCGCCTGCACCGATGAAACTGAAGGGCTGGAATGCAGTTCCGCTCTGCGTCCCGGCGGTAGCCCAGCTGTCGATGAAGGGTAGGTCGATGAAGCACACATCCACGCTCTGGCACGGCGCGGACAAGGTCACCGGATGCGAGGTCCCCCACTGACGATTCGTATCGATGGCCTGAGCGAGATCGGTACCGAACTGCGCACCGACGACCACGCAACGCTTCGCGAGGATATCGTTCCATACGATGTAGCCGTATGCCAGTACCGCAGCGACCACGACCAACCCGATTACGAAGATCACGATCTGACCAAGCAATTGTCCGGCGCGCGAACGACCCATGCGCTTATTCTGCACGCCTTCCTTAAGAAATGTTTCCTCAGAGCTCGAGGTCCTCGCGCAGCTTGTTGAGATCCTTCTCGCTCATCAGGCCGCTCGCGTGCATGTCGGCGAGCGCGGCGTCCACGGCGTGCGGCTTCGCCCTGCCCTCCGTCATGAGAGATCGCGCCAGGTCCCGGATGGCAGCCGGGGTCTTCGCCACGGAGAACCGCTTCTTCAGCACGTCCCGTCCGAGGCTGTCGAGCCGCTCGAAGACTTCTTTGGGCGTCTCCTTGCGCTTCACGACGGGCTTCTCCGGAGCGGTGTGGTCCTTGATCGCCGCTTTCTTGACGGGCTTCTCCGGAGCGGTCTTCACCGCGGGCTTCGATGGCTTCTTCACGGTCTTCGCCTGTGATTCTGCCTTCTCCTCGTCGAAGGCGCTGAGCAGGTCCTTGCGTCCGGCGACGCGCGTGGATCGGCGACGCTTGCGCGCCTCTTCGCGCAGCTTGCTCGTCGCGTAGTCCTCTTTGGGCGTGATGGGGGTGAGCGTGCTCGATTGCCCGCCTGTGCTGCGGCCTCCGGTCACCGGCGGTCCCGTCGTCCGTCTCGGGGCGTGCACCCTGTTGCGTTCGTAGTAGATGTACCCGCCGCCGCTTCCCATGAGCAGCACGCCGATCACGATGAGCACGATGGCGAACCACGAGAGCCCTGATGTGGGCGACGTCTGGTAGTTGTACGACGATCCGTTGCCGAGCTGCGACGGGTTGTCCACTTGGAGCGTCTGGTTCGTGCAGGTCGTCCCGCTGCAGATGTCCGTCGCGCAGTCGCTGTTCTGCAGGCATGCCGATCCCTCGCTGCACGGCTGGCACACTGTTCCGCCGCAGTCGATATCCGTCTCGTCCTGGTTCTTGATGCCGTCCGTGCAGGTCGGCGCTTGGCAGACGCCCTGCACGCAGTTCGCGCTCTGGCAATCGCTGTTCACCAGGCAGGACTTGCCCGCGCCGCACGCGCCGCACGACGGTCCGCCGCAGTCCACCGCGGTCTCCTGCCCGTCCTTGATGCCGTTGTTGCAGCCGCTCTGCGTGCAGGTGTTCGTCGTGCTGTCGCAGACGCCGGAGACGCAATCCGTCCCTGTGACGCAGGTATCGCTGGCTTGTGATGCCGCGTAGCACGCCCCTTGCATACATGCCCCTCCCGCGGCGCAGTCGGTGGCCGCGGCGCAGCTCGTGACATGGGGCGCCCAGCACGTGCCTTGGCTGCAGATCGCTCCTTGCGGGCACGCGCTGTCGTTCGTGCAGCCGGATATCGGCGGCGTCACGGTGCTGCACTGGCTGAAGACACAGTACTCTCCGGCGCCGCAATCACTGCTGGTCGAGCAGCTCGACGCTCCCTGCACGTAGCAGGTGTCGTTCTGCCCGCACGTCGCGTTGGCGCTGCAGTCGCTCGGGAAGGTGCAGACCGGCGGTTTTCCTGTCACGGGCACTCGGCACTCCCCTTGCACGCACGTCGATCCCGCTCCACAGTCCGCATCCGCCGTGCATGACGTGACCTGCGCTTGGTAGCACGTGCCTGAGCTGCAGATGCCGCCGACGCCGCAGTCAGCGGAGGTCTTGCAGGTGAGGTTGCCTGAATCGCATGGAGCGCACGGCCCGCCGCAGTCGAGACCCGTCTCGTTCGCGTCCTTGATGCCGTCGGTGCACGTCGCGGGATACTGCTGCACATCGACGACCTTGTGCCCTTCGGTGACCTGTCCGTTCACATCCTCGACGTGCCAACAGACCTTGCTCGTGTTCGTGAGCAGCACGGAATAGTTCTCGGAGAACTTCTCGTCAGTGAGCGTGCATGCGCCGTCGGGCGCTCCGACCCCCATCGCGTAGGCGTCGGCGCACGCGACGTTGTCCGTGCAGTTCAGCCAGACCCGCACCCCGTCGTTGCCGGCCTTCTGGTTCAACCGCACGACGGGTGGCGTGGTGTCGCACGCGCCGTCCGACGCGTTCTTGCCCATGACCTGCGCGGTGCTCGCCGGTGCGGTATTGCCCGCCTTGTCTGTCGCGGTCACCGAGACGGTGTAGGTCTTGTTCTCCGTGAGATTGAGGTTCTTGATGGTGTACGGCAGTGACGTTGTCGTGTACGTCTTCCCCAACAACGAGATGTTCACGCTCGAAACACCGCTATTATCCGTCACGGTTCCCGCCACGAGCAACTGGTTGAATCCGCAGGTGTACGCCGGCATCTTCAATACGACAGAGGGTCCGGTCGTATCCACCGTCACGGGCTGCTGCACGCTTGTCTGGTGCGCGCTCTTGTCTCGTTCGGTACACGTGTACGTGACGTTCGTGGTCCCGTCGGGGAGCTGAAGCGTCCCGGTATGCGACACGCCATCGAGCGTAGACAGTTTCGCCGTCTTGCCCGCTCCTGTCGCGGTGCAGTCGGCGAGCATGCTCGTTCGCACGGTCAACGGCACTTGCGGCGTGCCGATGAAGCGCGGGGTCGTGACGACGATGCTCAATGCGCTCGGATAGTCCTCGGTGATCGTCACGCTCCGGTTCGATTCCTTGCCGTTGCGATTGATGCACGAGACGTTCACGACGCGGCTGCCCGTCCCGTAGGGCATCGCCACGGGGAACGCGTGCGTCGTATTATAGTCTGTGAACGGTCCCTCGTCGTAGTCGCACCGCACCTGCTGGTCGGACGTCACCGACACGGTGCTCATCTGCGTGTCGATGCTCTTGACGGGGTTCGGCGAGGCCTTTGCGGTGATGGTCGGTTTAGAGAGGTTCCAAGCGATAGGGAACTGCTGGATAGTGTCCTGCCCGGCGGCGTCGGTGCACTTCACCTCGACGGTGCTGGAGCTCCCCTGCACGATGCCGGCCGTGCTTGGAAAGCCACTCTCTGTGAAGAGGGTCTTGTCCGGGCTCACGCTGCTGAAGTCCGTGAATGTCGATTTGGGAAGCACGCGCCACGAGCACGTGCTCGGCACTTCGCTCTGGACGGCGAGCGTCCAGTCAGTCCCTTGGGCGTTCCCGTCCTGCGGGTTCACCAGTTGGAGCTGTTGCGTGATGCCTTGCACGTCGCAGTTCTGGTTCGTGCTCTGCACGGCGGCGACGCTGTTCTTTCCGCCGATGTTCCCCGCCTCGTCCACGCCCTGCACGGTGACCGCGTCGCCGGCCTTCACGCCGAGGTCCGCCTGTCGGAACAGGTGGGCGTCTCCTGACGGCCAGCCGCGATAGACCTCCTGTCCGTTCGCGCTGATGATGACGCCGGAAACACCGCTCGCGTCGGTACCATGCACGTCCACGAGCACATCCTTGCCGCAGACCTCCGGGGGCTGCGCGATCTTCACGTCCGGCGGGGTGGTGTCCGTTGTGATCGTCGTGGTGAGCACGCCTTTCACGCCGTCGGTCGTCGTGCACGAGAAGCTTCCTGAGTGGCTGCCTTCGGTGAGGGTGACCGCGCGCTGGTGCTCTCGCTCTCCTGCCAACGGTCCGAGCGCGTTCGGCGTCCCGAAGTTCTGCTGGCATGTCGCTGGCATGTTCGTCGAAACGCCGATGACGGGCGCAAGGCTCCTTGTGATACCATCCGGCGGCTGCGTGAGCACGACCTGGAGCGATCCGGTCGCGTAGTTGTGCGTCACCACTCCTTCGAGCTGTGGCAGGTCGTTGCCGTAGGCGTCCGTGCAGTCTGCGGTGTATGCTGTCCCTTGTCCTCCCGCGGGCAGCCCGGAGAAGACATGCTTCAATCCGAGGTTGCTCTTTCTCGGCGCGCTGAGCGTGGCGCCGTTGAGCGTGCAGTTCGTCATGGCGTTCCCGGTGATGGTCGCCGTGACCGTGTCTCCAGGTGCGGCGACTGGTGTGGGGGTGATGCTGAGCGAGAGCTGCGGTTCTGTCGGGGTCCCCCATCCCACGGGCAGGATGATGCTCGCGTTCTGTCCCTGCGTGGAGCGGCATGACACGCGGACGGGGACGCTCTCGCCCGCGATGAAGCGGTTGTCCGAGAAGTTCGTGCTGAAGTGCGTCAGTCCGTCCGAGCTCTGCATCGCGTTCCGCGGTCCGTCACCGATTGGCGTGGTGTATGTCCAGTCGCATGTCGCGGTCGCGCTCGTCCGCACGCCGATCTCGAACCGCGTCGTCGTGGACATCCCGCCTGTCGATGGCGCGAGGGGCGTGATGGCGAATGGTCCTTTCGTGCGGACCTGGAAGGTGTAGGCCGCGCGGTTCTGGTTCGCATCGGCCGCGTCGAGCAGGTACCAGTACGTCCCGCTGGAGAGGCCGAGCGCCCCGCGCGTGACCTGCAGGCTCGCGTCCTGCTTCGTGTTGAAGGACAGGTAGCCGCTCGTGACCCCTGGCCAGAGCTGCGCGGTCGGTGTCTGTACGGGTTCTTGGTAGGTCGCTGTGAGGTTCACGTTGCCCGCCGGCGCGGCGAGCGCCAGCGACGCGAGCACGAGCACCGCCGCGATATACATGAAGAGTCTCATTGCGGCACCACCTGGAGCGTCGGCCGTTCGGGGCCGCTGATGTCCGAGCTCGTCACGTCCACGGTCTGCACGGGTCCCGCGTTGCCCAGCGCATCCACGCCGCGGTACGCGAAGTGGTCCCCTGGCTTGACCTGGTATCCTGTCAGGCTCGCGTGCTGCGTGAACGCTCCTCCCTGTTCGGAGAGCAGGAGGTACTTGCAACCGCTCTCCCAGTTCCCGCCATAGCCGGTGATCAGCGCGTCCTTGCAGAGGATGTCGACGGTGCGCCCGCCGTTCGGCGCGGGGAGCGTCCCGGAGAGCAGCGTGATGTTCTGCCCGCTCTGGTTGTACTGCACCCACGCGACGGGCGGCGTGGAGTCGATGGCGTAGCGGATGGTGTCCGCCCCGCTGCCCTGGAGCGTCGTTCCGTCTTTGAAGGTGCAGGTCACGGGATAGTCATGGTAGCCGTTCGCCTGGTCCTGCGGCGTCGCGTAGTGCCTGTAGTACTGTCCGCTGTTGAGCGGCACTGGCTGGCTGGCGTCGGTGAACGCGACCTGGGCTGTGCCGTTGTTGTAGGTGCATTTCGCCGGTTGTTGCGTGTACACGCCGATGCTCGACACCTTTCCGGGCAGGTACTTCCCCATGGGCGGGAACGGATATGCGATGCGGTTGTCCACGTCGATGTCGAGCGCTGTCGTGTTCGTGATCGTTGTCCCTTGAGCGGCGCATTGGATATTGAAGGTGTACGCGCCGTTGGGCACGTCATGGATATAGAGCGCGAAGGCCTGCGCGTAGCTGTCTGTGTGGCGCGGCCAGAACGTCGTGGTGTCATTGCTCAGGCTCGCGTTGCACGTCGCCATGCGGTTGACCTCGAAGGTCACGTTCACGTCGCTCACGTTGTTCTGCTTGGCGATCGGCGTGACGTTCACGCTCATGAAGCTCAGCGCGTCGCTGCTCACGGTGATGGTCGATTGCTTGACGTACTCGAGGTTCGAGTGAACGTCCTCGGTATAGTACTGCAGGCAATATCGTTGCGTGCCGCTCGTCTGCGTCGCGAAGTTCATCGTCATCGCGTTCTGGTCCACGCTCGATTGCGAGGTCGGCCGTTGTATCGTTCCGCACGCGCCCGACGTGAGGCTCGCGTACGTCGTCCCCGCCTCTGAGCGCAGGAAATGGATGACCACGTTGGGCGGGAAGGTCTGCGTCAGGTCGGTCGTGATCGTCGTGACGGGGTCGGTGAAGTCATTGTCGAGCTCCGGCGTTCCGTCGTTGTTCGCGTCCTTGTAGCAGACGGCGGTCTGTGAACCGGTCGGCGTCCCCCACACGCACTTCCCGAAGCCGAACGTGTCGTCGCTGACGGTGACGTTGTGGTTGTCCGCCTTGTCGATGGTGAAGCTCCCGGTAGTGCCGACGCACGCGCTCTGGGTCCGATAGCTGCTACAGCTGGCCTGTGATCGGTCGATGCATTGGGTGCCGTCGTACACGCACCTGTTGCCCTGCGCTTCGCACGTCGCCTGGTCCATGGACGGGTCGCACACCTGGAACTGCGTCTCCTTGGCCGTGCACGCGCCGACGCTCTGGTTCCATTCGCATGTCCCCGGCGCCTGGCACGCGTTTTGCGTGCAACTGGATTGTGAGAGGTAGTTGCTGCACGACGATACCTCCGAGCAGCTGCGGAACTGCTTGAGCGCGCTGAAGGTCTGTCCATAATAGCAGAAGGTGACGCTCTGCCCGTTCACGCTGTACGGCGTGAGCAGTTGGCTGCACGCGAGGTTCTGCGTCGTCCCTCCGGACTGCAGCTGGAACGTCGCTTGCTGGTTCTGCGGCAGCCCGAGCTCGTACTCTGCCATGCTCGCGTATCCGAGGTCGCACGCGCTGCACACGACGGGCGGTTCGCACGCTGCGCTTGGAGTCGGGGGCGTCCCTGTCGTGGTCGGATAGCACTGCTCCTCGCTCTTAGAGCAGTCGGTGGGACTCGCTTTGTTGTTCGCGTCGCACGTGACGAGCGTGGCCGCATCCGAGCAGAACGAGTTCCCGCCGTTGAAGCATTGGGAATCTCCGCTCGTGAAGCTCCACTTGTCCGACGGCTTCTGCGTGCCGTCCGAGTACACCGCGATGACGGTCACGTTGTAGTTGGTGTCGTTGGTGACGGTGAATTGGGAGCTGCTCGTCGTGTTCGGCAACAGGCCGGTGATGGGATACTCCACGGCCGCTCCCGCTCCTTCGACGAGGACCTTGAATCCGCTCAGGACGTTGCTGCAGGTCTGGTCCATTCCCCAACTCACCTGCGCCTTGTCCGTTCCGGGCACGCTCGTCACACAGTTCCCGGAGACGCAGGTGGGCGCGGGAGCAGAGGCGATGCACGTGCTCTGCGTCGTGCAGGCCGTGTTCGTCGGGTCGCAGTAGTTCGTGCCCGACGGATAGTCCGACGGGCTGATCGCGCAGTCGCACTGGTTCGTGCAGCTCTGCGTCTGTCCGGGTATCGTCGGACAGTTGGTCGCTTGCACCGTCGGGTCGCACTGTTCGGACGCGTCGAGCTTGTGGTTCCCGCAAGTGTTGGTCGCTGACGGGGTCGTCGTGCTCGTCGGCGCGCATGCCGTCGAGTTGGGGATGTTGTTGCAGCAGTAGGTCCCCGTCGTGATCTGCACCCCTCCACAGATGCAGTTCGTCTGTCCTTCCTGGCAGAAGTTCGTGCTCGCTTTGCATTGCTGCCCTGCCTGGAACGTCGATGACGCCGACGAGAGGCCTCCGAGATAGTCGCAGGTCGCCTTGGTCGTCTGGTCCTGCTGCTGCGCACCTTGTACGTCGGTGTATTGGCAGCATCCCGTGGTGCATTCCGCCTGGATGGTCGCCGTGATTTGGTCCGACGTATAGTACGTCCCTCCGGCGAGCTGCGCGCATTGGGTGACGGTGATTCCTGGGAAACAACCGTTGTCAGCGACGCACACCGGTGTCGCAACTGTCGCGGCAGAAGCGCCCGCCGCAGCGACGAGCGCGACCAAGAGCAGCATCCCGACGGTAACGACGGTCTTCATGAGCAGTGCCACCCCGCGTGCGTCTCCGGCTTGATGTTGAGCTGGTCGAAGTGGATCTTGAACGAGGATCCGTCGGTGATATCAACGTTCTTGACGGCTGCGTAGCATCCTTGGGACCATTGCACGGCCCACTCGTATGCCCAAGCCGAGTCGGGTGACGGAGCGACCTGCTTGACGCCCGCGAGCTGCGGATAGCAGCTCAGTGTTCCCTTCTTCTCGCCTGCCTTGTCGTACCAATGGCAAGTGGATGTGTCCTGCTCGTAGGTGACGCTCGGCCGTTCCTCGTCTGGCGTGAGCAGCTCGCATCCGGAGAGCGTGCAGTCGCTCGTCGGTGGCTGCGCGCGCTCTATCCAGGCATTCCCGTCCTGGATGAGGATGCCGCGGTCAGCGAAGTTGATGCCCGCGATGACCTGCCCATTGACGCTGTAGTCGAGGTGGTTCGGGTTCGTGTGCGTCCGTGTGACCTTCACGTTCTCGCAACCGGCGCAGGTGAGCTTGGTGACTCCGGCGATGAACGTGCTGTCCGACACGTCTCTCCTGACGGTCTCCTCGATGGCGCGCCAGACGGGCGGCAGCGAGACGGGGTCCTGGTACTGGATGCTCGGGTTGTCCCAGGTCACGGTCAGGGTATGCTCGGCGATGAAGACGTGCGCGTTCCCTGTCGAGTTGATGCACGAGCGCATCTGGTGGTCGATGGTGAAGACGAGCTGTTGTTGGATGCTCTGGCTGCCGAAGTACTCGTAGGCGCTGGGGCCGCACGGGAAGTAGTGCCCTGGCGTCTTTCCGATGGCGTTGTCCCCTGTCGGGTCGCACAGCCCGATGTAGTTGTTCTGCCCGAGCAGGAACGGTCCGTAACCGCTCGCCGTGTGCGTGTTCGCGAGCAGGTAATCATACGTCCCGTCGGGAATCGGACCGCCCTCCGATTTCGTGATCATACCGTCGTCCTGCAATGCCTTGACGGCTGCGCGCGTCACGCGCGACAGGCACACATTGGCCTCTGTCGTGTCCGATTGAACCGCTGGTGGTGTGGCTTTGGGCGCTGCTGCCGAACGGAGCATGAGCAGGACGACCACGCTGATCACGATGACCAGCCCCAATATGATGAATATCGTCACTTGTCCCCTCATCTCGTCTGTATCTCCACCCGCCAGAGTCCTGGCGTGTAGCATTCGCTGTTCCCGTCCGTCCTGAGGATGACCCGCCCGCTCGGGCACGTCGTCCCTCCTTCCCATTCCACGGCCGCCTGCTTTCCTTGCGTGAACGAGCCGTCCTTGATGGCGAAGAAGTACTCTCCGGCGTGCGTGCGCAATACCGGTGTTTTCGGCGCAAGGCCGAACAGGTTGAGCAGCCAGCCCCACACGCCTCCCGTGCTCCCCGTCGGCAGGCTGTCCGCGCTCGTGAAGTACAGGATGCGCGCTTTCTGGTCGTAGTTCACGTACGCGTACGGTTGTTGGGTGCTTGTGATCGTGCTCGGATCGAAGTCCTTGTGCGTGAGCGCGACCTGCTTGTAGAAGGACGCTTGCGCGGCGTCCAGCGCGCCCTGATCGGTGTCGGTGCTCTTGGGCAGGATGGTCCCCAGGATGATCTGGGTTGGTTTGTCAGAGCTGTCGAGCAACGCGAGCTCGCAGTAGCCGCTGTTCGGACTTGTCGTCTGGTTGTTGATGCCTGAGGTGATGGGTCCACAGTTGAGGATGTAGTCGTTGCCCGCGGCGAGGTTCTGCATGAAGTAGTCGGCGAGCGTGGTCACGTCGCTCGTCCACCACGCCTGCGTCTCTCCTGTCTGCTCTTCGCAGGTGAAATTACCGCTGATCGATCCCGCCGCTCGGCAGAAGCTGCCGTCGAAGCACTGGTTCACGGCGCACTGTCCTTGCAGGAGTGTGGGGGGTGGACTGTACTTGGTGACGGCGACGACCGGAACGCCGTTGGAGCACGTGATGTTGTGCGTGCCGAGCGCGCTGACGCTGGGGATGCCCTTGACGAGGTTCCATGCTGTGGTGTCGCTCGGGCTGATGACTGGGAGGTGGTCGTTCGCCGCCCAGGCGAAGCCGTCGTTGACGACCGTACAGGTGAAGTTTCCGATGCTTGTCTCCTCCTCTTGGCAGAACCCTTCTTGCTGGACGCTCGACGGCACTCCGCTCCACGTCCCGCACAAGTACATGGTGCTGCCTGTGGTGATGACGTTCGTCTTCCCCGAGGACGAGATGCCTGCCGTGCTCGTCGAGCCGGACGCCGTAGAGCTGCCACTGATACCCACGGACGCGGAGGATGTCATCGAGTCCGTGATGCTCCCCGCGAGCTGTCCGACGGATGCCTTCGCGATGTCCGCGACGGTCTGTGGATTCAACGTTGCGTGCGCGAGCGCCTTGATGTGCACGGCGAGCACGCCGTTCAGGTTCTGTATGTTGAGTCCGCCGCTATCCATCAGACCATTAACGATGGCTCCTGACGGGGCGTTGATATCGGCGCTCACGAAGGTGAGGTTCGCGGTGCTGTTGCCGACGAAACCGTTGGTGGAGAACGAGTCCTGTATCGTCGCGTACGGCGTGTCCGCATCGAGCGTGAGGGTGAAGTTCACCGTCTGTCCCGGCGAGACGCTCGGCGCCGAAGCAGTGGCGGTGAAGGAGTTGAGGACTGGCGTCGTGCTCGTCGATCCGCTTCCTCCGGAACCGATGACCGGTATGTTCGTCCCCGCAGCCGCCGCGAGCGGAACGAGCAGGAGCATGACGAGCAATGCTTTCATGGTATCGTCACCTCCGTCGGTCCCTTCGATTCATCCACGTAGTAGCCGTTGAAGCACGCGATCGTGTGCGCGGGCGTGCTGCTCGTCGCCGCCACAATCTGCGTGTCATACACGCCTTTGGCGCAGCACTTTCCGTTCACCGTCTGGCAGCTGTTCCATTGCTGCGTCGAGCCGTCGCATATGTATGACCCTGCCGCTTGTCGGTCGGTGGCTTGCGTGCATTCCAGCCAGTGCTGGCCGTTGTACGCCCATTGCAGGCCGGTCGTTGAATCCGTTATGGGCTTGATGAAGGGAGTGATGAGCGGGTTTCCTCCGGTGCAGAAGTACGCTGTGGTGTTATCCGGTGGATATATCGGCGTGAAGTCCCCTGGCTTGCAGCAGAACTTGTAGGTCTTGGACGTTGAGTCGTACAGGCTCTTGAGCGAGGATCCTGCGAGGGTGCCGTCGCTTTGCGGATCGCAGATGTTGTCCACAATGTCCGAGTCCCAGCCGTTCGACGTGCACCATTCCGTCTGGCCGTTCACGGACGTCGTCTGACCGAGGCGGGGCGCGTAGCAGCACTTGTACGGCGCTCCGGCGGATTCCCACGGGTTCGAATACCCAGAGACCTTCGCGCACACGCTCTGACTGCTGTCCGGGCTGATCGGATCCATGCAGGTAACGGTGTAGTGGAACCCTCCCGCTCCGGCCGAGCCGTCGTCCACGCCTACCGTGAAGCCGTCCAGCTCTCCGGTCGTCTGGTCGTAGGTGAAGTCGAAGTGGAAGTAGTTGCCATTGTTCGGAGCGCTCGGCGCTATCGATCCTTTCGTCGCGTCCTTCGAGTACAAGTACGTCTTCATGAAGGGCGCCCAGTCCGACGATTCTGGGTGGTCGAGCGTGACATTGATGTCACCGCAGAATATGGGGAACTGGTACTGCGTCCGTCGCGTGTTCACGTCCGCTGCATAGCCCTCGAACGCTGGGATGTTCGAGGCCGCGCTGATGGCGCTCTGGCACGAGGAGAACGATTTTAGCTGGTCCTCATATTCCCAGGAGCTGCTCAGGTCCGGATAGCCGGTGTTCGTCGAGAAATCGAGCTGCATCTTCTGCACGCAAATCGACGCCGATTGTATCGGGTATGAGGATGTGTGGATTGTCCCGTCCTGATAGGCCGTGCCGCTGTCGAAGTACGGGAGGATCTGTCCTAACGGGGTGTAGTAGACGCCGTAGGCCCACAACCCCGGCTGGCTTCCGGCTCCGGTGACCGGCACGCCGGCGCTCGCGCTGGTCACCGTGCGTTTTCCATAAGTGAACAGTCCTGTATTGTACATGCTGGGACCACCGCATGCATCGCTGCGCAACGTGATCAAGGTGGTCGGCGTCACCTTGTTCGACTTCACGGAGAGAAGGCAGGTCTCCTGGCTCCCGGAGAGGGTCGCGCCCGTGAAGCTGATGGGCTGCTCGGTCTGTACATGGGCGTTGACAAGCGGAACGAGCACCAGCAGAGCGAGTGCTATACCGAGTGCTCCTGCCGCTACTCTCATGGGCGTTGAACCCCGGAACCGCCCTTATATACCTTTTGTCCGGGTGACGCCTTCCGCGACGTACGCGTCGGACGCTCTGGTGCGCGCACGAGCGAGCCAGGACGAGAATGTCTGTTGGTTCTTTACCGTGATATCGTCGGGCACACCCATGGCCCGGAAGAAGGCTTCCATGTCGTGCGGGCTCGGCAGTTCGTCGACGTCCCTTGCCATGCTCGCCAATATGACTGGCACTCCTGCCTTGCGGGCGACGCGCACGTTCTGCAGCATGCGTCCGATGACCAGCGCCGGGTCCTTGCTCGTGCGCACGCTCGCGTACGACAGGACGAGCGCTTTTCTCCCCTCCGCGAGGATGCGCGCGCCCACGGGCTCGAGCCCTGCGCGGCGCATATGGAGCTTGTCCCGCTTCTGCTCCTGCTCGAGCGATACCATGCCGTCCACGGGCGCCTCCATGAGCGTCCGTGCGTCAGAATCCCCGAGGACGAGCAGCGCTCCGACCCTGTTCACGTCCTTGGGCTCGTGCACGATGCGTACGTCCGTTCCAAGCAGCAACGGCTCGATGCCGAGCTCTTTGGCTCTCTTGCGCAGGGCGGACGTGTCGGCGATGATATCATGCATGCCTGCAAGAGCCGCGCGTGCTTGATAAGTCTTGTCACGGATCGCCCGCGTCCGAGGTGCAGTACACAGGGTGCTTGAGACAGTAGATCGGCCCGGTCTCCCGGACGATCTTGCGGGCGATCTCCTCTGTGTGGCGTTCGGCCAGATCTAGGTAGTACGTCCATACTACCAGTGGTTCCGGACGTTTCGAGCTCGGATCGAAGTTCACGTGCGTCGCGAAGTAGAGGCTGTTCGACGGCTTGCCGAGCCGGTTGGCCATGTCGCTGTAATAGTTCAGCCGTCCTGTCTTGTTCCACGCGGGACCGGCGTAATCAAGTGTGTCGACATGGAATCCTCTCTCCTTGAGCAGTGAAGCGAGTGAGAGCATGAGGAAATACGTGTATTCGTTCTCGTTCGTGCCCACGCGCCTGTTTTCCGCTCCGGTGCTCCGCATGCCGTGGCCGTGGTCAATGATAGCTATGCGCAGATCAGGCCAGCTCTCTTGCTTCACCTTCTCTGTCGCCTCGACGATCGGGAGCGCGATCTCGTGATAGATCGCGCACGGGTCGAGATAGTGCGAGGCCTGCCCGTCGTTGCGGATGTTGAACATCTCGATGAGCGCGGACGGCATCCTGGTCTCCATGACGACGTGGAAATCGTCTTGTTGCATGCCGCGCATCACGGGCACAAGATTCTCCTTGGGTAACAGCGCTGCCTTGCACATCTTCGCGAGGTACGCGGCCGTGACGCGCTGTCGGGGCATGAGCCGGATATCCGGATAGGGAATCGTTCCCTTGTCTGGCAGCACTGCCCGAGCGGAGATCGGCGGCGGGAAGTAATTGCCCACGCGCATTGCCGCGTGTTCCGCTGTCGGAACCAGCAGCAATACTGCCGCGAGCCCTCCGGTCGTCCATCGCCGTAACCGCCCCATAGGCGCTTCTTCAGACCGATCGCATAAAATGCTTACGCCGTGACGAGCGTGCAGGCCTTGCAGAGCTTTCCGCTCGCGGGTCCTCCGCAACGCTCGCAGGTTCTTTCTATACGCCCGTCCTCGTAGCGCTGCGACAAGAAGCGTTCAACGATGCGTCGCTTGCTCCCGGGTTTTTCCGCTTCCAGTCGAGCCAACGCTTCGTTCACGCGCCAGCGGAAGCTCTCTGCCGCGTTCGGGCATTCCACGAAGTTCGTGGTGATGCCTTTGAGCAGGCAGTAGGCGCGCACCTCGCGCTCGGGCGTGAGGTAGAACGGCTTGATGCGCGCGGCCATGCGCTTGTTGGGCGCTGTGCGCGGTCCGAGCCTCGCGAGGAGGTGCTCGTTGTTGCGCAGGAGGTTCATGAGGATGTTCTGGCACTCGTCGTCGAGGTTGTGCCCGGTCGCGATGAGGTCCGCTGTATTATGCGACAGCAATGCTTTCCGTCGCAGGACGCCGCACGTCGCGCACGGCCGCTCCAGGTCCTGCGCGTACAATGGTTTGGCGCCCAAGTCCTCGAACGTGACAACCCGTAGCGGGATGCCGCGCTCGTCGCAGAAGCGTCGAAGGTCCTCGAGCGTCTTCTCGCGATAGCCTGGTATGCCTTCGTCCACGGCCAACGCCTCGATCGGATGGCGCTGCGAGAGCACGTGCAGCAGTGCGAGGCTGTCTTTTCCTCCTGAGGCGGCCACGCAGATACGCTCGTTTTCCTTGATGAGTTCGAAGCGCTCGACCGTCTCCCACACCCGCTCCTCGAACCCTTCGATGAAGTGCTTTTCGCAGCGTGCGGGGTGGTCGATGACGGCTTTCTCCGTGCACAGTGAGCATCGCATGGGAAGAGGAACGTCCCGCTCTTTAGAAGGGTTGCGCTATCCGCCGCTCACCACGGAGAGGATGCGCACGCTGTCTTCGGGGTCGAGGGACTCGTCCTCAGTCACCAGCGCGTCGTTCTTGACGACGAGCACGGTCTGGGGGTTGATGTCCAGCGACGCGAGCAGTTCGGCGACGCTGCCCTCGCTACGCTGCAGCGTGCGTCTCTCCCGCTCCACGAAGACTTCCATACCGCTGGGAGGCCGATGCCGCTTTAATGGCTTTCGGGATTATTTGAGCGTCACCACGAGGCCTGTGGCCGTTGCCTGCACCGTCCCGTTCGACAGTCCCACAGACATCTTCAGGCTCTGCAGCTCGTTGCGCAGCTGTGTGTTCTCCTGCTGGAGCTGCGCGACGGTCGCGTTGAGCGCGGCGAGCGTCGGCGAGGATGCGGCCTGGACGGTGGGCGCGTTCCCGACGGTCAAGCCGCTGATGTGGTGGTTCTTCGCGCCGATCAGGTCGTTCTTGCTATCCACTTGCGGGCTGAAGTAGCCCGGCTCGACGAGGATAGTCACCGTGCCGTTCGCGCCGTTCTGCAATGAGCGTCCGAGCACGAATCCGGGGCTCGTCGCGACGATGCCCACGCCGGGAGTGTTCGATATCGTGATGTAATCACCGATGTGCACCGTGCCTTTCACTTTTACGGGGACGCGTCCGGTGAGAGCGACCATTACTGGGTCGATGATGCCCTTCGTGTTGAGCGTCATGCCCGGATGCGTCGAGACCACGCCGATGGTCTGCTCCGCGATGCTCGGGGTGGCCTTCACCACGGTGTTCGGTCCTGTCGCGGCGACGATGTCTCCCGCCCCCATCGGCTCTCCCTTCGTGAACGCCTCTGCGAGGTCGATGCCGCTGTTCGCGTTGATCGTTCCTGTAGCGGCGATGCTGCCGTTCACCGAGAGCTTGTAACCGGGCGTGTTGGTCCCGATCCCGACGTTCCCGTCGTAATTCGTTATCGGAGAGAAACTGCCGGAGAAGAGCAGACTCGTCGATGAGAGAGCGACCCCGACCTTGTATTCGGATACATTCGTGGTGAGGTTCCCTGACGAGTCCGTGTAATAGATGTCGCCGGTCGTCAGCCCGGAGTATGCATCGGTGACGCCGTTGAGGAGCACGGGCACCGTGCTTCCCGCCGATCCCGACCCTGTTGCGATGCCGATGTACTTCGATTGCTCTTGGACGGTAGAGACTCCTCCCGGAACGACCACTACGCTCGTCCCGTAGCTTGACGAGGATGTGTCTGTATACGATAATGCGATATGCGTCGAGTCCAGCACGACGGGTGGTATGTAGAACGTGTTCGCCGAGTTCGCGGTGCTCGCGGCGTGGATGACCTTCACCGGACCAAACGTGATGTCCGTCCCGGAGACGTTCCCGAAAGCGACCATGCCGTCGTAGCCATTGGACGTGTCGGAGTACGCGACGATGAAGCGCGTGCTGTTGAGCGCCATGACAGATTCCTTCTGGGTCGAATTCAATGTGAAATTGTATTGCGTTCCCCAACTGATCGTCGTTCCGGACACCGAACCGATCAACGCGGTCCCTCTATACGTGGAGGCGTAGGGATTTCTGAAGGCCAGCACGAATGTCGTCGAGTTGAGGGCGGCGACAGAGTTCTGGATCCCGTTCGAGCCGCTCGCTACGCTCGAAGCCGTTCCGCAGGTCGGCGTCGACCCGGAATAGCTGCAGACCACGGCGTAGAGATAATTATTGAAGAGATAGGAGACGACATATGATGAGGAACTGAGCGCAGAAGCGTCGATATACGTCGTCGCCACTCCGGAGCTGGACGTGAAGTCGTGTTCTGCGGTCCAAGACACGGAGGTGCCGGACACCGTTCCGACCTCTGTCCGCCCGAAGTCCCCGTTGCCTTCCCAGGCCACCGCCACATGGGTCGAGTCCAGTTTAGTGACGGAATTGTACGTAGCGGCCGCTTGCGTGTAGAAGAACGATTCGGAACCGAAACTGATGTTCGTCCCGGAGACGGTTCCGACGATGGACGCTCCATTATTGGCATTCCCGCTGTCCTCGTACGCGACCACGAAGGCTGTGGAGTTGACCGCCGCCACGGAGAGATGATATGTCGCAGCAGAGTTGAACACGTACGCCGACCCGAACGAGATGGATGTTCCGCTGATCGTTCCGATGATGGCGGTGCCGTACCCGCTGTTCGACGAGTCCTCGTACACGACGACGAAATGCGTGGCATCGAGCGCCGACGCCGAGATGTACAGCGAGCTTCCTGAGTTGAACGTCACTGCGGATCCGTTCGTGAACGAAGTGACGCTCCCATTCGAGACGATGCCTTTCGTGATTCCCGATCCGTTGTTGAGATAGCTCACCACATCGCCGGCGGAGACGCTGCCGTTCGCCACTACAAAGTCTTTGATGAGGCTCTGGATCCCGGTCAGGTTCGACCCGTCC
This sequence comes from Candidatus Woesearchaeota archaeon, assembly GCA_046704725.1. Classification (GTDB taxonomy): domain Archaea; phylum Nanobdellota; class Nanobdellia; order Woesearchaeales; family SKIA01; genus SKIA01. Next base: position 18,053 of record JBJKRI010000005.1, on the reverse strand, counting down.
CCGTAGTAGGTCGTGGCGTTGACCGCGCCGTTCACCTGCAGCTTCTGGTTCGGGCTGTTCGTCCCGATGCCGAGCCGCTTGTTCGAGTTGTCCCAGTACAGGTTGCTGTTGTCCTGGCTGTACACGCCGCTGCTTGCCGCGAAGATGAGGCTTCCCGTCGTGAAGAGCGTGCTTGTCCCGGTCCCGCCGCGGGCGACGCCGAGCGTCCCGCTCGTGACCTGTCCTGCGCCGATGGCGATGGGTACGCTGCTCGCCGCCGTCAAGCGGCCGTGCCCGTTGACCGTGAAGGTGGCGATGTTGGACGCACTTCCATAGGCGCCGCTCGAGACGCTCGTGTTCGTGAGGCTGAGTGTCGTGCTCGATCCCAGGCTCACCGAGCCGCCGCCCGCGATCCCTGTCGCGTTGTTGATCGTTATCGCGTTGTTCGCGAGCTCGCTGTTGGTGACGCTGCCGGACGGCAGGCTGAGAGAACCCGTCACCGTGAGTCCGCCGGACGCTGTCACCGCTCCGGTGAACCGCCCGGTGCCATTGACGTCGAGCTTGTATACGGGATTGACCGTTCCCACGCCGAGGTCTCCGCTGCTGAAGTTGCCGAGGATGAGCGGGACGCTGTTCACGTTCCGTTGCTCGACGAAGAACATGTCGTTCTTGGTGTTCCCATATCCGGCCTGATATCCCAGCGCGACGACGTTGTTCCCTGTGTTGCTCTGGAGCGAGTCCGCTCCCAATCCTGTCGCGTTGGTCCCGGAGTTCGACGTTCCTGACCCGTAGCCGACGTACGTGTTCCGCGCGGTGGTTGTCTGGAAGTTCTCCGCGGTGATGTTGCCTGCTATGTACAGTGTGGACGACGGGGAATACGATCCGATGCCCACGCGTCCGTTCGCGTTGTCGATGTACAGCGTGGTGGCGTTCACGTTGTTCGAGGAGGTGGCAAGGCTGATGGTCGTGCTCGTGTTCTGCCAACCGCTCGCGCTCGAGACGTTCGAGGTCGCGGGCCAGCTCGTCCGGCACGTGCCGGCCAGGCAGATGGATGTGGTCGCGTTGAGCGTGCCGTTCACTGTTGTGTTGCCTTCCACCTCGAGCGCGGTGGCCGGTTTGTTCGTACCCACACCGACATAGCCGTTCGTGTTGTCGATGAACAGTGTGTTCGCGCTCACGTTGTTCGCGCTGTTGACAAGGCTCACGAGCGTGCTCGTGTTCTGCCATCCGCCTCCGGATCCTCCGCTCCCGGACCAGGTCGTCCCGCAGCTACCGCCGACGCATATTTGCGAGGTCACGTTCAGCGTGGTCACGTTCAGCTCGCCGTTGACGACGACGTTGCTCGGGAAGGTGAAGTTTCCTGTGGCGAATGTTCCGCCGCCGATCTCGCTCGCGCTGTGTCCGGGGTTCGGTGTGTATGCCATGGCGAGCGGCAAGAGCAGCAATACCAGGAGGATGAATGGCTTACGCATGCTTCTCACCTCCTTTCTTCTCGGCGCGGTGGAGCACCGTCCAGACCGTCCGCGGGTCGAGCCCGATGGTGCGCGCGATCTGCGTGTTCGTCAGCGCGTAGCGGCGCTTGAGGTGCATGCACACGTGCTCGGAGAAGGTGTATCGCTTGTCCCCGAACAACGGCGCTGGCACGCCGTAGTCCGTCTGCGCCGCTTGCAGTCTCTCTGGATGTTTCGTGTTGCTGTTCGCGAGCGTCTTTCGCACGACGCTCGGAGAGCGCCCAACGATGTGCGCGATCTCCTCTTCGTCCCGTCCGTGCTCGAGCAACCATCTGCTCGCTGTCTCGAACGGCGTCAGGTTGGTCGCGAACGCCGTCGCGGGTATCCCGTCGCCGAGCCCGCGGATGACGCCCAGCAGCTCTTCTTCCTGCACCCCTTGGGCGCGCAGCTCTTCTGCCAGCGCGGAGAATGCGTCGAGCAGCGTCTGGCGGCGGTTCGCGTCCATCGGCACGGATTTCCGTCGAATCATGTTTAAAATGTTTCGAATATGGTAGGATGAACTGTATATTGTAAGATAATTCGTGGAGGGCGGAATCGGGTGTGCGCGATGAGCGTCCCGGATGCGGGCGTCAAGGGACAGAATCACCCAATTCAATCACCTACAATATTCATATATATACAGATAAATAGTATTTTCTTATGATAATTCGTACATAAAAAGATATAATTCTTACTATGAACAGGCAATAGGTACATCAATAGCGCCTGCGTGGCAGAGGCATGCGAGCAGCGATCCTCATCCTCTTGCTCTGCGCCGCATGCGCTCCCTACGGGCTGACCGCACAGCAGGCGATCGCGGCCTGCCAGGAACGTTGCCAGAACGCCACGAACCTCGACAGCCAATGCCTCGGGAACCTCGATCCCCACTGGGTGTGCGACATCGCGCACAACCCGCGCCAGCCGCAGGACAATCTCGAGAAGAACCAATGCCCCGGCTTCCTCGACGGCAGCCACACGCAATTCGTCGAGCTCACGCCCGATTGCGCTCTCATCAGGACGAAGACATAAAAGAGCGTGCGTGGCTCACAGGGCATGGCACGCCTTGCAGTATACCTTCCCGCCCTCCTCATCGGCACGTTGCTCGCCGCCGGAGCCGCGGCGATAGCGACTGTGGAGGTCGCATACCTCACGCACGGAGTGGGCGCGAGCGCGTTGCTCGCCGGGATCGTCCTCGGTCTTGCGGCGATACCGCTCGTGGTCTTCGCGCCGTTCCTGCGCAGCATGGCCGACCGTATCGGCGCGAACGCCTACCTCACCTGGGCGTCGTTGATTCTCGCGTGCGCAGCCATCGCGGCGCCCTTGCTCGGCAGCGCCGAGCTCTACCTCGCCCCCAAGCTCGTCTTCGTGCTGCTGCTGCCGTTGCTCCCCCTCCTGCTCGAAGAGGTCCTCATCGACACATTCCATTTCTCGCGGAACAAGGACCGGTTGCTGCTGGCCGCAGCCATCGCCGCCGCGGCCGGCTCAGCCGCCGGGGCGCTCGCCGCAGGAACATTGGCCACCAGCGCCTTCGGCGATGCGTACATCTTCGCTGCGGCGTGCTTCGTCGGCGCGGCGTTCATGAGCAACCTGCTTCCCCGTACCGCGCACCCGCGCATCCCCGCCAAGGCGTCCCTGCACCTGACCGCGCGGATCGACCGCGTCCTGACCAAGCGCTGGCGTCCGCTGGCCATCATCACGGCCGGCGTCGCCGCGTACTTCTCCTTGCGCGACTTCGCCGTGCCTCTCATGATCCTCTCTCGGGGCTATAGCATGGCCGCGGTCGGCCTGGTCATCGGTCTCGCGGGCGCCGGCGGCATCGTCGGGCTGCTCATCGCGCACCGGCTGCTCTCCCGCAACAAACCTGGAAAGGTGCTCGCTCTCGGCCTGCTCGTGTTCGCCGTCGCCGCGACGCTCCTGCCCTTCGGCCCTCTCGGGATCATCGCCGCAATCTCCGCAATCTCCGGTTCCGGCGCTTCGTGGCGCGCTCCCGCCACGCAGGATGAGGTGTACTCCTCATCGAGCGAACGGGCCGCTCCCAGCATCCTCGAGGGGCTCTTCACGCTGCGCGCGCTCGCCTGGGTCGCCGCGCCCATCATCGCCGGCATCATCATCCAGGCCGGCGTCCCCGCAGGAGTGCTCGTCTTCATCGCGGGCGCAGGATCGCTGTACATCTACTGGCGCGCGAAATCCGAGTGGTCCCCCGAACAGTACTTGCCGTCGATGGACGTCAGGCGTCGTCGCCGCTGGTGAGCGGGTACGTCTCGATGAGTTCGTAGACCGGACCGTCTGGGGCCAGTTTCGAGCGCATGAGCGTGAATGATCCGACGGTGAATCCTATCGGGGGCGGGGCGCACCGTTTCAGGGCCTCGCGCAGGGCGGGCCCGTCCTTGACGCGCTTGACGCGGGAGAGCGTGATGTGCGCGCTGTAATCACGCTCGTCGAAGGCTCGCGGTCCCAGGGCATCATGCACCTGTGCATAGAGCCGTTGCATGCCGTTCTCCTCCAGCCCCGCCCAGACGATGCGTGCCGGATGTCCGAACGCGCCCAGACCGTCGAGCTTGGCCCCGAAGGGCGCTCGCCGCACCGTCTGCAGCGCCGCCTTCGTGTCGGCTATCTCCTTGTCTGAGAGATCCCCGAGGAATGCGAGCGTGATGTGCATGCTGGCGGGATCGACATCGTTGCCGGCGAATGTGTGCGTCTCGCGCAGTTCCTGTTGCGCGTGCGCTAGCGCGGCGCGAACGCCGTCCGGCAACCCTACGGCCACGAAGCATCTCGTCATGATCCCCATAGTGTTCTCCGGCTACTTAAGCCTCGCGCTCACGACGGCGCGGGCAAGAAGCTCTCCCGTTTCGTGTCCCGATACACGACGTACACGAAGATGTCCTTGTCCGGCCGTTCGATGCGTTGGCAACTCACGCTCCCCATCGTGTTGAGGTCCTTTCTGAGCTGACGAGGGATCAGGAAGTATTTCGTCGCCTCGTTACGTCCGCGCAGGCTGATGCGTGCGGGCACGTGGGCGCGCTCTTCGGTGAAGAGCGTCACGTTCGCCATCTCGCCCCGCAATTCCTTCGCTTCGTGCCGCGTGAGCTCGATCTCTGCCACGACCCGTTCGTCGTGCAGTTCCTGTTTGCGTATGGTCGCCATTGTTTTTCCCTCCGGTGTCCCCCTGCGTTGAAGGTTATCCCAAACCAATCACCAAGTTTATATGCGATATATGTTATGCTTATAATCTATATATGGTATATACGACAGCCTCCCGTCGGAAACTCGTCAAGCAGGGCAGCTCGACGCTCACGGTGAGCATGCCCGCGGACTGGCTGCGCCTCAACGGTCTCCAGGCCGGGGACGAGGTGGTCCTCGAAGAGACGGAGCAAGGCATCGTGATCATTCCCGAAGCCAGCCACGAACGCGTCTCCACCACGGAGATCGACGTCAGCGGATATTCGGACACACTCCTGCACCACGCCCTCCACGCCCTGCACAAGCGCGGTTTCGACGAGATCCGCATGACCTGCAAGGACGCGCAGCTGCCCCTCATACGCAAGACCATCACCGAGAGCCTCATCGGGTACGAGATCGTCGAGCAGCAAGCCTCCGTCGCCATCATCCGCAGCGTCATGCGCACCGACCCCGAAGAGCTCCGTATCCTCACGCGGCGGGCATTCCTTGTGACGCTGTCCCTGGCAGAAGGGCTGGGCCGCCAAGGGAACGCGGACGCGCTCATCAGTCTCGAGCAGACCAACAACCGGTTGACCAACTACTGCGAACGCCTCATCATCCGCTCGGGGGGAAGGAATCCGTCAGCCATCTTCCAATACATCATTGTCTGGCTCCTCGAGAAGGTCGCCGACGAGTACAGGGACCTCGCGAGAAAAAACGTCGATCCTGAAGCGGTGTCGCTGACGCGCGCATTGCTCAAGCAGGTCTACTCGCTGTATTACTCGTACGACGCGAAAGAGCATGGACGCCTCCTCGAAGATCTTCACAAAGCGGAGAAGCGTCTCGGCGCGCATGACGATCCCCTAGCGAACGTCGTTCGCATCCTGCAGCAGACGACGGGCAGTCTCATCTCCCTCAATCTGCACGAATCCGCGCAGTCATGAACCGTGCAACCGCCGCAAAGCGTCCTTGGCGTGGCGCTCGATATCCCCAGCAGCATCGTTGATCGCACGGACCAGGCCTCCGGTCGTCGGTTCTGCAGGGATGCCCAATTCAGCGAAAGCGTCCGATGCGTAGTGCAGCATCCGTGTGCGCAACAAATCATAATGCCCCAACGAGTACGTCAGGCGGATCCACCGATGGAGTTCTTCGAGGGGAGGGTCGTGGTTACGCAAGTCCATCTCCGAGGAGAGAGCGGCATGCCAGCGTGCACGCAGTTCCTTGCGTCTTGCGGCCCACTCCACATCCGTCCCCCGCAAGGTGCGGTCAAGATCCGCGCGTCCCTCGTAGGGAGTCTTGAGTATCGCTCCGGTCTCGTAATCGGCGGGATGGATGTGCCGCAGGAACGATTCCTTGTCCTTCAGCCAGCGCCGCACCTCCTCAGCGTCCTCCGGCTTCATCCAGGTGTTCCACGGGCAACGGTCGAATTGCGGCGTGTCGGCGGCGGCGACGAGATACTCAGACCAGGCGTGGACCGCTTCCCGCCCCCTCTCCGAGAGTCCGGGGAGGGCTTCCAGGAACTTGCGTTCGTACGGGTACTGCACCACTGCATAGTCCCGCACCTTCCGGTTCAGCGCGACGGTCGCGTCGATGTTCTCCTCCCCCATCCAATCGATGATGTCCGGGAATTCGGCGCTGTACCTCTCCTCTATCTGCGCGCCCGTGAGGAGATTGCGCCAGCGCGGCGCGACGATCACGCGCTCATGGATGAGCACGCTCTCCACGGGGGAGAGGCCGGCTTCGCGCAGGCTCTTCAGCGCGGCCATCCACGCGGGGGCCTCTGCCGCGGGATTGCGCAGCTCGTATATCGCCGGCGCGTTCGCGAGGCATTCGAGGAGAACGGAGATGCGATTATCGTCCGACGCCAGCAGATGGTCGCGCTGTATCACCTGTAGGGCCAGCAGAGCAATCCTATCACCCACACTGTCCTCCGGGACACCAGCGTATTTGTTGTCGCCGCGTTGTTGGATGATATCAGCGTAACCCGGGTTGTGGATCGCGCGCAGAAACAGGCGTTCGCTTCGCTCAGTCTCCTCTCGCAGCGCATAGACCAGAGCCACGGACAGAACGGAAGACACCTGCGTAGAGGATCCCATGATATCCGCCCCGATCTCATCGACCCTCGCCTGAAGGTTCTGCACATCCGTTCGTTCATGGACAAGCCAATCAGGGATGGCCTTGTCCGCCACCCAACGGATCATGCGTCGTGCATGGCCTTCATTCTTCTTCTCGGATAATTCGTGGCTCACAGTTGTCCCCCTGTGACCACGCCATTCATAGCGTGGCGCCCCTGCTTCCGATGAAGAGGTGATTGCATGCGAAACACATTGTTCGCGCTGCTTGTGATAGGTGTGCTCGCGCTCGGTGCTGTGACGATCAGCCTGCCGGCCGCGCACGCCACGTGCGGTGGATGGGATGAGCCGCCTTGCCCGACGGCACCGCTACCACCGAGCCCCACGAGCACGTGCACGACGAACCAGACCATCAATGCGACGTGCTCGTAGTCGATCACGCCGCATCCCTTCCTTTTTTCGATTCTAACCCAGCGATGAGAGCGGCATCCGCTTGCGGGACACCAACCCCGCAGATGCTCGGATCCCCTGGCGAGAGGCAACCTTCTTCGAGCAGGCTGTACTCGTTCGAGGTGTCGTGCGCCCAGAGGAATCCCGCCGGACGCTCCTCGCGGAAAAACGGCTGCAAGAGACAGAGTTGGCGCCACGCCCGGTCGTCCTCGGAGACAGCCCGCAATGCGAGGTAGTCCAGAGCGCGTGCGTCCGTGACCACCGGCCCCGAGTCTCCATGAAAACGCAGCACCCTCCGTGATTCTATCGCGCGCGAAGCGGTGTCGAAATACTCCCTGACGCGATGCGAATCCGAGAGACCCATCAACTGCGCGAGCGACAATGCAAGGTATCCTGCGTCCGTTGCGCGCATCTCCGAATGCGAAGCGTCGTGCCACACGATTCCCGAATCGATATCGATGAGATTTCCTAAAGGACCATCGACGTATTCCAACGACGCATCCACATAGTCTTTTCCATCGCCGATCCCAAGGCGACGTTGCGCGATGGCTCCGGCGACGAGGGTGGAGATGCTTCTCGAGTCCGAGGTGTAGCTGACTCCGGCACGGAGCTGTTCGAGTGAGCGGATGTAGGGCAGCAGGGGGTCGTTCCAGTCCAACACCGCCTTCGCCACGGTGTCAGCGTGCTCCAGGATACCCAGCGCGAGGCCCTCCTTGCCGGTCGCTGCGGCAATCTCCGACACGCACAGCAATGGCATTGTGTTGAGCCCCCATCCCTGGCCTGGCAGCGGCTCGCGCAACCGTCCGAGATCAAGGATGCGCTCGGTCAGTTTCACCCAGTATTTCGTTATCGAACCATCGAAGGCGCTCGCCCGCGCGAGGAGGTATGCATATGCTGGTCCGGCATCGAAGTCGGGGGAGACACCCGGAAACCCTCTCCCAGGAGGATCGGTGAGTGGGACGCTCGGCACGTCGCCCTCGAGTTGCTGCCGCAGCGGATTCGTCCCGTTCATGAACTGCCCCGCGTAGAAACGCAGCATCGAATCCGCCAGTTCGTGCTGGATCATCTCACGCGATGCGGGAGGGGTGCCCGGCGTCACGCGACTCGCACGGCTGTCAATGCTCTCCGAATAGAACCTGTCGTTACGAGAAACCAGTCGGACAATCCCCCTGTCAGCCACAAGGCCTGCGGCGAGTGCCACACCGGTCGTGATGAAGGCACGGCGGGTCCGCCGCCAGCTGCCGATCTCGTACGCGAGCCGCTCGGCGTTCATCTCCGTATTCTGAGGGTCCTTCCTGAATCGGTCGATATAGCGACCGACTCGCAACCACGGCTCTTTCATGTGCAGGCCCATGCGCTCAGCCGTCCACCAAAGTGATGTGGCGAGCGCGCTCGCGCTGAGCTTCTCGCTCACTGGTAAGCCCATCTCCAGAAAGACCTCGGGGGTGATGCCCGACGCATAGCTCCGCACGTAATTCTGGATCTCTTCGCCGTCTTTGATGAGCGTGTACGGGGTGGCGACATCAAGGTCGATGAACACCAGACGATTCCCGTCGTAGAGGATGTTGCCGGGGTGGGGGTCTGGGATGGCGCGACTCAGGCGTTCGGTGAGTACGAGCGACCGAGCGAGGTCCTCCGCGAGACGGGCGAATTTCGCGCGGCCGATGACTGTCCTGGGATCCGAGAGAACTCGCCCGGGGATCCATTCTCTGGGTGTCACCGCATAGCGTATCCCGTCACGTTCCACAGTCCTCTCACCGTACATCTTCACGAAATGCGCATGGAGCGGATCGGAATCGAGCGCGAGGCGCTGGAACAGGTCCCGTTCGAATGTGTCCCCATTCTCTTTTATAGAAACAGCCACGATCTCTCCGACCCCGACATGGTCGTAGCAGCGATAGACCTCGCTCCTGCCGGTCCCTGGCGGTTTTCCGTTCGTCCCGAGGAATTCCAGCTTGTCCGATAAGCGCCACGAGGACAGGTATCCCATCTCCGTGAGGATCCCGGCGAAATGGCCTTGCTGCTCGTTCGGGGGCGGGTGCACGGTAGGGTCGTCGAACGGCGTTCTACCTGTCCTGAAAACCCCCCGATGCCTCCCTGAAAATATCATACCCTTCAGGCCTTGAAAAAAGCCACTATATATCCGTTCTGGAGGTCGAGGAGTGACGAATCTATATCCCGGGCGGATTCTCTATACAATGAGCGAGGTCAGCATCCCAACGGCGTAGGCGATACCGTATATGGGCTCGACGTGGGCAAGTCCGGTGGCGCTCGCAAGCCAGCCCAGCAATAACACGAGCATGAGCGCCGTCGCGGCCGCGGCGACGGGCAGCAGCGTGGATTTGCGCAGGTGCGGCACGCTCTCCAGCAATCTGGTGAACAGGACGCCGTACACCACGCCGATGAAGTACAATGCCACGGTCGTCGTGATGGGGTGCGCGAACAAGACGAGTCCCGCTGCGAGCAGATAGACCGCGACGAAGCTGAACAGCACGTAGATGAGCATGGCCGTCCAGGTGAACCATTTCTTGGCTGACAGCGCGTGCTCGCGGATGGTGCCGATGGATGCGAAGCTCAAGAATATCGTGGTCAGCAGGAGGCTGAGCATGCCGTCCGTGAAGAGCGCGGCGTCGTGCGCCGCTCCGCCGACGAGCAGCGCGAGCACGCTCTGGCGGATGATCTCGATGAAGATGGGCAGCGCGTAGACGATCACGAGGATGATGAAGATGAGCAGGCCGATGATGAACGCGGGAAGGAATGTCTTGAAGGCCTCTTGCTCGTGCCTGGGTCGTTTCTTGCACGCGAAGCATCCTTTCAGGATGCCTTTCGCCATCATTCCTGGAAGCCCTTCGATGCCGAAGGCGTGCTCCGCCGTCACGGTGAGGTCCGTCCCGTTGAACGGCGTCACCTGGAACAGGATGTCCACAAAGGTAATGAGCGCGGCGAGCTCCAGCAATGCCGGCCACACGCCGATAGCGAGCAGGACGATGAGCGCTCCGAGGAATCCGAGCTCTGCCATGAGTCCGCCGAGATGGACTTTCGCTCGTTCGCGCGGCGTGAGGTGCGCTGCGCCTGATAGGTCGGTGTGCGGGAGGATGAGATGCCAGCGGTGCACGATGGTCATGCTCGTCGGATGCCCTGTGCGCCGCAGCGCCACATAGTGCCCGAGCTCGTGCACGAACGTCACGATGAAACAGATGATGAAGGCGAGCGGGATGATGACCGCGAGCAGGCCTATGGAGAAGAACCACGCCGGTATCGGCACGAGCTGCGGTATCGTGATGAGCAGGTACAGGCCGACGACAATCAGCGCGATGAGGCTTCCTTTGGCGAGCGGGTGCTTCGTCCACGCGAGCTTCTCGGGCTCGATGTCGATGATGCTCGCGACGTGCCTGGGGTTGTGGACGCGGTGGTCGATCCTGTGGACGAGCCCCTTGTCCGTCAGCTTCTGCACGAAGCCGCGCACGTCGTGCTTGGGGAATGCTTTCTCCGTCTCCCCGATGGTGTGTTTCTTGAGGTGGTGCAGGATGCGCAGCCCCCCATCGTCCATGGCGAGGTACTTGCCGGTCTTCTCGTCTCCCACGACCACGTCGTTTTCCCTTCTTCGTGTTTGTAGGGGGAGGAAGTGCACCCTGCTGTCCGCTCGCATCGTCCTTCTTTCAAAGGCTTCCTTTATAAGGGATTGTCAGTACCGGCGAGGGGTCCGATTCATAAGCGCATAACGTTTATAACTTATAAGTGAATACAATGGTTGTGGCTGCTGACGAATTCGACCCGCACGAGCACGCGATGGAGTTCCTCCGTGGAGAGGAGCGGAGGAGAAGGCGCGACAGCGGAGAGAATGTGCACGGCGAGATTGTCCGTCTCATCCCGCTCATCCAGGACGCGGTATCCCCGAGCATCCCTTCCCGATTGGTGGACAGGATCGAGAGCGAGATCGCGAGAGAGGGCCGCACGCAGGACGAGCAGGCCGAAGACCTTCTCCAGCTGCTGTTCGAGAACGGACTCATCGACACGACCAAGCTCGATGGCCGGTCGCAAGCCTACGTCCTCGACACATGGGGAGCGAGCCGGGCGTTCGGATATCTCTCATTGGCGAACAGGAGCAGTTTCGGCATCAATCCTCGGGAGTCGATCCTCGACTCCAAGCCTTTCAATACCAAAGACACGTACGCTCCCAGCTTCTTGGCGGGCCTCACGCTCGCGAACAGGATTCACAGAGAACACAGTGAAGCATCGCGAGTCCTGGTGTACGACCTGACGCCAACGACCGGATGGCTGGAAGCGGTGATCGCGAAGACCATCGAGTCACGCGTCAGTCTGCCGATCAAGAAGGACCCCACCGATGATACGTTCTACTTCACCTTCAGAGGGCAAGCGGATGCTGTCTGCCCGAACCCCTCGCCCCACTGGGCGGAGGATGCGCTGCAGGATTTCACGAGGATACGGAAGGGCAAGACACTCCTCAACGACAAAGAGGTGTACCCCGAACAGGAACCCACGCTCAACTTCATCGGAGAGATATCCTGGGTAGATCCGGACGATTCCTACGATCTCGGGGTGCTCGTGCACAGCGATAAGGCTGCGAGAGCGGGACCGCTCGGCGTCAAGGACGCATGCGAACAGCTGCGAGCGGCGGTCGGCGAGAATGCGCCCACCATCCTGCTGTACAACGAGAAAGTCATCTAGTGCGGCTAGTCGAAGCACGTCGAGCAGTCGCTCGGGACGTCGCTGTGCTGCTTGTGCACCGCGCAGATCGCCCGCGAATTCTTGAGGAGTTCCGAGAGGCGCATCACCTCGTGGATCATGACGAGATTGTCGCCGTCCGCGATGCGCTTCGCCGATACGTCGAACTCCGCGTCCATGGATTTCGGCAGTTCGGAGCCACCGCGCTTTCCTGACAGGTATTGGCTGACCGCCGATTCCGCGATGGAGAGCCTCTGCGCGATCTCTTTCTGGGGGATCCCGCGCTTCTTCAGCGCCGCCGCGAGCTTGGCGCGTATCGCCGGCAAGGCGTACCAGACCTCGACCTCGGCGAGCAGTTCCATGACGGGGGGATGTGACGGAGAGACTTAAGCGTGTCGCTGCACATCCAACCTTTCGCGATGTCTGTTATTTCTATATAGAATTTAATACACGCAACGAACATAAACCACAGTGCATTCACAATCGTGAAGATGAAGCCCGACATCGTCGCGATCGACCGTTCACTCTACGACAATCCGTCGCCCGTGAAGTACCGCTACCAAGCGCCGCCCGGACTGTCCGAAGAGGTCATCCGGCGCATCAGCGCCGACAAGCAAGAGCCCGAATGGATGCTCGCCCTACGCCTTGAAGCGTTCGAGCGATTCAAGAAGGCCAAGACGCCGACCTGGGGCCCGGACCTGTCCGCGCTCGACCTCTCCACCATCACCTACTACAGCGACCCCGACGCCCCCCAGAACAGCAAGACCTGGGAAGAAGTGCCAAGCGAGGTCAAGGAGACCTTCGAGCGCCTCGGCATCCCAGAGGCAGAGCGCAAAGCACTGGCGGGCGTGGGCGCCCAGATGGAATCGCGCATGGCCTACCACAACCTCAAGGCGATGTGGGAGGAGAAAGGCGTCATCTTCCTCGACATGGACGAGGCCCTAAGGCAGTATCCCGACCTCGTCAAGCAGTACTTCTCGACCGTCGTGCCGACCAGCGACCACACCTTCGCGTCACTGCACTACGCCGTCTGGAGCGGCGGCACCTTCCTCTACATCCCCAAGGGCGTGCACGTGGACATGCCGTTGCAGGCCTACTTCCGCATGAACTCGATACGCGCGGGGCAGTTCGAGCACACCCTCATCATCGCAGAGGAGGGCGCGCAAGGACACTACGTGGAGGGCTGCAGCTCGCCGAAGTACGACGACAACTCCTTGCACGCGGGCTGCGTCGAGGTCATCGTGAAGGAAGGCGCGCGCTTCCGCTACAGCTCCGTCGAGAACTGGAGCATGAACACCTACAACCTCAACACCAAGCGCGCGAACGTCTACAAGGACGCGACCATGGAATGGGTCGGCGGCAACATGGGCTCGCGAACAACGATGCTCTATCCGTGCAGCATGCTCATCGGCGAGGGCTCGCGCGCGGAGCACCTGGCCATCGCTTTCGCGACGAAAGGCCAGCATCAGGACACGGGCGCCAAGGTCTTCCATCTCGCTCCCCGCACCACATCGCGCATCGTCTCCAAGTCCATCGCCATCCAGGGCGGGATCACCGCCTACCGCGGATTGCTGCGCATCAACAAGGGAGCGCGCGGTTCGAAGAGCAACGTCGAGTGCGACGCCCTCATGATCGACAACGTCTCGCGCTCGGACACCTATCCCTCCATCGACATCAACGAGGCCGACGTGGACGTCGGCCACGAGGCGACCGTCGGCCGCATCTCGGACGAGCAGGTCTTCTACCTGACATCGAGGGGCATCCCCGAGGACGAGGCTGTCAAGATGCTCGTGACCGGCTTCATGGAGCCGATCACCAAGGAGCTGCCCATCGAGTACGCGCTCGAGATGAACAAGCTCATCGAGCTCGAGATGGAAGGCAGCGTCGGATAGTCAGAGCGAGTAGTCAGCGTTCTGCTGGTCCGGTTCGCCGAAGCGTTCGACGTGCTGCTGGCGTCCTCGCGTGGAACGGGTGATGACGGCCGACGTCTGTCCGTACAGGTCCGGTTGGGTCTCATTGAGCATCCCCAGCGACGCTGGTGCCGTGAGATCGATGGCCCGGCCGGGAAGACCGATGACTGCCCTGCGGCCGTCGGGGACCTCGGTGAGCGAGTCGTCAATGGATGCACGACGTGGATTCCTGTCCATCGGGCCTTGTGCATCGCGCTCCGTTATAAGCTCATGCATCGACGAACGTAACCCCTACAACCTATATATAGGAGAACATAGTCGTTTCTGGTGTGGCGTTCGACTCATCGCGTTTCGATGCTGGCCGTCTCTCTCGGTTCTGGGATTTCGTCACGGAACGCCAGAACGTCTGGCACCGCCGCTTCGCGCTCAAGGAAAAGCCTCCGTGGACCGACGATCCCATCATCGGGAAGAACCGCTTCACGAACGTCTATCGCCGGCTCGACCCTGGCACGGTCTACGCTGAGTCCATCATCAAGACTCCTGCCTCGCGGCAGGACAGGCTGTTCAACCTCTTGCTCTACCGCCTCATCGGCAAGAAGGAGACGCATGCGGCGCTCGGTTTCCAGCAGGTCGCGAGCTTCAGCCCCGAGCACCTCATGGAGACGCTGCGCGCCATCGCCGAGCGCGGTGACGCGCCATTCACCGGAGCCTATATGGTGTCGGGCTACGCCCAGATGGGAGGCGCGGACAAGCCCGAGAACGTCGCGCGATTGTTCGCGGACATCCAGCGAATCATGCCGCGCATCTCCGAGCGCCTGCTCTCCGCGCGCACGATGGAAGACGCGTTCGGCGTGCTGCGTTCCATCCCGGGCTTCGGCGACTTCCTCGCCTACCAGGTGTTGGTGGACGCCACCTACGACGTCGATGGGAAGCGATTGCTCGATATCGACCCAGAGTCCTGGGCGAAGGCGGGTCCCGGCGCCAAGCGGGGCATCCGCATCCTCGTCCCCGACGCGAAGACCGCCGACGAGCTCGATATCATGAAGGCGTTGCGCGACATGCAGGTCAAGCTCCTCGTCCCGAGGAAGTTCCCGTTCAAAGGGGACGGAAGCCCAGAACCGCTCTCCTTGTCGGACATCCAGAACTGCCTGTGCGAGTACCGCAAGTACGTGAAGATCGGCGAAGGGACCGGGCGCGGCAGGCGCGCGTACCCCTGACTATTGCGCCTTCCAGTCCACTGGGCGGAAGTACTTGGCGGGTTGCGGCCCGACCTGCGCGTGGTAGTTGCTCTTCGCCTCGCCGTAGGGCTTGTCCGTCATGCCCGTCCAGTACGCGTCGAGCTTGCCGATGGGCATGCCGTCCACGAGCTCGACATCGTCGATCTCGTCGCTGCGCACCTCGAGCACGAGGTTGCGGGAAAAACCGTTGTCCACGAAGCCCGCGAAGTGCTTGGGGCCGGCGAAGCCCCCGCCCCAGTGCGCGGACAATTCCATGGACAGGAAGCTCGGGCATTGGAGGCGTTCGCGCGTGACGAACAGGCAATGCTCTCCGCGACGCAGCACCAGTCGTCCGTTCGTCGGCCGTATCGGGTCGTAGTAGTCGAACGGGTCGAGCTGCCCCTTCTTCGCGAGGTCGATGGGATCGGGATTCGGTCTCGCCCGCAGCCCGACGACGCCTCCGGATTCCTTCCCGCGAAGGTCGAGCCGCAGGAGCAGCCCCTCCATCACGATGGGCTCTGTGACATCGAGGAGCGGCAGGCCGTTCTCCCAGCAAGACGCGATCTCCGCGTCGGTGAGCCGCGCGTCGTACCCCTTGAAGAACCGCAGCTGCAGCAGGTCGAGCCCGGGGGTGAGGATGACGTGGTACGTCAACGGCTGGACGAGCACCCAGAGCGCGACGGGCTTGCCGTCGCTGAGCGCGCCGTGGATGTCGTCGAAGCTCCCGTGCCGGTCCGCGATGAGCCGCACGTACACGAAGCAGCGTCCGAGGCTGCTCTTGGGGCTCGCCTTGACGTGCTCGTCATGATGGAGCATGACGGTCTGCTCGAAGCGGAACAGGTAGGTCTGTCCAGGGTGCAGGACGTACGGCGTGCGCAGGTCGATCGCCCGTCGTTCACGCACAGGGAGCGCCTCGATGCTCTCCTTCACGGACACGCCCTTCTTGGGACGGAAACCGCCGGTCGTGTCCATGCGGATCCAATAGCCCTCCGTCGCGAGCGTCGGCTCCCAGGACGCGGTCCGGATGCGCTCCTCGTCGACCGGGCCGCTGATCTCGCCGGCCTCCCACTTCTCGCGGATCTCCTGCGCGGGATAGCAGTGGCCCTTCAGCCCGTGCGCGTCCCGCCGCGCGATGGCCTCGTACGCCTCGCACTCGTCCGTGGGTTCCCCCGTCACGACGGTTAGATTCCGGAGTGGTTCTTATGGGTTCCGCACCGTGCCGTTATAAAAGCCGTGCTGATGGGGAGAGGAGGGCCTGGTCAGCGCCCCTGGAGGTACGCTTCCGGACTGAATCCCCAATCCATCTCTTCCATCTCGCGGATCCTCCTGAAATACCGCTGCAGGGAGTGTCCGTTGCTTTCCCTGAAGGCCTCCGCTGCGCGCGCTTGCGTGGTGCTGTCCTTGAGGACCTGGTACCACTTCTGGACGGCGCGCAAGTACGCCTCCTGCGTCGTTCTGTCCCCCCCGCGGAACGCCTGGACACCGATGGAGATGTCTTTGGAGTCCCCCATGGCATTCCGCATGATGCGGGCGGCAGCGTCGAGGTCGACGAGCGGGATGGTGCGGTCGTCATATTCGCTGGTGCAAGGGATCTCGTAGTTGCACTTCTCGAGCATCTCGTGTATGCGCTCGCCGAGGACAGGGTCGTTATCCTTGTCCGACTGGCTTACGGTGTTGAGTCCGTAGTCCTGCGCGGTCGTGCCTTGGATGTTGAGGAGTCCGAGCCCTCCGTCGTGCTCGCTGTTCTCCATGAGGGGGTCGCCGCCGCTCTCCTGCATGCCCATGGCGAGCAGGATGTCGGGCGGGATGCCGTAGCGCTTCCCGACGAGCGTCGCTTCACGCCGGTATCGCTCGACGCGCTGGATCATCCCGATGACGCTGCCCGCTGGCGCGAGCTGCACGCCGCTGAAGTCCCATGTGACGATTGGGGTGTAGTGCAGGCCCTTGAGCGCCTCCGGCTTCTGGTGGTAGTCCCTGGCGGCGACTGCGGGCGAAGGCGTTGGCGGTGTGACGACCACAGTCTGCTCGACGTAGGTCGGCGCCGCGACGGCGCGCCTCACGTCATGGATGACGTCTTTCGCGGGCGCGACCGCCGCATTGACTCCGAGATAGGCGAGGCCGAGCATCACGGCGTCGCGGAAGTACGCGAGGGGGCGATTGTTGATCCCCTCGTTGATCGTCGGGAGGATCCTTCTCCCGTTCCATCTCCGCAACAGGAGGCGGTCCGCGGCTGTGGTGACAAGAGTGAGAGCGCTCGCCGCAACGGCGCGCGACGCGCCGGACGCGTGCAAGTCGGATGTTTGGGCGATCGCCCAGAGCGCTCCGCCGTTCAACGCGGCCAGCCCGAGAGCGGTGCCGACCAGGGGCTCTGCTCGCTTGATGCCGCTGTCGACGATATCGGTGAGCTTCGACAGGCCGTCCTTCGTCGCATCCCAGGCTCTGTTCATGGTGCTGAGAGTGCTTTCTCATATATAAATCGTTCGAAAATTGACCACTATAGAGTGGCTATAAATCCGTTGTGCATGATATATAAATGGAGAGGGGGATAGCGGGGCGTGCTCAACGCGACCAACGCCACCGTGAACGCCACAAGCCACGTGGCCTCGCCAACCGTCGGCCAGGCCTTGGCGGTCGTCTTCACCGTGCTGATCCCCGAGCTGCTGCGGCGATTGTTCATCTTCATCGCCGCGCCATTCCTCTATCCGGACATGTGGTGGCTCTTGGTGCACCTCATCCTCACCTTCGTGCTCTTCGAGTTGTATTTCGAGCGCCACCAGGGCGAGGACCTCGGGTGGGGCGCGGCGCTTGCGAACAGCATCGTGATGGTGTTCATCGCGACGGAGCTCTTGCGCGTGCTCTACGTGGCGTACTCCTCGCCTTTCGTCGTGTTCTGGCGCGTGCTCGTCGATGTGTTCACGCAAGGACCGTTCGGGGGCAAGACGTTCATCGTCGTGCTCGTGTGCTTGCTCGGCGCGTTCGGGTTGTTCACGGCGGTGGTGAATTACTTCCATTTCTTGCCGCGCCGGATCGCTTTTCTCATCAGCGGGCACAAGCTCGTCAACCTCCTCGCGTATTTCTTGATGGTCGTCG
>JBJKRI010000004.1:0-150090 GCA_046704725.1 Candidatus Woesearchaeota archaeon | reverse complement strand
ACACACCGTCGCCGCAGTAAGAGCCTTGTACGGTCGCGTTGGTGCAGGATGTCGTGCAGTACGTGCATGACCCGCCGTAGCTCGGCGTGCACGCCACGCCGTTGTTCGAGCCGGCGTCGCATTGTTCTGGCCCGTTGACAATGCCGTCGCCGCAAAAGCCGCCTTGCACCGTCACGTTCTGGCAGGCGCTGTTGCAGTATATACAGCTACTGCCGTACGGTGCGCTGCACGTCGTCTGCGGGGACGTTCCCGCATCGCACTGTTCGTAGACGCCGTTCGCGTTCGGACTCTGGAGGATCCAGTCGCCGCAATATCCCGACCCTGAGCCGCCGTCCATGTTCGGCGCCGCGGTGACGAGGTGTGCTGTAATCACGATCGAGAGCGCAAGACCGATGGTGATGGCCAGCGCGATCGTGGCCCTCATTCTGTGCGCACCCCTTTGGCGTTCTTCGATCGGCTCACCATTCATTCTCTGATATAGTCCTTTAAATAGGTGTCAGTTCTGCCTCTGACTGCGGACGAGGACGGTGTATATTCCGTCCCAGACAATAACCTTATAAATCGTCGGCTGTTCGCCGGCCTTGGAGGTTACTCTACTATGGATCCCGCACGACCCCTGGACGCGCTCAATGCTGCCAGGAACAAGAAAGTCATCGTCGAGCTCAAGAACGGCCGCCAGTACACCGGCGTCCTCAAGGCGTTCGACATCCACATCAATACCGTCCTCGACGAGGCTGAGGAGCGCGTCGACGGCGAGGTCGCTCGCAAGCTGGGCACTGTCTTCTTGCGCGGCGACACGATCCTGCTCCTCTCTCCAGCGCAATGACCAAGGGAACACCGAGCTTCGGACGACACAGCGGCAAGACCAGCCATCACCGGTGCCGCCGGTGCGGCAAGCACTCCTTCCATAAGACGAAGGGCTTTTGCGCGTCCTGCGGCTACGGGAAGTCGGCCCGTCAGCGGTCGTACACCTGGGCCACGAAAGTCTAGATTCTTCGCGGACGTGCCGGAGCGGTCAAACGGGGCAGGTTTAGGGCCTGCTGGCCGAGCGCCTTCCCAGGTTCGAATCCTGGCGTCCGCAGCCGCTACCGTCAATATTCTTACGCTCTGCGCGTTTTCGCACTGATGCGTCCTGCTCCTCGCCCATCGGGCCCCGTCCTTTATGTACGAGCAAAGGTATGATATTCTATTACAATTCAATATTCAATTTTACGTGTGAATAGCTGTTATTGCAGGTGGATTGCTGAACACGAAAACCATAGCTTTTTTAAACACCTGCCCACGGTCGGTTAGGGATGGGAGAGAGCATGAGTCACGTACTGTTCGTCCCGTGCACGGAACAAACGGCCCGCTCGCACGAATTCCGCTCACAGAGCGGCTCTGCGCGCGGTCTGCGAATTCCAGCCGGCGGACAGCGCGAAATTTTTATAAACGACACATGGCCTAACCCAGTAACACAGACACGCATGTCTGTCGTTATGTGTAGGCATAAATCGCGTCCGACGCAAGTGCGGGCGCAGCGTAAGCTACATATGACACAAACCGGACATGGAACGGCGACGGGCCTCGCGCTCGGAGCTGAACATGGAGGTACGAAAACATGAATGTGAAAAAGACAGTGAAGAGGATTGTCGCGCTGGCAGCTGGTGCGGGCCTCGTCGGAGCCACTCTCGGAGCGGCTTTGGCAGTGGACCTCGCCAACTATCCGTCCCAGTTCATCACGGCGGGCCAGTTCAACGGCAAGATCGTCGTCGGCGCTAAAGCCGCTTCGCAGGACATCATCGGTGCAATCGACATCGCTGCTGCCTTGCAGGCCGCGTCGACGTCCCCTGTCCAGGTCGGTCAAGGAACAACCGCGACCACGCTGACAGGCGACGTGAAGCAGATCCACGAATCCGGCAACATCCTGGAGATCGGCGAACCTATCGGCAGCGTCATCAACACGCTGACCGACTCCGACCTGCAGATGCTCGCGGGAGGACAGGTCACAACGCAGCAGGGAACGACTGACTACACCCAGATCATCCAGCTGAAGACATCGGGCGGCTCGTCCGGAAACGTGTCCTTCTTGAAGGACAACCACAACAATGTGGGCACGTTCCTGGCGTTCCCGGAGAACTCGGAGATCTTCAACTATGAGACGGAGTTCACGTCGGGACTGCAGAGCACAGTCGACTCGAGCAAGCACCTGCAGGACTTGCAGGACAAGACCATCAACCTGATGGGCCAGAGCTACAACGTTGTGCAGGCGACCGACGTCGGTTCCAACAGCATGACGATGACGCTCATGTCCGGCGATGTGTCTGACACGCTTGCGGAAGGCGCGACCAAGACGTACACCGTCAACGGCAAGGACTACGAAGTCAAGGTCCTGGTCATCGGAACGTCCAGCGGCGCGACGACTGTCAAGCTGCTCGTCAACGGCGAAGTGTCCGACTCGCTCCAGGCGGGAGAGACCCAGCAGCTCAGCAACGGCGTTGAGATTGGTATCCGTGATATCATCTCGACCACGCAGTACCTGGCGACGCAGCCCGCGTCGATTGTGGAGTTCTACCTGGGCGCGAACAAGATCGTGCTCAAGGATACGAACACCGCGGCGACCGGCGGTGGCAGCGTGACCGTCAACAACAACAGGTTGTCCGACGTCACGATGGACATCAGCGCCACGGGACTGACGGGAAGCTCGAGCGATACGGTCCGCATCAACAGCATCGACTATTCGGTCAGTGCGAACGCTGCGTACCGCACGAACATCTACGTGCCCTCTGGTCAGGGACTCGCGTCCCAGATGCAGCACCCCGATGCGCTGCTCAACCCCAACTTCGACATCAAGTATGAGGGATTGACGCAGCCTGGCACCGCGGCGATCAACTTCGATCCGTCGGGTGACAACGCGTACGACGTGACCTTCACGAACCGGCGTGGCAACGAGTACAGCATCCCGTACACGTGGACGAGCCAGACCAACGGCGGCTTCGGAACCGATGCCAATGACGGCTTCGTGTTCTGGGAGTACTACAACGAGAGCTCGAACACCTCGGTCTCTGCGAAGACGTTCAACATTCAGATGAACGACTACTTCGTGTTGTCGCACGATGGAACGAACCGCAACGGAGACTCGTATGTGCTGCAGTGGACTGACATGGACACGGCGGACGGAACGCTGACGTTCAACGACCCGTCCGCGAGTTCAGGCGGTGACATCACTGCCTCGTACTCGACGGTCTACAACACGACGATGCCCCAAACGGACATCAACACGGCAGGCGCGAGCGGTACCATCCGCATGGGTGGCCAGGACTATCTCTTCTGGTTGCTCAACGATAGCGGTACGTACAAGCTGGCTGTCGACCTGAACAACGATGGGACAATCGCAGGTGCAAGTTCTGCGTCGGGCACGAACACGTCCACGGCGAACAACCTGCAGGTCATCCCGATCGTGACGCAGGGCGGCGGCATTCTGCAGCTGGCGGAAGCGCAAGAGATCATCGGGCCCAGCGGCTTGTTCGCGAACGGTGGTAGTACTGGGTACTGGACCGCTACGCTGAACACGACCTCTGACGCGATGGACAACAACGTCGGTCTGAGCGACAACATCACGTTCAGCTTCGACAACTCCACGCACAAGCTGGATGTGTCGAGCATGAACGAGTCGAGCATGGTCACGTTGCAGGGCCAGGACGTCGAGCAGGGACAGAACCGCTATGGTACCGCGTTCACGTGGGACCAGAACACCGGCGGTGCCGACACCGTGGACATCAGCTACCCGCTGAGCCAGGTTGAGGCGCTCGTCTATGTCGTCGGCGGACAGACCACGTCCTCGACCACCACGACTGGTGGATCGAGCGCGTCGAAGGTCAACGTCCTGCCGGTCGGCCTCGCGGTGCTGGACTCGGAAGTCCACGTCGATGACGCGAACCTCATCGTCGTTGGCGGACCGTGTGCGAACACCATCGCGGCTGAGTTGCTCGGCAACCCTGCGGACTGTACTGAGGGCTTCCAGCCCGGTATGGGTATGATCCGCATCTGGAACACGGGACAGCACGTGGCGCTCCTCGCCGCTGGTTACAGCGCGCAGGACACCGTGCAGACCTCGGACGTCCTTGCGAAGGCGACGACCACCCCGAACCCCAACTTCACCGGGGACTCTGTGGACGTTGTGATCGCGGGCCAGAACCAGGTCACCGTGCAAGCTGCGCAGACGACGACGTCGACGAACTCGACGAACTCGACCAACAGCACGCCATAGGCCTAACGGCCTTTTCTTTTTCTTTCTCTTCTTCTTTCATTCCCGACGATTCTTGCGGTAGCGCTACAGGCCGATGAGCCGGCCGCGCAGGAGAAAGCACGGGATGCCCCTGATCAATGCGTAGAGCCCGTCCGTGAGGAACTTGTCGCCCACGAGCACGGTCATCTTCGGCTTTGACACGACGGTGTGCTCGAACACGAACGGCTTGTGCGTGCGCACGTACGTGATGCCGTGCTTCTTGAAGAATTCCTGCCGCCGATGGTGCACGCCGAAATGGTTGGAGAACACGAGCAATTCGAACCGCTTAGACAACCGTCCGAGCAGCTCCATGACGTTCTTTTCGGGCAACTGCCGCCAGTGCCTGGACAGCGTGCCGTCGTAGTCGAAGATGATGCGTCGCACGCCGGCCTTGTGCAACGCCTCGTACGGCACATCCGCTAATGTGGGGATTACCGTGATGCGTTGCATGGCTTTATATGCTGCCGTCGTCTTTCCGAGGGGTATGCGTATCACCATCGCGACCGTCCTCACGCTGGTCCGCTTGTTTTTGATACTTCCGATACTCGTGCTCATCACCATCCCATTGCCGTTCGTCGCGTTCGTCCTGCTCGCCGTCGCTCTTGCCACGGATATCCTGGACGGGCGGATCGCCCGCGCCACGAAGACGATCACGCGATTAGGAACATTCCTCGACCATTTCGCGGACAAGGTGCTCGTGCACCTCGTCTTGTTGGTGTTCGTCGCGCTCCACCACCTGTCTTGGGTTGCCTTCGCCATATTCCTGCTGCGGGACTTCCTCGTCCTCGGCATCCGGCACCTCGCCACGCAGCGCGGCAAGGAGATCGGCAGCATGTGGCTCGGCAAGGTCAAGTTCGTGGGCCAGAGCGTATTGCTCCTCGTGCTCGTCGCCACGCTCGCGTATCCCGTCGCGTGGCTCAGCCTCGTCTCGACGATCGTCTTGTGGGTGGCTGTCGCGCTCGCGGTGGCCAGCGGGGCGCAGATAATCGTGGTCGGTCTTCCCGCCCTGCGGGACTAGACCGCCTTGGCGGTGTAGATGTTATGCTTGTCGCGCACGATCTGCACGGAGAAACGCTCCTTGTCGGGCACGCGCCCGATGACCTTCACCACCCGTCCGGAAGCCTTGCAGAAGGTCTCGTTCGAGAGCCTGCCGGGGAACAACTGCTCGACCTCCACAATCTCCTTCTTCCTGAAAGGCCGTTCTGGCGCCTTGTCGTAGAGGATGGTGAAATCGGCTGTGGTGATGCGCAATCGCTTTCCCGTCTTCTCCTCGAGCGCCGACAACCTCTCCTGGAAGCCGTCCATGGGCAGTTCGGGCACGGGATTGCGCCCGCCCTTGTAGTAGAGGAAGTTCTGGAAGGCGATGACCGGTTCTATCGCGCGTACTGTCGAAGCGAACGCCACGAAATCCTCCATCTCGTCGTCGTTCACGCCCTGCATGATGACCGGGCACAACAGCACGTCCAGCTTGTCCTTCGCGTACAGGATCAACTTCTTGATGCGCTCGACGTCGTAGCGCTGCCCCGCGATCTCCTGCGCGCGTTCCGGCTCCAGGCTGTTGATGCTCCAGTTGATGCGGTCCAACCCGGCTTCCGCCAGCGCGTCGATGCGCTGCTCGGACAAGAAGGTGCCGTTGGTCACCATCGTGACCTGCGTGACGCCGCGTTCCTTCAGGTCCTTCACGAGCCCTTCGAGGTCCGCGTACAATAAGGGCTCTCCCTGCGTCTCGATGTAGACCTCGACGGGATGCTCCTTGAGGGCGGCGAGCTTGTCGAACTCCTCGAGCAGGTATTCCTTCTCGACAACGACCTCGCGCTTCTTGGGCCCTCCGGGACCTTCGTGCACGCTGCAGTACACGCACGCGAGGTTGCAGCCGCTGCACGGCCGGATCTCGATGAGGTTCGTCCCCCGGTCGATGATGCCGAACTCCAACGCCCCCATGAGCGGCACCCCCGAGGCCCGGTCGATATACACCGCCGGATTCCGGGTGATCGTGCACGTCAGGTCCTTGAGCGCTTCTGACAGCACATGCATCGCGCGGCCGCGTTTCTTCTCGTGCGCCTCGAAGACGAGCGCCCCGTCCTCGACCTTCCACGGCCCGATGGCATCCAACGCCTCTTTCGGTACGCTGAAGGAGAAGTACTTGAGGAGCAGTCCCCGCACATCCTCCTTTCCCGGGAAGAAGCGTATCGTCTCGAAGGCCAATCGCATGGGCGGCGGAAGCGGGCCGGCTATAAAAAGGCTCCAACGATAATCCTTATATACGCTGTTCGGGCTACAGCATGCCATGGGGGATTTCACCTACGAGCACCTCTTCGACGCCCTGCGTCGGGAGCGCTCCCGCGAGGAGCTCCAGGAGCTCGAGGAGGATTTCTACGGCCGCGCGCAGGCCTATATCGCCGAGACCGCCGCAGAAGCGCGCAAATCCGACGTCCTTTCCGCCGACGGCGACCGGCTGCGCACGCAGCTCCAGAACGCGTCAAAGCTCCTCAAGGAGCTCTACGACCGTCGTGAGCGGAAAGTCATGCTCTTGGCGCTCAACAAGGCGCGCACGGGCTCCTCGATAATCGATACGAGCGCTCTTTTGCGCGGCGAGCGCAGCCTCTTCGAGGAGGTCGTGAACGTCCTGCGCGCCCGTCGCGAGGACGTCCTCGCCCGCTCCCCAGCGCCCGCGCCGAAAGCTCCCGAAGCGCCGGTGAAGGCCCCCGAGCCCCAGAAGCCTCCCGAGGTGGAGGAGAAGCCCGCTCCGGGCACGACCGTGCGCATCACGGCCCAGGTCCCCAAGTTCATGGGCGCCGACCAGCAGACCTTCGGGCCCTTCGAGGAGGGCCAGACGGTCGACCTGCCCGAGCGGATCGCCCGCATCCTTATCAAGAAAGGCCGCGCAGAGCAGGCCTGAGGCAATATCTTTATAAGGCGTCTTCGATTCGCCCAGCGTATGAAGCTTCCCAAGCAGCAGATGCGGCACTGCCCGTTCTGCAACAAGCACACCGAGCACACGGTGACGCAGGCCAAGCGCCGCGGACGTAACGCGACGCACCCGCTCAGCAGGAGCTCGACGAGCCGTTTGCAGAAGCGCGGCCAGCGGCGCGGCATGGGGAATCTCGGACGCTATTCCAAGCCCGCGATCGCCAGCTTCAAGATGACGGGCAAGAAGGTCACCAAGAAGACCGACCTGCGCTACCGCTGCAAGGAGTGCAAGCGGATGAGCGTCCAAGCAGAAGGCATCCGGGCCAAGAAGGTGGAAATCATATGAGCTCGGAGGCATCGCTGTAGATGGTCCAGCAAAAGACCGGGTATCCAGAGGAGGGCGAGATCGTCATCGCGACGGTCACCCGCATCCAATACCACTCCGTGTTCTGCACGCTCGACGAGTACGGCAAGCAGGGCATGATCCATATCAGCGAGATCGCCCCCGGGCGCATCCGCAACATCCACGAGCACGTCCGCGAGGGCAAGACGCTCGTCGCCAAGGTCCTGCGCATCGACAAGAGCAAGGGGCACATCGACTTGTCCATCCGTCGCGTCACAGAAGCGCAGCGGCGCCTCAAGGCGAGCAAGCTCAAGCAGGAGCAGATCGTCGAGAAGGTGGTCGAGCAGCTCGCCCACGAGACCAAGGGGGGGGCCGAGGCCATCCGCGAAGCCCTCCTCAAGGCATTCGGGGACCACGAGCGTATCTTCGCCGCGTTCCAGGAGGTCGTCGAGGGGACGCTCGACCTCTCCAAGGCAGGCCTGGACAAGAAGCTCGCCGAACCGCTCGCGCGCCTGGTCGCGGAGCGCATCAGTCCGCGCACGGTGACAATCAAGGGAGAGTTCGGCCTGCTCAGCTTCGCGCCCGACGGCGTCGAGCGCGTGCGAGAAGCGTTCAAGGACCTTCCGGAGAATGTCGAGGTGCGCTATGCGGGCGGCGGCCGCTACGCCACGGCGATCACGGCCAAGGAATACAAGCAGGCCGAGGAGTCCCTCAAACGGCTCAATGAGCAGGTGCGCGCCGCCATGGGCGAGGACGCCCAGGTCGTCTTCGAGCGCACCGACAAGCGATGACGATCCTGCGCTGCCAGGCCTGCGGCCAGTACACGCTCGACGCCGTCCATCGTTGCGGCGGACACGCTGTCTCGCCCAAGCCCGCCAAGTATTCTCCCGAGGATCGTTATGCGAAATATCGCCGGATCGCCAAGAAACGGCAAGGCTTGCTCTGAACACGCAGAACGCTTAAAAACCCCCTGTCCCCGTACAGTGCCATGAGAGGTGGACAAGTCAGTATCGAATACCTGCTCGTGACGGGTTTCTCCTTCATGCTCATCGCTCCATTGTTCATCGTCTTCTACACCCAGAGCGACGCGATCCGCGCCGACCTCACAGAAGCGCAGGCCCACTCCGCCGCGCTCGCCCTCGTCGAGAGCGCCCAGCGCGTCTATTACCAAGGCCCGCCCTCGCGCGAGACCGTCAGCATCACGATCCCCAAGGACATCCAGAACATCACCATATACAACGATAGCGTGGTATTCAGGGTCATCACTCCGCAACAATACGATCTTCTGGTGCCATCGCCCGTCCCGCTCGTCCCGGAGAGCCTGAACTCCACCGCTGGACCGACGGATGTGCGGGTCGATGCGACGGCTTCCGGAGTGCTCTACAGCATCCCATGACGCGCGCCCAGATCGCAATGGAGTACCTGTCGGTCATGGTCATCGCGACGATCATGCTCGTCGGCTACCTCGTCCTGGTCGGAACCATCCAGCAACGGGGCCAGGACGCGCAAGCACGGGCGGACGCGACCGAGGTCGCGGACCAGTTGCAGGCGGCGCTCATCCTCGCGGCCGAGGTGCACGATGGTTTCAGCCAGAACATCACGCTCCCGCTCGACTTCGAGGGGCAGCCATACACCGTCGAGGCGGCGAACCAATCCATCGTCGTGCACGTCCTCGGCGCGAGCGCGTACCGGCGCACACCACCCTACACTGGATCGCCGAAGCCCGGGAGCGACTTCATCACCAAGCGCGCGGGGGTCATCACGATATCATGAGTCTCGCGCAGAGCACCACCATCGATTTTCTTCTCGCGTTCTTCCTCATCGTGCTCGTCGCGACCACCATCGGGGTGTACGCGTTCACCCAGCACGGACCATCGCCCACGCATGGTGAGGTGGTCGCGCTCGCGGGGGCTATCATGAACCCCTACCCTGAGCAGTGGAATGCGTCGACGGTCATCATCCCCGGATTCGCGGGCAACCATGTCCTCAACCGCGGGCAGCTGGTGAATTTCACCGCGCTCGGCACCGGAACCGTCCAGGCCCTGCTCGGGATATCCGACAGTTACTTCGTCAACGTCACGGGCCGCGGGCTCTCGACGACCGTCGGCGACCCTCCGGATGCAAACGCCGCCGACCAGTCAGTGGTACGACGCTACGCGGCTTACAATGGTAGCGTCGCGGAGATAGAGGTGATCGTGTGGCGCGCGTGAAGGGGGTCTTGTTCACCTTGGACGCGATGCTCGCCACGCTCCTCATCCTCACCGCCGTGGTGCTCTACCTGCGCATCGACACCCACGCGCAGGACAGCTACACGTCGCAGAGCGTCGCGCAGGACGTGCTGCTCAGCCTGGACCACATCAAGCTCCAAGACGTCCAGACACAGTACCCTTGGGTGGAGACGCTCTACAACACCACGACCCTCAACCCGAACGACAGCGTCCTGTACACCATCGCGTATCTCTGGGTGCTCAACGACTCGCGCACGCAGAACCTATCGCATGTGCTCGACGCCGTCACTCCACCACGAACGTCGCTCGCCCTCACGCTCGGCGGCACGACGCTCTACAACCGCACCGTGAACACGACCGGTCGTATCGTGGGCGTCTCCCAGCAGCAGATAACAGGCCTTGATAAAGGAAAGCCGGTCGCGGGCACATCGAGCAGCGCGTACCTGCTCAAGCTTAGCAACAAGGAGACCTCGAGCTACGCGTTTTTCGGGGGCTTCGTCGGCCAGGGCAACATCACCGTCAAGCTCGCGCTGCCCTCCGACTTCAACTCGTCGCGCATATCCGCGCTCACCCTCGCTCTCGACACCCCCAAGAGCTTCGAGCTGCGCATCAACGGTCAGCACTGCGCGGACCTGGATCCGGTGCAGCCCAACATGACGCCCGACGTGTGGAACGTCTCCTCGTGCGACAATCTCCTGCAGGCTGGCAACAACAGCGTATCCCTCATCTATGACGGCCTCACGAACTCGTACGCGGCCGGAGGCTACCTGCGCGCTGACTTCACCACCGACACGTTCATCACCCCGACCGACCCGCAGCAGACCACCTACTGGTTCCCGGAGATCGTGGGCGTGGCGAACCTCTATGACGGTATCATCGTCCCGTCCACGCTCACCCACCTCCATATCCACTTGCATTATCACATGGACGACCCCCACGCGATCGCCTTCCTCGATATCGGTGAGAAGGTGGTCTGGCAGAGCAACAGGACCGGGGATGTCACCGTCGACCTCAGCGACGCGAACCTCACGAACCTCGATTACGCCTTGCTCAGCAACACGACCGTTCCCGTCCGTTTCTCCGCGTTCAACACCACGTCCACGACATACAAGGGAGCGAACGCTGACGTCGTGCTCATCACGGACTACAGCGGGAGCATGAAGAAATCCATCGCTGATTGGAGCCAGGGACAGAGCGGGAACATCGCGAACTGCAACACGTCTGTCTATCCGAACCCTGATATCCGCCGCACGCACCTCGCTCGCTGCCTGGACAAGGAGGTCGTCGCCGTCCTGTTCAACCAGAGCCTCGGCATCTACGGCAACCGCCTGTGGCCAGTCCACTACGTGAACGACCAGGTGCAATGGTACGACAACCCCCAGGACTCGGTCGCGCTCACGGGCTACTACAACACGTACACCAGCCAGTTCCCCCAGCAGGGCAGCGGCAAGACCTGCATCTCGTGCGCGCTGAGCAAGGCCTACGATATCTTCGCCAAGAATCCTGGCAAGAATAGGAGCCGCTACATCATCCTCATGTCTGACGGACTGCCTACGACGTGCACCGCCGCTGGCTGCGGTTCGACGATTAACACGACCTACGGTACGCAGGCGTGCGAGGGCTTGTGCGACGTGAACGGCCAGAACTGCAATACTTTCGGCACGATGTGCACGGATAGCAGCTGCTCGCCGGCGATCACGAACGCAGAGGATATCGCGCAGAAACTGCACGATGATTTCAACGTGACGATATACACCATAGCCTACGGCCCGGTGGGGACGTGCAATAACGCGACGCAGATGCTCCAGCGCCTCGCGACGATGACGAACGGGACCTACAACTCGAGCACCGATCCTCAGCAGCTCCTGCATATCTACCGGAACATCAGCTACTCCATCCTCGACCAGATCAAGCTCGACTCGCAGACCGCTATCGTGCCGCAGAACGTGACGACCAGCACGCTGTATGGAGACAGTTACATCCAGGTCACGCACGCACCCCTCACGAACGTGCCCAAGCCCAACGAGATCGAGGTGACCCGGCAATCGCCCACGCTCTCCGGATGCACGCCGTCATTCACCCTGCCCTCAGGGGTACGGCTCAAGGACGCGCGGCTCGTGAGCTATTCGGGCAACCACTGGACGGCCTATGTCGCGGAGAACGGCGTGACCGTCTACAACCTCTCGCAGTTCTACGTCCCGTACGACCGTCTCGGGGACCCGTACGAGATATTCCTGCCCACGCAGAACCTCACGGCCGGCTCGAACACGCTCTCGATCCGCGTGGGGGACTCCCCCACGAACACGAGCTCCTGCTCCGATAGCGACAGCGTCATCTACACAGTCTACGCTCCGTCCGCCTCTAGCAGGACGCCCGTGCTCCCGAAGGCGGAGGGTTGCGTATGGACGATCGACCTGCAGCAGGGCGGCAACCTCACCACACCGATACCTGCCTCGTACTCTGGTCCGAACGTCTGTTCGTACACCGCATCGTCCATCAGCTATGACTCGCAGGACGCCATGCAGGTCGCCGTCTACGACCTGCTGCGTCAGCTCGATTTCGACGGTGACGGGCGCATCTTCGTCAGCCTCAAGGCCGAGGACCTGGAGATCCTCGTCACACGCATCAGTGCCGTGCCATACCTCTGGGGCCCGATCGTCATGCGGGCGGAGGCGCAGCAATGAACCGCCGGGGCTATATCTTCACGATCCTGGCGATCGTCGTGGTCGCCGTCGTCATCGCGGGAATCGGCTACAAGACAGCGAAGAGCGGTTCGAGCACGCTCACAGAACGCGAGCAAGTGCTCTCGGCGAACCATTATCTCGTCCAGCTCGACAACGACCTGTCGCGAGTGCTCTTCGTGACGGGATACCGCGGCCTACTCGGTCTTGAGGAGCACGTGAGCAACACCGGTCAATACCTCAGCGATCTTCCTGTGCAGTACGCGTCGGTCATGCAGAACGGCACCATCAACGGCACCTTCTACGATGTCATGCAGAACGCCACGTTCGATGATTTCGTGGCGCGGGAGAGACAGATGGCGTCGGCCGTCGGGATGAACGTACAACTGCGTATACGGAACGTCAGTCTCCAGCAGGTCGCGCCGTTCGTCGTGGAGATCCAGTGCATCTTCACCGTGAACGCGAGCATGCAGGACAACACGACGCGCTGGGACTATGAGGAGAACGTCTCGCGCAACTTCTCTATCGAGCAGCTCAAGGATCCCTTGTACGCGGTGGGGACCCTCGGCCGCGTGCCGGTACTCATCATCTCCTCGAACGTGACCCATCCCTACATCACCGCGGACAATGATACCACCAAGCTGCAAATCATCTTCAATAACACCTTGTTCGTCCCGGACACCCAGGCGCCGTCGTTCGTGATGCGTTTCACAGGCAACCTCAGTCCGTCGCCTTACGGAATCGCCTCCTTGGTAGACACGAAAGAGCTCGACCGGCAGGACATCCCCGTCCACACCGACCGCAGCGTGGTCGACTACCTGTACTTCGGCAATTCCTCGACGACCACGAACATGATCGTGAATATGCCCGACCGGTTCTTGCTCGATAACAATCATCTCGCGTCGTACGACGCGGTGGGGAAGACGCGATGATAACCGACGACACGCGGAAGGTCCGCCTGGCGGGACACGCACATCCGGTGCGTGGGCTCCTTCAGCAAGGGCTCGGTCTCATGTTCCGCCGTCCCCTCGAGGACGTCGGCTGGGTCTTCCTGCTCCCTTGGAAGGGTGATTGGGACGTGACCAACCTGTTCGTGTTCTTCCCTATCGACGTGCTCTGGTTGGACGCCGAGCGACGCGTCCTGCACAAGAAGCGTCTTGCGCCGTTCGCCTGGCGTGCTCCCGGCGCTGCCGGAACGCGTTACCTCATCGAGCTTCCTGCGGGGGCCGCTGACCCCGTCGATGTGGGAAACACAGTCTCCTGGCGCTTTCCGGAAGAGAAACGTATTTAAAGGCGGTTCGGGGTTGTTCCTCCCGGATGGGACGTATAGAGACCGGTGTCGATAAGCTCGTCGCGCTCGTGCACGACAAGAAGAAAATCAGTATCGACGCCGCCGCGAAGCAATTGGGCGTGAGCAAGCTCGTCGTGACCGAATGGGCGGAGTTCCTGTCCGACGAGAAGCTCGTCAGCATCGATTACAGCCTGTCCAAGACCTATCTCAAGGAGCGCGAGCTCTCCAAGAAGGATATCGAGAAGCGCGAGAAGCAGTACTCGAACAAGAAGGAGGCGTTCGTGCGCCGCGTGGATTCCGCCCTGGGCAAGCTCGAGCAGCAGGAAGGCTCTTTCGAGCACGTCAGGCAGCAGTTCGACGATTTCAAGAAGAGCCTGGGAAAGCAGGTCGACCAGGTACGGGGGGAACTGCAGGAGCTCGAGAAGTTCGAGCAGCTCAAGTCGAAGCTCGATGAGGACATCCAGAAGGAGATGTCCAAGTACAAGGATCAGGTCTCGCAGGCCAGCAGCGCCCTTCGGGACGAGCAGAAGCGCTACGAGTCGCTCCTCGGCGATATCGAGAAGGAGAAGAAGACGCTCGACGACGAGCGAAAGCGCCTCACCGAGGTCGAGGAGATCGAGAAGGAGTTCGACCAGCGAGCCGAGGCCGTCGCCAAGCTCCTGGATCGCGCCCGCAAGCGTCATCTCGAGGAGCAGAAGACCGTCCAGGAGGAGGAGAAGCACGTCGAGCGTATGCGCTCGCAGGCCGACGATTTGCGTACGGCCATCGACAAGACCAAGAAGGAGCGTCTCGACACGCTCGAGGACCGCCGCAAGGAGCACGAGAAGGCCATCGAGGAGCTGCGCGGACGCATCCTCTCGAAGGCCTCCGAGGCCAAGAAGGCCGTCGGCAGGGATGTCGAGGCGGGCACGGAGCAGGCCAAGAAGTTCGAGGAGTTCTTCTCGAAGAAGATGGATGTCGACAAGGACATCGAGGCGCTGCGCAAGGAGAAAAAGCAGCTCGAGGCAGGGCTGCAGGAGATGCGTGAAGCCGCGACGTCGTTCAATCTCGCGTCCAGCCAGGACGTTTCAGCGCACGTCAAGGAGCTCGAGAAGCGTTTCGCTGATTGGGAGAAGAAGCGCGAGAAGCATGAGGGAAAGCTTAAGAAGCTCGTATCCGGGATATTCAAGTAGAGGTGAGGGATGGCGAAGAAGAAGGCAAGGGCGCACAAGCGCTCGCACGCCCATAAGAGGGCGGGTACGAGGAAGCGCGCAGCGAAGCGATCGACGCGCAAGGCTTCGAAGAGGGCTGCGAAGAAGGCGACGAAGCGCTCCGGCAAGAAGGCCGTCAAGGCGCCGAAGAAAGAGCACGTCATCGACACGTACGACTACAAGAGCAAGGATATCCCGATCACCATCGCCGTCAAGAAGCTCCCCGGCGAGTACGTGTATTCCTATGAGGTCAGCATCAGCGATCTCTCCCCCACCACGGAGAGCATCCTCGAGAAGATCCGCAACATCCTCATCGACAAGGTGGACCTGGGGATCGTGGATATCACGGACGAGAAGAAGTCCGAGGTGGTCGAGGAGCGGTTCAAGGAGACGATCGGCGTGCTCATCGAGCGGTACTTCCCCGAGAGCGATGATCGCACCAAGGGTTTTCTGACCACGTATCTCATCCAGAAGAGCCTGGGTCTTGGCAGCCTCGAGATCCTCATGTCCGACCAGAACCTCGAGGAGATCGTCATCAATAGCGCTGAGGAGCCGGTGTGGGTCTATCACAAGCGGCACGGCTGGCTCAAGACGAACGTCCGCATCCTCTCCGAGGAGCAGACCAAGCACTACAGCACGACGATCGCCCGGAAGGTCGGCCGTCAGTTCACGGTCATGACGCCGCTCCTGGACGCCCACCTGGAGGAGGGCGACCGCGTCAACGCGACCATGCTGCCCATCAGCACCCAGGGCAACACCATGACCATCCGGAAGTTCAGCCGCGATCCATGGACGATCACCAAGTTCCTGGCGGCCAAGACCATCAACACGAAGGCCGCGAGCCTCATCTGGCTGGCGATGCAGTACGAGTTGTCGGCGCTCATCACCGGAGGGACCGCTTCGGGCAAGACCAGCACGCTCAACGTGCTCGCGAGCTTCATCCCGCCCAACCAACGCGTCCTCTCCATAGAGGACACGCGCGAGTTGCGCTTGCCGCGCTTCCTGCACTGGGTCCCGCTCAATACCCGGCAGCCGAACACCGAGGATCGCGGGGAGATCAGCATGGAGGACCTGCTCGTCAACAGCCTGCGTATGCGTCCCGACCGCATCCTCGTCGGTGAGATCCGCCGCAAGACGGAGGCGGAGACGCTGTTCGAAGCGATCCACACCGGTCACAGCGTGTATGCGACCTTTCACGCGAATAGCGCCGAGGAGACCGTCGACCGTATCACCAACCCGCCTATCGACGTCCCGTCTTCGATGCTCCCTGCCATCAGCCTGATCATCGTGCAGTTCCGCAATCGCCGCACGGGGGTGCGTCGCACCTTCCAGATCGCGGAGATATTGCCTGATGCGAGCGCGCACGTGCTCATGCAGTACGACGTGAAGAAAGACACGCTCGTCGAGGTCTCCAAGAGCAAGAGCCTCCTTGCGAACCTCATGCTCTTCACGGGGATGACGCGTGCGGAGATGCGTCGTGACCTGGCGGAGAAGGAGGCTGTGCTGGCGTATCTGGTCAAGCATGATATCTCTACCGTGGACGGCGTCGGGCGCGTCATGGCGGAGTATTATACGGACAAGGCGACGCTGATGCGCTACGTGCGCTCGGGGAAGAAGCTTCCCGCCATGGGTGAGGGGGATGCTTAAGCGTCTGGCCAAGTCCATGCCGGACCTGCCGCGCAAGCTGCGGGCGGCCCGCATGCCTGACAGCCCCGAGTTCTACTTGCGCAAGACCATGATGACTGCCGCCTTCATGGCGGCCGGTGCGGTCCTGCTCGTCTTCGCGGTCACCAAGAGCCCGTACGCAATCATCGCGTTCGGCCTGTTCCCGTTCATCTTCTGGTATTTCCTGCACTACGTGGATGTGCGTATCATCATGCAGGGGCGCATGGTGGACCAGGAGATCGTGTATGCCGGACGCTTCCTCATCATCGAGCTCGAGTCCGGCGTGCCTCTCTATGATACCTTCCAGAACCTCGCTCGTACCTATCCACATGTCGGCGCGTACTTCCAGGAGGCCGTCGACCGGATCAGCATGGGCACCTCGACCGAGGACGCGATGAACCAGATGATCGAGTACCTGCCCAGCGATCACTTGCGCAAGCTCTTCTGGCAGATCCTCAACAGCCTGCGCACCGGCGGAGAGGTCTCTGAGAGCCTCGCTGTCGCTATCGACCAGGTCGTCCGCGAGCAGCGCATCCAGGTCGTGGAATACGGGCGCCGCCTCAACCCGCTCGCCATGTTCTACATGATGATGGCAGTCATCCTGCCGAGCCTGGGCATGGTGATGGTGATCGTCATGTCAACGTTCATCGGTTTCAAGCTCGGCCTGCCTATCTTGTTGATCGCCGCGGCCGGTCTCGCGTTCATCCAGTTCATGTTCTTGGCCGCGATCAAGTCGCAACGGCCGGCGGTGGCGTTCTAGATGGCAGAGCACAAGTCTCCGGAGGTCCCGGTCCCCAAGCAGCCCGCCGTCTCTCCCGCCCCGAAGAAGAAACCCTCCTTGCGCGAACGGGTGCGTCACCTTTTCCGTCATGATCGGCTCAAGCAGCATCTCAAGCAGGTGGCCGACATCGCGGAGGGCGAGAAGCATCGCGAGGAGTTGCGAAAACAGCTGTTCTCGCCGACTGTCAAGAAGAAGAAGGTCAAGCGTGTCCGTCATAGTCTCGCGGAGCTCTTGCGCAAGGCGGGATTGTCCATTGATTCCCATGTCTTCAAGAAGCGCGTCTTCTTGGGTAGCGTCATCGTCTCTCTGGTGCTCAGCATCGTCGTCTTGGTGCTCGCTTCGGTCTACCAGAAGGGCGCGGTCAACGTGCTCGTCTTCATGGCGGGCTTCTGGTCCATGGGATTCTCGCTCATCCTGTTGCTCGCCAGCTTGTTCGTCGCGGCGTGGCTGGACCTGCGCATCAACGCCCGTCGCAAGCAGGTCGAGGAGGTGTTGCCTGATTTCTTGCAGCTCGCCGCTGCGAACATCGGCGCTGGCATGACGATCGATCGCGCGCTGTGGTACGCGGTTCGCCCCCGTTTCGGCGTGCTCGCCAAGGAGATCGAGGATGTGGCGAAGCAGGTGCTGACCGGTGCGGAGCTCCCTGATGCGATGCGTGGATTCTCCGAGCATTATGAGAGCCCGATCGTCCGTCGGAGCGTGAGCCTGCTCTTGGAGGGCGTCGCTGCCGGCGGCAAGATCGCCGACCTGCTGCACAAGATCGCGACGGACATCCAGGAGCAGCGCATCCTCCAAAAAGAGATGGCTGCGAACGTCACCACGTATGTTATCTTTATCTCGTTCGCTTCCGTCCTGGCCGCGCCGGTCCTGTTCGGCCTCGCGACACAGCTCCTCGTGGTCATCCAGACGATCGCTGCGCATATCGGGACCAGCGCGAGCCCGACCGGGACATTGTCCGTGACGCCTGATGTGGTCAAGCTCTCGGACTTCCGCATCTTCTGCATGGTCGTGCTCACCGCGACCAGCACGCTCTCGGGCATGATCATCAGCGTCATCCGTAAGGGGGAACTGACGGAGGGACTGCGTTTCCTGCCGTTCTTCCTGACCATTAGCCTCACGCTCTACTTCTTGGCTGTCGCGTTCTTCGGGCACATCTTCGGTTCCCTTATATAGGTATACCAGTATACAAAAAGCCGCAAAAATCGGAATCTTTTTAAAGAGTGTTGGGCAGTGATAGGTCAGACCAATCCTCCATAGAGGTGACAACAACAATGCGCAAAGCACAAGCAGCAATGGAATTTCTGATGACCTACGGCTGGGCCATCCTCGTCGTGCTCGCAGCCATCGGCGCCTTGGCGTACTTTGGTGTATTGAGCCCGTCCAGGTTCCTCCCGAATGACTGTATCATTCAAGGGGGATTCAGCTGTAAGGACTACAAGGTCGACGGTACCGCGAACCAGGTTCGGTTCAAGGTGATCAACAATCTCGGTGTGGACGCCAAGACGGTGAACGTCTCGATGTCGACGACCGATTGTACGCTCACCAACTCGAACGTCGCGCTCGGTCAGATGAACAACCGCGATGAGAAGCAGGTGACGTTCAACTGCACCGCAGGCACGCTCTCGGGAAGCTTCCGGGGTAACATCAATGTTACCTACATCAAGTCGGGAGACTCCGAGTCGCACGTGGCGTCCGGACAACTGACTGGTTCGGTGGAATAGGCCCACCGACCGCTTTTCTTTTTTCTTTCATTCCTCTCAAAGACCATGACTGCATATTCCTACCTCCAGATACTCGACAGCAGGGGCAATCCCACGCTCCAGGGCACGTGGCACAAGAGCAATCCCCCGCTGCGCGTGGCCGTCCCCAGCGGCGCCTCCACAGGAGCGCACGAGGCCATCGAGCTCCGCGACGGGACCGGAGCCTATGATGGCAAGTCCGTGCACAAGGCCATCGAGCATGCCGAACGCATCTCCGAGAAGCTCGATTGGGATCCCGCCGACGTCGCTGCGGCAGACAAGGAGTTGCTCGCCGCGGACGGCACGCCGAACAAGGCGCATCTCGGGGCGAACGCCACGCTCTGTGTGAGCATGCTCCAGGCGAACGTCCAGGCGTTCCAGCACGACCAGCAGCTCTACGAACTGCTTGCGGAACTCGCCGGGACGAAACCGTCGTTGCCCATGCCCTTCGCGAACATCATCAATGGGGGAAAGCACGCTGGAACCCGTCTACGGCCCCAGGAGTTCATGGTGGTGCCGTGGAAAGCGACCACCTTCGCAGAAGCGACGCTCCAAGTGGCCGAGACCGTCCACGCGCTCAAGCGCATCATCGCGAAAGAGTACGGCACGTCCCAGA
This sequence comes from Candidatus Woesearchaeota archaeon, assembly GCA_046704725.1. GTDB lineage: Archaea > Nanobdellota > Nanobdellia > Woesearchaeales > SKIA01 > SKIA01. Next base: position 130,379 of record JBJKRI010000004.1, on the reverse strand, counting down.
CCGGCGTCGGGGACGAAGGAGGTTTCGCGCCCGACCTCGCGCATCCTCGGGAGGCGTGCGATCTGCTCATGCGTGCCATGAAGGAGGCTGGGCACGACCTCGCTATCGCGATGGACCCTGCCGCATCAGAATTCTACGTCGACGGACGCTACGAGATAGAGGAAGGCAAGTCCTTGGACGAGCACGAGCTCACGGAATACTACTGCGACCTGCTCTCGAGCTATCCGATCATCAGTCTGGAGGATCCGTTCGAGCAGGATGCTTTCGGCGCGTTCGCGAACCTCCGCCGGCGGATCGCCGAGCTCGATCTGCACGTCCAGGTGGTCGGCGACGACCTGACCGTCACGAACCCCACACGCATACAGACCGCGATAGAGGCGGGTTCGTGCGACTGCCTGCTCCTCAAGCCCAATCAGATCGGCACGATCACTGAATCCCTGGATGCTGCGAAGCTCGCGCTGGAGGCGGATTGGCACGTCATGGTCTCGCACCGTTCCGGCGAGACGACGGACACCCTGGTCGCCGACCTCGCGACGGCGCTGGGTTGCGGCCAGCTCAAATGCGGCGCTCCCGTCCGGGGGGAACGCACCGCCAAGTACAATCGTTTGTTGACCCTTGAGAGCGAGCAGCAACTCCCGTTCAGCGTTTGGGGGGCCAAACAATGAATATAAAAGCGCGCGGCGCTTTCGCCGGATGATGGAGTTCACGACCACCGCGGACATCGCCACTCCCAAGCGTTTGATAGACGCGGTCATCGGGCAGGACAACGCCGTGCGTATCATCCGCAAGGTGGCCGAGCAGCGCCGTCACGTCTTCCTCATCGGCGAGCCGGGCACGGGAAAGAGCATGCTGGGCATGGCCCTCGCGGAGATGCTCCCGAAAGAGAAGCTCGTGGACATCGTGTCGTTCCCGAACCCGAACGATGAGAACCAGCCCCTCATCCGCACCGTCCCTGCGGGCGACGGAAGGGATATCGTGAGCAAGAGCCACGTCCAGGCCTCGGAGTTCTTCAAGAACCAGAACCTCATCATCATCGTCCTCGCGATCATCGCGATGCTCGTCCCTTGGTGGGCGCGTGCCCACTACCACAGCGATATCATGTTCGCGGCGTTCTTCCTCGGAGGCATCATCTTCCTCGCGGCGGCAGTCCTCTTCCTGAATCTCGGAAAAAGGATGGGCGCCGGGCGCACGAGCGTACCCAAGGTCATCGTGGACAACTTCAACAAGGAGCAGGCGCCGTACTTCGACGCGACCGGAGCGCACGCCGGCGCGCTGCTCGGCGACGTCCTGCACGACCCGTTCCAGAGCGGCGGTCTGGGAACCCCAGCGCACGAGCGCGTCGTCGCAGGCATGATCCACAAGGCGCACATGGGCGTCCTGTTCATCGACGAGATAGCCACGCTCGCTCCCGACACCCAGCAAGAGCTGCTGACCGCCCTCCAAGAGGGCCGGTTCGCCATCACCGGGCAGTCCGAGCGCTCCGCGGGAGCCATGGTGCGTACAGAGCCGGTGCCGTGCAATTTCGTGCTCGTCGCGGCGGGCAACATCGAGACGGTCAAGAACATGCATCCTGCCTTGCGCAGCCGCATCCGTGGCTATGGCTATGAGGTCTTCATGGAGGAGACCATGAAGGACACTCCGGAGAACCGCGACAAGCTCGCGCAGTTCGTCGCCCAGGAGGTCAGGAAGGACGGCAAGATCCCGCATTTCTCCAAGGGGGCAGTCGACCAGATCATCGAGGAGGCTCGCCGGCGCGCGAACCGGGCGGGCCATCTCACCTTGCGCTTGCGCGAGCTCGGCGGCGTCGTGCGCGCTGCGGGCGACCTGGCGGTCGAGCTCGGTGAGAATCCTGTCCAGCGCAAGCACGTCCAGCAGGCGATGCGATACGCCCGCACCCTCGAGCACCAGATCGCCGACCAGTATATCGAGCGTCGCAAGGAGTATGAGGTCATCCGCACCTCTGGCAGCATGGTCGGTCGCGTGAACGGCCTCGCCGTCATGGGCAGCGGCAGCAGCATGTCGGGCATCGTCTTGCCTATCGAGGCCGAGGTCACCGTCGGCGGACGGGAGTCCAGGATCATCGCCACGGGCAATCTCGGCGACATCGCCAAAGAGGCGATCACGAACGTCACCGCTATCGTCAAGAAGCTCTTCGGCAAGGACTTGCGCGAGAACCACGATGTCTTCGTCCAGTTCCTCCAGACCTATGAGGGCGTGGAGGGCGACAGCGCTTCTGTCGCTGTGGCGACAGCGATCATCAGCGCCTTCCAGGGGATACCCGTCCGTCAGGACGTGGCCATGACCGGCTCGCTCTCCGTGCGCGGCGACGTCCTGCCCATCGGCGGCGTCACCACCAAGGTCGAGGCCGCTTCGCAGGCGGGCATCAAGACAATCCTGGTCCCGCGCACGAACATGAAGGATATCGTCATCAGCAAGGAGACCGCCTCTCGCATCACGATCAAGCCGGTCGACCGCGTCGAAGAGGTCCTCGAGCTCGCGCTCGACTGGAAGGGGAAGAAGAATGTGCTCTCGCAGATCCGCAAGGTCTATGCGGGGACCAAGCCGTCCAAGACCTCTTCGGGGTCGAAGGGACGCAAGTCCTCGTAGGACTGTCCGGTGCCGATGAGCACGATCGGCAGTTTGGTCACATAACTCACCGATACGGCCGCGCCGCCCTTCTCGTCCACATCGGCCTTGGTGAGGATGATGCCGTCGACGGGCAGCTCGTGCGCGAAGGTGCGCGCCTGCTCGACGCAATCGTTGCCCGTCACAGCCTCTCCGACGAAGAGCACGTGCTGCGGTTTCGAGACGCGGATGACCTTCTTGAGCTCGTCCATGAGGTTCGTGTTGCTGTGCAACCGTCCGGCCGTGTCGATGAGCACGACGTCGATGCCTTTCGCCTTGGCGTGGTGGACCGCGTCGTACGCGACCGCTGCGGGGTCCGCGCCGTAGTCTTGCTTGATGATCGGGAGTTCGAGGTTCTTGGCGTGCTCCTCGAGCTGGTGTATGGCCGCGGCGCGGAAGGTGTCGCACGCCGCGAGCACCACCGACTTTCCGTGGTCCTCGAAGTATTTGCCGAGCTTGGCGAGCGTCGTGGTCTTTCCCGAGCCGTTCACGCCGACAGCGGCGATGACCACTGGTTTCTCCGTGGTGTCGAGCAGGTCGAACGGTGGTTGTTCGAGGACTTCGCGCAGGCTCTCGCGCAGTCTTCGTTGGACGCGTTCGGCGACGCCTCCTCTCGCGGTGCGTCCGGTGGTGAGCTCGTCGCGCAGGTCGCTCTTGATCTTCTCGATGACCTCGAGGGCGACGTTGTTCTCCAATAATGCGAGTTCGAGCTCCCAGAACAGTTCCTCGAAGCGCTCCTCGCTGAGCTGCACCGTCGTGAGCTTCTCGGTGAGCCGTCCGAACAATCCGCCCTTCTTGGGCTTCTCCTGTTCGGGTTCCGCCTTCTCCTCTTTCTCTTCGGTGCGTGCGGGAGCGACCGGCTCGGGCTCTTCGGCTGGGACTGGTTCTTCTTTCCGCTTCTCCTTTTCCGGTTCGGGCTCTTCGGACGGCTCTGGTTTGGGTTCTTTGACCGCTTCTTCTGGCTCTTCAGGAGCTGTGGGTGTTGGCTCCTCGATGATCTTTTCCGGCTCTTTGGGAGCTTCGGGTTTCTTCGATTCTTTCGGGACGCTCTTCGCGGGCTCGGCCCGTTTCTTCTCGACTGGCTTCGGTTCTTCTTTCGGCTTCGCCGCTTCCTTCTTCGGGGCCGGCTCCTTCGCCTCTTTCTCCGCGCTCTTCGCTCCTGAGGTCAGTTTTCCAAGAGCGTTCTTGAGCTTGTCCTTGAGGGACTTAAACATCGCCCATCGCCTCTTTCGCCGCTCGCTCGATGCGCACTGCCTCTGCCTGCGCTTGCTGGCGCTCGGCAAGGATCCGTTCGCGGTACTCGGCGAGCTCGTCTTGCTGCTTCTCGAGTATCTTGATCGTCTCGTCCGGCGTGCGCGTCACCACCACGTCCGCGCCTACATTGAGGTATAGTGTCTTGTCCTTTCCCGCCGTCGCGGGCATGAACACGCCGTTGGTGAGCGGCACGAGCAGTTCGGAGCCTTCAGGCAATTCCAGTGCCTGCTGTACCGCTTCTATCATGCGCCGCAGTTCGACGGTCTTGTCGTCGACCTCCGCTGCGTGGTCGTCGAGCCGTTGCAGGCGTTCCCGCGCCGCTTCCAGGCGCACGATGTATTCCCGTGCGGCGGTCTCGTCCATCACTCGTCCTCCAGGAAGCCGAATGCCTCGTCGGCGTTGCCGATCTCTGGTCCTCCCGATGCGGTGCCGATGAGAAAGCCGTTGCTGTTCGCGATGATGCCCGCGCGCACGTAGGGCACGCCCATGTTGACCGTTCCCGGCAAGAGGCGCGGCAGTCGCAGGGTGTCGATTGCCATGTCCTGTTCGAACCGCGTCGCGTCACGGTGGATCAATCCGCCTTTCCCTGTCGCGGCAAGGGCGCTTCCCACCACTTCCACGCCGGCGATGGCGAACTGGTGGACGGGCACTCCCAGGAGTTCGTGCAGCTCTTCGCGCTCTTCGGTCGTGAACATGGGTCCTGCCAGGCAGCCGTGCTCGTTCGCGACCAGGTTGTTTCCGAGGGCGGTGTGCGTGGTGTCGAACAGGCCGACGGTGATGCCCGCTTTCTCCAATCGTTCGATCTCGTGCTCGAAAGCGATCCCCGGCACGAGCAGTGTCTTCTCGTTGCCAGCCAGGAAGACCCCTGTGAGGCTCGTGCCCGCGATGGTCGTGATGATGACAGGGACGCTGAGCGCTTCCTCGATGGCTTCCTTGAGGTTCGCTGCCTCGGGCCCGAGGATGCAGTACTTGTCCGTGGCGTAGGCGTACAGGCCGATATTCGGGTTCCCTTGGGTGTTCGCGGTCAGGACGTGCATGCTACGGCCAGAGTCACCGGCCGTTTTTAAGGCTATGCCGTTGCTTCGGCTTCCTTGTACTCGACGGGCGTGTCGTCGAGCAAGGTGATGCTGATGTCGCCGAAGTGCTCTTCTTGCTCGAGGTCGACGCGCCGCTCGTTGGTGAGGTGCAGGAGGGGGATGAATGTGAGCACGGTGTCGCGCCTGCTCTGTCCGGGGACCAGAGCAAAGAAGGATACGGGATTGTCCTGCGCGACTGACGAGATGCGCTGCAATAGACCGTTCATCGCTTCTGACACATCGATGGATTTCTCGGGCACTTTCACTTCGGTGAGCTCGACGGCGTCCAGGGCGCGTCGGTCGCGCCGCACGCTGACCTCGAGCGCCTGCTCTAGCGCGGTGACAAGGTCATAGACGCTGACTTTCCTCTGCCGTGGTTGGGGTGCTCTTGGGTAGATGCGTGGGCGCTCCTCGACCGTGCCCGCTTCCTCGAAGGCACCCATGTCCATGTCGAGCAGGTCGATCGGCTCGTCCTCCTCCACCGTGTTGATGAGTGTGTCGAGCATGGCCAGGTCCTCGTCGAGGAGTCGGTCGCTCTTGATCTTGAGCAGCATCGCCGATGCGAGGACCAGCTTTCCGCCGATGCGGAAGTCCATCTGCTGCAGCGTCCGTATGACGTGGAGGAACTTCTGTGTGAGCGTGCTGACATCGATGTCCCACGGGTCCATCTGTTCGCGTCGCACCAGGTCGTAGATGAGCTGTTGCCAGGACAGTTCGTCCTCGCGGAGGATGAGCTGCAGTATCTGCTCGTTAGACGACTTGATCTCCTCCGCGTGTAAGAGTTGCATAATAGTAGCCGTTTTCGTATATTATATTCTTAAATGTTGGTCTTTTCGGCGCTGCCGAACCGGAAAGGACCTGCTGGGCCCGCCCGGAATCGAACCGGGGATCCCCGCCATGTCGAGGCGGTGTCATAGCCGCTAGACCACGGGCCCGTGCCGCAGGAGACCTGCACGCCACTTATAAATGTTCGCCGCGCGTCAGTCCCGTGCATCCCGTTCGGAGCACCCAATCTTTATAAGCGTCCGGAGATGTGTGAGGCGGATGGCACGCATCGACGCCTGGGGCAGCAAAGCCGTCACCGTGGACGCCCGTCTCATCAAGCAGTTCGGCCTGTCCACCTTCACCGACGCGCAGAAAAAGCCCTTCGACAATCGCTTCTTCACGCGCGGCCTGGTCATCGCCCACCGCGACTTTGCGCGCATCGCAAAAGCGATCAAGGAGAAAAAGCCCTTCCTCCAGATGACGGGCATCGCCACGAGCGGGCCGCTCCATCTCGGGCACAAAGTGGACATCGACCTGTTCGAGTACTTCCGCTCCCTCGGCGCGAAAAGCCATTTCGGGGTGTGCGATATCGACGGCTACGTCTCGCGCCCCGACAACAAGGTGCCGTCATTGGAGAAGGCGCAGGACTACGCCGTCCAGACCGTCCAGCACCTCCTCGCTCTCGGCGTCCCCGAGGAATGCATCTACGTGCAGAGCAAGAAAGAGCCGCGCTACTACACCTTCGCCTTCGAGCTCTCCAAGAAGATCACCGAGAACACCTTCAAGGCCATCTACGGTCATCTCGATCTGGGAAAGCTGTCCGCGAACCTGCTCCAGTACGCGGACATCCTGCACGGGCAGCTGCCCGAGTACGACGGTCCCATGCCTTCATTGACATCCATCGGCATCGAGCAGGACCCGCACGCCCGCGCGGCGCGCGACCTCGTTCGGCGCTTGCCCTACAACATGGTCCTGCCGAGCTTCCTGTTCTTCAAGCACCAGTCCGGCCTCAAGGAGGGCAGCAAGATGAGCGCCTCCGAACCGGACACGGCGATATTCCTCACCGATTCCGAGAAGGACGTGCGCCGCAAGATAGACCGCGCCTTCAGCGGCGGGCGCACGAGCGTGGAGGAGCACCGCCGCCTCGGGGGAGACCCTGACGTGGACCGTGCCTTCGAGATACTCCTGTTCCACCACCCCGACGACGCGTTCGTCGCCGATGTGAAAGAGCGCTACGCGAGCGGCGATATGCTGACGGGCGAGCTCAAGACCATCGTCAAGGAGTTCCTCGTGGATATGCTCAAGGAGCATCAGAAGCGGATGGAGAAGTATCGCAAGACCGCCGAGAGGATCGTGCACGGCGCATGAGCGATATCAGGCTGCGCATCAGCCCCTTCCACGGGAACATCTCCATCGTCGCAGAGCGCGACGGAAAAGCGTTGCAGGGCAGCGAGGTGCACGAGGCGCACGTAAAGATGCGCGGCAAGGCGCGCGAGGCCTTCGCTTTGTTCCTCGCTGCCGTGGAGGCTGCCGATCGCCTCGGGCAGTCCGTATCAGATGTCTCCGCACGCCTGGACGGTCTGGATGCCTACACGGATTTCCGGCTGCTCGACGCTCTTGCCGACGCATCGGCTGTCGTGACGGGCGCGTCTGTCACGCACGCCAAGGCGCGCGCGTACGTGCGTCTGTCCGAGGACACGCTCTCGCTCGCCGTACGCTACGGCGGCACGGACTATGCCATCGACGGGAAGAAGAACCGGTTGTTCGGGCACGAGGAGCTCTGGTGCGCGCTCGAAAACAAGTCAGGCGTCGTCGTGTGCCCCGTCGATATCACGCATGCCAAGGCGCTCAACGATATCAGGGAGCGCACAGGAGCGGACGTGCCGGCGCATTTCCTCTCGCGATTCCTCGAAGCCGGCTACTATGACGGCGGACGTTTGGGGCGCGTGCGCATCGAGCAGGGCTGCAGACTGCAGGAGGTGCGTCCGCGGCCGGTCCCCCGCATCTACCTGCATGAGCAGGACCGTGGCTTCACCGTAGAGCTGCGTTTCGCCTACGGCGAGCAGGAGACGCGCGGCGGCGAGGACGCGTATGTCTTCTCGGACGGTGTCGTGCTGCGTGTCGTGCACGATCCTGGAGCGGAATCCGAGCGCGACGAGCAGTTGCGCTCGTTCACGCGTTTCGACGGGGAATCCTTGCTGCCCATGGGCGATCCGATGGAATGGCTCTCGGTGACGACCAAGCGGCTCATCGGCCTCGGATTCGAGATATACGGCCGCGAGAGCCTGCTCGGCGGGCAAGCGAGGGACGCGACCGCTCGTATGGCCGTTTCTGTCGGCGGCACGGACTGGCTCGACCTGCGCGTCGAGGCCGAATGGGAGGGGGTCCCCACGCGTCTGTCCGAGCTGCTCGAGGCCGTGCTCAACAAGGAGCGCTTCGTGCGCCTCAGCGACGGAACCCTCGGTGCCATCCCGCCCGAATGGCTCGAACGCCTCTCCGCCTCTATCGGGCTTCTGGAAGTACACGACAACGTATTGCGCGCGTCCCCCGAGCAGCTGCCGATCATCGAGGAGGTCCTCGCAGTGGCCGACGAGCAGGAGATGGACGCGCGCTTCTCCGCTTTGCAGGAGCGCTTGCGAAGCTTCTCGCGCATCGCCGATGCAAACGTTCCCGAGGGTTTCACCGGCGTGCTCCGTCCCTACCAGAAGGCGGGCTATGACTGGCTGCGCTTTCTCGACGCGCACGCGACCGGCGGCATCCTCGCAGACGATATGGGCCTTGGCAAGACCGTGCAGGTCCTCGCGCTCCTCTTGTGGAACAAGGGCGAACGCGACCTTCCCGCGCTCGTCGTGGTGCCGACGAGCCTCGTCTTCAATTGGGTGGCCGAGGCCAAACGCTTCGCGCCGTCATTGCGCATGCAGGTGCATCACGGCCCGCAACGCGCCACGCGAAAAGAGCGATTGACTGGTGATGTCATCGTGACGACCTACGCCACCCTGCGCAACGATCGCGAACTGTTCGACGCCCTCCGGTTCTCGTACGCGGTGCTCGACGAGAGCCAGCACATCAAGAACCCCCACAGCCAGGTGTCTCGCGCGTGCAGGCGGATCCACGCGGACCACCGGCTCGCCATGACGGGGACCCCGATAGAGAACTCGTCGCTGGAATTGTGGTCGCAGTTCGCCTTCGCCTGCCCTGGACTGCTCGGCACCGAGCGCAATTTCCGCTTGCACTACGCGCACAAGATCGAGGAGGAGCCTGATGGCCAACGCGCGTTGGCGCTCAAACGTCTCATCAAGCCCTTCTTGCTCCGTCGCACCAAGCAGAGCGTTGCCCCCGACCTGCCCGAGAAGCAGGTGATGGTCGTGCCGTGCGAGATGGACGGCGCCCAAGAAGAGCTCTACAAGGCCGCGAAGGCCTGGGTGCGTGCGGATGTGGAGGAGGCCTTCGCGAAGGATGTCGACGTCCAGGTGCGCATCCTCAAGGGATTGCTCCGCTTGCGCCAGCTCGCGAACCATCCTTCGCTGCTGCACGAGGAGTATCGTGGGCGCTCGGGAAAGTTCGACGTCTTGTGCGAGCGCGTGCTCGAGGCCGTCGCCGAGGGCCACAAGGCATTGGTCTTCAGCGGTTTCGTCGGCATGCTCGGCCTTGTCGAGCGGCGCTTGCGCCGCGCGGGCGTGCGCTACGCCTATCTGGACGGCTCCACCACTGACCGTGCGGAGCAGGTGCGTCGCTTCCAGGACGATCCGTCCGTCTCGGTCTTCCTCATCAGCATCAAGGCGGGCGGTGTCGGGCTCACCCTCACCGCCGCGGACTATGTCTTCATCGCCGACCCCTGGTGGAATCCCGCCGTCGAGGCGCAGGCCGTCGACAGAGCGCATCGTATCGGTCAGAAGCGTCCGGTCTTCGTCTTCAAGCTCGTCTCCTCGGGCACTGTAGAGGAGAAGATCGTGGCCTTGCAGGACGCCAAGAGCGCCTTGGCGGACAGCGTCGTGGAGACCGAGGAGGGTTTCGCCAAGCGTCTCACCAAGGATGACCTGTCTTTCCTGCTCTCCTAGATCACGTCCTTTCTCTTGATGGAGAGCAGGACGTTTCGTTCGACGCGGTCGATCGCGCTCGCGGGCACCTCGATGGTTTTGGAGCGCACGCGAGACGGCCGGATGCGCATGCCGGTGAGCTCTCCTTCGTCTGTCACGAGTACGTCTGTCACAGTACCCACGCGCGCGCCGTCCGTGTCGAAGACGCTCATGCCTTGCAGGCGGTGCGCCGGCGATGTCTTCAGGAGCACCGCGTGCTCGGTGACCTCTTTGATGTGGTCCGCTCCGATGACCAGGCCTGCTTTCAGGAATCCCTTGTCCACGCTCACCCCGAGCACTTCTAACGTCTTGGGATCGATGAACAATTGGTTGGTCACGCCGATGAAATCCCCTTCTGGGTCGACGACGTCCTTTCCGAGCACGTCCTCTGCGGTTATCGCTCCGTCGAGCGCATCATTTCTTGAGCTTTTTCTTGAGCGTGGCATAGGTCTTCTTGAGGATGAGGCTCGTGCCGATGTGCTTCACGTCGGCCGCTGCGACCTCGAATGTGCGGAAGCGTCGTTTCACGACGTACGTGTGCACGTCGTTGGTCTGCTTGATGCGGTGCATGCCTATCACGGTGCCGACGCGCTTGCCGTCGGACGTGATGACCTGCAGTCCTTTGCGCAGGGATGCGGGATCGATCTTGAGCAGGACCGCTTTTTCGGTGATGCGGTCGATGTACGATGTGGTGATGTACAGGTTCTCGTGCAGGAGGCGCCCGACGAGGATCCCTTGGACGGTGCGTCCCGCCGGGTCGAGCAGGACCGCGCGCACCTTGCCAAGGACGGACCCGCTCTTCGCGAGCACGCGCATGCCGACGAGACCGTCGGCCCGTCGTGTCTTCGCGTAGGCTTTCGCGGTCGTCACGTACTCTTGCATGTGCCTGCGCAGGCGTCGTCGCTTTTGAATCTTTGCTTCAGAAGAGCTTGAGCAGCAAGACGATCGCCACGTATTTCGTGATGCCTGCTGCCGCCAAGATCACGAAGAGCCGTGTGAAGTTGTAGCGCACGATGCCCAGGCCGAAGGTGAGCACGTCCGCTGGCGAGGGGATGAGGTTCATGCCGAAGACCGCGTACGCTCCGTAGCGGTTCACCGCCCGCCGGACCTTGTAGAGGTGTCTGGGATTGGAGAACGCCCGTACCGGGCCGTTGAGCTTCCAGCCGAGCAGGTAGTTCACGAGGTTGGCGAGCAGGAATCCAGTGACCGTGGCGGCGATGGAGAGCACGGGGTCGCTGCCTTCTCGGATGCCGGCGATGAAGAAGACCTCGATGGGCAATGGCACGAGGATGAGTGACGACAGGAACGATGCGTAGAGCAGAGTGAGCGGAGTGACGTTGCTCAATGCCGGCGCGATGAAGCCGATGATGCTCGTCAACGATGGCAGGGAGAGCCTGCCTGCACGGATGACCGCTTCCACGGCGATGATGACCGCGATGACGCCGAGAGCGATCAGGATGGCGAGCGTGACGATGCGCACGCGTTGCTGCGTGTGCGTCTCGAAGAGCGAGCGGCGATCCACGCTCCTTTGATGCGGAGGGGGTTATAGTGTCTTTCGCATCCCGTAGTGGGTCTTCGTCGTCTTGAATACCTTGTAGCCGAGACGCTTATAGAGCCGCACTGCAGGATTGTTCTTCCACACGGACAGCTCCAGGCGCTTGAATCCGCGTCGTTCGAAGTCTTTGAGCAGGAACGTGCCGATCCCCTTTCCCTGGTAGGCCGGCGACAAGAAGAGCTTGAGGATATAGCCCGTGCCCCCTCCCTTGTCGACGAGCGCGTAGTAGCCGATCCGGCGGTTGCCTTTCTGCAGTATCTTGATATGCTTCCAGTTCTTGTCCCAGTTGTCCTTGGTGAAAGCACGGCTGCGATTGACTTCGGTGACCTCGGCGATGATGGGGAACAAGGTCTCTTTCGTGATGCGGTAGAAGAACGCGAAGTCACTGTACCGTGCCTTGCGCTCAGTCAGGCCGAACGGGTTTCGCATGCTTTCTCACACCCTGCGCGCGTTATAAATGTGGCTGCGTTCCGGAGAAGAGCCATCCTTCACGTTGCGTGAGCTGCCTTATGCGGCGGGCGCTCCTATGAGCGCGAGCAACGCTCCGACGAAGAGGATGATAATGATGAGGGCGACCACAGCGAGGATAATGCCCGCAATCGCCATCGCCCTGCCATGCACGTGTTTCTCTCGGGTCTGGACAATACCAACGATGCCGAAGATGATGGCGAGGACGATGATGATCCACCCGACGGCAGGTATCCAACCCATGAGCAACGAGAGGATGCCGAGCACGAGCGAAGCGACGGCGAAACCGGAGGTCCGGTCTTTCACGACATGCACGACCTGCTGTTTTGGAGGAGCCTCTTTGGGTGTTGGCTTATCGTCGGCCATCCGGCTTTCCTGCGCCGTCCTCTTTTTATGTTCTTCGGCCGGGATCATTGTTTGCGCAGTAGACGTACAGCTTCCACTTCCGGTGCAGATATCTATTGTACCGGGGATTCCAAAGACCCTCTGGCGGTCTTCGACGTCGTCTCATTGGGCAGCTCGTACGAGATCGTGATATCCCCTTGTAACTGCTTGGGCAGGATGCCCGAGACGCAATCGAAGGTCACCGTGTGCTGTTCGGTGTTGCCTAGTTTCCCGACGGGCACGGTCGGTTGCTGCAGGGCACAGTCGCTCGTGTCGAGCGTGACGTTCACAGAATCCACGGTGAGTCCGAGGTTGTTCGTGACGGTGAACTGTATCTGCTGTGTCGCTCCGTTGATTGCATAGTTCGTGCAGCTGAACCCTCCTAGGATTGCGCAATTGTTCGCGGCGAAGCGTTGGCTGCTCGTCGAGTTGAAGTATGCGATAGCTCCCATAAAAAGAGCGATGATGAGGATTGCGACGACGGCAAGCACTATTCCTGCGATAGCCATCGCTGCGCCTCCGAGGTTTCTCTTGCGGATATGATAGAGACTGATGATGCCCAAGAGGATAGCAAGGACGATGAGGAGCCACCCGACGACCGGAATCCAGCCGAGTACGAGCGAGAGGATGCCGAGCACGAGCGACGCGATGGCGAGGCCGGATTTTCCCCCCTTTGTCGTCTGCACATCTTGCTCGGGGGTCTCTGGCGATGCGTCGTCTGCCATTCGTGGTTCCCCTGATTCTTGCTATTTATAGCCTTCGGCGCAGGATAGCCTTCTGTGGGGCCGTATAAGGACCATTCACTGGATGGTTCCGAAAATCTCCCCGACGACGCTGTGGGGAAAAGACTTGCCCGCTTCTTTGTAGCCGATGTCGATTTCGAGTTTGGCTTTCTGTCCTGCTGCCGGCCACGCGGTTCCGGGATTGGGCTTGAGGTCGCAGTTCATCTGGAATGCGCCTTGGTACGGTATTGTCTGGGTTGTTGAAACGCATGTCCCGTTTCCGTATCCAGTCATGCTCGCTGTTCCCCCAGTATACGTCACTGGCGTTCCCAGCACGTTCGTGAACGATGCGTTCACCCAAAGATCCCCTCCAGCTCCCGTGGTTCTGATCTGATAGTTCGTGCAGTTGAACTCCTGGCCGAGGATGCAGCGGCCCGGAAGGACTGAGTTCGTATTATAGGTCGCATTATAGGAGGTGCCCGCATAGATGATGAGTGTGAGAACGAATATCGCGATGATCGCGCCGATAATCGCGAGCACGATGCCCGCGATCGCGAATCCGTTGCCTGATTTTCCCTCTTTCGCGTCGCGTATGCCAAGGATGCCCAACACGACGGCGAGAATGATGATGATCCACCCGACGAACGGTATCCATCCGAGCACGAGCGAGAGGATGCCGAGCACGAGCGACGCGATGGCGAAACCAGAGGTCTTCTGTTGCGAAGAGGCGTCAGGTTCCTGAGCAGGTGTATTATCGGCCATGGTCTGTACACATTGAATCAGTCCTATTTATACTATTTGTTCTGTATCGGCTGTTATCGGATGTTTTTGAAGACTTCTCCGGTGATGTTCTGCTGGAATCCGCCCACATCTTGGTAATCCATACGGACCAAGACCTTCGTATGCCGTCCTGCTATCGGCCAGCTCACCCCTTGGTGTAATTTGAGGTCGCAGTCGAGCCGGAATGCGCCGTTGTGGGGTATCGTTCGAGGGGTGGCCGTGCAGCTCCCATTCCCGTATCCGGTGGCATTCGCTGTTCCTGTGATGTTCGTGATCGGCGTTCCCAGCACGTTCGTGAGCGACGCGTTCACCCAGAGGTCTCCGCCCGCTCCGGCCGTCGTGATAGTGAAGTCGGTGCAGCTGAACTCTTGTCCGAACAAGCAGTGATTCGGAAGGACACGGGCTGCATCCCATGTGGTGAGGACCCAGTTGAAGAAGAGCATCGCGATGACCACGCCTATGATGCTCAACGCGATGCCTGTGTACACCATATAACTGCTGGCGCCTCCCCGCAGCTCTACATCCCGCATGCCGAAGATGCCAGCGATCAGAGCAGCCGCGATCATCGCCCATCCGACGACCGGTATCCACCCACCGAGCAGGGCGAGGATGCCGAGCACGAGCGTCGCGATAGCGAATCCTGAGGCCTTTCCTCTTTTCGCTTCCGCATCCCGTTGCTTTTGAACCTTCTTTTCGCTTCCAGAAGCTTTTGCTGTCACTTCTTCGTTTTCTGGAAGCTAATATATAAGGACTGTGCGTGCGGCAACAGCTCGGATGCCCCCGCCGGGATTCGAACCCGAGTCCCCGCCTCGAAAGGGCGGAATGATTGGCCGGACTACACCACAGGGGCTTGAGAGGGCGAGGCGCATTGCGCTTTAAAAACCTAATTGGGATTGAGATACGCCCTGTCGGTGAGTGTTTCAGGAGCTGCACGATTGTACGGACGGTCTGCCTGATACGCGGTGGAGGCGCGTTCAGCGTACAGCGATCCACCAACGAGGGGTGTATCCGTCTCTACACCTCGGTACGGTCGCTCGATAAGCCTGTATGATGGATTCGCTTCACGGCGGTCCATCGTTTTTCGCTCGTTGAACGCTCGTACTGAGTCATCGATGGTCGGCCGGGTCGACGCACCGAGAGGGAGGATCACTGGAGGGCTCATTGCGAGACCTCCGTTGTGGTTGAATATATAGGCTTCGGAGTTGTTGGTGTGTTTGCATAAGTGCTGTCGATTCGGGCTCGCTGCACGGTCTGCGCGACAGGCGTCCGCGCCTGGCGGTACTGGGTGCTCCGATACAGGTCATGCACCCCCACAGCGGTCACCATCGTCATGAAAGCCAGCACGGCGGTGGTCTCGAGGGTCCGCCTCAAGAGCGAAGGCTTGGGGTCGTACCGGTTATGCCCATAATCCATGTTGAAGCGATTCTTCCTCCATTTAAAAGCATGCTGCATCACGCATATATCCTTGCATGTCCGCTCGTCTGTATGCGCAAAAAGAACTTTCCTCCCATCATCGACAAGAACGCCAGGGTCATCATCCTCGGCTCGTTCCCCGGCGAGGAGTCCCTCCGCCAGCAGCAATACTACGCGCATCCCCAGAACGTCTTCTGGGACGTGCTGGGCGAAGCACTGAGCGTGGATTTGCGCTCCTTTTCATATCCCGAGCGTCTCGAAGCGCTCAAGCGCAACCGCATCGCCTTGTGGGATGTCGTGGCGTCGTGTGACTGCGAGGGCAGCAGCGACAGCAATATCAGGAACCATAAGAACATCGACCTCTCGATCCTCCGCCGCGCTCCCAAGCTCCACACTGCGTTATGCAACGGCGGTCGTGCATTCGCCATGCGACGCGAGCTCCAGGGATACGGATTGCAGGTCCGGCGCATGCCCTCGACGAGCCCGCGCTACGCGAGCATGCCCCGGCAAGAGAAAACGCGTCTCTGGTCAGTCGCCCTCAGACCCTTCATCGAGGAGTGAGCGGTCCTTTACAGGGTACTTCTTGCGCGGGCTTCCAGGTATAACGAAGTGGTGCATGCAGCGCGGCTCGTAGGTATCGTCGCCCTCCCCCTCGACCACGATCGTGGGCGCGTCGTACGGTGTGGGCTTGCCTTTCCGTAGGCGCTGCGGAAGCCGTGCGATGTTTTCGCACCCGGGCACTGCGCACACCGCGGACAGCTTGTGCACCTCGTTGGCGTGGCAGAGGATGTTGGGTATCGGTCCGAACGGCTCGCCGCGGAAGTTCAGGTCGAGCCCTGCGATGAGCACGTGCATGCCTGCGCGCGCGAGGCTGAGCGTGACGTCCACGAGATCGTCTCCGAAGAACTGGGCTTCGTCGATGGCGACCACGCTGTGCGCGTCCGTCACAAGAGCGGGGATCTCGCTGGCCGCTTTCACGAGCGCGCAGGGGATCTCGTGGCCGTCACGGGTGAACACCCCTTTCGATCGCGTGTCCGTGCGTGGCTTGACGAGCAGGTACTCGCAATTCTCGAGGTAGCTCAGCTGGTCGAGGCGGTGCAGCAGCTCTCTGGTCTTGCCGCTCTTCATCGTTCCCGTGAATAGTTCGATGTATCCGGGGCGTACGAAGTGGCTGTACTGTCGCATATGGGCCCGCGGGGATTTGAACCCCGGACCACCGGCTCACCCAGAGGCATTGGGCGAGAACCCAAAGGACATGTCCTTTGTGCCTCATATAAGACCGGCACTCTAAGCCAGGCTGAGCTACGGGCCCGCTCCTGAGGACGAGTGCTTGCTTATAAGTCCGCCGTCTGGGCAACGTTTAAATGCCGCGGGCCGGAAAAGACACGCATGCCCATCGACACGAGTGCGCTCCGCAAGAAAGTGGGCAAGATTCTCTTGGGCATTCCCGGGGCGATGCTTGTCATCGGATTGAATCCGCCTACCCTCTCGCAATTCTCGTCCCATATCAATGCGGTGACGCAGTTGTGGGGTTGGTGGCTGTTCATCATCATCGGCGTTCCCCTGCCGTTCGCGTTGTCGTTGGCGCTGCATCAGGGCTGGCGTGCCGAACGGCTCGCTCCATTGCTCACCTTCGGTGGCATCGTGGGCGCTGTCGCGCTCATCATGTTCGCCGATCCGAGCATGCGTGCATCGTACACCGGAGCGCTCTTCGGCATTTTTGTGCTCATCCTTGAGGGAGCAGTCCTCTATAGCATCCGTCTTGCCGGCTCCAACCTGCCGTTCAAGAAGTTATTGAGCGCGAAGGTCGCTCTGCCGTTCATGGCGACCATCTATTGGATTGGGGTGATTGTTCTCCATCTGTTCCATCCCTATTATGCCGATCTTGAGATTGCGGCCGTCGCCTTCGTGATGCTGGCGGTTCCCTTCACGATGATGTATTTCAGGACCCGTCGTCGCGCGGCGCAGCAAACCCTTTAAACCCGTGCGTGTTGCGTGGTATCATGGACGAACCGAGCATCGCCTTCAACATCAACGACGGCCGCACCTTCTTCGCGGACGAGATCAGCATCACGAACAATCCGTTGAAGATCATCATCGACTTCAAGAACACCGCGCCGCGCATCGACGTGCGCGCAGAGCAAGGCTTGCCCGTCGTGCTCGAGCACAACGCGGTCATGATGGATCCTTTCTTGTGCAAGACCTTCCACAAGATCCTTGGGGAGCATCTCAAGGTCTACGAGAAGCAGTTCGGAAAGATCACCGAGCCCTCCCAGCTCAAGAAGGCGAAGAAAGCCGAGCAGCAGCAGGCCATCAGCCACGCGACGGCCAAGAAACCAGGCTATTTCGGATGAGCTACGAACCACCTGCGGAGATTCTGAGGAAATACGCCGATGTCCTCGTCAACTACGGCCTCAACGACGGTGCTGGCGTCAAGCCCGGCGAGGTCGTGCTCCTCACGGTGCCTGACTGTGCAAAGCCGATGCTTGTCGCGTTGCGGCGGGCGGTGCTCAAGGCTGGTGCCCACCCGCTATTGCGATACTATCCGGATGGCGTCGAACGGGACTTCTACGAGCTCGCGAACGACGAGCAGCTCACGTTCTTTCCCGCCGCGTATGCCAAAGGGGTCGTCGAGCAGGCCGACCACGCCATCCATATCGAGGCTGAGACGGACAAGCACGCGCTCGAGGGCATCCCGCCAGAGCGCATCATGCGCCGCAGCGTCGCCTTCAAACCCATGCAGGAGTGGCAGGAGGAGAAGGAGGCGCGCGGCGACTTCCATTGGACGATCGGCCTGTATGGCACGGAGAAGATGGCCAAGGAGGTCGGGACGTCTCTTGAGGAGTATTGGGAGCAGATCATCAAGGCCTGCTATCTCGATGAGGAGGATCCCGTCGCGAAGTGGCGTTCTATCCAGGAGGAGATCGACCGTGTCAAGAAGGCATTGGATGCGATGGAGATCGATTCCTTGCATTTCGAGGCGGAGGGAACGGACCTTGTCATCGGTCTTGGCGAGGGGCGTCAATGGCTCGGCGCGACGGGCAGCAACATCCCGAGCTTCGAGGTCTACACGAGCCCGGATTGGCGCCGCACGGAAGGTACGGTGACCTTCACCGAGCCGCTCTATCGCTACGGCAATCGTATCACGGGCGTCACGCTCCGCTTCGAGAAGGGCGTCGTCGTGGAGGCGCACGCGGAGGAGGGCGAGGAAGTCCTCAAGGAGATGCTCGCGGTCGAGAACGCGGACAAGGCCGGCGAGATATCGCTCACCGACGGTGGCTTGTCGCGCATCACGCATTTCATGGCGGAGACGCTCTATGACGAGAACGTGGGCGGGCCCAACGGGAACTTCCATCTCGCGCTCGGGCGCGCCTACAAGGACGCGCACCCCGACAAGCCCTCTGACGTGCCGAAGAAGGAATGGGACCGCCTCGGCTACAACGAGAGCGTCGTGCACACGGACATCGTGTCGACAGCGCCGCGCACAGTTACAGCGACGCTCGCCGACGGCTCCGAGCGCATCATCTACGAGGACGGCAAGTTCACGTTCTAGCCACAGGACACGCACGCGCGTAAACAATGTGAATAGGTGTTTCCCGGTCGCTGCATGGAGATTCCCGTCCGTTACCTCACGCTCAGAAAGCCGAAGGATGAATACAGCAGCGTGCGTGCATTGTCCGAACGTGTCGTCCGTCAGGAACTGCGCAAGCGCGGCTACCTGACCGTGCGCGGTTTCCTCTTGGACGCGTTCTTCGAGCTCGACACGTCGGGTTTCGTCTGGTGGGCGTTGGTGCGTCAGGTCGGCGTGCGAGGTTGTATCCGTATCGCCAAGTACTGTGCTCGTCATCACGGAACGCCGGATTTCCTCGCCGCCCACGCGGGCCGCGGCGTCCTCGCGGTCGAGGTCAAGCTCGGCAACGAGCGCATCATGCCGCATCAATTGCTCACGATGGAGCGCTTGTGCGCGTGGGGCGTTCCGTGCGAGGTGTGGCGTGTCATGCCACGCCGCAACAAGGTGCGAGAAAAACGCATAGACCTCTCCTCCTATCTCGATAACGGGGACCTGCGGGATGCGACCGACAAGGTCAGCTTCGAGCGCGCCGTCACCGTCTATGGCAAGCGGAAGTAATGTTTTTAAACCGCATGGGGTTTGCGCACGCCAAGGCACCCTTAGTCTAGTGGTATGACACGGCCTTGCCAAGGCTGAGGCGCGGGTTCGATTCCCGCAGGGTGCATCCTGCCCGCATCATTCGCTTCCAAGCGCTTATATATCTGGAACCGAGTCATACGCGAATGGACGCGCAGCGAGTGTTCGAGGAGATCGTGTCCGGTACCCGGCATGCGACGATTGCCACTGCTAGCACGGACGCGGTTCCCGAGGCAGCGACGATCTTCTTCGCCTATCGTGATGGGGTGTTCTATTTCGATACGCAGACCGACTACAGGAAGTACGCGAACCTCGAGGCCAATCCGCAAGCGGCGCTGGCGATCTCGAACGGCTCGCGGACCGTGCAGGTGCAGGGAATCGCTGAGGAGTGCGCAGACCAATCAGCGGCCAAGCGGATCCTGGACGAGAGACGGGGAAAGCCGAGCCGTTTCACGGAAAGACGCCGGCACTTCGCGCTCAAGACCACATGGATTCGTGTCTTAGTGGAGCCCGGACCCCCTTCGGTGTTCGTCAAACTCCTTGGATGAGGCTCATGGAATTTTTCTGTCAGAACAGTTTCTCTTGCGTCTCGCCGCTCTTCTCGCCGCCGAGTATCCGTCGCAGCTGCTCGAGGTAGGGCTCCCAGCCCGTCCCGCCGAGACGCAGGAAATAGCTGGGGTGCGGCACGACGTAGTAACGTCCTTGCTGGAGCTTCCCGCTTTCGCGCAAGATGCTTTTCGCGTGCGGCAAAAAGTGTTGCATGGCGAAACGCCCCAGGCACACGATCACCTTTGGCTCGAGCAATGCCAGTTGCTTGTCGAGGAACGGCGCGCAACGTCGGACCTCGTCCTTGGTCGGGTCCCGGTTGTCCGGCGGTCTGCATCGCACGACGTTCGTGATATAGTACTGGTCTTTTCCCAGGCCAAGATACTGTATCCAGTTCTCCAGCAGCTGTCCGGAACGCCCGACAAAGGGCAGTCCCTGCCGGTCCTCCTCGGCGCCTGGCGCCTCGCCGACGAACACGATGCGGGGGTGCCGTCCGCCGCGTCCAACGACCACCTTCGTATCCGGCCCGTACAGGTCGGCAAGCGACGTCCGCATGCCCTGCATGAGCCGCTCCCAATCGTCCATGCGGTCCCCGCGGGACCCCGTGTCTTAAGCATTTCCCTCTTTCCATGCCCAAACATTGATAAGGCGAGCGCCATTCGGTCGGTCATTCCCATGGCAATCACAGACGGTAACACGGTCAAGGTCGATTACAAAGGAACCCTCGCCGACGGAGAGGTCTTCGACAGCTCCGAGGGAAAGGATCCCATCTCCTTCAAGGTCGGTGACAAGCAGGTCATCCCCGGTTTCGAGGATGCGGTGCGCGGCATGAAGAAAGGAGAGTCCAAGAAGGTCACGATACCGGCCGACAACGCCTACGGCCAGCCCCGCGACGAGCTCGTCCAGGAAGTGCCGAAGGAACGTCTGCCCGAGGGCGTCAAGGAGGGCATGGTCTTGGGAGTCCAGCTGCCGAACGGCCAGCAGGTCCCCGCGCGCGTCGTGAAAGTGACAGACAAGTCAGGAACGATAGACCTGAACCATCCTCTGGCCGGAAAGGACCTCACCTTCGAGATCACGGTCGTCGACGTCAGCGAGTGACCGCTACGTTTATAATCCCGGTTTCGGGAGTCCGCGCATGAGCCTGTCGTCAATCCTTGTGGGACTCGACCTGGTCGCCTTCGCGGCGGCGATCGCCATGGCGTTCCAGGCGTTCCGCGCCCACCGCGTCATCAAGAGCAATCGCTCCCTCGTCTTTCTCACGTCGTTCTCGCTCATCAGCCTGGGCATCCTGTTCCGGCTGCTGACCGACGTCCTGCAGGACGTGACAACCATCAACATGGGTTTCGTGACCGGCATGCCCACGGTCCCGCTCTCGCACAAACTGCTCTTGCTGATGGCGTCCTTGTGCATCCTCGCGGCATACACGCTCTTGCTCCTTGTGGTCGAGAACGTTCGCAACCGCTCGATGTGGGTGCTCGTGTTCGTGCTCGTCGCGTTCACGGTCTTTCTCGCGACGGACGTCTTCTTGGTCACGCACATCCTTGCTGTCGTTTTGCTCGGACTGCTCTCCTATCGTTTCTGGAAGAATTTCCTCAAGCGCAACAGCACCAACGCCTTGCTCGTTTATCTCGGCTTCTTCTCGTTGATGGCGTCGCACGTTGCGGCGCTCCTCATCCCGTTCGGCCAACTGCCGCACCTCATCTTCTTGTCGTTGCGCCTTCTCGGCTTCTTCTTGCTGTTCGCCATGGCGTGGAGGGTGACCCGTGGCTAAACGCACCAAGCGCGAAACGATCGCGGACATGTTGTCCGTCCTCTCGGAGAAGCCCCGCAAGCCGACGCACCTGCTCTACAAGGCGAACCTCTCGCATCCTCGCATGAAAAAGCTCCTCGAGGAGCTCGAGGAATCGGGCCTGGTCGAACAGAAAAACGACCTCATCAACATCACCGAGAAGGGCCGTCGCTTCCTCGCGCAGTACCGCAGGGCGCAAGAGCTCTTCGATAGCTTCGGCATCTGAGAGTCCGCGGAACCCACAGCTTTAAAAACCGCCTGCGATTCGCCACGAGCAGATGAAACGCAGTTCCCGACGCTGGAAGAAGAAGGGCCAGATGCGCTGGAAGTGGCAGCGCAAGCGCATGAAGAAAGAGAAGCGCCGCCGCAGGAACAAATAAGCATCCGGCAGTGATAAATACTTTCTGTGGTTTTTTCGTGTATTTATGCCGGAACGCTCAACGAGAAGATCGTCACAGCGCACTTTGTGCCGGACCAGCAATTCCTTGAAGAACCGGGCTGGAATCCTCCAGAGGATTTTCCGATGCTGGGCACGTACCAGGTTTCCTGTGAAGGAGACTCCGCATGCGGCCGAAGATTCATGCCGCTTCTTGAGCAGATGCTGGAAAATCACGTCTACAGAGACGGACGATTCCTGATGACTCTGAAGGGAAGGAGGTGTACGTGTATCGCCTTGCAGTCACCCCTCAAGCCCGTTATGCACTTGGAGAGGAAGCCATGATCCTGCTCGAGAAGAACCAGCGTCTCTACGAAGCCGCGACCCGATGGATGCTCGAATCCCATCGCTTGGCAAGAGAGAAGGAGACGCGCACCCAGCAGCCAGCCATTGATGATGATGACGACCTCTCGTTCTAGAAGGAGATGCGTCGTCGCAGGAACAAGCAGGTTTTGAGAACCTTTTAAAACCCCGAATTGCGGGTCAACAGTATGTTTGCGGATTATGCCATCTTTCTGCATGCGAGCTTCTCCGCCCTGCATGACGCCGCTGCTCGCGTCTTTTCCGAAGGCTCGCTGGGTCGGCTTCATGCAGCGGATATTGAGCGGTTCGTCCAACAGACGCAGGTCGTGCACGCCACGGCTCAATTCTGGGTCGATGACCCGCAGTTTCGCCTCCTCTCGATAGTCGATAATGAGCTGCGTCAAGCCGCTGCGCTCTTCGTGAAATTCGCGCGTGTCCGCGACCTCGATACGACGGTCTTGGAATCGGCTTCGCGGATGCAGAGCGGCGGACCGCTCTCCCATGCAGCCGCCGCTGTGAAGATGCTCGCGTCCGAACGGCTGAGCAGGCTCCACGACCTGCCCGAGAGCATCACGCGTCCGTTGTGGAAGGCATACATCTCTGATGGTATGATCCGGCCGTTGGTGATAGTCTCAGAAGGGTCTGTGCTGCTCTTGCACCATCAGTTCGGCCATACACAAATGAGAGATCTGCTCTCGGATCTGTTCGACCAGACGGATCTGGTGTCGGTAGCGGTGTCGTACGACACTGTCGAGCGATGCACAGTGGTCTCTCTTGGAACCTCAGGAGGAAGGATCAATTCGTATCCTGAACGGTCCATTAGGACCGCGGTGCGAGTGATGAAGACGTTTCTTGATGCGCCTTGGATCCCAAAACCAGTCCGTTTTCCGGAGTTCGAGGCCTGGCTGAAGAAGACGGAGCGGAGCTGACACCGCAAGCCTTTTAAATGGCCTGAGTTTCGCCCTGGATGTGCGCCGCGCAGTGCGATGGCGTACAATCACCACCGGTCCGGCTTTGGCCGGACGTGCAGCTCCGCAAGGAGCGTCTGAGTAGCGCTGTTGTGTGCAACTTGACGGCGTGCTCGCGTGCCGGACCCGCGGTTCGGTACTTGTAGGTCGTTTAGGAGCGTGTAACAGCGCTAATTCCAAATATGAGCGTGCGATCGTTTCCAATGAATACCCGTTGATCCTGCGGGAGATCGCTGCTAGTAGGATTCGACTTAGCCATGCAAGTCCTGGGGAGCTTCGGCTCACCGGCGAAATGCTCAGTAACACGTCGCTAACCTGCCCTCACGTCGGGGACAGCCACGGGAAACTGTGGGTAAACCCCGATAGGCTTCACCATCTGGAATGCGGTGTAGCCCAAACTCGTGCGTGAGGATGGGGCGGCGGCCGATTAGGTTGTTGGTGGGGTAACGGCCCACCAAGCCGACGATCGGTACGGGCCTTGGGAGAGGTAGCCCGGAGAGGGACACTGAGATACTGGTCCCAGCCCTACGGGGTGCAGCAGGCGCGGAACCTCTACAATGCACGAAAGTGTGATAGGGGGATCCTACGTGCTCATGCATTGCATGGGCTTTTGCCGAGTGTAAATAGCTCGGCGAATAAGTGGTGGGTAAGACTGGTGCCAGCCGCCGCGGTAACACCAGCGCCACGAGTGGCGATCGCGATTATTGGGCCTAAAGCGTCCGTAGCCGGACCAGCACATCCCTTGTGAAATCGCCGGGCTTAACCCGACGGCATGCGGGGGACACGACTGGTCTTGGGAATGGGAGGAGTCAGAGGTATTCGAGGGGGACCGGTAAAATGGTATAATCCCTCGAAGACCACCGATGGCGAAGGCATCTGACCAGAACATGTCCGACGGTGAGGGACGAAAGCCAGGGGAGCGAACCGGATTAGATACCCGAGTAGTCCTGGCCGTAAACGCTGCGAGCTAGGCGTTGCATTTCCCACGTGGATGTGCAGTGTCGAAGCGAAGGCAATAAGCTCGCCGCCTGGGGAGTACGGTCGCAAGGCTGAAACTTAAAGGAATTGGCGGGGGCGCACCACAAGGGGTGCGGCGTGCGGTTCAATCGAATTCAACACCGAGAATCTCACTAGAGGCGACGGCAGGATGATGGTCAGTCTGAAGGGCTTACCGGACGAGCCGAGAGGTATTGCATGGCCGCCGCCAGCTCGTGTCGTAAGATGTCCAGCTAAGCCTGGTAACGAGCGAGACCTGCATCACTAATTGCTAACGGCTGATTTTTCAGGACCGAGCTCATTAGTGAGACTGCCCTGGTAACAGGGAGGAAGGTGCAGGCTACGGTAGGTCTGTATGGTCCGAATCTTCTAGGCTACACGCGCGCAACAATGGCCGGGACAATGGGCTGCGACACCGAAAGGTGAAGCTAATCCTCGAAACCCGGTCCAAGTCCAGATCGAGGCTTGTAACTCAGCCTCGTGACGTCGGAATCCCTAGTAACCGGAAGTTATCAGCTTCCGGTGAATATGTCCCTGCGCCTTGCACACACCGCCCGTCAAACCAATCGAGCAGGGTCTAGGTAAAACGCAGCTCTTTGGCTACGCTGAATCTAGGCTCAGTTAGATGGGTTAAGTCGTCACAAGGTATCCGTAGGGGAACCTGCGGATGGATCACCTCCTTTCATATTCCTCAAGAATATGGAACAACAATCGGACGCATACCACGCGTCCTGTGAAATCGCTCAGGAAAGAGCGCTGGCTCCTAAACGCCTACTCACATTCATCCTTCGCGGAAAACCCACCGGATGGGCTCGTAGCTCAGTCGGTAGAGCGCCCGCTTTGCAAGCGGGAGGCCTCGGGTTCGACTCCCGACGAGTCCATCGTCTCCGGACGATGCGGTGGGGATTCGGCTCGGCCGTTTTCCGCGATTCATGAAACCGCCTCCGATGGAGGACTCGTCGGCAATCGAAAGCTGCCGGCGGGAGACCGAGATATGACCCGCGCGCACGCAGTTGATGCGCGGATCGCTCATATTCATGACGTCGTGCATAGGAACGGACCAAATCCCAAAGTAAAATATGGAAGGTCAAATGGAATGCTATTAGGTGAATAGCTTGGC
This sequence comes from Candidatus Woesearchaeota archaeon, assembly GCA_046704725.1. Taxonomy (GTDB): domain Archaea; phylum Nanobdellota; class Nanobdellia; order Woesearchaeales; family SKIA01; genus SKIA01. The sequence continues at coordinate 104,956 of JBJKRI010000004.1, read as the reverse complement.
TTACCAAAAGCGATGAAGGACGTGGCAAGCTGCGATAAGTCCGGGCGAGGCGCATGCAGCCTTTGAACCCGGAATCTCCGAATGCGACATCGTTTTGACACCGAAAGGTGGGCGAACGCGGGGAATTGAAGCGTCTTAGTACCCGCAGGAAGAGAAATCAATTGAGATGCCGTGAGTAACAGCGAGCGAAAGCGGCATAGGGCAAACCGAATCCTCTGCTGAAAGGCAGGGCGAGATGTGGTGTTTTGGGCTGCCGTACGGCACCGGTCCACGCGACCCGAGGTCCTCTGGAACGAGGCGCAATACAGGGTGACAGCCCCGTAGGGGAAGCGTGGATGGGCTAGGCATGTCCCAGAGTAGGTCCACTTGGATATGTGGATCGAAGACGGGAGGCATCAACTTCCAACCCTAAATATTCGGTAAGACCGATAGCGAACGAGTACCGTGAGGGAAAGCTGAAAAGAACCCATGACAGGGAGTGAAAAGACCTTGAAACCTAATAGCCATAGTGTGGCACGCGTCTCATGTTGGGCGTGTGCCGTTCGTTTTGAATAACGAGCCCGGGAGTGTGTCCGTCTGGCGAGGAGAACCCGTTGAGGGGGACCCGGAGCGAAAGCGACCAGCCCGCAGCTTGCGAGGGGCGAGGTATGAAAGTGCCTGGAGTCAGACGGATACGACCCGAAACCGCTTGATCTACTCCTGGGTAGGGCGAAGCGGCGGTAAAACGTCGTGGAGGCCCGAAGAGGTGCTACGTACAAGTGTTCTCGTGACCTGGGAGTAGTGGTGAAAAGCCAATCGAAAGCGGTGATAGCTGGTTCCCACCGAAGTTGGCCGTAGTCAAGCCTTCGGCGAGGTCGTGCACGTGGTAGAGAGACGGATTGGGGCTGCAGGGGGAGAAATCCCTCGGGCCCTTGTCCAACTCCGAATGCGTGCACACTGCAGACCCGAGGAGACGCCGGCGCGGGGTAAGCCTGTGTCGGGAGAGGGGAACAACCCAGACCTCTGTTAAGGTCCCTAAGTATCCATTCAGTGTTAAAGGGTGAAGGTTGTCCGTGTCCACAGACAGCGAGGAGGTTGGCTTAGAAGCAGCCACCCTTTAAAAAGTGCGTAACAGCTTACTTGTCAAGGGCATGGGTGCCGAAAACGGACGGGGCTAAATGGATCACCGATACAGAGGGTATGAAGATATGGTAGGTGTGGCGTAGCGGTCGGGCAGAAGCGCATCCGAGAGGTTGCGTGGACCGTCCGCTAATGAGAATCCGGGCAATAGTAGGACCTGAGCACGGTGAGAATCCGTGCCACCGTAAGGGCAAGGGTTCCTTGACAATGTCGATCAGTTAAGGGTTAGCCGATCCTAATCCCGCTCGTAACTCGAGCAAGGGAGAAAGGGAGACTGGTTAATATTCCAGTGCTGTCCGCGTATTCGGCGACGAACGCGCGACCACTGACGCTTTGGGCTACGGAGGCGGTGTCATAGCCGTCAACTGGAGCAATACTGTGGAGTATCGTTATGATGAGAAGCAGTATAACTCCAGGACAAATATCCCGTATGGGGTATCCTCCCGATGCCTGGAGCCCGTGAAAAAGGGGTCGCGACAGATCGTGGACAATCGTACCCAGAACCGGCACAGGTGCCCCTAGGTGAGAAGCCTCAGGTGTGAAGGGATAAGGTTCGCGAGGGAATTCGGCAAATTAGTCACGTGCCTTCGGCATAAGTGATCCCTGCGCCTGTCGTATGGCGGGTGCAGGGTGCAATGACAAAAGGGGCCCGACTGTTTAACAAAAACGTAACCGGCTGCTAACCTGCAAAGGCTTGTATAGCCGGTGACGTCTGCCCAGTGCCAATACCTAAAAGCCCTTTTCAAGGGGCCTAAGGGCTGGTAAACGGCGGGGGTAACTATAACTCTCTTAAGGTAGCTAAATGCCTTGCCGTTTAATTGACGGCCTGCATGAATGGCGTAACGAGGTTCCCACTGTCCCCGCGAACCACCCTCCGAAAATTCCTCCTGGTGCAAAGGCCAGGGACCTCCAGTGGGAAGTGAAGACCCCGTGAAACTTTACTGTAACCTGTTGTTGTGATGCGGCTTTCGATGTGAAGGCTAGGTAGGACCCGTCGAAGCGTAGGCGCTAGCTTGCGTGGAGGGGAAAGGTGGGAGACTACCCTTCGGAAACCGCATCGCTCACTCGCCAGCGAGGACAGCGGCAGGCGGACAGTTTGGCTGGGGTGGCACACCGTCGAAAATGTATCGATGGTGCCCAATGGTCGGCTCATCCGGGTCAGAAATCCGGAGTCGAGTGCAAGGGCAAAAGCCGGCCTAACTGGAATCCCGCCAAGGAAGATTCCAGTAGGGAAACCTAGGCCTAGCGAACCCCTGTACCTCCTTGATGGGGGTCAGGTATGACCGAAAAGTTACTCCGGGGATAACAGAGTTGTCGCGCCCAAGAGCTCAAATCGACGGCGCGGCTTGCTACATCGATGTCGGCTCTTCCTATCCTGGCCGTGCAGCAGCGGCCAAGGGTGAGGGTGTTCACCTATCAAAAGGGATCGTGAGCTGGGTTCAGAACGCTGTGAGGCAGTTTGTTTATTATCTACTGGAGGTGTCGAGTATCTGAGAGGAAGGACCGCTTAGTACGAGAGGAACGGTGGTTCGTCGCCACTGGTCTACCGGTTGTCCTACAGGGCAGACCGGGCAGCTACGCGATGATCGATAAGCGCTGAAAGCATCTAAGCGCGAAGCGAGCCTCGAAAAGAGATACCACAACCACGCGAAGAACACGCGTTTGATGGGACTGGGGTGTACGCACCAAGCTTCGGCGAGGTGTTCAGCCCGCAGTTTCCAACAGGTTGGTTATTGACACCATGTCTTTGGCTGGTCCGTTCCTATGCACGACATCATTTTTTCTTGATTATCTGTCCGTACCTCTTCTCTTGCCGCACGGCTCTTTCCGGACATGCGCCCGCCAGGCGTAAAAGCCATGGTCTCGTGTCCATTCCCATGACCGTCGCGAAGGCCGCACGGAACCTCGTGCTCGACTGCTATCCGCCCGTGGATGGCATCATTCCCGCGGAAGACATCGAACTGCAGGCCGTCCTGCAAGCGTGCCTCATCGACCTGCTCATCCACGCGTACCAATACGATCGCGATCTGCAGCCGAAGGAGATGCTGGAAAAAGATGTCTGCGTGCTGGCCGCTGTGATAGACCTCTCGTATGATCTGGGATATATCGAGAAGGCCGCACATCGGGCGCTCTCTCGCGCGATCGATGGATTCACCGCGTCCATCGTCTAGAGATGTTTCCGGGCTTGGTGCTCGAGCCGTTCCGCGACCCGCGGCAGGCCAAGCTCGTTCGCGATGGGCGCATACCATAGGATGGCTTGTCGGGCGAGCTCACGGCGACGTTCGGGATCGTGCACCTCGAGCGTCTTGGTGTTGTCGAGCTGGTCGGCCAGCTTGACGAGCAGGACGCGCACGTCCTCTCGTCCGGTACGCTTCACGTGCGCGAGGAACGCTTCGTCTCGCTCCTCCCGCGTGTCCCCGAGGCGCGGGTCGGTCACGCCCTCCACGATGCGGGCGACGTCGACCCCGTAGAGCGCGACAACGTCGGGGTTGGTCATCGTCGTGTCCTCTACGACGTCGTGCAACAGCGCCGCTATCACCGTGTCGACGTCCACCGCGGGATGGTCTATCCCTACTGCTTCCAACGCCACAGCGATGACGTGATTGTGGAATGGCTCGCCGGTCTTCCGGTGCTGCCCGTCGTGGGCGTGCTTGGCCGTCTGCAAGGCTTTGGATATCCGTTCCTCCCTGCCGAAGCGCTCTGCGGCGCGCTGCAGGAGCGCTCCTTCGTCATCCATACGCGGGAGAAGCCCCGCAGGTTTTTAAGCGCTTACTGTCCCACCCCTGCATGACGCTCTGCCTGGGTATCGAGTCCACCGCGCATACCTTCGGCGCGAGTGTCGTTAAGAAGGAGGGTGGCGATCCGCTCATCCTCTCGAACGTCCGCGACCTGTTCACGACGAAGACCGGTGGACTGGTCCCGGCCAAGCTCTCCGAGCATCATGTGCGCGTCGGGCCCGACATCGTCCGAAAAGCGCTCGGGGAGGCGGGAGTATCGATTCAAGATATCGATCTTATCTCGTACGCTCGTTCGCCGGGCATCGGCCATGCCTTGCGCATCGGCGCTGGCGTCGCCCGCAGCCTCGCCTTGCGCTACAAAAAGCCCCTGGTCGGCGTCAATCATTGCGTCGCCCATCTGGAGATCGGTCGCGTCCAGGGCCACGAGGACGATCCAGTCCTCCTCTATGCATCAGGAGCGAACACACAGGTCATCGCGCGCGAGGGCGGTGCGTACCGCATCTTCGGCGAGACCCTCGACCTGGGCGTGGGGAACTTTCTCGATACGGTGGCGCGGCTCTTGGGGCTGGGCTTTCCTGGCGGGCCTAAGCTTGAACGTCTCGCCGCTGATTACGACGGTCCGTTGCTCGAGCTGCCGTACGCCGTCAAGGGCATGGACGTCTCGTACTCCGGCATGCAGACCGCTGTGCGGAAACTGATAGAGCGAGGAGAGAAGCCCGCCGCGATCGCGTTCGCCGTCCAGGAGACCGCCTTTTCCATGCTCATCGAGGTGGCCGAGCGCGCGCTCGCCCACACGCAGAAGGATGCCTTGGTCCTCGGTGGTGGCGTGGCCTGCAACGCTTGCCTCCAGGAGATGTGCCGTATCATGTGCGAGGCCCGCGGCGCGCGGTATTTCTGTCCCGAGAAGCAGTTCCTCGTCGATAACGGCGCGATGATCGCCTTGCTCGGTCTGGAATTGTTCGGGAAGGGCATCACGCACATTCCTTCGAAAGCGGGCATCGATCCGTATGAACGCACCGACGAGGTCCCGGTCCGCGTCTAGTAGTAGCGGTTGAAGCCCGTGTAGTCCTGCTGGTAGCTATTGAACAGGACGGGGCTCCATTGTCCGTACCCACTGTATGGGTAGGAGTATCCGCCGTACGGATAGTACTGGGAGCCATAAGGGTTGTATTGCGCGCCGTATGGGCTGCTTCCGCCGTAGTTGGTGAGGATGATCGGTTGCTGGTGGCCGCACGGCATCTGTCCGTATCCGTAGGTGTTGCACGGCTGTCCGTAGCCATACGCGTTGCCGTAGCCGTAGGTGTTGCCGTATCCATATCCATAGGTGTATGGACTGCATCCGTACATACCGGTGCAACCGGAGTCGTCGTACCAGTAGGCGGTCGTCGCCGTCGCGGCGAAGACCGTCATCAGGAATATCGCGACAGCGCCGATGATGATCCCTGCGCGTTTCACGTTCTTGAGCATGTCTTCGCGCTTCATAATCCTTGCCCTAGTAGTACGTCGGGTTGTACTGGTACAGTCCGTAGCAGCCGCCGTTCGCCTGTGCGTTCCATGGGGAGCGCACCTGTCCGGTCATGCCGCTGTAGAACTGGTTCGTGTAGGTGTCCCAGTGACCGTAGGTGTTCTGGTTCTCGCAGTACTGAGTGGCTGTGGGTGCGTAGCCGAACGGGCTATTCACGTAGTTTCCCCATGTCGAGGGAGAGCCGATGCTTCCCGAGCCGTAGTAGCCCGCATATCCGTAGCCGTAGCCCGAGTATCCGTAACCTGCGTTCCACTGCGAGAGGCCGTAATAGCCGTACGCGCCGTAGTTCGAGCCGTAGCCGTACGGTGAAGCGGTGTATCCCCAACCGATATAGGCGCTCGCGAACGTCACGCTCAGCGCGGCCGCGAGGATGAATGCGATGATGCGATTCATATTACTACTAGATAGTACTCTAACTACTTAAACCTATCGTCCCGCAAAAGCCTTTAAAAGGACCGCGCCTCCAGAACACGCGTGCCCGCACTCTCCAGCATCTTCGGCGACCCTCTGGGTCTTCTCGGCCTGCTCGGCCTCATCCCCATATTCCTGCTCTATCTGCTCCGTCCCAAGCCGCGGACACAGACGATACCGTCGCTCATGTTCCTCATGCGCGACAGGGACAAACGGAGCTTCCTGAACTTCTTCCGCTATCTGTTCCGCGACCTGCTGCTCGTGCTCCAGGTGCTCGCGGTCATCGGACTCGCCGTCGCGCTGGCACGCCCGTTCGTCCTGTTCCCGGGCAGCACCACCAACACCGTCGTCGTCCTCGATGACAGTGCGTCAATGCACGCCCTGGACGGAGGGACCCCACGCTTCATCCAGGAGCGACAAGACGCGATAGACCGCCTCGGACCCAAGGACACGATCATCCTCGCCGGAGCGATCCCCCGCGTCCCGCTCAAGGATGTCTCTCGGGAATCGGCGCGCGCGTTCATCGAATCGTGGACGCCCTCGGACCAGCCCACGCAGCTCAGCTCAGCCATCCTCGCCGCCCAAGAATACGCATCGCCCGGAGAGCGCGTGGTGATCGTGAGCGACTTCGCGGATACAGAGGACCCGACGAACTATGAAGACGCTATCGCGACCGTGCAAGCACGCGGCTACGACGTCCAAGCGGCGCAGGTAGGCACGCACACCCCCTCGACGGATAATGTGGGCATCGTGAGCGCGACGCTCAGCGAATCCAACGCAACACTCATCATCAAGAACTACCGCACCACAAGCGTCACCACGCAACTGTGCGCGAACAACGCGTGCGCACCCCTCACCATCGGTCCGCAGCAGACCGTGCAGCGCGCCATCACGCTCGGGGCGGGAATCACCAAAGTCACCATCGACACGAAGGACGCGTTCCCGCTCGACAATCAGGTCGAGTTCTCCACGCCTGAGAAGGACCAGGCGAAAGTCCTCGTGGTGACCAACGGGGATTTCACCAAGACGCCACTGTGGTACGCGCTGCGCAGCATCAATCGCACCACACCCCTGCATATCGCGTTGAGCGTCAACAAACCACCAGCCTTGGTCACCATAGACCAGGACGTGGTGATATTCGATAACGTCAGCTCGGCACTGTTCGTCGGGCAGACCGCGCGCGACACGTTGCAACGCGTCCGGCAGGGAGGAGCGGCGATCGTCATGTCGCAGCCAGACGTGTTCGGCATCGGCTATGGGGACCTGCTGCCGGTAACGTTCATCTCGAGAAAGGGCGCGAGCCCAGTCGTGAACACGCAACTCCTCAAAGCATACACAGGGCTCGATTTCGGCAGCACGCCGAGCAGTTTCGCAGCGCACCCGTCGCGCGCACTGCAGACGGTCGCGCAATCCCCTGCGGGCGACCCGCTCATCGCGTTCTCCCCGACCGGCGCGGGTACCGTGCTGTGGTACGGCCTGCCGGCGACAGCGAGCTTCTCCCAGAGCCCGGACTATCCAGTCTTTTGGAAGGACGCGCTCGACCAGCTCCTCGGCCGTCAGGACGTGCGAACGCTGAACAGGCAGACTGGCGAGATCGCGTCGTTCGGCGGCCAGGTGCAACTGCCGGACGGCTCCACGCAGAACGGCCAGATACTGCTCGCAGAGCAGGGAGTCTATCGCACGGAGCAGGGCGATGTCGCAGCGAACCTTCTCGATGCCGCCGAATCAGACATCAACGTGCCCGTGCTCAGTTCGGGGGAGCAGCGCTCGCTTCTCCGCGCCCCGCAGTTCGACCGCGCAGAGTACAGCGGATACGCGATACTCGCTGTGCTCGCGCTCCTGATAGTGGAGCTCGGATACATGAAATGGCGAGGTGACATCTAGTGTACTTCGCTCATCCATGGTATTTGCTTGTCGCGCCCGCGCTCATCGCGTTCGTCTTCTGGCTGCTCTCGAGGGACTTCCTCCCTCGGGACGCCTTTGCGCAGCAGCGTTCCGGACGGGGATTCGTGCGTGCGCTCCTGCTCGTGACGCGCACCTTGATCATCGTGCTGCTCGTCGCCGCGCTCGCACAACCGTCTATAGACAAGACCTCTTTCAGCCCGGGCGAGCCGCACATCACCGTCCTCGTGGACAATAGCACGAGCATGTCCGTCTTCGACCAAGGGAGCATTCCGTCGTTCATCGACGCGCTCAAGCAAAAAGTCCCGGTCACGGTGCGCACCATCGGCCAGCCAATGCGCTCCACGCTCGGGACAGACACTTTGTCATACGTGACCCAGGACGAGAACCTCTTGCTCGTCACGGACGGACAGGTGACCGATGGCCCGTCGCTGGGAAGCGTGGCATCGTTCGCCGCAGGGATGAACGCGACGCTCAACGCGGCCGTCCTTCCTGTTACGCATCACGACGCGGCGGTCACCATCGAAGGACCTTCGAAGGCTGTCGCTGGCGTCGACACGGACTATACCATTATGCTGTCGCGCACAGACGACCAACCAGTCCACTTACGGATATCCGTTGACGGACAGGTCGCGTACGACGGCGAGTACAAGCAGGACACGTTCGTTCTCAAGCAGCCGTTCATCGAGGGCCAGCACACGATCACCGCGAAGATCCTCGACAATGACCACTTCTCCCAGAACAACGTGTTCACGCACACGGTGAGCGTGGTCCGTAAGCCCCAGGTGTTGTACGTGACGCAGAAGGATTCCGGGTTATGGAAGATCGTGAACAGCCTGTACAACGCGACGCGCGTCTCGAGCTTGCCGCAAAACCTCTCGCGCTACTACGCGGTCATCCTCAACGACATGCCTGCATCGACGATCGACGCTGCCCGGTTGGGCCCGTATGTGCTCGCTGGCAACGGGCTTGTCGTGGTGGGAGGACAGCATAGCTACGACCAGGGCGGGTACCATAACAGCGTGCTCGAGACCTTGCTGCCTGTGCGCGTGGGCGCGGGCACGCGCACGCCGGGCGGCGCGAACATCGTCATCGCCATGGACTTCTCGCAGAGCACCGTGCACACGACCGGACTGCAGACGCTCGAGAAGAGCTTGGGCATCAGCGTCATCAAGGAGCTCAACCCCTCGAACTATGTGGGGACGCTCGCGTTCACCTATCCATCTCCGAACTACGGCGGCTCGTGCAGCGGCGCGTGCGTCATCACGCCCGTGCAGGAGCTCGGGAACAACAAGCAATCGATCATCGACAAGGTCTCACGGCTCAATATCACTGGCGGGACATCGGTCTCGACGGGCGTGCAGGGCGCTGTGAAGATGCTCGAGGGGCGCTCCGGCAGCAAGAATATCATATTGATCAGCGACGGCATCACCGGACCCCAGGACGTCCAGCAGGCGGTCGCCGCGAGCAAGCTTCTCGCCGCGCAGGGCGGCCGGGTCTTCACCGTCCAGGTCGGTAGCGATCCCGGCGGACAGGCAGCGCTGCAGCAGATTGCGGCGGCGGGGGGCGGCGCGTACTTCAAGGCCACACAGGCGAACCGGCTGTCCATCCTCTTCGGCAAGCCAGTCAATATCAGTCAGGGAGACGCTTTCGACGCGGTGGTGCTTAACCAATACCATTTCATCACGAGCGATCCGAACGTGCAGAACATGGACGCGGTGCTCTACGGCTATAACCAGGTCGCTCCCAAGCCAGGCAGCGAGGAACTCGTCACGAGCAACGGCGGCGACCCGATACTCACCGTCTGGAACTATGGCGTGGGGCGCGTGGCTTCCATCACCGGCTACAACGGCCCCGATCTCGGAGCGTTGCTCTCCGGCACCAACAGCAAGCTCTTGTCGCGCACCATCAACTGGGCAATCGGCGATCCGCAGCGCAAGGACTCATTCCAGGTCGCCGTCCAGGACGGCACCGTCGGCGCACCCCTCTCTGTGACCGTGCGCAGCGAACAGGTCCCACAGGGAGCAAACCTCACGTTCGTCCCGAAAAGTCCCCAGACGTACGTCGCGACGCTCACGCCGAACACGACAGGGGTCTATACTGTGCTCGGTGCGCAGTACGCCGTGAACTATCCTGCCGAGTACGCTGGTGTCGGAGTGTCTCCCGCTCTTGCACAGGCATTGAACCTCAGCGGCGGGAGGGTGTTCCCCACGAGCGCCGTGGACGCCATCATCACACAGGTCAAGACCGCGCAGAAGCTCCAGCGTGTCGAGCATGTGCAGATCGCCTGGCCCTTGCTCCTCATCGCGTTGGTGCTCCTCGTCCTTGAAGTGAGCGTGCGCCGCGTGCTCGCGCTGCGGAGGCGCTAACGAATGGTTTTTAAGCGTCGTTTCGTTCTGGAGGGCTGTCCATGGCATTCATGAAAAAGCAGGTGAACCTGTTCCTGCTCTTCATCATCCTCGTCGGTATCGTGCTCATCGCGGGCATGTCCGTCGTCTATCAGCAGCGGCTCAGCAGCCTCGGCAACCAGTATCTCGATGCGTCCAAGTCGTCGGCCACCTGCAACCAGACCTTGGCCGGTACGCTCGCTTCGCTCAACCAGACCCAGACCCAGCTCCAGGCCTATCAGGGTGATGTGAACAAGACGGTCGGCTTGTTCCAGCAGAAGACGAATGAGCTGGCGACCACGCAGTCGAACCTGTCCAAAGCGAACGATGAGATAGCCAAGCTCAACGTGGAGCTGGCATCGGCAAAGCAACAGAACCTCAATCTCCAGTCGACGATGCAAAAGGACGCGTCACAGATCGCGGCCCTGGGAAGGACGGTTACCAGTCTCCAGTCCCAGGTCAGTACGTTACAGGGGGAGCTTTATGCCTGTCAGCACCCGTAGTCCTTTCGCTCCCCGCCGGCTCTTCCGTGAGTTGCGACGGGAGGTTGCCAAGGCCGTGTTCCTCAACGAGCTGATGAACGCGGCGATCGTGTTCTTCGCCATCAATATCGTGCTCACCATTTTCAACATGAGTTTCTGGCCTTCTGTGGCCGTCGCCGTCGTGATGCTCGCCTGGCGCACCGCAAGGGGCTTCCGCAAGGCGGTGCTCGTCGAGATTGAGAGGGGGAATCCCGAAGTGCATGAAATCCTGCGCACCGCCTACGAATACCAACGAGAGAACACGTTGATGGCGCAAGGATTGCTCTATGAGCTGCAACGGAAGCTCTCCACGGTGTCTACGGGCGTGCTCATCAAGCCGAAGACCGTCATGACCAAGCTCATCGCGATCGCTCTTCTCGCGTTCATGCCTGCGCTGATCATCAGCTTCACGCCGTACCTCATCCAGGCGAATCCCTTGCAGAACGTGAATCTCGGCAGCATCGTGAACAACCAGACGACGACCGGCATCAAGGATTTCTTCGCGCCCACCAAACTCAACACGACGAACCTGACTTATGGGGATGCGCAGATGCTTAATCTCGGCAACGACAAGCTCAATGTCCAAGTGCGTTCGGGGGGTTCCCAAGTGAGTTTTGACCAAGTCGGCAACCCGCAGTCCAAAACATTCACCTACAACAACTACCCGTCGGACATCACCCCGCAAGCGGCTGCCGCTTCTACCGGAGGCGTCTATTCGGCCGAGGACGTCCAACTCATCAATGACTACGCCTGCCAGACGAAGGGCGCGTGCGCCAAGTAGAGCAATCTTTATAAGGCCGCGTGGCACCTGCCCACCGATGGCGCAGCTCGACCAGGTCAAGAATCTCGAGAAGCTCAAGGACACCTTCGGCAATGTCGCCAAAGAGGCCGCGAAGGTCATCGTCGGCCAGGACGAGGTCATCACGCAGATACTCGTCGCGCTCTTGTGCGACAGCAACGCGTTGCTCGAATCCTATCCAGGCCTTGGAAAGACCACGATGATCAAGACCATCGCGGACATCATGGACCTCGAGTTCAGCCGTATCCAGTCCACACCTGACCTCATGCCATCGGACATCACCGGGACTTATATCATCGAGGAGTCTGAGGGCAAGAAGCGTTTCGTCTTCCAGAAGGGCCCGATCTTCGCGAACATCGTGCTTGCCGATGAGATCAACCGCGCGACGCCCAAGACGCAGGCGGCGCTGCTCGAGGCCATGCAGGAGAAGCAGGTCACTGTCGGTACGCAGACCTTCAAGCTCGACGAGCCGTTCTTCGTGCTCGCCACGCAGAACCCGATAGACCAGGAAGGCACGTATCCCCTTCCCGAGGCGCAGACCGACCGGTTCCTGCTCAAGATCCTCGTCGGGTATCCATCCCCTCAGGAGGAGATCGAGATCATCGATCGCTACACGGTGGCCAAGGATACTCCGACGGTCAACACACTGCTCGGGGAGAACAGCGTCAAGCTCCTCCAGAAGCTCACACGCCAAGTGCCGATCGCCGACGACATCAAGAAACGCATCGTCAATCTCGTGCAGTTGACCAGGACCTCTCCGGAGCTCATCGAGTACGGAGCGTCGCCTCGCGCGAGCATCGGACTCACATTGGCGGCGAAGGCGCGCGCTCTCATCGAAGGCCGCAAGTTCGTCTCCTCCAAGGACGTGGACGCCATGGCGTATCCTGTCCTGCGGCATCGCATCGTGCTCAGCTTCGCTGCCGAGCGCGAGGGAAAGAGCCCCGACGACATTATCGGCGAACTCCTCAAGAAGGCGTCTTAGACCGGTGTCCTTATATATCGTCCTTCGCTGTGCGAACCCATGGCCAAGACCGCGAGAAAGGACCTGAGCCTCGAGTTCCTCCGGCAGCTCGACCGTTTCCGTCTCGTGCTCAAGCGACGCGTATCGAGCAAGTACCACGGCTCTCGTGAGTCGTCTTTCGCGGGCTCCGGACTGACCTTCAAGGACTACAAGGATTATGTCCCTGGAGACGATTTCCGTAACATCGACTGGCGCATCTACGGCCGGACGGGGAAGTTCTACGTGCGCCGTTTCGAGGAGGAGCGCAACGCGACGGTGCACTGCATCGTGGACGCTTCGGCGAGCATGGATTTCGGCGATCCCCGCAAGTTCGATTTCGCCGTGCTCTTGGGTATTGGTTTCGCGTATCTTGCGCTCAAGGACAACGAGAAGTTCGAGTTCTCCACCTTTGCCGAGTCCCTCAAGCCCGTGCGGGCGCGCAAAGGACGCAAGCAATTGGTGCTGCTCATGGATTCGTTGCGCCACGTGGATGTGAAGGGGAAGAGCCGTTTCACAGAATCCCTCGAGAGCGCCAAGAACCTCATCACCCACAAGTCCGTCATCATCTTGCTGTCCGACTTCCTGTACAGCGTGGACGAGATCCGCGAGACCCTCTCGCGCTTCCGCCACTCTGATGTGCTGTGCGTGCAGGTGCTCGATCCCATCGAGCGGTCCTTCGCCATGGAGGGTGATTACGTCCTGCGCGACAGCGAGGAGGGCACCGAACTGCGGACGTACGTGACGCGTCGTGTCAGCCACACCTATCAGGGCATGCTCGACCAGCACATCGCCGAGATCCGCAACGTGTGCGACCAATTGCACCATCATTTCGTGTCCGTCACGACGGACATGGAGGTCTTCGACGCTTTCTACGAGGCCTACGACGCTCTGCGCCACTAGTTGTCTGTTCGTTGTTTGAATATTGCCAGAATCTCGTCAGCGAGGACTCCGGATTCGATCAGTAGCCGTTCTCCCCCGAGCACGTTCAAACGTCTAGCGGATATCTGGATCTCCGGGAACGCCTGTGCGGAATCCTTGATGGACATTCCATAGACAATTCTGGATATGCCTGCTAGCCACGTGGCTTCGAAACACATGGCGCACGGCTCGCATGTAGCGTACAGTACGGTGTTCGGGAGAGTATTGCTTCGTGCTTTTCTGCATGCCGCGCGGATGACATTCATCTCTGCGTGCGCAGTAGGATCGAATTCCCCTCCTGAACCGGCTTTCGCGATGACATTTCCATCCGCGACAAGGACAGCCCCATAAGGGTACGCGCTTTGTTCGGCTTCTTTCAGAGCCATCCGCATGAATCTTTCGTCATCATCCACTTACAGATTCTCATCTACAGCAATATATCTGTTGTGCTTAGTTCCGCATCGCTGCGGCCTTACTCAATGCGTCCGCGCGGGCGTTCCTCTCGCGGCGCACGTGATTCAGAGAGAAAGAGTCGAAGTCCTTGCGCAATCGTTGCACGGTCGCGTGCAGTTCTTGCAGCGTCGCGTCCTTGACGCGCCACTCGCCGTTCACCTGTCGGACGACGAGCTCGGAGTCCATGTACGCTTCCAGTTCGGAAACGCCCTTCTCCTTCGCGAGCTGCATCCCTTTGATGAGGGCGCTGTATTCGGCGATGTTGTTCGTGCCGTCGCCGTGCGGCACGCTCTTCTCGACGGTCTTCCCGTCGTATTCCAGCACGATCCCAAGGCCCATGGGTCCGGGATTGCCGAAGCACGCTCCGTCCGTGTGCAGCGTTCCTTTCATTTCTCCTCGCGCAGCGTGGGGAACAAGATGACGTCGCGGATGCTCTCTGTGCCGGTCATGAGCATGACGAGCCGGTCGATGCCGATGCCGATGCCGCCTGTGGGGGGCATGCCGTACTCCATCGCTTCGATGAAGTCCTCGTCCATCGGGTGCGCTTCCTCGTCTCCGTGCTCGCGCTCGGCGACCTGCTGCTCGAAGCGTTTGCGCTGGTCGCGCGGGTCGGTGAGTTCGCTGTACGCGTTCGCGATCTCCCAGCCGCTGATGAACAGCTCGAATCGTTCCACGAGCCGTGGATCCTTTCGGTGTTTCTTGGTGAGCGGGCTCACCTCCCATGGATAGTCGATGATGAATGTGGGTTGGACGAGCTTGTCCTCCACGAGCTCGTCGAACAATGCCTGCACCGCGTGTCCCCAGGTCCGTTGCGCGACTTTCACGTGGCGTTTCTCGCATTCCGCGAGTATCTCTTTCTCGTCCATGCTGTCGGCGTCAATCTTTGCGTACTCTTTCAGCGCGTCGAGCATCGTCAGTCGACGGAACGGCGGCTTGAGATTGATGGTGTGCTCCCCGAAGCGGATCTGCTGCTTGCCATGGAGTTTTTTCGCGATGCGTCCGAGGAGCTCTTCGGTCTCTGCCATCATGGTGTTGTAGTCCGCGTACGCTTGGTACCATTCCACCATGCTGAACTCTGGGTTGTGCGTCGTGTCGATGCCCTCGTTGCGGAAGTTCCTGCATATCTCGTAGACGCGTTCCAGGCCTCCGATGATGAGCCGTTTGAGATACAGTTCGTCGCTGATGCGCAAGTAGAGCTGCATGTCCAGGGTGTTGTGGTGCGTGGTGAACGGCTTGGCGTTCGCTCCGCCATAGACTTGTTGGAGGATGGGCGTTTCTACCTCGAGGAATCCCTGGCCGTCCAGGAACGCGCGTATCTCGGAGACGATCTTCGTGCGGGCGATGAACACGTTCTTGCTCTTCTCGTTGTAGAGCAGATCCAGGTATCGCTTTCGGTAGCGCAGCTCCGTTTCTTGCACGCCGTGGAACTTCTCCGGCATCGGAGCGATCGCCTTCGACAGGACTGTCACGCGTTCGGCCTTGACGGTGAGCTCATCGGTCTTCGTCCGGAAGACCGGTCCTTCCACGCCGATGATATCGCCCATCTCGAGATCCGACAGCAGATCATAGTCCGCGGTGTCCTTCTCGCTGCTGAGCACCTGGATGCGTCCGGAGCGGTCCTGGATCTGCGCGAAAGTGAGTTTCCCCATCGGGCGCCAGAGCATGATACGCCCCGCGACTCGTACTTTCTTCTCGCTCGGGACGTGGCTGGCACCCGCGTATTCCTTGCGTATGGCGGCCGTGCTCATGGTGACGTCGTACGAGTACGGGTAGGCGTTGATGCTCTGTTTCTCGAGGGACGCGAGCTTCTTCTCCCTGTCCGCCTTTATCTTCTCCTCCATGCTTCTCGCGGGGTGGGACATGCTTATTAAAGCTGTCTTGCCACTGGACACGCATGGAGACGTCCTTTATATGCTGTCTTTGTATATCTCGGGCATGGACGCCGCAACCACTCCCCAAGCAACGGTCTCCGCACCGCCGCTGCTGCTTGATAAGGCCTTCTTCGGCAAGGACAACTGTATCACCGTGCAGGTGCGCAAGGACGCGGCCTTCCTTAAGTGGGGCCGCAAGAGCGAAGGCGCATGGGTCTGGAAGAATGTGAAGTTCGCTGATGTGGAGCTCGGTGAGATCCTGCGCGTCCTCTCGGGGGCGACCGACGAGGCTTCCTTCTTCCACAGCTTCCAAGGGGAATCCACGAAGATCTGGGTCTCCCGGCAGCAGAACGCCGTCGTTTTGCGTGCCGATGATTTTACGAAGGGATTGCAGCCGGGCGAGCAAGAGGTGCTCGGCGTTCTCCTGCGCAACGCGATCTGGCTGATGAACCTCGGATAAGCTTTAAAGGAGGTTCATCCTTACCCTCTGTATGGCATTCCTTGAGATCGGGCTCATCGTTGTCTTGCTCATCATCGTTCTCATCATCGCGTTCGTCCTCAAGAAGATCCTCATCCTCGCCGTCAACAGCGTCATCGGCTTTTTCGCGCTTTTCGCGGCCAAGCTCGTGCTCCCGACGCTCACGATAAACGTCTGGTCGGTCCTCATCACGGCCATCGGAGGCATCGTCGGTTTCATCCTCGTGCTCATCCTCCACCTCACACACGTGGCCTTCGTCGGATGAAGGCGCAACCGATCATCGCTGCTGTCCTCGCTGTCCTGCTCATCGCCTGCGTGACCGGAGCGATACTCGGAAGGATATCCTGGTGGGTGTTCTGGATATTCGCCTTCGCTTTGTTCTTGTACACGCGATTCCTCAAGCGCGTCAACGCCAATTGAGGTCCGGCGCCGCCGCCCGTAAGAATGTGAGAAGCCTATCCGGCCAATCGCTGTCCTTCGACAAGAGTCCGTCCAGCCAGAGCACGAAATGTTCCGGGAAACCATCTCGGTCGCCTTCGATCACGCGTTGGAGCTCGTACACGTACTGCGCGGGAACGTCCTCTCGCTGCGCCGCCTCGTAGAGTGATTGCTTGAGCGTGTCACGCTCCTCGTCAGGTGTCGGAGTCTCGTGCTGCTCCCATTCCTCCTCATAGCTGAAATCCTCTGGGCGCGTCACGGATGCGAGCTGCGCCGCGGTCTTGCTCAGGCTCATCTTCGCGAGGACCTCCCTGTGCAGGCGACGGAGGAACTCCTGACGCTCCTCCATGCGCATCACGTCCGCGTATCCCTGGAGCACGAGAGAGAAAGCGAAGGGCGAAGGGACATCCGTGGTGATCTCCTCCACCTGCACGTTGCGCTCCTCGATCATCGCGAGGACTTCGCGTGCGTGCTCGACATCCATGAGATCCTCAAGGACCTCCCGACGCGCCTCGCGCAGGATCGGGAAGTCCTCCTTGAGGCGACGGACCGCAGCCATGAGCAGTCTCGAGGACACTTGTTGCCTGCCCACGGTCTTCCGGTTCCCCTTGTAGCTCCGCAGGATCATCAGGCTCCGTCCCGCGCAGTGCCGGAAGCGCCGCAGCAAGACCTCCGTGCGCTCGAGCGCCCGCTCCATGACATCCCGCAATTCTGACGCATGGAGCAGACGGAAGCCCCGCATGACCGGGACGGCTCGCTTGTAGCGCAGGTAGAAGCCATTGTCGGACAGCCCGATCTCCACATCGCCAGCCCCGATTCTTCCCAAGGCGTATCCCAGAGCGCGAGAGAGCACGTCGTTGACGCGCCTGCCGTACAAGGAGTGGAATATGGCGTACTTGGTGTTGTGGTCGGAGAAATGCTCGACGACCAGCCGGTGCCGTGTGGGGATGCGCGCGTACAAGTATTGTTGGCGCGCGTACTCCAGGATGCTCTTGGCCGCGTTATCGTCCACGGGGACGAAGCTCTGTATCCATGCGAGGGCCCGGTCGTCTGCAGCGTCCTGACGAAAAAGCTCCTCGAGGTGGCCGCGGAACTCCTGCACCGCTATCGACAGGTCGTACGACAAGGGGAGCATCTGCGAGAACCACGAGGGCACTGTTGGACGGCGACCGTCGGCCACAGTGACTTGGGCCGTCATTCCTCTGCTGTATCGGAACTGATAGGCCTCTCCTCCCAGGACGAATACATCTCCGGTCTTGAGGCTCTCCAGGAATGGCTCGCTGATACTGCCGATGGGCACGCCGCCGAGCTTGACAACGACATCCGTCTGGTCGGGGATCGTGCCCACGTTCGTGCTGTAGAGCATGCGCGCGAGGCGTCCTTTCCGACCGATCATCCCCTCGTTCTCATCGTACCAGATCTTCGCGTACACATGGCGCTCCTCGAGCGCGGCGAACTCTCCTGCGAGATACCGGATCACCGACAGCAGGTCGGTCCGGGAGAGGTGGCGGTACGGGTACGCGCCGGTCACGAGGGAATACAGCTCCTGGATGCTGATGCGTCGCTGTATCGCGATGCCGTAGATTTCCTGGCTGAGCACGTCGAGCGCCCCTTCAGGGATGTGGATACGATCGATGTGCCTGTTGAGCGCTTCGCGCGCCAGCACGCTGCACTCCACGAGGTCGTCCCTGTCGAGGACGACGATGCGCCCTTTCGCCGTGTCGTGGATTCGGTGACCGGAACGGCCGATGCGTTGGAGGGCTCGCGCGACGCTCTTCGGGCTGCCGAGCAGTATGACCAGGTCCACGAAGCCGATATCGATCCCCAGCTCGAGGGACGTGCTCGACACGACGCAGCGCAGTTGTCCGCGACGCAGCTGCTCCTCCACGGCCAGTCGGTGTTCCTTGCTGAGGCTGCCGTGATGCGCGGCGATGGTCGTGCGGATATCCCCGCTCTCGTCGCTCGCATCATCCACGGTCGCGAGGGTGTCGGTGTAGTGCGATGGGTATCGTCTCTTCAGTTGGTGGACGACACGTTCTGTCGCGGCGCGCGTGTTCGTGAAGATGATCGTGGTGCGGTGCTCCTGCACGAGCCGGTCGAGCAACGCGTATTGCTTGTCCAGCAGTTGGGCGTGCGTGGTCGCGATGAGATTGTCCACAGGACTGAGGACCTCGATGTCCAAGTCTTTCTCATAGTTCACGTCCACGACGTCGCACGGTCGGGGATCGCCGCCCTCAAGCCCGACGAGGTACTCCGCCACGTCCTCGAGGGGAGCGACCGTCGCTGATAGCCCGATACGCGTGTAGAACGTCTGTGCGGAGAGCCGTTCGAGCACCAGCGCGAGCTGGGTGCCGCGCTTGTTCTCCGCCAACGCGTGCACCTCGTCGATCACCGCCCAGTCGATGCCGTGCAGGAGCGTCGAGAATTTCGGGCTCGTGAGCATGATCGCGAGCGATTCCGGCGTGGTGATGAGGATATGCGGGGGTCTCTTGAGCATGCGCGAACGCTCGTGCGCTGGCGTGTCGCCCGTCCGTATCCCCACACGGATCCCAAGATCCCTTCCGGCTCGTTCCTGCAATTCTTGCAGCGGCCGCGAGAGGTTCTTCTCGATGTCGTTTCCCAACGCCTTGAGGGGGCTGACGTACACGCAGTAGACCTTGTCCTCGAGACGTCCGTCCAAGGAGTCCCGTATGAGATCATCGAGGATTGCGAGAAATGCGCTCAAGGTCTTTCCGCTTCCCGTCGGACTGCTGATGAGCGTGTTCTTGCGCCGCTTGATATTGAGGATGCTGTATCGTTGCGGTGGCGAGAACGTGGTGAACCGCTCCAAGAACCAGTCGCGCACGATCGGGGTCAGACTTGCCAGTATCTCGCTCTCGGTGTACGGCGTTTCGAGTCGTTCGACCATGGCTTCGCCTATCCTGTCCAGGGAATGGCTAGGGGTTCAAGAACGTATGGGACCCCGCCAGTAACTTTATAAACGGTTCCGTGCTTCCGCGAAGCATGGCACGAGACCGGAAATTCGTCGCGTATCGCCGCTTGGAGCGCCCGTACACGCGCAAGAGCAAGTACCGCCGATACATGTACGTGCGAGGGAATCCGCACTCCAAGATGGTTCGTTTCGTGATGGGGGATCGCTCCCGCACGTTCCCGTTCTCGGTGAAGCTCGTGTCCAAGACAGACCTCCAGATCCGTCATAACGCGCTCGAGGCGAGCCGTATGTCGGCCAACCGTCGGCTCGAGGCCAAGCTCGGCAAGACAGGCTTCTTCTTCCGATGCCACAGGATTCCGCACCATGTGCTCCGTGAGAACGCGCTCGCGTCCGGCGCGGGAGCCGACCGCTTGTCGACCGGCATGAAGAAGAGCTTCGGAAAGCCTATTGGTGTGGCCACGCAGGTCCATCGGGGAGATGTGGTCTTCGAGATCGGCGTCGAGGAGAAGGACCTCCAGGTCGCCAAGGAAGCCTTGCGCGTCATCTCCACCAAGTTGCCGAACGACTATTACATCATCGTCGAGCAGGTCTCTGCCGGCTCGAACGCGCCGAGCAAGACGCATATCCGTCTCTAGACCGTTCGCTCGCGTATCGCTTCTCTCAACGCTTCGACGCTTGTGGCACGGCCTTTGCTGAGACTGGTCTGTGGCTTGAGGTCCGTTTTCGATACGTACTCGATGACCGGCACCCCGTATGCGTCCATCGCTTCGCGTAGCGCTTTCTGCTCTGCGAGTGGATACGTGTCTGTCGGGTCGTAGACGTAGACGATGCTGTCGGCGAGGTATTTCAGGGCGAGGTGCGCTTGTAGTTCGATCGGGTTCATGCGGTCTCGGTTGAGCGTTCCTGGTGTATCGACGAATTGGATGTTCGTCCGCCCGAGGCGCGAATAGCCTAGGTTCAGACCCTTCGTGGTGAACGCGTAGTCCTTGACCTCAGCCTTCGCGCCGGTGAGCGCCGCCAAGAGCGTGCTCTTTCCCACGTTGGGGAAGCCTGCGATGCAGACCGTGAACCGCTCCTTTACCGTTGGCAGCGAGCGGAACATCTCCCGCACGTCGGAGAGCCAGGAGAACGCGCTGTCCAATCGTTTGACGACCGACGCGCATCGTCCATGGAAGGCTCTTTCGGCGGTGCGGATCGCCTCCACTGTCGGAGCCGCCTCGATGCGTCCCCTATAGGTCTTTCGCAGCCCGCCCACCACGGTTGCGGCGTTCTGTATGCGTCCGAGCCGTTGCCGGTACGCGTCAAGGTCGATCCGCGTGGCGATGAGCTCCCGGTAGAACTCATTGAGACCGTCCACGCTCGGGAACTGCTTGGGGATGTTCGATAGAGCTGTGCGGAGCGCGTCAGCGACGGCTGTGAGCCGTTCTCGCGTCCGTTTCCGAGCGAAGATCAGCGCGGTGTCGCTCTTCTTTCGTTCTATCCGCACGGATCGTGCTTGGCGTAGCGCGCGAGCGAGCAGCTTCTCCGCATCAGGTACTGCAGGAACGCTCTCGAATGCCATGCGCTCCGGACGCGCGAAGCATTAATAAATACCTGCTGCCCATTAACCCCATGCGCACCCTGTGGCTCGTCGGATTCCTCGGGATCATGCTCGCCCTCGCGGCATGCCAACCAGTGCAGCATTCTATCGTCTGTCCGGACGGTTCTGTCGTCGCGAACGCTTCGCAGTGCCCGGCTCAGCCGGCTCCCGCGCCCGTGCAGAACACGACGACGACCACCCCGTCGCAACCAACGCCGACGCCTCCGCCGGCTCCCGCGCAGACGAATCCGACCCAGCAGTTGTTCGGCAGCAACCAGACCGCGACGGCTCCTGCGGGTTGGTCTCCTGTCCAATTGCTTCTCCGAGCGCACAACAAGACCGCGAACGGTTATTCCTACCTCTATCAGCTCTATAGCGGCGGTATCCAGGCTGCCGGTGTCTATGGCGCCGCGCGCGTAAGCGTCAAGCCGCCGCAAATCGCGATTGATTTCCCCGGAAAGACCTATGTCGCCGGTTCTTCTCGGCAGATGACGCGCCTTGTCGCGAATATGAAGACAAACACGTCCACCGGATATTGTGTGGGCTGCGGCAATCTCTCGCCCATCGCGCTGCCGTATTCGGCCGCGCAGCTCGCATCGCCGTTGAGCATGCTCTCTTCGTTCACGAACGCCACGATCGTTGGCACTACAGAGACCTATGATTCGCGGCAGGTCTATCATCTGAAGGGTGATATTGACGGCCAGCCCGTCGAGCTGTGGGCGGACACCTATTCTGGCCTGCCGCTCAAAGTGCAGTTCAGCGACCGGCTCTATACCTTCACAGGCATCTCCTTGGGCGTCTCTGACTCTGTCTTCACGCCGAGCGGCCAACCATAGTCTTTTTGAATGACAGCGGTGTCCTGTCAATCACTGAGGATGAAAAAGGCCTCGGAGGACTACTATGGAGATCAAGCTGACTGTTGGTGACGCGTCCGGAAAGAGCGTCACGTTGTCGTTGCCCGAGGGAAAGCCGTTGTACGGCAAGCATCTCGGAGAGGAATTCAAGGGAGAGCTCATCGACCGCACTGGATACGTCTTCCGTATCACGGGAGGTTCCGACAATGCGGGTTTCCCCATGCGGACCGATGTCAATGGCACCGCCCGCCGGAAGGTATTGCTCGCCGGAGGGGTTGGTTTCAGGCCCAAGCGCAAGGGCATCCGTATCCGGAAGACTGTCTGCGGCAACACGGTCGGCGAGCGCACCGCGCAGCTCAATGTCCGTATCGTCAAGGCCGGCCCCAAACCCTTGGTGGAGGCTCCTGCAGCCGCCGAGGAGGGAGAAGCGGCTCCCGCGGACCAAGCATAGTTTTATAACAGGGCCCTCGTTGGCCGCACCATGCAGCCGGAAGTGAATATCGGTCTTGTGGGCCATGTGGACCATGGGAAGACGACGCTGACCCAACGCTTGTCGGGCCGGTGGACGGACACCCACTCTGAGGAGCTCAAGCGCGGCATCACTATCCGTCTCGGCTACGCTGACGCGACCATCCGTGAGATCCCTGGCAAGAAGGGTGTCGAGCGGTGGACCGTCGAGGAGAAGGTCGGTGCCAAGAAGACCGAGCCGGTCCGGTCGATATCCATCATCGACGCTCCTGGCCACGAGAGCCTCATGGCGACGATGCTCGCCGGCGCCTCGCTCATGGACGGCGCGATACTGCTCGTCGCAGCGAACGAGCATTGCCCGCAGCCGCAGACCGTCGAGCACCTCATGGCTCTTGATATCGCAGGCATCCAGAACGTGATTGTCGTGCAGAACAAGATCGATCTCGTCTCGGCGGAGCGTGCCGAGAAGAACCATGAGCAGATCCGCGCCTTCTTGTCCGAGACGCGTTTCAAGGACGCTCCGATCGTGCCGATCAGCGCGGCGAAGGGCGTGAATATCGACTTGCTGCTCGACACGATCCAGACGCATATCCCGACTCCCAAGCGTGATAGCAAGGCGGCCCCGCAGTTCTTCGTCGCGCGCAGCTTTGATATCAATCGGCCTGGTACCGTCCCATCCAAACTCAAGGGTGGTGTGCTCGGTGGTGCCGTCGTGTCCGGCTCATTCTCCGCGGATATTGACGTGGAGGTCCGTCCTGGTCGTATCGTCGAGGAGGCGAACCGTCAGGTGGCCAAGCCTTTGCGCGCCCGTGTGTTGTCGCTTATGGCTGGCGGCAAGCAGGTCTCCGAACTCACTCCTGGCGGGTCCTCGGCCATGATGACTTCCTTGGACCCTGGCCTCGTGAAATCCGACACTCTTGTCGGCTCTGTCGTCGGCCTTCCGGGCAAGCTGCCGCCCGTCTGGTATTCCATGCAGCTCGAGGTCAAATTGCTCGATCGGGTCGTGGGCAGCGAGGAATCGATTGCTGTGGAACCGCTCAAGCTCAAGGAATTGCTCATGCTCAATGTGCACAGCGCCGCGACTGTCGGCGTGGTCACCGAGTTGGGCAAGGACCGCATCACGGTTTCTTTGCGCAAGCCTGTGTGTGCCGACGTTGGCGACCGCGTCACGATCAGCCGCCGGACGGGCACGCGCTTCCGTCTCATCGGCTATGGCGTTCTCCGCGATGGCGAGCGGCTCGACTGATCGCTCCATAAGTTTTTTATACCGTTTACTGCGGTGAGAGTGTATGGCCGTGCGATGCCAGCGCTGCGGAAAAGAGGTCTCCTCGGGAGAGGTGCGTTATGTCTCGCCTTCGGAGTTCTATTGCGAGACGTGTTTTCTCGCTCACAGCGGTAAGGCGCGCGGCCAGGGCGATCGCGCCAAGGGCTTCGATGCCTCGCCCGTCAAGCGCGTGAAGCTCGTCTGCGCGAAGTGCGGTTTCGAGACCCGTTTCCGGGAGAACTCCGATGCTAAGCGTGTGTGCTCGTATTGTGGGAGCGAGGACCTGCAGGAGGGCAAGGATTCGGCTGCGCAGCTCATCGCCGAGGCGGATGAGGTCGACACCAGGGAGTGATTTCGCTACTCCAGTAGGTATGACGATTTCCATAAAGTTTAAATAGTGTAATCCCCAGTAAGGGATATAGGGCTGTTGGGGGTGCCTGTCGACGATAGTCAACGGGCGTGCCTCGATCATGAACACCATGACGAAGTACTTCCAGAAGATACCAAAGGAATGGAAAGCGCAAGGAGCGGTGCTCTCGTGCGAGCGGTGCGGAAAGCCGATCGACGAGAAGACCGATCATTTCACGCTTGCCGCTCACTGGAAGATCAAGGACACGCCGGACACGTTCACGTTCTGCAGCCTCGCATGCCTGGAGCATTGGGCTGCCGAGGACAGTCTGGTGCAGGCTTAGGGGGATACTATGAAGATCACTGAACAACTCATCAAGGAGATCGTGCAGGAGCTCGTCGGCGAGGACGCCGTCGAGGCGGTCTTGTACCTGCAGGGCAAGAAGAACGTCTCGGAATTCATCGTCGCCGAGGATCTCGACGTGGAGATCCATCAGATGCGCAACATCCTGTACCGCTGCTTCGAGCACAACCTGCTCACCTTCAATCGCAAGAAGGACAAGAAGAAGGGTTGGTACATCTGCTATTGGAACCTGAACAAGGAGTACATCCCGCATCTGGTCGAGAAGATCCGACAGACGAAGATCGCGAAGATGCGCGACCGTCTCAGCCGCGAGCAGTCCTCGCAGTTCTTCATGTGCCAGAACGCGTGCACCCGCATGGACTTCGAGCGAGCGGTCGAGTACGAGTTCCATTGCCCGGAGTGCAACGAGATCATGCACCAGCAGGACAACGCCCGCACCGTCGAGTTCCTCGCGCAGCGCATCGAGGAGCTCGAGAAGGCCGAGATCCCGTTCTAGGCAAATCCTTTTCTTCCCTTTCGATTCTCTCGCTCTATGCAACACGTGTTCATCGACGGCTCGGTCTGGTTCCCTGAGGAGCGCATCCTCGCCTTCGCCGACCTACACTTGGGTTATGAAGCGGATCTGCGTTCGAAGGGCGTGTTTGTCCCGGGCAACGAGTTCGCTTCCTTGCGGCAACGACTCATTCGGACAGTGACCTGCACCGAGCCGCGGACAATCGTCATCGACGGCGATTTCAAGCATGCCTTCGGTCGCATCAGCGACGCGGAATGGCGTCATGCAGGACAATTGCTGGATATCTTGTTGCAGCACGCGAAGGTCGTCCTCGTGGCGGGCAACCACGATCCGCTTCTTGGTCCTCTGGCCGAGAAGAACGGATTGCAGGTTGTTCCTTTATTCGTCTCTGATGGTATCGCATTCTTCCACGGCGATGCGCTGCCAAAGAGTGTTCCTGATGTGGAGACTGTCGTCATCGGCCACGAGCATCCTGCTGTCACCGTCCGTGACGGCCCGCGCGCCGAGCGCGTCAAGTGCTATCTCGTCGGCACGTGGAAGGGCAAGGAATTGATTGTGCTTCCGAGCATGTTCAGCCTCACGGAAGGCACGGACGTCCTGACCATGCCGCTCAACAGCCCGTTCCTGGACGATATCTCCAAGTTCTCTGTGCATGTGCTCTCCGACGGCGAGACGCTCTATATGGGGACTGTGAAGGACCTGCGCAAGCGCCTGCAAGACTTATAAAGCAGCCAGCGTCCCTGCAACCGCTGCCGCGGTCGCATAACCTGGTATTGCACAGGACTGGAAATCCTGACTCGAAAGAGTATCCCGGTTCAAATCCGGGCCGCGGCGTTCTCTAACAATCTATCACAAGCCATATAAACCGTGTTCCCATCGCTGCGACATGCCACGAAAGTCACTGACACCCATTCCTGTAGCGCCCGTCGAACGCATCCTCTCCGGTATCGGAGCAAAGCGCATCTCCGCCTCTGGCGCGGAGCGCATGGCGCAAGAGCTCTCCGACATCGCTCTCCAGATCTCCGAGTCCGCGGTCAAGATCGCCAAGCACAGCGGCCGCAAGACCGTCAAGGCCCGCGACATCCGCCTCGCCTTCGATACGAGCGGCCTGTAAGCCAAGCTTTTAAAAGACGGCTGTTTCTCCGCATCTCACGCGGGCTCGTGGTACAATGGTAGTACACTCCTTTGGCTGAGGAGAGACTCCGGGTTCGACTCCCGGCGAGTCCAGTGGAACTGCTCGACGACTTCGAGGACGCATACGAGAACATGGCGGAAGCCCTCTCCCTTCCTTCCTTGGATGATCTTGATGCGGTCTTCGAAGTGCGCGACGCCGTCCTGCATGAGGGCTTTATCTCCACAAACCCCCTGCGTTTCGTGCGCCGTCGCATCGTCCAGTTCGGCGACAACTGGACCGGCTACCTGCACAGCGTCATCCTGCCAGGGGACCAGAACCTCGTCCTGTACGAGGAGAGCGGCAAGTTCTCCGACGAGGAAAAAGATGAGGCCATGAAACTCATCTCGCGCATCATGCGCTTGTCGCGCCGCTCCACGCTGCTCGAGCTCGATCACGATGATACTGCCGATTCGTCCTTCATCACCGAAGCGCTCAAGGAGTGGCAAGAGCTCCTGCGGTCGATAAGGCCGTTCGTCGAGCGCTCCTTGTCCGCCTGGCAGGAGTAAACCTTTTTAAGCGTCGACGGGTCTCGCCGCTGCACGCGGATGTAGCTCAGTTGGTTAGAGCACGACGCTCATAAAGGTTTGAGCGATGAGGACGGCGCCGATGACCGCCGCACCGATAAGACACGTCGGGGTCCCCGGTTCAAGTCCGGGCATCCGCAGTCCTCAAGGCCCGTATCGAGCGTTTCAAGACAGCATTCTTAAACTGAATCGTGCTCTTTCCCTCTATGACATCCACAGTCCAAGCATTCCTGTTCACGAGTCCGACGTGCCCGTACTGCCCCGCGGCGAAATCCTTCGCCCAGCGCTACTTCCCCGACAAGGAGGACGTGAAGTTCAAGCACATGTCCGCGGCAACGCCGGAGGGCCAGCAAAAAGCGATGGAGTTCGGCGTCCGCGGCGTACCGACGTTCGTGCTCGTCGGCCCTGGCTATCCCCAGCCGATCGGCGCTTCGGGCACCCCGTCCAAGGAGCATATGGACAAGCTCATCGCGCTCGCGAAGGGCGATATCAGCCCTGACGACCTGCGCTGACCGGACATCCAGGCGCGAAACGCACATCAATAGTTTATGCATAGTCTATGCATGCCTCGTTTGAGCACAGAAGAGATTACTGCGATTAAGCTGATGACTCTGCGGGGAGATTCGCTCAACCGTATCTCTCGGGATCTTCACCTGCCGAAATCATCAGTCTACTATCATTTCAAGAAACTGCGCGGAGTCACTTATGCTCCACCATCCATCACACCTCAAGGGACGCGGATTGAGGGAGAAATCTGCGGGATATTCGCAGGTGACGGAAGCCAGAATCTTGCCAAGACGTCGTATGGGTACGATACGAACATTCATTTCGGGCGCGACGCCCACGACTATGCTGCTTACGTCAAGAACATATTTGAGACTTTTTTCGGCAAGAGATGGAACCTGATGCAAAGCGATGTGGCTTTGCGGCTCCGAACGCGCTCAAAGGACGTGTTTAATTACTTCAGCAACTACTTGGATTATGACCCTCATGCGAAGCATTGCAGTGTGAGCTTGAAAGACGGCATTTCAACTGAATTCAAGATTGGCTTTCTAAAAGGTTTTCTGGACACGGATGGCGCAGTTCTTAAGGACAAGGACATCTATCTCCGCATTATCTACACTACGACATCAAGACGTCTTGCGCATCAATTAGCGAACCTCCTACGAGAGTTTGACATAGATTCCTCTATTCAACTGACCGTTGGCAAGAACAAACCGCTTTATCGCGTACGGGTTAGCAGCAGACAGGCGTCAAAATTTCTCATGCTCACCTCTCCGTGGAAAGGCAGAGCCTTTTTAAACGGAAGCATGTTCGCAGACGTGATGGGCTCGTAGCTCAGTAGCAGAGCGCACCGTTCGCAAGGTTCACCACAGTGGACTCGTAATACGGTGAGGCCGCGGGTGCGACTCCCGCCGAGTCCATTCTGGCGGTAAAGCATTTAAGCGGACCGTGCGTGACCAGGGTTCATGGATATCGAGGATTTCGTGCGAAAGGCGTTGCTCGACAACGCCCAAAAGCACGACGGCCACGCCCATCCTGGCGCCGTGATGGGCGCGGTCATGCGCGAGTTCCCCGAGTTTCGTGGCAAGGCCAAGGAGGTCCAGCCGATCCTCGCGCGCATCGCTACGGAGGTGAACGCGCTGAGCGCGGAAGAGCAAGCATCAGCCCTTGAGGAGCTCGGCGGCTCCGGCGCCCCTGTGAGAGAGAAGATGGACCCGTTCGACCTCGGGACCAAGCCTGTCGTGCGTTTCGAGCCCAGCCCCTCTGGTCCGATGCACATCGGGCATACCTATCCGCTCGGCCTCAATCATCTCCTCGCTGTCCGCAACGACGGCAGGCTCATCCTGCGAATCGCCGATACGAATCCGGAGAATATCTATGAGGGGGCGTACGAGCTCCTCCCTGCCGACGCGAAGTGGTACACCCACGATAACATCGACGAAGTCCATGTGCAGTCCGACCGTATGGAGCTCTACTACAGTTATGCGGAACGGATGCTCACCGAAGGCTGGGCGTATGTGTGCACGTGCGATTCCGACTCTTTCCGGAAGCTGGTCAACAACAAGGAGGCGTGCCCGTGCAGGGACCTCCCGCCAGCACAGCACCTCGAGCGCTGGCAGTTGATGCTCACGGACTTCGAGCCCGGCGACGCTGTCGTCCGTATCAAGACCGACGTCACGCACAAGAATCCTGCCATGCGCGACTGGCCGGCGCTGCGTATCAATACGTCTGTCCATCCACGTCAAGGGACGAAGTATCGCGTCTGGCCCCTCATGAATTTCAGCGTCTCCGTCGATGATATGGAGATGGGCATGACGCATGTCTTGCGCGCCAAGGACCACGCCGATAACGCCAAGCGCCAGGAGTTCATGTACCGCTATTTCGACAAGCCCATACCAAAAGTCTACAACGTTGGTCGCATCAACTTCACCGACTTGCGTCTTTCCACCACCGAGACGAGAAAGAGCATCGAGGAGGGGAAGTTCAGCGGTTGGGACGATATCCGCCTGCCGTTCCTGCCCGCATTGCGCAGGAGGGGTTTCCAGCCCGAGGCGTTCTTGCGCCTGGCGGAGGAGATGGGCTTTTCCGCCACGGACAAGAAGGTCTCCAAAGCCGAGTACTTCCGCAATATCGAGGCATTCAACAGGGAGATCATCGACCCCATCGCCGACAGGGCGTTCTTCATCCCCGACCCGGTGGACATCGTCATCGAGGGCGCTCCCGAATTCCCCGTGAGGCTCGACCTGCATCCCACCGAGCGCAAGGGCGGCCGCTCGCTCGCCGCCGGACCGAAGGTGGTCGTTCCAGCAAACGACCTGGAGGACGCGGACGGTGTGCTCTTCCGTCTCATGGACGCCTATAACTTTCGTAGGGAGAACGGCGCCTGGGTCTTTGTCTCCAAGAGTATCGAGGAGTTCCGCAAGGCGAAAAGACGTCGCATTGTCCAATGGCTTCCCGCGGACGACGCGGACGACGCGCGGGTCCATATGCCAGACGGTTCCTGGATGGACGGCGCGATCGAGCCTCGCGACTTCATTTCGGACAGTCTATACCAGTTCGAGCGTTTCGGTTTCGTCCGCTGCGATGATATGAGGGAGAATCGCTTCTGGTTCGCGCATCAGTGAAGCCTGTTTCGCGTACGCTCGACCTCTGAGAGCACGCTATTGATGCAGTTCTCGTCTGGCGGGAACGCTTGGGGTCGCCATTCTTGTGCGACGCGTGGCACGCTTCCATCTCGCATCAAAATGTCCGGTGCTGTCTGTTCTTTCCAGAACTCCTGGTGCAACTGAAGGGACAGCACGTGGTAATGTACAGCCACGTTCAAAAAGATCTTCGCCATGAGGGGAAGCTCTCTTGTCATGTCGAACAGACCGACATAGAGCTGGCGGCCGAACGATGCGTACCAGTCTCTGGGTGGGGCTCCGCGATTCTCGCGTGCGGCGAGCACCTCGAAGAAAATGCTGTTCTGCATGAGCATCTTGTCCGCGATTTGCTTCCTGATACCGAAGTGGAATGCACTCGCGTCTTTGATCATGTCAGAAACGTACAGTGCGGGTTCCAGTCTGGAGCTGTGGAATCCTGTACCCGGATCACTCACGACATTCGCGACATATGCACAAGCGTCCTCGTTCAGGCCTGAGCGTTTTGCTGCGCGCCAACCTCGCTCTTGCTGCTCTTTCGCGATCCAAGTCACGTGCGAACTCCGGAACAGTGTGCTTAAGTCCTTTTCGCACGGCTGCCCCTCGAATTCGGGCCTTTCAGCCCTCCGGAACCATAACCTTTTTATATCTACATCCGCGGAGATACAGCAGAAGCGCCTTCAGGGGCGCCAAAAACACCGAATCAACGGGGTGAACACTATGTCAGATATGATTGTCGTCAAGGCAAAGATTAAGGATGTTGCAGCGGGCTATAACGTGGCCGGCGATTTCGCCGACGCTCTGGACCGCCGTGTGCGTAGCATGATCAAGGATGCTGTCAAGCGCGCAGAAGGCAACAACCGCAAGACGGTCATGGCCAAGGACCTGTAAGACCGTCTACTCTCTTTTTTCTTTTCTACTCTTTCAATCGCTCTTCGATCTCAGAGGCGCGTGCAAAAAGCTCTCCTGCCCGCGGGTTGCCGTGATGCTGGCTCAATATCGCTTTCACGCTCGCAAGTTCTCGCTTGAGCTGTTGACGCAAGGTCTCCTTCTCGAGTTTCTCGTGCAGCCCGTCGGTCACTTGCTGTCCGGAGAAACGCGTATGCAGGACGAGCGGATTGCGATTCCACGCGTCGACCAGGTGCAAGAGCAGGTGCTTGTGGTGCTGCTGTCTCATCGGAACGCGTCCAGCAGCTGCTTCCTGCTCATCTGTTCATGCTCCATGCCCGCATCAGGCGGTTGCTCTTGGGGGGCGGCGGGTGTCTCCGGCACCAGCGGTTGTGGTGCTGCGCTCTCGTCCTGGAACTGTTCGGGCTGTTCCTCCACCGCCACGGTCCGGATAGGGGATTCGTCGCGCATCGACGTCGGTCGACGTTCCTGCACCATGTCGGCCACCGCCAAGACCCCGCGCGCGATCTTCTCGTTCTGCGCGATGAGCTTGTCGAGCCGAGCGGATTCCTCATGGAAACCTGCGCTGTATTCATCGTAGAGTTCCTTGTTCGCTTGCTCGAACAGTTGGGTGAGGTGTGCGAGCTGGCTAGCCAGCCTGTCCATGGCTTCTACCAACGACCGTGAAGAACTATCTTCGTCCATGCTCACCTCGTCCTTGCCCGGAAAGACCGATATATAAGCTTTCGCTCAGTCCAGCTGCGGCTGCACGGGCTGCTCCGTTTGTCCGTTCGTTATCACGTCGTCGATGCGCAGGAGCATGCACGCCACGTCGGTCGCGCTGCTGATGGCTTGGGTCTTGATGCGCAACGGCTCGATGACTCCCTTGCGCCACGCATTGATGACCTTTCCGGAGAAGACGTCGATCCCTGCCTCCTTGTCGTTGCTGTGGCCGCTCTTCAGGTCCGCCACCACATCTATGGGGTCGAGTCCCGCGTTCTCGGCGAGCGTGCGCGGGATGACCTCCATGGCCTGCGCGTACGCTTCCACGGCGAGCTGCTCCCGTCCGGACAGGCTGCGGGCGTATCGCGACAGTCGTTTGGCCAGCTCGATCTCCGTGGCTCCCGCTCCCGGGACCGCACGTTCGGAGAGCAATGCTGCGCGCAGGTCACCGACCGCGTCTGTCACCGCGCGCCTGACTTCGTCCACCACGTGGCTCGTCCCGCCGCGGATGAGCAAGGACACTGCCTTGGCCTTGCGGCAGTCCTCGATGAAGATCATCTGTTCGTCACCGACCTTCGCTTGCTGCACGCTCCCGGCGCGTCCGAGATGCTGTGCGCGTGCGTCCTTGAGGTCGCTGAGGATGTCCGCCCCCGTCGCTTTAGAGAGTTTCTCCATGTCGCTCTTCGCGACGCGTCGCACGACGAACACGCCTTGCTTGGCGAGCTGGTAGGCCGCAAGGTCGTCAACGCCTTTTTGGCAGACGACCACGTTCGCGCCCGCCGCGAGCACTCGCGAGACCATGCTCTCCAGCATGCGTTCCTCCATGTCCAGATAGGATTGCATCTGTGTCGGGTCTGTGATGCTGATCTTCGCGTCGAGCTCCGTCTCCTTGAGCTCGAGCGCGCTGTCTAGCAAGAGGATGCGTGCGCGCTCGATGTAGTCCGGCATGGACGGGTGCACGCGTTCCTTGTCGAGCACGATGCCGGCGATGAGCTCGCTGTCTTGTATGGACCCGCCGACCTTGTGCATAATCTTGATGCTGTCCAGGTCGATCCCGTCCTCTGTTGCGACCGCGCGCACCGCGCGCACCGCGAGCTCTGCGAGATGCTCTTTCTGCGACTCGGCCCCCTTGCCTGTCATGGCTGTTGCCGCGATCTTGCGCAGTAGCGAGGTATCTTTCTGCGACACCCCTTGCGAAAGCTTCTCGAGGGCCCGCTGCGCTTCCGCTTCGGCGAGACGATAGCCCTTGATGATGACTGTCGGATGGATCTTATCGTCGAGCAGCCGTTCTGCGTTCGTGAGCAGCTCTCCGGCGAGCACTACAGCGGTGGTCGTTCCGTCGCCGACCTCGTTCTCTTGCGTGCGGGCTACCTCGACGATCATCTTCGC
This sequence comes from Candidatus Woesearchaeota archaeon, assembly GCA_046704725.1. Lineage (GTDB taxonomy): Archaea > Nanobdellota > Nanobdellia > Woesearchaeales > SKIA01 > SKIA01. The sequence continues at coordinate 72,232 of JBJKRI010000004.1, read as the reverse complement.
CGCCGGGTGCGCGATGTCCATCTCCTCGAGTATGGTGACGCCGTCGTTGGTGACGGTGACCTCTCCCGCGCTGTCCACGAGCATCTTGTCCATGCCTTTGGGTCCGAGGGTCGTCCGCACGGTCTCGGCGACCATGCGCGCAGCCAGGATGTTGTTTCGTTGCGCGTTCTTCCCGGTGCTGCGTTGGCTGCTCTCTGGCAGGATGAAGATGGGTTGGATTCCGCTCGGCTCCATAGCGGTCCGCAACGTGCGCTTCTTTAAATAGGTGGCGTATTTCGCCCGCAGCGGGCGCTCTCTCGCTTGGATTGAGCAATATAAGGGGGGGCAAACATTTTTATACTCAAGACCTCCTAGTATACAAAACCGTAGCACAGTATACGGTATATAGGTGAACGCCTTATGAAGTGGAACAAGAAAGCAGAAATGGGCGTAGGCACGCTCATCATCTTCATCGCCATGCTGTTGGTCGCTGCGGTGGCTGCAGGAGTATTGCTCCAGACTGCGGGCAGTCTTCAGCAGAAGGCCCTGTCGACCGGTCAGCAATCGAAAGGCGAGATATCCACGAATGCGAAAGTCATCGAGGTCTCTGCCGTCGACGGCACGGACCAGACTCTTGAGAATTTCTCGCTGGAGATGAAGTTGAGCCCCGGCTCTGATCCCATGAAGCTTGATGAAGTGACGTTCACGGTGGACACGGACAACTCCACGACTACCCTGACTTACAGCGGCAACTCATCGTTCGCGACCGTAGCCAACGCGACGACGGGAACCTTCGGCATCACGTACCTTATCAACGGCACCAACCACTTGGACGGCAACCTCCAACGTGGAGATGTTGTGCGGTTGCAGTTCGCTATGCCCCGCTCCATAGGCCAGGACGAGCACATGCGTCTGAACTTCATCCCGAAGATCGGTACGCCCACGCTCGTGGAGTTCAACACGCCCGACGTGATCAGTACACAACGCGTGTACCTGTACCCGTAAGGGACATTCTTCTTTTCTCTTTTCTTTCTCTTCAACAACCTTATAAATGCGCGACAAGTCCGTCACGCATGGCCATCAAGAAGGGCGACTTCGTCCGCCTCGATTTCACCGGCAGGATCGCAGAGACTGGTGAGGTCTTCGACACGACAAAGGAGAGCGTCGCCAAAGAGCACGGTCTCGCTGGCCGGAACGTCACCTTCGAGCCGTTGACCGTCTGCGTGGGCGAGGGATTCCTCTTGCCAGCGCTCGACGCGGCGCTCGTCGGTAAGGGGCCGGAAGGCACGTTCTCTATCACCTTGTCGGCCGAGGACGCCTTCGGCAAGAAACGCGCCGACCGCATCAAGCTCATGCCCTTGTCCGCCTTCAAGAAACAGGAGGTTGTTCCCCAGCCCGGACTGGAAGTGGATATCGACGGTGTGCGGGGAGTGGTCCGCAACGTCACGGGCAACCGAATCATCGTCGATTTCAACCATCCCCTCGCGGGAAAGGAGCTCACGTACGAGGTCATGCTCGAAGGCACTGTCGATGAGCTTCCGGAACAGGTGGAGGCGATCGTGGGGCGCATGCTCGGCTTCTCTCCCAAGATAACCATCGACGAGGGGAAAGCCGTGCTCGAGCTTCCCCTGGAATTGCCGGAACAGGCGCAAAAGCAGGTCTCCGATGAGGTCGCTGCGCATACAGCGGCGACGGGCGTCGAATTCCGCGCCCCCAAGAAGTCCGATGCGTAATCCTTAAATATCCAGGAATGGAGACATTTCCGGAGAGCGACGACATGGACAGCTATATTCAGCAAGCGCAGCAACGCACCGAACCCGATCGTCCGCAGAAGCGGCATTCCATCGATGACGAATTGGAGCAGTTGCTCGCGGCGCAGCGAGCGAACATCCGCGTGGTCGGTTGCGGCGGCGCGGGAAAGAATACCGTCAATCGCATCACGGAGATCGGCGTGGAGGGCGCGGAGACCATTGCGCTCAATACGGACGCGCAGGACCTATTATACACCTCCGCGGACAAGAAGATTCTCATCGGGCGTGAGACCACCAAAGGCCTTGGCGCTGGAAGCATCCCCAAGGTCGGCGAGGAGGCCGCCCGCGAGCAAGAGCACGAGATACGCGAGGCCGTCGCTGGCGCGGACCTCATCTTTATCACGTGCGGGCTCGGCGGTGGGACGGGCACCGGTTCTGCGCCCGTCGTCGCGGAGATCGCGAAGAAACAGGGAGCGCTCGTCGTCGGTGTCGTGACGACACCCTTCCACATGGAGGGCGGCCGTCGCAAGGACAACGCCATGTGGGGGCTCGAGCGCATGCAGGACAATGTCGACACGCTCATCATCATCCCCAACGACAAGCTCCTCGAGCTCGCGCCCGACCTGCCGATACACACGGCCTTCAAGGTCGCTGACGAGATACTCACCAACGCGGTCAAGGGCATCGCCGAGCTGGTCACCAAGGCAGGCCTCGTAAACCTCGACTTCGCGGACATCAAGACCGTCATGGGAAAGGGCGGCGTCGCGCTTATCGGAGTGGGCGAGTCGGACACGTCTGACCGGGCGCGGGACGCGGTCGTCAAGGCGGTCACGAATCCCTTGCTCGACGCCGATATCAAGGGCGCGAACGGCGCGCTCATCAATGTCGTCGGCGGACCGGACCTCACCCTCGAGGAGGCTCGATTGGTCGTCGAAGAGGTGTCCGAGCAGCTCGACGAGGATGCTCGCATCATCTGGGGAGCCCAGATCCGCGACGACCTCGAAGGCACGTTGCGCGTCATGATCATCGTGACCGGCGTGCATAGCGAGCAGATCACCGGGGCTTCTGTCGTCAAGAAGAAGGCCATCGACGAGAAGCACAAGGTCCAGTCCGAGCTCGGCATCGAGTTCGTCGACTAGCGGCAACATTTATAAGACGACGCCGATTGTCCGGGGCATGGATTTGAAGCTCTTCTGGCACAACTGCGTGCGTGTGCTCAAGATCACACGCAAGCCCGACCAGAGCGAGTTCACCGAGTTGGTGAAGATCACCGGTCTTGGCCTGATTGTTATCGGGCTGATCGGCTTCATCATCCAGATCGGCTATATCCTCATCACCCAAGGCGGCTGAACCAATGACCGAAGCAGAATCCCAGGAAGGACACATCTACGCGCTGCGTACCACGGCGAACCGTGAGGATCAGGTCGTCACGTTCGTCGCGTCCAACGCGAACAAGAAAGGCCTCAATGTGTACTCCGTGGTCCGCCCGCACGGCATGCGCGGCTATATCTTCGTGGAGGCTGCTTCCCGTTCCGATGCGGAGCAGGCAGCGCACGGCGTTCCCTACGCGAAGGGCGTGCTCCCCAACGAGGTGGAGTACAAGGAGATCGAGCACATGCTCGAGCAGGTCAAAAAAGAGATGAACATCCGCAAGGGTGACATCGCCGAGATCATCTCCGGTCCGTTCAAGCGCGAGAAGGCCAAGGTCACGCGCGTGGACCCGACCAAGGAGGAGGTCATCGTCGAGCTTCTCGAGGCGGTCGTCAGCATCCCCATCACGCTCAAGATGGACGCTATCCGCGTCATCCGCCGTGATGATGAGGAGTTCGACGAGACGGCATGACGCTGGCCTACCTGCCTATCATCTTTGAAATCGCTTCTGCTGCGGCGCTCGCATTGTGGGCCGCGCTGGTGATCGTCGGCGTGGCCGCATGGACCAAGCCATCCTTCTGGAAGGCGCTGGAGAAGCACTTGCGACGTACCGCCGACCGGTGGAGCCTGTTCTTGGCCGCTGCAGCGACCCTCGGAAGCCTGTACCTGTCCAACATCGCCAATCTCACGCCTTGCGTGCTCTGTTGGTTCCAGCGCATCTTCATGTACCCGCTCGTATTGGTGTTCGCGCTCGCGCTGTACCAGCGGAAGTCGCAGCGTCTCCTGGCGCTCTGGATGACGGTGATTGGCGGACTTGTAGCCATATATCACTATGCCTTGCAGCACCTCGCCTTCCTCGAGGCCTCCGCCCCGTGCGACGCCACCGCGTCCTGCGCGAGCCCGTACCTCAACGCGTTCGGCTTTTTCACCATCCCGCTGCTTTCCTTGTCCGTCTTCGCCGCGATATTCGCGCTCCAGTTCTTCTTCGCGCGCAAGAGCAACGCGTAAATAGTGGAACGCTAGGCAGAACTCGTGGGTCGGGTCATCATTCCGTACGATCGCTTCACTCTCCGAGAGCCCCACGTGTTCCTCCTCGGGCCGATCGGGGGCGCTCCTGTGTGGCGTGAGGAGGCGAATGAGTTGTTGTGGCTTGGGAGTCCGGATATCCCTATCGTCAGCCCGGACCATTCTCTTCCTCCCCGCTATGAGCGATTCCGCTTGCGTTCCCCTGACAGGATCAACGGACAGTTCTACTGGGAGGATCATTATCTTGAATCCGCGGGAAAGCGAGGAGTGATCCTTGGCTATCTTCCAGCCGAACAAGAGCACAACTGCGCACATCCCTACGGTATGGACACTCGCAGGGAGCTTGGGACCATCATCGGCCAGTACAAGGCGGGCGACGGGCCGTCCTTCGTCCTGGGGGCGGAGCAGGGCTTCTCGGGTCTTCGGACGTTGAGAAGAGCATTCCAACAGGAGCGTCCTGGTTTCCCCATCCACACCTCTCTCCAGGATGCGTGCGACGCCGCGCTCCGTAAGCTGTTTGAGAGCAACGTTTAAAAACAGCTCCTGATTCGCCCGAGCATGGCCACTGAATCCGTCGACGTGCTCATCGAAGGGGGCAAAGCCACCGCTGCGCCTCCGCTCGGTCCCGCGCTCGGCCCGCTTGGTGTGAATATCGGGCAGGTCGTCTCGGAGATCAACAAGAAGACTGACGGCTTCAAAGGCATGCAAGTGCCTGTCACCGTCTCGGTGGACACCGAGACCAAGGCTTTCACCATCACCGTCGGCACCCCGCCGGCCTCCGCCCTCATCAAGAAGGAGGCGGGCATCAAGAAGGGCGCCGGCAATCCGTTGCTCGACAAGGTCGCTGACCTCGCCATCGAGCAGGTCATCAAGATCGCCATCATGAAGGAGGACAACCTCCTCGGCAAGGACATGAAGGGCAAGGTCCGTGAGATCGTCGGCACCTGCCAGTCCATGGGCGTCCTCGTCGAGGGCAAGCCCGCGCAAGAGGCGCTCAAGCGCATCGAGGCGGGCGAGTACGATTCCCAGATTAATGCGCGCAAGACCGAGATCTCCGCTGAGGAGAAGAAACAGCTCGAGGAGGAGCGCGCCCGGCTCAAGGCCGAGATGGAGGAGCGCCGCGAGGAGCTCCTCGCCACTGCGCAAGGCATCGTGTCCTCCATGGCGGGCAAGGAGCGCAGCGCTATCAAGGCGGCTCTCACCGAGGCCGGCGTCCCGTCTGCTATCGCCGACGAGGTCCTGCCCGAAGAGGCCACGGCCGCCGAGAAGGCGGTCTCCAAGAGCCTGTAAAATACGTCTTTCCGCAGCAGCACACGAAGAATGGTCTATTGGCTCTCTGCGTGGAGTGGTATCTGTCTATGCTATACCGCATCCCCACCGCAAAAGTAATGCGATGAAGTTCCAAGCAACTCCCTGATACGTAGGAGCCTGCCGAATCAAAAAACGTACTACTTCTCGACCTTCTCGTAGATCCTGATCAGCACGATCGTCTGCGCCAGGATGGCCAGCACGATGATGAGCAGTATCTCGATGATCGCGACCTCTTGCGAGACCTGCTGCGCTTGCGGCAGCGTCGTGAAGAAGATGTACAGCGCGAACAGGCCGAAAATCACCATCAGCGTTCCGATGGCCTTCTCGAGCACGTGGGATTGGATGTGTTTTGCGATAGGCACTCACCTCGTGTGCTACATGAATCCCGGAGGACCCCGTATTTAAGGATTTCGCGTATGCGCCAGACGCAAACCTTTAAAAATGGCCTGCCGTTCGCACAGCCCATGGTGCAACGGAAGGGCGGCATGCGCCGCAAGACGCGTACGAAGCTCGCCAAGTCGCCGCGCACGCGCGGCAAAATCAGCATCCGTCGCGCCCTCCAGACGTTCTCTGAGGGCGATGAGGTGCTGCTCGCGGTCGAGCCTGCTGTGCAGGAGGGCATGTACCTGCCGCGCTTCCACGGCAAGGCCGGTCGCGTCACTGGCAAGAGTGGCGAGTGTTATCTCATCCATGTCCAGGACGGTGGCAAGGCCAAGACGTTGATCGTCCACCCGTCGCACCTAAGGAGGGTCTAGATGTCGCAACCGCAGATTCTGGAGGAGCAGACGCTCACGCTCAGCGAGCTCAAGGATAAGCTCACCGCGATTCAGGAGCGCGATGGGGAGCTCAGCTTCCGTGCCGGCAAGACCCTGGACCACCTCAATCACATCCATGTTGTCGATGCCGAGCGCATCGAGCAGCTTTTCACCGCCATCGAGGCGCTCAACGTGCCGCGTCTCAAGCCCTTCCATATCCACAAGATCATCGATCTGATGCCCAAGACCGTCAAGGAGCTCAACCTGATCCTGTCCGGCTACACGCTGACGGTGAACAAAGACTATCAGCAGAAGATCATCGACGCGCTCAACGCGTAGAAACGTTTATAAGGTCGTTTTCCGGAGGATATGCTATGGTTGGGAGGGAGGAGCACGCGGTAGTATTGGACTTCTTGCCCGAAGGCCATCCGCTCGACAAGCGTCCGAGCCATCGCAAGAGCGCCATCGCGCAGGCGATCGGCAAGACGCGTTTCTCCCTGTTGGAACTCGTCCCCAAAGAAGGGGTCTTCCTCAATATCGGCGACGAGGTGTACATCGGCGAGGGTAAGCGCGACAAGGTGCATCACATCGAGGGACGGATCACGCGCGACAAGCTCACGAACACGGCCTCCGGTGAATTGCAGGTCGTCATCGCGCGCCTGGTCAAGGAGAGCGAGCAGCGCTTTATCGAGTTCTTCAACAAGGCACAGCCCTTGTCGACGCGCATGCATTCGCTCGAACTGCTCCCCGGCCTAGGCAAAAAGCATATGTGGGAGGTCATCGAGGCGCGCCGCGACGGGGATTTCGAGAGTTTCGCCGATATCCGAAAGCGCGTCAAGCTCTTGCCCGACCCCCAGAAGCTTATCATCCGCCGTATCATGGCAGAGCTCTCTGGCAACGAGAAGCACCGTTTGTTCACCGAGTGAACGAACGTCCGCTTCAGCGATACGCTTCCGCTTAGTTCCCGCGCTTCTGGTGCGCTGCCAGGCTCGGGCGGTTCTTCTCGTGACCCTTGCCCTTGCCTTTCTGTCCGCGCGCCCGCTTGCCGGCGTTGGTCAGGCCGCGCTCCACGCGTCCACGCTTTGCTGCGGCGCCTTTGAGCGAGCGGTCCTTGGCGATGTTCGGGTGCTGCGGGTCCACGAGGATGATCTCGTACCAGGCATGCTTGCCGTCCTTTCCGAGCAGGTAGCTGTTCAGGACGGTCAGGTTCGGGAACTTCGCCTGCGCGCGTCCCTCGGCGACGAGGCGGTAGTCGAGCTTGAGGTTCTTCTTGCGTCGGTTGTGCCTCGGGCGCCTGCCGTGCTCGATGGCCGGTCGTTGCCTTCCGCCGCGCAAGACGCGTTGGCGCACGATCACATAGCCTTGCTTGGCCTTGTAGCCGACGCTGCGTGCGCGATCGAGGCGCGTTGGATGCTCCAAACGTACCGTGACCGGTTCTTTTCGCCAGGCGATGAGCTGTTGGGAGAGCGCTTTCTCTCCAGCCTTGCTCTGCCAGAATTCTCGCAATTGCTTGTAGATTGCCATGTTGTGTCCTCCGTTCTTGGTGTCTTGGACGGTTCAGGCGAGACAGGCCCACATTCCGTCGCTGATGAGAACGGGGCTTCGTTTTTAAAGGTGTTGGACGTGTACGGACAGAGACTTTTTATACCCGAACGCCGCTTAGGGGGCTATAGCGGGGCTTCGCATGGAACTCGGAGGGAATATCGAACTCGTCGGTTTCGACGAGGAGGACAGCAGCGACCTTATCGTTGTCAAGAAGATCGTCGGTAATTTCACAAAGCATGTCTCCGAGCGCGTCCGTGGCTTCGAGGGCCTGACCATCACCGCCGACCTCGACGATAAGTGCACCGTCTCCGGGGAACTCCTTGTCGGAGGTCACACCCTCAAGGCGTCGCGTCGGGACGAGAATCTCTACTTCGCCCTCGACGGCGTGCTCAAGGACCTCGACGAGGCCTCTCGCGCGCTCAAGAGCGCGTGAGGCGACCAATATCTTTATAAAACGTCTTCGATTCGCCCGGAACATGCGAATCCAGTTTGCGGCTCCAGAGGCGCTCATCATGCGCGTTGCGCAAGAGCTCAAGCAGCTTGAGCAAGTGCAGCCTCCAGTGTGGGCGTCCTATGTCAAGACGGGCATGCACAAGGAGCGCGCGCCCATGCAGCCTGACTGGTGGTATGTGCGCTGCGCCGCCGTGCTCCGCAAGGTCGCTCTGCGCGGTCCTATCGGGACCAACAAGCTCCGCGTGCTCTACGGCGGGCGCAAGAACCGCGGCCACAAGCCCGACGCTTTCGCCAAGGGCTCCGGCAGCGTGATCCGCACGGCGCTCCAGCAGCTCGAGGCCGCCGGCCTGGTCAAGCAGGCCGAGGTCGAGGGCCATAAGGGCCGTGTCCTCACGCCGAAGGGCGAGTCTCTTCTGGACAAGGCTGTCATCGGGGTGACAGCATGACCCGCAACAAGCACCCGGCGGTCAAGCGACGCCTCGCCAAGCGAAACACGCAGACCGTCTGGGCTCCGTTCTGGACCGTCTCGAAGAAGTACGGCCGCTACAATGTTCATCCCGGCCGCCACACGCACACCAAGCGTCACTGGCGCCGATCGCGCCTGAAGGTATAGGACCATGGCCGATAAGCGCACCTACACGATTCCGCTCCGACGCTCCTTCCAGCGCTCGCAGCGTCACCAGCGCACGAAGAAGGCGGTTTCGTCCGTGCGCAGTTTCCTGTCCAAGCACATGAAAGGAGATGATGTCCGTATCGGTCCGTCCATCAACGAGCTGCTCTGGGAACGCGGTTCGCGAAAGCCGCCCGCTCGCGTGACTGTCGTCACCGAGAAGGACGAGGATGGCGTCGTGCATGCTGTGCTCGAGGGCGAGCAGCTCCCGTCCGAGATCGCTGCCGAGGAGGCTGCCAAGGACGACAAGAAGGCCAAGAAGGAAGCGAAGAAGGCCAAGAAAACTGACGAAGCTCCTGCCGAGGATAAGAAAGCCCAGAAGGCTGACGAGGCTTCCAAGAGCGACAAGGATGCTTCGGAGAAGACGGCTCGTCAGGCCGAGGAAAAGCCTGCGGCGCAGGATTCCGAATAGAATCACTCTCGCAGAGCGAGAAAGTTTTATAAAGCTCTTTATTGGAGAACGCGTGTCATGCAACGACGCGCTTCATTATCCATCTCGACCAACGCGATCGTCGTGCTCATCATCGCGGTCATCATGCTCGGCCTCATCATCGGTCTTGTGACGCGCGCGTTCAATTCCGTCGAGCAGAAGTTCTTCAACTCGATCGATTCGAACGAGCCCAATCCGCCGGCGCCCTCGCAGGGAACTCCCATCACGCTGTCGCGCACCGCGGAATCGGGCTCGCGCGGCGATTACATCGGTATGAAGATTGGAATCCTCGACAACACGCCCTCGACAACTATCACTGGAGCGTATCCGGCGATTGAATGCAAGAACGACCCTGCCAGCGGTACGAATCCCATCGCCGATAAGAGCCAACAGTACTTCAGCAAGACGCTCAAGCCGGGCGATTCGAACGTCTTCACGTACGTGTTCATGATCAACAAGAACGCCGTGAGTTCGACCTACTTGTGCCGGATCGTGGCGATGGGCGTCACAGGCGGTGGTTCCACTCCACAGGCGATCAGCGAGATATCTCCTGCGGAATTCAGCCTGACGGTGAACCAATAATGGCGAAGAACAAGAAGAAACTCACGCGGCAAGAGGAGTTCGATATCCTGAAGCTCGTATTGGACAAGTTCTTGTGGGCGGGCCTTATTATCCTGCTCTACGGCTTGTACATCATCATCCACAACAGCAACCTCACCTACGGCTTTTGGATCATGGTCGGCGGTGCCTTCGTCCTGCTGCTCTTCATGAGCATCCTCATCCGGGAGTATGAGATCACTAAATAAGCGCGGCATCGAGCTCGCGGCCAGCACCGTCGTCATCCTCCTCGTCGCGATTGTCATCCTCGGTATGGCCTTCACGCTCACCTACAAGGCGTTGTGCGCGGCAGTGCATTACTCGAACACCGTCGATTCCCAGACGCAGAACCAGATCGACCGTCTCCTCGCGGGCGGCGGCCGCGTCGTCGTCGCGGACAACAGCAAGACCGCGAAGATGACGGGAAGCCCCCTGTGCGGGGGGTCCTCGCAGAAGACAGCGATGTTCGCCATCGGCATCAAGAACACCGGGGCTTCTATGAACAGTTTCAAGATCAATGTTATTGCTGCCAATCCGAAACAGGAGGGCAACGGACAGATACAGTACTTCACCGACACGCTCGATATCAAGCCGGGCCAGACGAAGTACGAATCAGTGCTCATCACGCCTCCGACGAACATCGATGCCAAGCAGTTCATCTACACGGTCACGGTCGATGAAGGGACCTCGACGGTCTACGGGGTCCAGCACCTCTACGTGAGTTTGGAGTAGAGCTCGCGCAGCGCGGCCTTGGGGTCGTCCGCCTTCTTCGCGATCGCGCTCGCCAACAGGACGCCCGCAGCGCCCTCGTCCATAGCGGTCTTGAGGTCATCCCCCGAGGAGACGCCGGCTCCCACGAGCACGTTGCTTCCGAGCTGTTCAACCGCGCGCTTGACGATGCCCGGCTCGGCGTTCATGATGCTCACATCCCCGCCGATGAGTGCAGGGATCTCGACAGCGATATAGTCTGGCGCGAAGGCCTTGTAACGTTCTGCCTCCTCCACGCTCGCCGCGCACACGACGGTCTTCAGGCCGAGCTCTTTGCATCGCTTCACCGTCTCGCCGATGGTTGGGTCGTCGAGACGATGCTCGCTGTGGTTGAGCAATGTGCCGATCGCTCCTGCGGCCTTGACAGCTTCTACAATGACCGCTCCGGTGTGCGATCCGTACCCTGCCGAATCCACGTGCTGCGCCCAGACCTGCGCTCCTGTCGCGGCGCACGCCTGGATGTCGACGGCCTGGACAGCGACTTGCGCTCCTGATTCTGCGCATGCCTGGGTCAATGACACCGCGGCTTGTCCTGTAGCTTTCTTGTACGTCTTGAAGTTGACTATGACCAGCGGTTCCATCATCGTGTCCGCGGCATCTTCACTTAAATATCTTCTGCAGGTCTTTCCTGTATCGCTTGAGCAGCACGGGGACCGCTATCAGCAGGAGCGCGACCGATAGGATCTGCCCCATCTTCAGCCAGCCGAACGCAATGACGGGGTCCGCACGCCAGATGTTGATGACAAAGCGCAGCACGCCGTAGATCGCCGCGAACAGCCAGAACAGGAACCCGTCGGCGAAGCCGCCCTTTTTGTAGAGCAATAGCATCCCCGAGCCTGTCAAGAGGTCCTTGAACGCCGCGTACAATTGCACTGGATGCCTGCAGCCGACGTTCCCCGGCGGGGCCGCGTGCGGGAAGTGCACGCACCACGGAACGTTCGTCACGGTTCCCACGATCTCGCTGTTCGCGAAGTTCGCGAGGCGTCCGAGCGCGAGGAAGAATGAGACGAGCACCGCACCCACATCTGCTATCCGCCAGAACCGTTTCTTGTAGTGCCGCGCCCACAGCCAGCCCGCCACGGTGATGCCCAGGAGCGCTCCGTGGAAGCTCATCCCCCCGTGCCAGACCGCGAAGAACTCTGCGGGACTGAACAGGTCCGGCCTGTAGAAAGCGAAGAAGAACGTGCGCGCCCCGATGAGCAGTCCGATCATCGCCCACAGCGTGAGGCTGTCGGCCTCGTCCGCGGTGAGTCCTGCGAGCTTTCTGAAGGCCCAGTAGCCGCCAATGAATCCGAGGACGTAGACCACGCCGTACCAGCGCAGGCTGATGGGTCCGATCGCGACGCTGCTTCTTCCCGTCAGGTACAAGAACACGCCGATGAGCGCGATGACGGCCCCGATCCAGAGGGTGGTGGCGTCCTGCGGTTTCTTGTGCCGGCGCCAGGCGAGCGCTCCGCCGATGAGCGCGATGAGAAGGCCCCCGAAGAGTATCCACGCGCTCGCGAGCGTGAAGGCAGGTATCGTCGTGATGATCGGGTCTATCGTGTCGGTGAGCACCCAGTGGCGTTCGGCCAGGCCCTTTTATGGCTTTCGCACGCATCGGCAGGCACGCAATCCGGTCGTGTCCGTCACTTCCAGCTGCGTGTCGATTCGCTTGGCGTATTTGCACATAGGCACGTGATAGGTATTGCTGTCATCGGCGCGCACGTATCGCACGGTCCGCTCGAACGCGCTCAGCAGCTCTTTTCTGCTCGGATGGCCAGAGAAGTGCTTCTTGCTGAATACGAGCGAGCAGTGCCCGCACAGGTAGCCGAGGACTCCGTTCCCGGAGACGGTCCCGCCGCAGACGGGGCATCCGCGGATAGTCTCTACTGGCATACGTTCCGGAGGACCGAAAACCCTTTTAAAGCTACGCGTGCGCACCCTTACATGGAGTATCCCGACCCGGATTTCACCGTGCTCGAGCCCGCTGTGCTGGACTTCTGGAAGAAGAACGGTCTTCATGCGGCGGCGAACAAGAAGGCTTCGGGAGAGCCGTTCTATTTCCTCGACGGCCCTCCCTACACGAGCGGCAAGGTCCATATCGGCACGGCGTGGAACAAGAGCATGAAGGACCTGGTCGTGCGGTTGCGACGCATGCAGGGCCGTAGGGTCTGGGACCGCGCGGGCTACGACATGCACGGCCTTCCCAACGAGCACGCCGCTATGCGCGAGCTCGGCCTCAAGAACAAGGAGGATATCGTCTCGTACGGCGTCGAGCGTTTCGCGACCTACTGCCGCGACCTGACCGTATCGCGCATGCACGCCATGAACGAGGACTTCGCGCGCCTCGGTGTCTGGCTCGATTTCGACGATCCTTACCAGACGATCAGCGACGAGTGGATCGGCGCTGTGTGGTGGCTCATCAAGCATGCCCACGAGAACGGACGGCTCTATGAGGGCTTGCGTCCCATGTACTGGGATCCCGTGCACGAGACCGCCCTCGCCAAGCACGAGCTCTATTACCAGGAGGTCGAGGACAAGAGCATCTACGTGAAGTTTCCCCGCCTGGACGCGAAGGACGAGTTCTTCATCGTCTGGACGACCACTCCGTGGACGATCCCCTTCAATCTCATGATCATGGTGAATCCCGACGTCTCGTACGCGCACGTCAAGGTGGATGATGAGGTTTGGATCATTGCCGAGCAGCGCGTGGACGCCGTGCTGGCCGGCGCGGGAAAGAAGGGCACAATCATCGGGAAGACTCCTGGCAAGGAGCTCGTCGGCGCGGAATACACGCATTTCTTCGCGGACACCTTCGACTACGCGTCCCTCAAGAAGGACCATCCCAATGTCCATACTGTCGTCGCTTCCGTCGAGTACGTGACGACCGACAGCGGCACCGGTCTTGTCCACGCCGCTCCCGGCTGCGGCCCCGAGGATTACGAGGTGGGCGTGCGCGAGGACGTCCCGGCCTGGAACCTCCTCGACGAGCGGGGCCGGTACCCTGAGGACGTCGACATCTTCTCGGGCAAGCGCGCGCGTTTCGAGGACGCTTTTTTCACCGAGCAGATCGAGGCGAAGGGCATGCTCGTCGCGATCGAGCCCTACGTCCACGATTATCCGTTCGCCGAGCGCTCCAAGCAGCCCATCGTCTATAAGACGACGCGGCAGTGGTTCTTGCATGTAGATGACCTCAAGGAGCGTATGGTCGCGCAGAACAAGAAGGCCCATTGGGTTCCCGAGGCCGGTTTCAACGCCTTCAACAGCTGGCTGGAGAACCTGCGCGACAACAGCCTGACCAAGCAACGCTTCTGGGGGACGCCTTTCCCTGTCTGGCGCAACGAGGAGGACCCGGACGATGTCATCGTCGTGGGCTCCAAGGAAGAGCTCGAAAGGCTCTGCGGGCATCCGGTGAAGGAGCTGCACAAGCCGTGGATCGATGATGTCATCATCAAGAAGGGCAAGAAGACGTTTCGTCGCTTGCCCGACGTGATCGACGTCTGGGTTGATGCGGGTGTCGCGTCGTTCGCGTCGCTGCACTTCCCCGCACGCAAGGATCTCTTCGATACGTTCTTCCCCGCGGATTTCATCATCGAGGGCAACGACCAGATACGCGGCTGGTTCAACCTGCTCATGGTCGCATCGACCGTCGCCTTCGACAAGCTGCCCTTCAAGAACGTGTACATGCACGGCATGATACAGGACGCCCAGGGACGCAAGATGTCCAAGAGCGAGGGCAACTACATCCTGCCGGAGGAGGTCATCGGCAAGTACGGCGCTGACGCCGTGCGCTTGTACCTCATCAGCGGCACACGCGCCGGCCAGGACCTCAACTATAATCTCGATGATTGCGAGAACAAGCGCAAGAGCTTGCTCGTCTATTGGAACATCCACAAGTACCTGCTCGACCTGTACGCCGACGCGCGGGGGAAGCCTTCGTTGGGTGTCGAGGAGCGGTACATCCTGTCGCGCGCCCACAGCACCGCGAAACAGGTCGCGGACCTCCTGGACGCCTATCGCCTCGACCGCATCCCCGAAGCGATCGAATCCCTGCTCGACGATATCAGCCGGACATACATCCAGCTGGTGCGCCCCAAGGTCGCGCAGGGCACCGATGACGAGCGTGCGGCCGTGCGCAGCGCTTTGACCGAATCATATCTCATCGCTGTCCGTCTGCTCGCTTCGGTCTCGCCGTTCATCACCGAGGCCATCTGGCGGAACCTCCGCGGTCCGCTCGGATTGCAGGAGCAGAGCGTGCACTTGAGCGGCCTTCCCGCTGCGGACGAAAAACGGATCGATACCGCGCTCGAAGGCGGTATGCATGAGGCCATGGACGTGCTCAGCGTCATCCTGGCGGCGCGTGACAAGGCACAGACGGGTCTGCGCTGGCCGCTCCGCACCGCGCGGGTCAGTGGCGTTGCTGTGCTGCCGGATGAGCTCGCTTCCCTCGTCGCCCAACAAGCGAACGTCAAGGAGATCCGCTTCGAGGAATCCCTCCCGTTGTCCTTCACGGTGGATCCCGATTTCAAGGCGCTCGGCAAGTCCTTCGGGGCCCGTACCGCCGAGCTCGCGACGGCCATCAAGAAGGACGCCGACCGGCTCGGCGCGCAGTTCGCCAAGGATGGGAAGGTGACCGTACTGGAAGAGACCTTGGGCCCGGAGTTCCTGTCAGTGACCGCGCACGCGCCGGACGGTTGGGCGTTCGCGGAGTCGCAGGGCATCAAGGTGCTCGTCTCCACAGCGCAGGACGAAGAGCTGCTAAAGGAAGGCTTTTTCCGCGAGCTCGTCAGGCGCATACAGCGCCTGCGCAAGGAGGCAGGCATGGACAAGACCGACCGCGTCAGCATCCAGCTCGCCACGGACCTCCAGGACGTCGTGAGCGGCCGCGAGGACGAGCTCAAGACGGTCTGCGGCGTGACGGCCGTCTCCTTCGTCGACAAGCTCACGACGCCGCACACGGCCGAGGAGCGCGTGCGGAAACGCGCGTTGCGCTACGGCATCGCCCTCCAGGAATAGGCTTAAATACCCTGCTCACAATTTTTAAGCGGAATGGCCCTCAGCATCATCCCGGTCGCCGAGCTCGCGCGTGTCTGGGGCTCTTTCGTCACCTTCCTTCCGCGCTTCCTGGTCGGACTGCTCATCTTCGCGGCGTTCTACGCGATGTACCAGGGCACCGTCCTGCTCTTGCGCGCGGCGCTCGAGCGACGGCACGTCCACGCGAGCATCATCTCCTTGTCTCTCAAGACCTACAAGTACTTCCTCATCATCGTCGGCGCGGTCATCGCCTTATACCAGATGGGCGTGCGTATCGGGGATGCGCTCACCGGCCTGGGTATCGTGGGCGTCGGCCTCGGCTTCGCGGCGCAGGACACCGTGAGCAACTATATCGCCGGCGTCACGATCTTCTGGGACAAGCCATTCTATGTGGGCGACTACATCGAGGTCAATAGCCTGTACGGGCGCGTGACGGAGATCACGATGCGTTCCACGCGCATCCGCACGCTCCAGAACCAGTACCTCATCGTGCCCAACACCTCTATCGTCAACCAGCTCGTCGTCAATCACACCAAGAACGGCGAGGTGCGCGTGGAGATCCCGTTCTCCATCAGCTACAGCGACAGCGTGAGCAAGACGCGCTCGGTCGTGCTCTCGCTCGTCGACCCCTCGGCGGATACGCGACTGTCGCAGTACCTGCGGCCCACGGTCGTCGTGACCGAGCTCGCCGACAGCGGTGTGAACATCCTGCTCCGCGTCTGGGTCAACAAGGCCGAGGACGAGCTCGCCATCAGGCAAGAGTATCTCGAGCGCATCAAGGACGCGCTCGACGAGCAGGGCATCACGATTCCCTTCCCGCAGCGCGTGCTGCACGTGGAGAAGAACGCATGGCAAGAAAAGCAACAGATACCCCCCTTGGAGAACTGACGCTGCGCAAGTACGAGCCGCCGCGCGGCCTGTCCGAGCGCGAACTCGTGCGAAAGCTCTGCCTTTCCCTAGGCGTACTGCAGCCCGGCGATAGCCGCGATGTCATCGTCGATGTCTTGCATGTCCTGCTGCGCGCGAAAGAGCCGCTCACGAGCAAGCAGATCGAGCACGCGACCATCGACGCCCGGGAAGCGGCAGGGGTCCCCGTCCTCGGCGTCGCTCCCTCGAACATCCGCCGCCAGGTGTTGCGCCTGCGCGAGATATTCCTCGTCGAGAAGGTGAAGAACGCGTATCGCGTGCGCGAGAACGCTTCGCTCGTCTCGATCTTCGAGGAGCATGTCGAGCAGTATTTCCTCGCCTCCATATTGTCTCGGGTCAAGGAATATCTGGCCGTCGCCGACAAGGCCTTCGGTAAAGGCAGATAAACGACCGCGGTATTCTCGTCGTATGGTATACGAGCCTCGTGAGGACAGCGAACTGCTCTCGCGCGTCGTACGCTCTGCCGCCAAGGGCCGGGTGTTGGATATGGGTACTGGCAGCGGCGTGCAGGCGATCGCCGCGAAAGAGAATCCTGATGTGGGCGCGGTCGTGGCTGTCGATATCGATCCTGAGGCCGTCGCCGCCGCGCGCAAGGCAGGGGTCGATGCCCACCGTTCAGACCTGTTCTCCGCCGTGGATGGCGTCTTCGATACTGTGGTATGCAACGCGCCGTACCTCCCGGACGAGAGAGCCGCTCCGGACGTCGCGCTCGACGGCGGTCCTCACGGCTACGAATGGACCGTCCGTTTCCTCTCCGGGCTCGCCGACCATCTGTCCCGCGACGGACAGGCATTCCTGCTCGTCTCTTCCCGCACGAACTTCGCGGTGGTCGAGCGGTCCTTGCTCGAGCGCGGGTTCTCCTGGGAGGTCGTCGAAAAGCGACGAATCTCGTTCGAGGAGCTTCGTGTCTATCGCATCGTCTTCGCCCTGCCCGATCATCCTGCCGCACGGTACCTCGCATCGGGAAAGCGCAGCCGCGTGTACAAGGAGGATGACCGCGTCTTCAAGATCGCTGACCAGCGCCGCATCACGCAGGAGGCGCGTATGCTCGGCATTGTGAACGCTCTGGGCATCGGCCCGCAATATTTCTCCCATGAGGATGCTGTGTTGTGCATAGCGTACGTTCCGGGCGAGCGCATCGAGGAGTTCCTCTCGCACGCCTCTCGCGTCGAGGCGCTGGAGGTGCTCTCCGAACTGGTACGACAGGCCCGTTTGCTGGATCATGCCGGCATCCGCAAGACCGAGTTCACCAATCCCTACAAGCACGTCATCGTCTCCGGGCAGGCGGTCACGCTCATCGATTTCGAGCGTGCCCGGCACAGCCCGCGCCCCCAGAACCTGTCGCAGTTGCGTGAGTATCTGGTCGTGCTCGACAAGCGTTTCCCCGAGCTCCGCATCCGTCCAGCCACGCTCGTTGCTGATTCCTTCGCCGAGCGCGTCTATCGCGCCGTGCGCTCGGTTCCCGTCGGGAAGGTCACCACGTATGCCTTGGTGGCCAGAGCGCTCGATAGTGCCGCGTACCGTGCTGTCGGCGCGGCCTTGCGCAAGAATCCCTACGCGCCTACCGTGCCGTGCCATCGCGTCATCGCTTCTGACGGCACGATCGGCGGTTTCATGGGCGCGGTCTCTGGCGAGCCGCTCGATCGCAAGCGACGGTTGCTCGCTGAGGAGGGGGTGCGCTTCATAGACGGGAAGGTGCTGGACGGTATGGTCGTGTCTCCTACGACACCCAGGTGATGTCTTTCGCTTGGCCGGTGTATCGGCTATCGCCGTACGCGCAATCGGCGCATCCGGGATCGAGCTGCACGTTCACGCCGCCCACGGTCGCTTCGACGAACGTCACGTACGGCGTGATGCCCATGCGTGCCTTGATGCCTTCTGCCCGTAGCATCGCGATGAGCAGGACGCTCATCGTCGTGTCGTCGCCCTGCCGGTAGAGGATGGTCTCTTCGGGCCCGAGTATCTGTTCGTTCGGCGGCAATACCGCAAGGTGCTGGATGTTGGTGCGCGTCCAGACGAGCAGGGCTTTGGCCTTGCATTGCATCCCTCCGCCAGGGCAGGCGATGCTTGTGATCTTGTCGGCGATCTTCACCAATGGCAGGCGCGGCGTCATGAGCTTTCCGGCGTCGTGCGGGTCGAGCACGCGCGTCACGTTCTCGGCGGTGAAACCGGGCGGCACGACGGCGGTGTAGTTCGGTTGGGCCACCGGGTTCGTGTTCGTCCTGACCGGCGGGTGAGCGAGTTGGAACAGGACTCCTGCGACGAGCACGATGCCGAGCAAGAAGAGCAGGAACTTGAGTATCGCGTTCATCCGTCCGTTCCGGGACTCTCTTGTTTATAAGGATTCGTTCCGGCGCTCCCAGGAATCTTTATATTCACTTTTCCGGTCCGATGCGCATGACCCCTTCGCATGTCGCTTTCATCATGGATGGGAATCGACGGTACGCGCGCGCCTTGCTCAAGGACCCGTCCGTCGGACACTCACAGGGCGCTTCCAAGCTCAAGGAGGTGCTCTCATGGTGCCGCGATGCGGGCATCCGCACCGTGACGGTGTATGCGTTGTCATTGCAGAATTTCTCCCGTCCCAAAATAGAGTTCGATTTCCTCATGCGGACCTTCACGGGTTTCGCTAAAGAGCAGGTCAAGCCCGGTTCTGAAGTGATGCGCAATAAGGTGCGTGTGCGGTTCCTCGGACGGCTGGATATGCTTCCCGCGTCCGTGCGCTCGGCATTGTCGGCGCTTGAGGAGGCGACCACGGATTTCTCCGACTATTTGTTGAACGTCGCGATCGCCTACGGCGGTCGTGAGGAGCTCGTCGACGCTTTCCGTTCGCTCGCCGAGCGCGTGAGGGACGGTGAGCTCTCCCCGGTTGATATCTCGGAAGCGATCGTGGATGATGCGCTCGTCATGGCTGACAGTCCCGATCTCATCATCCGTACTGGCGGCGAACGGCGGACCTCGAACTTTCTTCTCTGGCAGAGCCCGTACAGCGAGTGGTGCTTCGTGGATTCGCTCTGGCCCGCCTTCTCCAAGGAGGAGTTCGACGAGTGCTTGTCACAGTATGCTTCCCGCGAACGCCGTTTCGGCGCCTAGCGCTTTTCACGGTTCTGCATGAGGTGTGTGAGCGTTGCCGCTCCGAGCTGCTGGATATAGGTCACTATCCCTCGCGTGTTCTCCTCCCGCTTCTCCGGCTGTCCGTATCCGCATCGGCATGCACGGATGGTCTCGTCTCCGACGCGGGCAGGCTGGAGGGCCGCTCCGCATTCCGGGCAGCGATGCTCGATGATTTTCAGGCTCACTTCAGTTTCTTGAAGGCCTTTTGGGCCTCCGCGTTCTGTTTCTGTATCCGTTTTGCCGCGTCCGCGAGGATCTTCGCGAATGACGCGGTCCCGGTCTTTTCGAGAATGAAGGTCGGCGTGCCGATGAGCGGGTGGTCCACCCTGTAGCTCGCGACGTGGACGTTCTTGTCCGCGTACAGCTCGCGTTTCAGGTTGTTGCAGAAGGTGTGTCCGGCTCCTTTCAGGACGAACTTCATCCGGTTCTTGTCCTGCTCGAGGACTGCGATCTCCATGTGTCGCGGAACCCCAGACCCGTTTATAAAGGTTGCCTTCTCTCGAGGCGCACCCCGATCGCGGCCGTCCGGTGCGTGCGTTGGCGGTGGTGCTTCATGCTCCGAGCCAGCTGGAGCTCGTAGTCCCAGGTGTGCGTGCGTGCGTAGCCATGCTCGTTGCACAGCGCGTCCAGAAAGCCTTCCGACCCCGCGAGGTGCAGGCTGTAGATGATCGGCGCGGACGAGAATGCCGCAAGCAGGAACGGACGGTCCGCGTGCGTGCGCTGCACGCCAAAAGGCGGGTTCATGACGACGATGTCCGCTTGCACGTGCTGCACTCCTCCGTGGATGATCTCTCTCCTGTCCTGTGCGAAGGGCGCGAGGTTCTCTTCGAGCAGCGTGATCGCTTCCTCGTCGATCTCCACGAAGGTGACGTGCGATGCTCCCAGTTGCAGGCAGCCGATCCCGAGGATGCCGGTCCCTGCCCCGAGGTCGGCGACGCGTTTGCCTTCGATGCCGTCGATGAGTTGCGCTTTGTGCAGCAGGTCCGCTGCCGTGTCGCCGTCCGTGCGGTATTGCTCGAGCGCATCCTTGGGCTTGTCGAAGCCCTTGAGCTTCGAGAGCGCCACGGCCAGCTGGCTTTTCGATGGCATGCATTGTCGAGCCGTGCGGGGCTTTTATGCGTTTTGACTCAGGAAGTCGAAATGCCTCAGGAATTGCACTTGCAGTTCCCCGTCGCGCAGCCAGTTGAACACGTCCTTCGTGTAGCAGTACGTGCACAAGACGAACGATTGTCCGCAGCGGATGCAGTGCTCGCCGTGCTGGCTCTTCCAGCTGTTCGTGAGATTTTGGAGCGCAGCGACCTTTCGTGGCCTCTGCTCGTTTAGCCACGCACTGACTGCCTGTCCCAGGCAGTCCGGGCACAACGGGTTGGTGATGGGTTCTTCGCACATGGTGCATTCCATCCGTCATTCCTCCGCCAGGGACCTCTTGTGGCGGGGCGCTCAGAGAAGATGTGGTTCCTGTCATCGTCCGAGGCGCCCGCATCCGGGTCCTCAGCAATGACAGGGCTTGCGCAGGATGATACGATTCGGGATATACCACATCCGGATCTCGTGCATTCCGCGCATTTCTTGGCTCTTTTGCGTGCGTGTATTTAGTCCTTGCGCTTACACTGTTTCACTCGTTGATGACATGTGCGCTGGCGCACCATATGAATTTTTAAGGCGGTTGTGTGCTCCTGTTTCTGGGGGTAATGAGTTGTTCCGCAAGGAGAAAAGACTGCGACAGGCGTTCGGCGCCGTCAAGGAGGAGCTTGACGAGCACTTGGACGCGATCAACTCGAATACCGAAGAGACTCTCGAGAATCGCGCTATGCTTCTCGAGTTGAGTGAGCGGCTCTGCAAGGTGCAAGACGCCCTTGCAGGGTTTCAAATGCGACTGGAGGATCCCGCGTTCGGGCGTTTTTCGCGTATCTCCCTGTCGCTTCGCGAGCAGGAGGTCTTCCTCTTGCTCTATACCGCGGCGGGTCCGATCGGGTATGCCGAGCTGTCCCGTCGCCTTTCCCTTCCGTCGTCGCACGTTCAGGATCTGGTGTTCGCTCTCATCCAGAAAGGGGTGCCGGTGATCAAGCAGCGCTCGCCCGAGGGACGGTTCTTGCTCTTGTTGGACATCGAGTTCCACGAGCTTCAAGCACGTCACAATATAGTCGGCATCGATGATAATCTCTCGAAGCAATTGAGTCGGGATATGCAATTATCCTTGTTTGAACAACAGCAATAGATAACCAATTATTCAGCATATCGTAAATACAATAAAATAATTGCACATATCTTAAAATATCATTAATCGCTTATAGTTATTAGATATTGTGTGCGAAACATATTTATTGATATTGGAAACACAATATTTATATCCCTGGCAGAGAATGGACGGCCATGAAACGGGCCGTCGAACTCACAGAGCCGCTCGCCTTCCTGCTCCTGCACGAGCTGCGGACGCCATCCACAGGGACAGAGCTAGCGAAACGCATCGGCGATCGCCGCGGAGCCCTCCTGACTCCAGGAACGATCTATCCAGCGCTCAAGACGCTGCACAGAAAGCATCTCATCACGTACAGAAGCTCGGGCAGGGAGAAGCGCTATAAGCTCTCGATGCGAGGGGAACAGGAGCTCTCGGAGCTGTACAAGGAGTTCTCGAGGCTGTTCCGCGGTCTACGGCACAAGATCCGTTCCGTGCGCACTCGTGCGGGGTCGCAGAACGCTTAAGTACCGTTTCGTGTAGTTAAGAAGATGTGGAGATTCGCAGCGATACTCCTTGCAGCAACACTCCTGCTGTGCCTGGCAGGGACCGTCTCGGCCCACGAGATCTACGTCCTCAACCAGTCCACGATCGCTCGCGACGTGGCCGCGAGAAGCCCCGACCCGCTCACACTCATCCCGCATGACGAGCTGCAGTTCTTCTTCTGGGGTTTCCTGGCTACAGTCCTTGTCGTGGCGATATTCCTGCTCTCCATGTCGCATTTCATCCAGCGCGGGATCGATCCCTGGCTGCTCAAGCTCAAGCCCTACGCGGGCATCGCCGCACGCTGGACGCTTGGCGTGTGCATGATCGCCGCGGGCTATTTCAACGCATTATTCGGTCCGGAGATACCCTTATCGACGCTCTTCGGCTCTTTCGCTCCCTTCTGGAGAGCGGCGTTCTTCATCATCGGCGTCTTCTTGATACTCGGCTTCATGACGCGTCCTGCGGCGCTTGTGGCGCTTTTGGGCTTCATCACGGTGCTCTTCAACAAGGGCATGTACACCCTCACCTACGTCAATTACCTCGGGGAGATGATCTTCGTCCTCATATTGGGCGGAGAGACCTTCTCCCTCGACCACGTGTGGAGAAAGCTCAAGCCTCGTTTCGCCAGCTTCGAGCGCTATACCTTCCCGATTCTCCGGGTGCTGTTCGGCATTAGCCTGATCTATGCGAGCATCTACGCCAAGCTCATCCATTCCGACCTGGCCCTCGACACGGTGAAAGCCTACCATCTGACCACATATTTCCACTTCTCCCCCATGTTCCTGGTGCTCGGGGCCATGATTGTGGAGATCCTCATCGGATTGTTCTACATCATCGGCATGGACATCCGCTTTACGTCATTGTTCTTCCTGACGTTTCTCACCATCAGCCTCATCTTCTTCAAAGAGGCGGTGTGGCCGCACTTCGTCCTCATCGGCGTGGCCATCGCACTCTTCATGCATGGATACGATGATTTCACCATCGAGAAGAAGGTCTTCGCCTTCTTCCACAACGGGAACGAACCAGTTCTGTAATTCTAAAATCTATGGGCATAAAGTACATATTCATGATGTATTGTGTACTGTATGTTTGTTAGATGGTGGGATCGGAATCGCAACAAACAGCAGCAAACTATTGGGCTTTCCTAGACAAATGAGACGTTTCGTGCATGATTTCCTGTCTTCTACATCCCCCTATTTAAACAAACCACGATTCAGGCGGAAAATAAATACAGATAATGTATATTATGCGAACTATGGCTGCAGTGCCTGGGAAAGCGCCTTCAGATACGCGTTCCGCGTCTTCTCCGCATCCTTCAATACCCAGTCGGGCGACAAACCTGTCGCTCGAGCGAGAATTCCCCTCGGCTTGGAGACGGAGGAGTTCTTCGCCTGCACAGTCAGCTCAAGACCGTCGCGTACCTTGTTCAGGGTAGGCAGCAACCCATAGAGCATCCGCTTTCGGAGATCATAATCCGATCCGTTCATGAGCTTGGCGTAGTGCTTGAGCCCTTCAGTGAGAAACGCCATATTCTCATGGTCCAGCTCGGACAGCCCAGCTTTCCAGCTTTCAAGCCCCTTGTTGGCAATCATGGCATCGGCGTACTTCTTGATCAATTCGAGACTCGCGCAGACCTCGCCGACCTGCTGCGCGTCCACGGTGCCAGGGCACGCCTGTGCAAAGCTCACGAATTTCTCGCCGGCATCGGCGAATCTGCCCTCTTCCATTTCATGCTCCACTTGTGTGGCGGCCGGGACAAGCTCTTCAGGGGTCTTCTTGCTCGGTGTGGCGATCCTGCAGCCTGCGAGGGCATTTCCCGCGACAATCGTACTGAGTACCGCCCAGGTCACTGCGCGTCTGCTCGATTTCATGGGGCGTATTTGCACGGAGCACTTTATAAAGCCGCAGCATTCCATCCTCTACAAAAAGTTTTACGACAAAACGACATATTTCAGACATCCTCGAAACACATAATTTAATAGTACTAACATATTGGACATACAATTCACAATACAACGTCTATTATTTATAAGCATATATTATAATCATAATACAGCCCATTAAACACATCAAAGAATGCATATTTAAATAGCATGGAGATATACCCCTATTCAGTAATGATTATCGAAAACGCTTTAGAGAGGTCACGCAACCCAACGGAATCAGTGTGAGGCAGATTCTCAGCAAGAATCCACGAAGGATACGCAGCGTTGCGCGACCGCGCATCCACACCTACTGAACGGACTTCGCGCTACGCACCAAAGCAGTTGCAGCAAACAGCGATGTATCAGACGATTCAGCAGTTCATACCGAAGCAGACTATTCTCACACGCGCTTATGACTTGACAGCGCGTGCGCACGGTCTTGTAGCCAGAGTACTGGATCTGTTTCGATCTGCTGAGGAACCGATGATCCCGCTCGTCATCCCTGTACGTGAGCCCACCAATTCTGATACCGATGCACAGGCAGTTCCCGTCCCACAAACACCAGCTCCCAGTCCGCAAACGGCATTTCAAAGCTCCGGGCCCATAACCCTGGAGACTGCGATCGACCTCTATTATAACTCGAACACCCCGGTATATCACATCATAGCGAGCTCTACAGTCAGTCAAGAGGAGCTATACCGCGAAATACGCACTTCAAACAGGCTTTCGCGGAGGGAAGCCCGCCCCTGGGACATCGCCGGACGTGCGATGAACGCTCAAGCGATGCGGAAGCAAGGGACATCTGTACGCGATATCGCCAATCTGTGGGGTGTATCGACCTCCACGATCTATCGCGACCTCAAGAGGGAACTGCCTGAACAGTTGTACGAAACAATCCCAACTGCCAAGCCGCAGCTCGAATTGGTAGCGTAGCGATGCCCTTAAGAAGGATGTAAGTGTATTCGCATAAAATGAAGCGTTTGCAGACGGAGATGACGCTCCGCGGATTGTCCCCGCACACCAAGAAGGCGTATCTGCGCTACAACACGCAGTTCCTCAAGCGGCTGGGCAAGGATGCTGAGAATGTCACCAAGGACGATATCAAAGCGTACCTCGCGACGCTCATTGACGATGGCAAGGCATCGCGCACGGTGAATCTCGCGCGCAGCGCATTGCTCTTCTACTACAATGAGGTCCTCGAGCGCGGTTTCACCGGCATCCGCGCTCCGAAGGTCGCGCAGAAGCATCCTGTCCATCTGACGAAAGAAGAGGTCGCTTCACTGGTGCAGGCGGCTCCCACGAAGCAGTCCCGTCTCATGATCGAGTTGCTCTACGCCTGCGGGCTGCGGGTCTCCGAGCTCGTCAAGCTCCGCTATGACGACATCTCCTCGGACGGTACCTTGCACGTACGACAAGGAAAGGGGGGTAAGGACCGCATCACCGTCATCCCCGACAGCCTGCGCGAACAGCTGCGAGGCGAGGGTTTCATCTTCGGCGACGGCACAATGACCACGCGCAACGTGCAAGCGATCGTCGCGGATGCCTCCGAGCGCGCGGGCATCGCGAAACACGTGACTCCGCACGTGCTCCGCCACTCGTTCGCCACGCACCTGCTCGAGGGGGGCACGGACGTTCGAATCATCCAAGAACTGCTCGGGCACGCGAACCTGCAGACCACGCAGATCTACACGCACGTTACGCGCGACACGATCAAGGACGTCAAGAGCCCTCTTGACGCGTGGCGGGCTTCCGGACAGTGAGGACCGCATACCCGATCAGTTTCTCACCGGCTAGTTCGCTCACCGTGTTCCGCGTCCCTATATGCACTGTGACGACGAATACGAAGGCCTCGGCGCCCGGCACGATATCGAACGCTGACTCGCCGTCAGAAAGATCCAGCAACAGGCTTGCATTGATGCTTTCCGCGCTTTGGAACACTGCTTGATTGTTCGCGACCCAGCGTCCTTCATCCCTTCCCCTGCCCGCTGTGAAGGATATCTCACTGGTCATGGGTTCTCCCTTCTTCCTGCGGGCCAACAGCTTCAAGTGCAACGCGCTGAATTGTCGATTCGTGAGGTCCTTTCGCTCATTCCCGGATATCGCGGACACACCGACGGCGATGCGGAAATTGCCTCTCACAGGAACCTTGGGGGGAAAGATCTCGAAATCGAGGCGGTTCTGCCCGGTGAGCGGATTGCGCACGTCACCGTACCAGACATTCTTACCGTTCGTGCGCAGATGATCTGCGGTCTGCTCGGCGGGTTTGACAATCAGACGTGCATCGCTGCCAGTCACTGTTCTCGACCGCGCCTCGCTCCCGTCTCGCCCAGCGGCTATCTCGATATCCAGGCCGTCGATCCGGCCGGTGTCAGGCATTCTCAGCAACTCCGTGCGCCCGGTCCCCTCAGCAGTGATTGCCTGCAGATAGAACTCTCCGAGTCGAGGGACACCGTCGAATGAAAAGCGCCCTTCACGATCCGTCGTCGTATTCCAATCAACAGGTTCACCCCGCGGCGTGAGCACGGACACTTCCGCGTCGGGAACGCCGTGTCCTCCCGAGAGAACGCGCCCGACAACGACCGTCTGCACGCGCTCAACCTTGATATTCTTCTCTATCGACGGACTGTCCGGATCGTAGCGCACAGTCCTGGATTCTCGTTCGCCAAAGGGAGTCTCGATGACGAGCAAGTAATCGCCTCTGACTGGAGAGTCATCCGCGACACGGAAGCTTCCGTCCGGCCCCACGCCTTGAATACCACGCTGGCGACCGTCCTTGATGAGCTGCGCTGTACTGTTGCGCGGCAATACCTCGGTTATCCCGCGGCCGTCATCATATACTGCCTTGCCCTCAACAATAAATTGCTGTCCTGTATTCGCATCTACGGGGACCAACAGGTTCTCACTGACACGACCCGGTCGGTTGATGCGGATGCGCAAAGTCTTGTGTCCACGCGCAGTGTCCGCATCCAACACATATACGCCTGTTTTGGGGTGCGTGTCGCGGACTGCGTACGAGCCGTTGTCCGCGATCCTCGTTTGCGCAATCAGCGTACCGTCAAAAGACAATCTCACGGCCCCTCCAGCCGCTGGTCCGACTATCCGGCCATTGGGCTCTACATGCAGCACGAGACCTCGGAAGACAGTCACATTGCTATCGGGCGTCGGCGTTGTGTTCCCGGAGAGGTCGAAGTCCTCGTGTATCTCGTTCGCTCCTTCGGCAATCTGCAGCGGCCGTGCAGTCTGCGGCGCGCCAACGACCTGGATGATGAGTGGTCCGTCCGGAATGGTACCCAATTGCAGGCTGTATGCGCCCGACAGGTCAGGGTTGTTCGGCGTGATACGCGTCTCGTCGGAACGTTTCAGCTCCGCGCCTCTTTCGTCGAGCACCTGTACATATCGGCCCTCTGACGGCGCGCCGCTGTCGGTCACATGCCCGGAGATGGTCACTGCACGCTGTGGTTCCGAGGACAAGATTTCCACTGTGAATTCGTCGCTGCCGACAGAGTATCCGTCCCGTACGAGGATGCGTATGCGTTGCTTTCCTGTTAAGTTGAGGCCGTGCCGCAGTCGCAGCGTGCCGTCGAATGTTCCGGTGTCGCCTTCCAGCGCAATCCAATCGGTGATCTTCTTGTTGTTCTCCCCGCGGATGGCCCTCCATTCGCGTTTCACGCCCTGCAGTCCGTCCACATGCAGCTGGAACTTGACCACATCCAGTGTTTCGTATTGCTCTTGCTCGGGCTTCACGGACACCCGCAGCGTCCCTTCGGTGGAGCCCACGACCCTGACCTCCCGTTTGATCGAGCCGCGGCGCTCACCTTGGACGTAGGTCAGTGTCAGCGTGTATGCTCCGGGCGCCTTCGGATGCGTCATCGCGTGCCTTCGCTCCACGGCCGTACCGAGTATCCTGACGCTCGCGTTCTGCACGACGTTTACCACCTCGTGACTATTGCGGTCCACAAGTGAGATGCTGTACATGGCGGTCGCCCCCGCCGGGCCGTGGAAATAGAGCTTCACATCACTCGTTTCTCCGGCCAGCAGCTCTGCGTTTTCCCGCGGTTGCTCGAATTGCGGCAGTACGCGATTGGGTGAGACGCCGAAGCGCACGCGCACGCTCTTCTTCCGATCGTCGCGGCGCAGGTTCACCGCGCTTTCAGAGCGTCCGTTCTCACCTGACGGGGTGTACCCCTGCACCCATACGTTGATCCCTTCCTTGGGGATGGGGATATCCTTGAACACGAACGTGCACTCGTCGTCATCCACGCGACCCGTGGTCCGTATGGGCTTGCCGTCCTTTCCGGTCAGTTGGTCGAAGTACTCGTCGACGAGATAGAATATCGTCCGGTCCTGGACCGGCTCGTCGGTGGTCGCGTAGACACCGGTCCCTTCGATCACGCCGAGTTGTGAGTCCTTGTACTCGACGCGGAATCGGGCGTTCGCATTGGCCTCGGACTGACCGTCCTGCACGATGACGTAGACACGGTACTTCCCGGGCGGGAAGGGTCCGACAGAGACCTTCACGTTCTCCCCTTTCCCTCGCTTCTGCTCTTCTGCATCGCCGCCGTCCTTCTGCGTGATGACACGCCACACATAGTTTCCGGTCCCGCCGCTGATCTTCGCTTTCACCGGAAGTTTGTCGTCCACCGAAATCTTCGCCTTGTTCTTCGGCTCCTTCAGTTTCACCTCGAGCCCGCCTTTCCCGGGTTTCCCTGGAGACAACCCTCCTGGTTCGTTGCCTCCCCGGCCCCCGTCAGGCATGGTGCCCGCTCCGGACGACGTGCCCCCACCATCGTCACCTGTTCCCGTCGGCGTCGACTTGGGGAACAATCCAATGACGCACACGATCAACGTGATGAACGCGGTGAGTATCAGGATGTCGAGCACCATGCCGATCGAGGGGTATTGCGAGAGTCCGGAGCTGATGGCGCCGTCGAACATGCCACCCGCGCCGGCGTAGGTGAGATAATAGGATATCGCCGCCGCGCAGTGCGCCTTCATGTTGAACATCTGTGTGAGCATGCGATAGAAGAGCAGGAAGAACAGCCCGAGCAAGATGATGAGGGGGAGGATGGCGAAGCGCGTCTGACCGAGATACCAGCCGCTCGTGTATTCCCATACTGACAGCGAAAATGTGAGCGCCATCGCGATGGCGATCGCGACGGGCTTTCCACGTTTCTTCCCGTACGTTCCTTTCTGCGTGTAGACGAACGTCGCAAGACCGAGGAAGAGCATGAAGTAGATGATCGCGTCCCAGAGGTACGGCGCGGTGAGATAGACCTGCGCGGGATTCAGCAGTCCGAGCGGGTACGCGAGAAAAGACGGGCTCATACGGCAGCCCTCACAGCCTTCAATTTTGCGAGCGCATCCCTGCGCACGGCGCCCTCATCTTGCGTCACCGCAGCTATCAAGCCCTCTGCCAGAGCGCGCATCTCACGGAGTGTATTCGCCATTTCGACAGTCGTCTGCTTGCGCGCGGCACGCCTGATGACCGCTTCAAGTTTCCGACTGATCTCGCTGCGCGCGTCGTTGAGGACCTTGGTCGCGACCTGCTGTCTCTTGAACCATTCCCCCCGATGGTCCTTCTTGTTGTACTCCATGGCTATCCGAAGTTGCTTTAGGCGTTCTTCGAGGATGAGCGCGCCGTCGAATATCTCCTCGACAAGATCGGAGGCGATGAACAGTTCCTTCGCCCGTTCTGCCGCATTCAGGAGCTTGCCGATGAGGCCGTCATCGATGGTGGAGAACTGGTCCCATGCTCTTTCTTGCTCTTCGATGACATTCTCGGCGTTCTGTGCGGCCTCGCTCTGTCGCGACGCGAGTTGATTCGTTTTCGCCACAGTGGCGATCGCCTTGTCGATCGCGCGCACGGCGTTCTGCGTCCTGCTCACTCTGACATTCTCCAACCCGTTGCGGATGTCCTCGCGTGCGCTCCGTACATCCTTGACGACTTCGTCGAGCATTTCGCCGATATCGTTCTCTGCGTTCCTGACGAGGCGCTCGGTGCTCTCGACCTGGCGCATGGCGCTGTCGAGGCGCTGCGCGTCGGTGTCGTACGTCGCGACTGCCCGCTCCTGCTCCTCGATGATTCCGCGCTGACTGTCCGCGAGATTCGCGAATTTCCGCAGGTCGTTCGTATTGTTCTTGAAGTATTCCGCCAGGCTACCCTCTTCATCTTGTGCCTGTACGCTGCGCTGCTTCACCTTTGCCGCTGCCGCCAGCGCCTTCGCGGCGTCACGTCGTATCGATTCCACGTCGTTCCGGATGGAGTCGATGTTCGCCTTGGTCCCCTCGAGCTGTTGCCGACGGGTATGCAGCTCGTCGAGATTGATCTTGACGTTCGATGCGATCGTGTTCGCTTCCTTCTTGAGGGTCGTCGCGAATTTCTCGACGTCCTCCTCGAAGCTCTGCAGAAGGGTCTCCCAGCTCTTCGCCGCGGCGACAAGGCTATCCTTGTAGTTGCTCGGCAGGTCGTGTTTGTTCTTGCGTTTCCATTCCGCGTAGGACTTCACGTGGTCGCTGAGGTCCTGGAGCTGGACCCGCAGGACCTGGAGCCGTTGCCCGAGTCCGCGGTCTTGCGCGCGCAGGCTCGCGGCGTCAGCCGATGCCTCCGTCTCGATACGCTCGGCTCGCTTGAGGAACTTGTCGTCCTTCTTGCCTTCCTTGTTTCGCTGCCGCCGTTCTTTTCTCGCTCTCTTTTCCGCGTCGTCACTCTTGGAGGCGACATCGCGCATCCTGTCTTGTCGTCCCAGCGCGTAGCCTCCTGTCGCGCTGAGCAAGAGCATGCCGAGCCCGAAGATGAGCGCGAGCGGCCAACCCATGCCGTAGATATAGGTCATCCATCCCTTCACGCTCTGTTCGGTCGCCGACGTGGCGATCGCGCGCTGGAGGAAACCGGTCATCCCCGCGCCGACGACCCCGAGCGCGAGCAGGAACGAGAGAATCTTCCATCGCTTGGTCGTCTTGCCGAGCGAGGCCGCATACTTCTGGAAGAGCAACGCCACGTTCAGGGTCAAGATGATGATGGACGCGGAGACCGTCCAGATGTTCGTGAGCAGGAGCTGCCCGTTCGCGTTGAGGTAGATGACTAGCGGCAGCCAGACTATCAGCCCCATCGCGGCCGCGACGCTCTTGGGGAATTGGCGTCCTCCGACCTTGCTTCGCGCGATGTCGAAGACGCTCACGAAGATGATGATGAACAGGAGTATCGCGTCGATGACGTGCGCTGCGGGATTGCCCTGCTGGTAGACCGCCGCTGGATTGATGAGCGCCCATCCTTTCCCGAGTCCTTGCCAGATGCTCTGACTCGGGACCGCGGCGCGCACCGCGGGCAAGAGCATGCTTAGTCCGAGTGCTATTGCTGCGATTCTCCTGCTCGTTCCCACGGTTGTATCGCCCGTTTTTCCCCGGAAGACCGTATTTAAAGATTCCCTTCGCGTGAAGGGTGACGCACACAGGAATAGCTTTATAAGGAGCGTCTTCCGGGAAACGACGCATGGCAGGATTCATGCTCGTTCCCGCGCTCATCATGGGTGGCGTCATCGGCCTCATCGAGCTCTTCTTCGTGCACGCCGACGAGCAGGGGCTCGGCTGGCTCTCGCACGGCTTCCACACGTTGCCTATCGCGATTATCCTCACCCTCATTGCTATGAATCTCGGCTGGGCCGCAGGCCTTGTCGGTCTCAATCTGCAGCAGAACTTCTGGGTCGACCTGGGATTGCGCATCGTCGTCGGCCTTGTCGCGACCATCAAGGTGAAGGGCGCGGCGGCCATCGTCAAGGGGCATAACAGCGTGGGCGAGAAGCTCGGCCATGCCTTTGTCATCGGCGCGCTGATCGCCGCGAGCCCGTACATCTGGGGCTTCATCACTCCCATGGTCCCCGCGGCACTGGGCGGCGGCCAGGCGACCAACGCGACCACCACGTATCCCGCCTGAACTCATGGCAACCAAGACCGAGAAAGAGGTGCTCGACGACGTCGCGTCCGACGTGCGCTCGATGAAGCGTCGCATCGCCCGCCTCGAGAAGAAGCTCACCAAGGAAGCGCATGAGGAGCAGGAGGTCGAGAAGGACGAGGAGGCAGAGCTCGCCGACCTCGAGGAGCTCAAGCAGCTCGAGGAGCAGATCAACAAGGAGACCGCTCCGCATCCTTTGACGCGCATCACGTACCGCGACGTGACCAAGGGCATCATCGGCTCGTTCTTCGGTATCGTTGGCCACTTCGCCTTCTTCTACGGCGGAGAGATCGCCGTCGGCTTGAGCATCGCGCGCGCGAACGCGTTGATGGCGACGAGCTTCGTCTTGCTCGTTCTCTTCATCTACTTCAGCGGTTTCCGGAAGGTCAAGGCGGTGCGCCATCATAAGTGGATCCCGTGGCGCGTGCTCACGATCTACTTGACCGCGCACATCGTCATCGCTTTCGTGCTCTTCTTGTTCGGTCGCATCGGACCGACGATGTCGTTCGCCGATATCTATAAGAACGTGGCCGCGGTCAGCATCCTTGCTATCATGGGAGCCGCCACCGCGGACCTCATCGGAGGATAGGAATGGACGAGGATCTCAAGAGGTACGAGAAAATCAGCGTACACATCAAGTCGATTACCTTGTTGACCATCCAGAATCTGAAAAGGTATGTGGACTTCCTGATCGAAGGGTTCAAAGAGGACAATAGCGCGGTCAAGCTACGAGAAAGCATCAATAAGGCACTGGACGTCCTCGATCGTAATGAGCGAAAAGAGATCTGGTTGTCTAAACACAACAAAGGTCTGCAAAACATTCTTCGCGCCGAGGAAGAGGATATCAAACATATCCAAGCCATCTTCCGCATCATCGTGGAGAATCCGAACCATGAGCTCATCGCATCTCTCAACCGTCTTGTGGATGATCTGAAGAAGCGGCTCGAGGAAGAGGACAAATTTGATGAACGCGTTCGGCAAGAAGAGGCGGCAGAGCTCGAGAACGCGCGCTGAACTACTGAATCTCGCAGTCCTTGCCGATGGCCTGTCCGGGCATGCCCTTGTTGAACCGCACGCGGAGCACGCCGCTGTTGCCGTGCGCTCCTGCCACGACGCCCGCGATCTTGTTCTTGCCCGTGTCGTAGGTCACGTTCTTTCCGACGAGCTTTCCCGCTTTCTCGCGGTCGTCCACTCCGTCGACTGAGACGAGCATCTGGTTTCCCGTCGTGGAGTGCCTGTTCTGCCGGAAATGCAGGATACGGCCTTTCATGTCTGTGCGGAACGCGCATCCCTTTAAAAGCGTTCCGTCGTTCTCATTGCGAAATGGTTATATGTATCCGCCCGTGCAGCAGGTTTCATGACCACGGTCCGTACCCCGGAGGGAACATATGAGGCAGATATCAGCAAGGAGCGCTTGAAGGGGCTCCCGCGCGAGCGGCCTCTTTACGCGAATAGCGAAGACGGCCTCGCGCGCCTCATCGAGGATGCGCAGCGATATCCATACATCGGCGTGCGTACAAGACAGCAAAGTACTTTCGGCTTCTGGAGTTCCAGCAATTACATGACCGTTGGCCTCAGCGGCGGGCAGGTCCAAGTAGTGCCTTTCAGCAAGAATTTCCTTAAAGGACTTTGCTTGCGATTTTCGCTCGCGTCCATGGATGGGGCGATCGCTAGGAAGACTCGACCGTCAGCGGTCGCGGTGAGCCAGAACAATCTGCAGATCGTGCCGATAGCATACGAGAGCGCAGCAGTGAATGCGTACCCTGTCGCGTCGCGACGGGATACGTCTTGGAACGAGCATACATTCTCGCCGGCGGGCGGCGCATACGAGACAAGCTCTGCGGAGCTGTACTCGGACCTGATCGTGCTCGGCGATCTTCGGACCTTCGCCAATCGTGATCGGAGCGGGATCGCTGCGCTTCCTTTCGCGACAGGAACAAAGGAGGTGCGCGTCGATTTCCGCACTCGATTCAACGCACGGTTCGATATCCCAAGCCTTGAAAGGCCTGCAGTGGAGAATGTGTCGGACCGGCTCGTCGATATCGCTGCGGATCACGCTGGTTATGTGGGCGCCCGGAGGTTCTGGCGATCGAAGCACATCCTGCAGCTCTCCATCGGCGGCGGACCACGTATGCAATACTTGTTATCCCTTGCCCCAACCATGCGATACACGAATGCGCGTCATGTCGACGTCCTCGTGAAACCGCTGGATGGGGCCGCTCAGGATATCGCGATTATCGCGGCTAAAGAAAGTATAGTGCTACCGGTAGGAGCAGGCAGCCCATGGCCTGCGCGCGGCTTGTCCGCGTGACCGCTGGCACAAGGCCTATACCTGTGGCGACGGTGAGCACGAGCAATCCCCTCAGTCCCGTCAATATGCCGACGAGCGCGACGATGAGCGCCACGATACCGATGGAGAGCCCCTTGTAGGGCACGCGGTTGATGAGTCTCACCGCTTTTCTCGCAAGGGCGATGCCCAGGAATGTGGCGATGCCTCCCGCCAGCAGCGCGGCGGCGAACAGTCGCGCGGTCAATAGGAGGCTCGGCAGCGTGAGCTGTTGCATCGCCACCACAGCGCCGTTCCGTGCCTTGTCCAATGCCAGCCAAGTGAGCAATGAGAGCGTGAAGTTCACTGTGCTGACCGCTCCGAGCAATACGAGAAAGCCGTGGTCTCCCACGCGTCCGGACAGTCGCTGTCCGATGATCGCGGCTTGCGCGCTCCCGAGGCCGGGGAGCATGCTCGTCAGGAATCCGGCGAAGGTTCCTGCGCCGATCGCGCGTGAAGCGTCTTTCCATCGTACTTGGATGCGCGTCTCGATCTGTTGCGGCGGCACGACGGGGTCGCTCTTCAGGCTGTACAGCAAGGTGCTCGTCCCGAACAGTCCGCTGAAGAGCGGGAATAACGGGTCGGTGAGCAATGGCCTGTTCAGGAGGAGATAGCCGAGGATTGCCGACAGTCCGAAGACGACGACCGCCCATTTCCTTTGCCGGTCGCGCAGGATCAGGTATGCCGACACGACGAGCAGGACGTATCCCATGACGGACACGAGATAGGGGTACGCTTGGATGGCGAGCCACCAGAGCGGGATGAGCGCTGTCGCCGCGACAAGCCCGAGGAGCGAGCCGACGAGCGTGAGCTTGACGGCCATGTAGCCCCAGCCGCGGAGCAGGTAGCGATGCCCCGGCAGGACGCCGAGCGCGGTGTCCGCGTCCGGCGCTCCCAACAGCACCCCGGGGATGGTGTCCAAGAAGGTGTGCGTGACGGCCAGTCCCAGAAGAAAAGGCACTGCAGCGGCTCCCGCCCCGGCGGCCAATGCGAGCGTCGCGACAAGATTGACATGCACGCCCGGCGTGAGGCCGGTCACGATGCCTGCGCCGATCCCGAGGGCTATCGCCGGTAATTCCATGCGTGAGGGTGCGCCACGCGCGTTCTTGTCTCACGCCACGCCTCTCTCGGAACGCGTCCACGCCGACCGGAATTACGAGGCTTCGGCCGCAAAGCATATAAGATGCCGCGCCGCGCTCTGCTGAGTGTCCGACATCCAGATCCGTATCAATGCCCACACCTTCGAGCGGACCGTCTATATCCTCATCATCATCGCGCTGGGCCTGTACATCTTCTTGCGGCCCCCCACCGCGGCCCCCCAGCACACGTCGAGCGTGAACGTCTCCGCGCTCCAGCAGCAGATCTCGCAGCTCACCGCGCAGAACAAGAACCTCACCAAGGAGCTCAACGCTTCGCAGCAGGCCGTCAAGACCGCGCAGGCGGCGACCCAGTCGGCGACGCAGGCAGCGTCCTCGACCACCAACACCTCTTCGGCCGCTTCCACAACGAACCCCTTCCTTTCCGGGCGCATCAGCGCGGGCTGGGTCGTCACGACGGATTCAGTGAACTCCCAGAAGCTCCAGAACGTGCAGATCAGTATCACCAACGGCTTGAAGGATGCTCAAGAACTCACCTATAAGGTCTATTGGGCGGGCTTCTACCCCAATACCGCCGACGTCTCTGACACGGTGAACCTCGGCAGCGGCAAGCAATTCATGACCTACGTGATGACCAACGGTACAGGCGGCTTCCCCAACGACCCGCCCAGCAACATCACGACCCTGATGTTCGAGATCAGGAACAGGAACGGGACCCTTGTGGACCAGCTGGAGAAAGTCTTGCGTTGAGCAGGTCTTGTCCGTCGAGCGTGCCTTCAAGAACGACGCAATCCCCTCTCTTGACCGATGTTGGTTGCGCAAAAGTGATGTAGAGCGTCCCGGTGCTCGCTCGTGCATCGGTGCCGTTCGTCCATTCGATGTGCGCCGCCACCGTCGATGGCGGCAGGTCGGGCAGCACGAACAACGCGGCAAGCCCGATGACCGCGATGGAAAGAGCGATGACGAGCAGCGTACGTTCCTCCATGGATCCTCTCCGTATCCGGGCTTTTAGTGCTCTCCAGCCTGTTTTCCGGAAAGATTTCGCGCCGCATAGCTTTTTATATGGTCATTCCGGCAGAATGGCATGCCGTGCGGCGGTAGAGAGGTGAGGAGAGCCGCGGTGCTCGTCTTGTTGGCAGTCTCTTTGCTCGCCGTAGGCGCGGTCTGCACCGAGCCGCAGGCGGCGCACCTGCTTACGTACGGCACGAACGCCACCATCGCGCAGCAGGGCGCGAAGGATTATGTCCTCGTGCTCGACCGCTCCGGGAGCATGCGCGGCAGCAAGCTCGATCGCGCCAAGACCGCGGCCAACGACCTCGTTGACGCGCTCACACGCGGTGACCGCGCGGCGGTCATCGCTTTCGACAGCCACGCAGAGGTCTTCTCCGCCCTCACCGCTGACAAGCAGCAGTTGCACACCGCAATAAACGATATCCAGGTCGGTGATTTCACCCAGTACAGCGCGGGGTTGCGCAAGGCGCAGTCCTTGACGGGCGCAAACCGTCGCATCATCGTCTTCTTGTCCGACGGCAAGCCAGACGATAACCAGACGGCGCTGTTCAACCTGGTCTCGCAGCTCGGCAAGCAAGGGACCTGCATCTTCACGATCGCCTACGCCGCCTCCGCGGAGGCCGATGCCCAGCAGATCCTGCAGCGCATGGCTTCCATCTCCCAGCAGGAGACTGGCTGCGGGCAGTACTTCCGCGCGGGAGAGAACGATTTCGATCTCCAGCATATCTTCTCGAGCATCTATTCGCGCGTGTCCTCCGAGCAGGTCATCGATGTGGCGGCGAACGTCTCGGGCGACCAGGGAGTGCGGATCAACACTTCCTTGTCTAGCGCCATCAACAACGCATCCCTGGCCGATACGTGCTTCTCCCCTACGCTCACGTTCACCGTGCTGCAGGGCAAGCGGGTCGTCGCCAAGCGTTCAGGGACGGCCTTGTCCTTCAACCAGAGCCTTCCCGCAGGGCAATACACGTACTACATCTCCGCCGAAGAAGAGTGCGGGGGCGCGTGCCTGTTCACAGGCGAGCGTTCGGGCAACGTGACGGTGTCCGCGGGTCCCTCGCAGGCCTGCCAGGTCCCGTGGTCGAAGCTCCAGCCATTGCTGAACAACAACAAGTACGTCGAGGTCGAGATCGGGCCCAAGGGCTTCTCGCCGCAGAGCGTGAGCACAGAGGGCGTGGTGACCTGGCACAATGCCGACACTCATCCGCATTCCGTCGAGGCGACCGACGGCTCGTGGTCCTCCCCTGTGCTGCAGCCGGGACAGTCCTGGACGCACACATTCTCTCCGGGCGACTATTCCTACCACGATCCCAACGCGGATTTCACCGGAACGTTCCGCAACGATAACACGAGCCATCACGATCCTGTCGATCTCGTCTTGGTGATCGACCGCTCGGGAAGCATGTCCGGAGCCCCCTTGGCGAACGCCAAAGCGGCCGCTGACGGCTTGTTGCATGTCCTCGAGTCCGGTGACCGTGCCTCGCTCATCGTCTTCTCCGATGACGCGCTCATCGTGCGCCCGTTGACCTCCGACTTCCCCTCGCTCATCGCGGGGGTGAATTCCATCACGAGCGACGGCTCGACCTTCTACATCAACGCATTGAAGCTTGCCGGCAGCCAGGTCAGGCTCTCTGGTAGCACCCGCAAGGCGCTCATCATCTTCTTGTCCGACGGCGCTCCATACGATCCGGGCGGGAAGCCCGCGATCATCAAGGCGGTCGATAGCGCGCTCGGCGACGCGTGCTTGTACACTATCGGCTATGGCGACCAGGGAGTGAACGCCACTGACTTGCTCGCGAGCATGGCCGGTGAGTCGCGCGCGAAGAACGATTGCGGTAATTTCTATTTCT
This sequence comes from Candidatus Woesearchaeota archaeon, assembly GCA_046704725.1. Taxonomy (GTDB): domain Archaea; phylum Nanobdellota; class Nanobdellia; order Woesearchaeales; family SKIA01; genus SKIA01. The sequence continues at coordinate 33,640 of JBJKRI010000004.1, read as the reverse complement.
CGAACAGCGACAAGTCCTCCTTGTCGCGGGTCTTCGGCGAGATCTACGCCCTGACCCAGCAGCCCGGTCTCGACGTGTACGACGTGAAGGCTCCCGGCACGGTGCACGGGACGTTCGTGCTCAGCGCGAAGGTGCGTTCTCGCGCGAACGGCCTTGCAGTCCCCTCGAGCAGCACGTACGGCTGCATCCCGCAAGCGACCGTGAACGCGGTCTTCGGCCAGTACCGCTTCCCGCTCGCCTATGCCGACGGGGCCTACAGCGGCAATATCACCTTGCCGTCCGGCACCTACAAGGGCGTCATCACGGCGAGCCTCACCGGCTCTGACAACTCCGCGCACGCCGTTGCGGGAGCCGTTCCCGTCACCGTGCATGTCTCCGGCTCGACGTGGTGGGCGTGGCTGCTCTCGGCGGTCATCGTCTTTCTCGCCGCGAAGGTTCTTATAGGGCGTCGCCGTCCGTCCAAGAATGCTTCCCAAGGAGGTCTCCGGGTTCCTCGCTGAGCGCGGCATCAGACAGCTGCGTCCCGCCCAGAAAAAGGCCCTCGACGCCGGCCTGCTCGATGGCGAGTCGCTCCTCGTGTGCACGCCCACCGCTTCCGGCAAGACCTTGATCGCCGAGCTCGCTATCAGGCGTGCAGTGTCGCAGAAGAAAAAAGCATTGTATATCGTGCCGCTCAAGGCGCTCGGCAGCGAGAAGCACCGTGATTTCCGGAGGGGGCATGATTTCCGCACGGCGTTGTCCGTGAGTGATTTCGACAGCACGGATTCTCGTCTCTCCGAGTTTGATTGCATCATCGCGACGGCCGAGAAGCTCGATTCCTTGTTGCGTCATCACGCGCCGTGGCTGTCGCGCGTCGGTGTCGTCATCGTAGACGAGATCCACCTCCTCAACGATCCGGGCCGCGGCCCGACATTGGAGATCCTCATCACCATGCTGCGCCGGCTCATCAAGCCACAGCTCATCGCGTTATCCGCAACTATTGGTAATCCGGAGGAGTTGGCGGCGTGGCTCGATGCGCGGCTCGTGCAGGATGATTGGCGTCCCGTCAGGCTCGATAAGGGCGTGCTCGTCGCCGATACGGTGTCGTTCCCCGATAAACCTTTATAAGCTCCGGTGCCCCTCGGCCTGTATGGCACAAGAGCTCGGCGTGACCGTCAAGAAGGACGAGGATTTTTCCGAATGGTACACCCAGGTCATCCAGAAGGCCGAGCTCATCGATTACTCCTCCGTGTCCGGCTGCATGGTCATCCGTCCCTACGCGTTCGCCGTCTGGGAGAAGCTCCAGGCCTTCCTGGACGGAGAGTTCAAGAAGCGCGGAGTGCAGAACGCCTATTTCCCGCTGCTCATCCCCGAGCACCTGTTGAGCAAGGAGCAAGAGCACGTCGAGGGTTTCGCTCCCGAGGTGGCTTGGGTCACGCAGGGCGGCAATTCGAAGCTGCCGGAGCGCTTGGCGATCCGGCCAACGTCCGAGACGATCATGTACGAGTCCTACGCCAAGTGGATCCGCTCGCACCGCGACCTGCCCTTGCTCATCAACCAGTGGGTGAACGTGGTGCGTTGGGAGTTCAAGCATCCTGTGCCGTTCCTGCGCACCAGGGAGTTCTTGTGGCAGGAGGGCCATACCGCGCACGCGACCGAGGAGTCCGCGCGCGAGGAGGCCTGGCATATCCTGTCCGTGTACAAACGGGCTTTCGAGGAGTTATTGTGCGTCCCCATGTGGGACGGTGTGAAGTCCGAGAGGGAGAAGTTCGCCGGCGCGCAGCAGACCTTGTCCATCGAGACGTTGTTCCCGAACGGCAAGGCCATCCAGGGGGCGACGAGCCACATGCTCGGCCAGCATTTCTCCAAGGCGTTCGATATCACGTTCCTCGATGCCGACGAGAAGCGCCAATACGTCTGGCAGAACAGCTGGGGTTTTTCCACGCGGAGCATCGGCGTGATGATCGGCGTGCTCGGCGACGACAAGGGCTTGGTATTGCCGCCTGCTGTCGCGCCGATCCCTGTCGTCGTCGTCCCTATCGTCTTCACCAAGAAGCCCGAGGAGTCCGCCAAGGTCTTGGATGCCGCGCGGAAGCTCGCTTCTGAGAATGGCTGGAGGCTCGATGACCGTGAGGGCTACTCGCCCGGCTTCAAGTTCCATGAGTGGGAGCTCAAGGGCGTTCCCGTGCGCGTCGAGCTCGGTCCCAAGGACTTGGTAGCGGGTGTGGCGACGCTTGTCCGCCGCGATACCAGCGCGAAAGAGCAGGTCAAGCTCGCCGATGTCAAGGCTCGGGTCGCGGCGCTGTTGTCGGAGATGCAGTCTTCTCTGCTGGAGAAGCAGAGGAAGCGCTTGTCCTCTTGCATTGTGGATGTGTCTTCTCTCGACGAGCTCAAGAAGGCCATCGCTGACGGCAAGGTGGGCCGTGCGGCGTGGTCGGGCGCTCCCGATTCCGAGGAGCGTATCAAGGGCGCGACCGGCGCGAAGAGCCTGAACGGCGTTCTCGATGGCAAGGGCGCGTGCTTCGAGTCCGGAGAGAAGGCCATCGGTACCTTCTTGTTCGCGAAGAGCTATTGAACACGCATCCAATACATATCTCCTAACACCTATTCTCGAATGGAGCGTTTAGGAGAAATGTAATGGAAAATGAGCTTTCGGCTTCAGATGATGATCGCGGGGCTGCCCTTGTCCTTCTCGTCGTCGAAATCCGTCACGACGCTCTCCGTGGTGAGGAGCATCGCCGCGATGCTCGACGCGCTCTGCAAGGCGTTGCGAACGACCTTCGTGGGGTCTATGACGCCGGCCTTGTACAGGTCCTCATAGACCCCTGTCCGTGCGTTGTAGCCGTACGCGTCCTTGTGCTCGCGCAGCTTGGCGACGACTTCCGCGGGCTCGACGCCCGCGTTGTGCGCGATCTGTCTCAGAGGCTCTTCCAAGGCTTTCCGCACGATCGCGATGCCCACGCCGCGCTCGCCCTTCTTCTTTTCGAGGGTCGCTGCGGCGCGGAAGAGCGTGATGCCCCCTCCGGGAACGACTCCTTCCTCCACGGCGGCCTTCGTCGCGTGGAGCGCGTCGTCGATGCGCATCTTCTTCTCCTTGAGCTCGGTCTCCGTCGCTGCGCCCACGTTGATGACCGCGACACCGCCGGAGAGCTTGGCCAGGCGCTTTTGCAGCTCGTCGCGCTTGTACTCCTTCTCCTCGCTCTTCATCTGGTTCTTGAGCATGCCGATGCGTTCCTTCAATGATTTGGCGTCGCCCTTGCCCTCGATGATCACCGTGCTCTCCTTGCTGCTCTTGACGCGCCCGGCGCGTCCGAGGTCGTGCGCCGTCACGCTCTCGAGCTTTCCGCCGAGCTGTTCGCTGATGACCGTCGCGCCCGTGAGGACGGCGATGTCTTGCAGCAAGGCTTTCCGCTCGTCGCCGAAGCCCGGCGCCTTCACGGCGACGACCTTGAGTGCGCCGCGCAGGATGTTGAGGACCAGCGTGGTCAGCGCCTCTCCGTCCACGTCGTCGGCGATGATGTACAACGGCTTTCCCTGCTGGGCGGATAGTTCAAGGACGGGCACGATCTCTTTCATCGTGCTGATCTTCTTGTCGGTCACCAGGATGTACGGGTCGTCGTAGACGGCCTCCATCTTCTCCTGGTCGGTCGCCATGTACGGGCTCATGTAGCCCTTGTCGAACTGCATGCCCTCGACGACCTCGAGCGAGGTCTCCATGCTCTTCGCTTCCTCGACGGTGATGACGCCGGACGAGCCGACCTTCTCCATCGCTTCGGCGATGAGCGTGCCGATCTCCTCGTCGTTATTGGCGCTGACTGTTGCGACCTGCTCGATGCGTTCCTTGTCCTTGACGGGAACGCTCTTCTCTTTCAGCTGGAGGACGACGTGCTTGGTCGCCTCTTCGATGCCGCGCTTGACCTCGATGGGGTTCGCTCCGGCGGTGATGTTCTTGAGGCCCTCCGCGATCATGGCCTGCGCGAGAACCGTCGCTGTTGTCGTGCCGTCTCCCGCGCGGTCCTGCGTCTTGCTCGCGACCTCCTTGATGAGTTTCGCGCCGACGTTCTCGAAGCCGTCCTGCAGTTCGATGTGCTTGGCGATGGTGACTCCGTCGTTCGTCACCGTCGGGCTCGCTTCCTTGTCGAGGATGACGTTGCGTCCTCTCGGGCCCAGCGTGACTTTCACGACGTTCGCGACCTTGTCGATGCCTTTCTGCAATGCTTGGCGCGCGCCCTCGTCGAACATGATCTGCTTGCTCATTTGGTCCCTCCGATGGTCGCGAGCAGGTCCTTGTACTCGAGGATGATGAATGTCGTGCCGTCCATCTCGAACTCGTCGGCGCTGTAGCCGCCGTACAGGATCCGCTCTCCTTTCTTGAGCGGGAGGGGCTTGCCGTCTTTTTCTCCCACGGCTTCGACGATGCCTTCTTTCTTGCCTTCGCGCGCGCTCTCCGGCAGGTAGATGCCCGAGGCGGTGCGCTCTTCTTGCTGTATCGTCCGGATGAGGACGCGTTCTCCGATCGGTCGTATCTGCATGTGCAACACCTCACGTCGATTTTAGGTCGACGGTGGCGCGAATGCCTCCCGATTTATATGCCTTCTTCCAGCCCGGTCGGGATGATGCCTGCCTCGCGCAGCAATCCGATCACGTCCGCTTTGATCCGCGCGTGCAATTCCTCGATGCTCAGCGTGCCGTCCAGCACGAGAAAGCGCTCCGGCTCGTCTTTCGCCAATGAGAGATAGCCGTCGCGAACGCGTGTGAAGAATTCTCGCTCACGCAGCTCGATGCGGTCCTTGCCGTCGCCGAACTCGGTCTCCGCGCTGCGTCTTTCGGATTCCTCCACGGTGATGTCGAGCAGGTAGGTGCGCGCGATCCGCGCTTTCTGCGTGGCGAAATCGTTCGCCCGGCGCACGAAATCCACGTCCGACTCGTTTTGGAACAGTCCGTAGCCTTGGTAGGCCGTGCTGCTGTCCGGTCCGCGGTCGGCGATGAAGACTCCTCCTTTCGCCACGAAGGGAATGACGCGTTGGGAGTAGAACAGGCTCCTCGCGACCAGGTACGTGAAGAGCTCTCCGTGCGGCTCGAGGTCCTCGTTCGTCGGCAGGTGCGGCACGTCGAGGTCCTTGTAGGCTTCGTTGAGCCGGAGGATGAACTTGGGGTCCTGCGCCATGCGCCTGGCGGCCTCGCCGTAGGACGTCCCTCCCGGCTCGCGCGAGATGACGTGCGTCACGTGCATGCGTTCGAGCAGCTCCTTGAGGAGCTTGATCTGCGACCCCTTCCCGCACCTGTCGATGCCCTCGAAGGTGATGATGATCCCCGCCACCCATTCACCGTGAACCGCTCGTTCTTAAATCGTTCGTTACAGGACCTGCGCGGGGTCGCCCACGCTCTCGGCCTTCACGATGCTCTGCGCCTGCGGAGGAGCGACCAGCGTGACGCGCACATGGGCGGAGCGACGGATATTGACGCGGAAGCCATCCTTCTCCGCGTCACGGAATTCTGTTGGCGTTATAATACCGAGCTTGAGGGCTGCGGCCATGGACAGGTCCACGATACGCGGCACGCTGTCTTGCGTCGCGTACTTGTTCTCGACCCAATCGCCCTTTTCCTTATGGTATCCGAAGTCTCCCTTGTCCTCAGCGTCCGCCACGATCGTCCGGCCGTTATCCAGGTTCGTGATCCGGAGCCTGTAGGGATGCGCCCTATTGAAGAGCGGGCTGCCCAACGGTACCGCAGCGCTCACGCGACCTTGGTCGAAACGCGTCCCGGCCGACGTGGTCCTTCCCTGGAAGAATCCTGCGTAGATCGTGGCGATGCCCTCTTGCGTGAACGGCTGTCTCATCTGTTGTTGCACCTGCGCTGCTTCCGGCGGTTGCGAGGTGTGTTGGGCGCGCACGGCCTGCGATCCGAGCAGGCCACCGAACAGCAGTCCACCGGCTATGAAACGCCGCAGCCACCCGCGTCGTCGTTTCTTTGCGGGGGTCTCGTCGAGCGCGGCGATGATGTCCTTCACGCAGTTCATGCGTTCCTTGTCGTGCTCGGTGCTCTCTCCTGGATGCTTGAGTTCTCCGAGCAGCGTGATGCAATTGAGCGCTGTTTCGATGCGCTTTCTCGCTTTCTTGTTCGTGTTCTTTTGCATCCCTAGGAGACGGTTCTCGATGACCTTGAGCATTTCTTGTTGCGGCCTTGGGTCGTGCTCTTTCGCGAAAGTGATCTCCACCTTGAGCAGCGCCTTGGCGAGCTCCGCTTCGCGCGTGGCGGCCCGGCCGCGTTGGTGGAAGAGCAGATCGAGTTTCTGCAACAGCTCAGCTCTTTCCGGGGTGAGCGTCTCGTGCTTGGCGATATCCTCCAGCAGCCGGACGAGCAGGCGTACATCCTCCAGGCGATGCTTGTCGTACGGCTCTTTGCGTTCGTTGCGTCCGAGCAGGGACCTGATCTGGCTCTGTGCTGCACCCGCTTCCTTGCGGATCCTCGCGTCGAGGTCCTGCTGCGCGAGCAGCTCGGTAATCCAGTTACGTACGCGTATGAGGGCCAGCCCGCTCGCTTGGTCATTGCCGTTCTTGGCGTGGGCGATCTCTCCTTTCAGGACTCTCTGCGCGGGCTCGCTGTACGCCTGGATGTGTTCATCGAGCTCCTTGAGGATATTGACCACGCATTCTTCTGGCGAGGAGGACTTTTAAGCCCTTTGGCCGATGGGTTTATGGGTGAAGACGACATGCATTCTTTCATGGGACGAGTGATGCACGTGGAGCGGGCTGTCGACGGGCTGCGTTGGCTCGTCGTGGGAGACGAGCAAGGGGCGGAGCCGGAGTATTTCTTGACAGAGGAGGATGCCGTGCATCACGCCTGGCATCTCGCCGGCATGGGCGGCCGTATCCTCGTCCACGAGAAGGACGGTTCTGTCGAGGTCTATGAGCCGTATCCGAGCGGCGAGGCCGCCTAGCTCACATCTGTTCGAGCCGCTTGATGCGCTCCTGGAGGGGCGGGTGGGTGCTGAACAGGTTCGTGAAAAAGCCCTTGTGCTTCGCGAACGGCGTGCTGATGAAAAGGTGCGCTGTCGCCCGGTTCGCCGTGTCCACGAGCGGGTCCGGGTCCTTCTCGATCTTCTTGAGCGCGCTGGCAAGCCCTGGCGGGTATCTGGTGAGGACCGCCGCTCCGGCGTCGGCCGCGAACTCGCGCTTCCGGCTGATGGCGAGCTGGATCAATTGCGCGATGATCGGTGACAGGATGGCGAGCACGAGCCCGACGACGATGAGCACTCCGCCGCCGTTGTTGTTGTCGCGTCGCCCGCCGCCCCACAGGAAACTGCGGAGCAGGATGTCCGCGAGCAGCACGATGACCCCTGCGATGACGGCCGCGACGAGCATGGTCCTGATGTCATAGTTCTGGATGTGGCTCATCTCGTGCGCGATGACGCCTTCGAGCTCTTGGCGGTCCATGACCTCTAGCAATCCTGTGGTGACGACGATGGCCGAGTCGTTCGGTCCTGTGCCCGTCGCAAAAGCGTTCCGCGCCGAGTCCTTCATCACGTAGATCTTGGGAGTGGGCACTCCCGCGGCGAGCGCGAGCCCTTCCACGGTGTTGACCAGGTAAGGGTATTCTTTTTTCGTCGCGGGCTTGGCGTGCATGAGGCTTGTGATCATGCCGCGGCCGTTGTGGTAGGCGATGATGCTGTAGATGATCGCGACAAGGACCGCTGTGATCAGGCCGCCCCAGATGCTCCCCCAGAACAATCCGAGGATGAGCCCCAGTCCTGCCGCTATGCAGAGGAAGAAGAAGATGAGTACTCCCGAGCGGATGTTGTTCGCGCGGATCTCATCGAAGCTGACGCGTTTTTCCATGCCCCTAGAAGCTGACCTTCACGGGTTGTTTTTCCGCTTCGGGCGTCTCGAACATGTCGCGCTTGCCGAAGTTGAACATGCTCGCGATCATATTGCTGGGGAAGCTCTCTCGCAAGGTGTTGTAGCGCATGACCATGTCGTTGTAGTGCTGGCGTGAGTACGCGATCTTGTTCTCTGTGCCTGACAGCTCCTCTTGGAGCTGGAGGAAGTTCTCGTTCGCTTTCAACTGTGGATAGTTCTCGCTCACCGCGAACAGGCTCTTGAGCGTGTCCGTCAATTGGTTGCTCGCCTTGGCTTTCTGGCCGACGCTTTTCGCTTGCATGAGGGCGGTGCGCGCCTTGGTCACGTCCTCGAGCACGGTCTTCTCGTGCTTGGCGTATCCCTTCACGGTCTCGACGAGGTTCGGTATCAGGTCCGTCCGTCGTTTGAGCTGCACATCGATCTGCGCCCAGCTGTTCTCCACCTGGTTCTTGACCCGGATGAAGCTGTTGTACACCAGCCAGATGACAAGCGCGATGACGACGACGATACCCAGGATGACCCAGCCGATGACCATGGCTTCTGCGACGGCTCGTCAGCATATAAAGCTTTGCGACGTTTCGTCCATCCTATTCGGGCGGTTCGTGGATGGTCTCTCCTGCCAGGAGCTTCCTGTTCATGCCGTGCAATGCCACGATGAACAGGCTCTCGCTCCAGCCCAGCGGGTTGTTCTCGTTGGGCTTGTCCGTGTGGCTGTAGTACAGCTCGGGAACGCCTTTCTCTGTGACGGTCGCGAGCATCTTGTCGATGTAGTGCTGCGCTTTTTCTTGTTCTCCGCGCCGCTCGTAGATGATGGCCAGCCACGCCAGGCCGAAGGTCCATTCCGCCTCCTCGCTGTAGCCGTCGGGATTCTTGTTGTAGTACCAGTCGTTCTTGTACCGGATGACGCCGCGTTCCCGTTCCAGCAGGTAGGTGACGTTCTTGAGGATCTCCTCTTCTTGCTCCTTGTTCACTACGTGGTACGGCCAGATCAATGAGAGCAGCGCGAGGTCGACGAACTTCCTGTCGCTCTCTCTGGGGAGCATGGCATTCAGCATTGATTCCCCCGCCTCGATGACCTCGGGGTCGACGTTGATCCCTGATATCGCGTTGACGGCCTTGAGGCCCGCCACGCACGCGCCGATGCTGCTCGCGTGTATCTCCTCGTCGTTCTCCCAGATCCCGTTGTCCGGGTCGTGCCAGTACTCCAGGCTGCTCAGATAGTCCACGAGCTTCTGGGTGATGCGCATGTGGTGGAAGTCCTTGATGATGAAACCCGGCTTGTGCCGCTCGAGCTCGCCTATCCGGAACAGGATGGCTCCCACCGCGTCGTTCTGCTTGTTGCCCCACTCCTCCCAGAACTCCTCGAAGGTCTCTGGATGGATGCGGGCGTGGATGTACTGGAACTGATCCTGGGGCTTGTGCTCGATCGCCCAGTCGATCTTCTTCTCGTGCTTCTCGAAGACCTTGAGGAGCGCGTCGTAGGTCTTGGCGACGGTGTCCCAGTCGTCGATGACCTCGAAGGCGAGGCATTCGTAGAAGTTGTCCCGAAGCCAGCTCTTGTCGTAGCCTGTTCCCACGTCCTTGCTGCTGGCCGCGAAAAGACCGCTCTTGTACTGCAGCTCCTTGAGTATCTCCGTGTGCTGCTTGACGAGCTCGTCATAGGTGAGTCCGTTGGGTTGCATCAACGGACCGGCGCGGCGACACATTATATGCGTTTCGCTCGATGGCGCTCGGGCAGAACGCATAAATACCCGCACTACGGGTTTCTGCCGTGGAAAAACCGCAGTTCGTGATAAAGCCCGCCTTATTGAACGCCCTTGTGCCGCATTATGCGCGCTGGTTCTGGCGCTTCGGCATCGCTGCTGCCATTGTGTATTTCATCTTCATCGGGCTTGAGCAATTGGGCATGGTGTCGGTGTATCATCCGGCGTTGTTGATTTCCGTGATCGTCGTCGGCTTCCTCGGCGGTTTCGTCATGGTCAAGCACCGCCTGATCGGACTGCACAATACACGGTACTCGTTCTACACGTCTCACGTCGTTCGGGAAAGACGCTTCATCACCGTGAAACGGCATTCACTGCCGTACCGATCCATAACCAAGGTGGAGAACGACTCCTCGGTGTGGGACCGGATGACCGGGGCTTCGGACCTGATACTGCACACCTCGCACGGCGACCAGAAAGCGTTGGTATTGGAGAGTGTGCCTGACAGCGACGCGGTGGAACACCGCATCTACGCCTTGATGCGAAAGGAGAAGGGCGAGAATTCTGAGCCGAAAGAATAGAGAAAGCATTTATTAGCTCTCCAATCAAGATTTGGGAATGGCAAGGGGGCGGTCTTTTACAGGGTATCGTCTTGCGCTGTGGACAGCAGTCATAGTCATCCTCATTCTTTTAGGGATGGTCATCTGGTCTCTCACAGAAATCAGCAAAGAGAGAACTCATACAACAGACTTGGTAAAACAGTCAAATTCTCAGCTAGCATCACAAAACAAGCAGATCACAAACCTCCAAAATTCTTTACAAGCGTCACAGCAGGAGTACCAGATGCTCGCGAGCAACTACTCCAATCTTGAATACAGGTATATATCGCTGACATCTAATTACACAGAACTACAATGGGAAGCATTAACGCCACCGTATATATCAATTCACAATCAGACTGTGCTGTTGGCGTTCAAAGACGATAAAGGCAATCTAATTTCGTGGACGACACCGTTTTCTTCTCTTGATAACAGTCTTCGAGAGGGATACATTAAACGGAACAGTGGAATGCGATATCTCCTGTTGCAAGGTAATGGACAAACGTATCGCGTGCAGAACATGATGGATTTTGTTAATCCAGCTCCCTTCAGTACCGTCATGCGCAGCCTATATTTGAACCGGACAAGCGACGAGGAGTTTATACATGATGTGTGGCACATAGTGACCGAACTGGATACATACTCCGCAGTGTTCACGGAGAAACCAAAATATCCTTTGGAGACACTGTTGTCTGGAGGAGGAGACTGTAAAGACACTTCAATACTGCTGGCGAGCATGCTTAAAGCTGCAAATACGGGATGGGACATCGAACTTGTATACTTGGATGCAAACAACCCAACTGATCCTCAGACAGTGAATCACATGATAGTCTATGTGAACACGGGAAGCGCAAAATATTTTATCGAAACGACCGAACCGTACAATATGCTTCCATACCCGAATGGAGTGAAAGGCTGGTTCTATAAGGTATAGGCGCAATCAATATTTTGCTCTTATAAATGAAGCACTGGTCACGTAGACGGATCCTTTAATACAGACAGAGCAATTTCAAGATTCATGTTGACAAGAAAGGCACAATCACTCTGGACGGTCATTGGAGCCATTGCAGTGGCTATTGTCGTAGCGTTAGTGGCCACAGGCATAACACATATGCTCTGGCCCCAACCAAACACGTACTTCATCTTCTTCGGTTACCTAGCGCTCATTGTCGGCATTCTATTTGGCATAGGAGGCAGCCTTCAAATGATGGGAGTTGGAGGTGTCGTCTGGGCAGTTCTTTGGGTAATTGCATATTTCGTGCATTCAATATGATCGCTTCACAGCAATCACCTCGCGGCACATCAAAATCACTCAGAATTTACCAGACCCACGTCGTATATGCCGATTTCATACACAACAGATGAAACAGTCTAGGATTCAGAATGACCCCGGGAGGATTCGAACCCCCGACCTTCCGGTCCGAAGCCGGACGCTCTATCCAGGCTGAGCTACAGGGCCGTCAGGTGACGGGAAGCCTTTCGGTTTATATACATACCCAGTAAAAAAGCAATCACCGCTTCGGGACGGTCCTTCTAAACCCGTACGGAACACATATGCATATCCATAATCGCCATGCCCACACGCCCGCGATATTTCCCGAAAAGTTAGATATACAACCGTCACTGAAACACTTTCAGTGGAAACGGGTTGGGGAAGAGCGATACGCTCCTCAACTGAGGAAACGAAAACGCGTCCAGGACACTCTGCGACCTGTCTGTGGAGGGCTGTCGCCTACCTGTGGCGCGGGGAGTAGTGCGTACTCGCCATCCGGATCACGTACCACAAAAGCAGAGTGAAAAGAGGGGTTCAATTCCCCTCCTCCACACCCTTTTCTCATCCATTATGACCCTTCGCTTGATTTAAGAAACGTCTATAAGGATGTTTCCACCCACCTGTTCGATGGATGGGAAATACGTCTTGGCGCTGCGGCCCTCTGGTGAAGCTGCTTCTGCCGTGCAGGGATTACGGTCGCGCCTCAAGCGCAGCTGCGTAATGCCCGCCCTTCCGCCGCATATCACGCTGAGGGAGAATTTCTACAGCAATCGTATAGACGACTTCATCGCGGAGTACCGAACGAAGCTCTCCAGCATCAGCCCCTTCGAACTTCGCTTTACTGGCGTCCAGACGCTGAATCGCGGCCATATCGTGTTTCTGGTGGGGCATGACGAGACGCTCCAGCGATTGCATGAGCTCTCCGTTCTGGCGTCCCAGCCATACATCTCCAGACCAAGGGGCATAACCTTCGATATCGAGCTCACAAGAGAGCAACAGGAGATGGTGAGAATATACGAGAACCCATTCTATTTCCAATACTACACGCCCCACACCACGATCGTGCGCTGCGAGGATGAGACCGTCAGGCAGGACGCGTTACGCATCATCTCTGAAACCCCTCTCCCCCCGCCTTTCCCTATCACAGAGGTAGTTGTCTTCGACCGCGCCCGAAAGAGCGTATACGCGACGTTGCCCCTCGGGAATACAAAGAACAACTGACAGACACGCTGAGGCGGCTCACTTCTTGAACGGATGCTCTCCGGGACCGACCCAGCGATAGTCCGTGGCCGGCGCCCGTTGGTAGTGCAGGAAGACGAAGTACGTCCCCAATGCGAGCAATAACACTCCAAGGCCGATCAGGACCCCGGAGTACACGCTCATAATCGTTCCAGCGTGATCTCGATGGTGCTCACGCGCACCTCACGCCCCTCTCTGTTCTCCACTTCCTCGGAGTCGATGGCGATATCCTTAATGCGAATCTTGTCCTTCAAGAAGCGTTTGAGGGCCATCTCGGACACGTCCACGGCGCGGCTGATGTACTTGCCGCGCGCTTTGACGATGACTTCTTCCTGGTTGTGCGTGGTGAACTGCATGACGATGCCTGTCACGTAGTTCATGAAAGGCTTGTCGCCCACGAAGATGCTGTTGTCCGCGTCCTTGGCCATTTCTAGAGCGCGTCGGCTGCTTCCTTCTTCTTGAGTCGAGTGAGGTAACCGGCGATCGTGTTCCTGATCTTCTTCGAGGGGAGTTCGGCGAACTCCTCCACAGCGCGCTTGTTCTCTTCGAAACTGGTCGTGAAGCTCTTCCCATGCTGCTCGTGCAGGTCGTGGGAGATGCGCTTGACCAGCGTCGTCTTGATCCGTCCCATTCTGGGGGAAAGCGCCGCGTGGTTTATAAAACATACGTCTTGGCTTAAGAATCCAGACCGCTTCCCCCTTCTATGGCTTCCGACGGTCTCTCCTTGGCGCAGCGCGTCCATTTGTCCTATACTCTCAAGAAGGTCGCCGAGCCTGAGCCGAGCTGGCGCGGGGACAACCTCGCCGCCGACGCGTATAATCGCGCCTTCGGCGCAGTCCTCGGCGCAGTCGGCCTGATGGAGTGTCATCTTGCTGCAGGACATCCGTTCTTCGAGGCCTGTTTCGGCTATTACGTCACGGAGGGCATCGGGGATCTCATCACTGGAGAGCATTTCTCAGTGACCCGTCATATCCGCCGTTTCTTAGGGCGCGAGGATCCTGCTTGAAGCCTACATCGCTTCTGGAGCTTCGATACCGAGCAGTCCGAGCAGGTACGCCAGGTGCGCCCGCGTAGCCTTGAGCAAGGCGAGACGGCTGTCCCGCACCTTCGCATCATCGACCAATACCTTGTAGGTGTGGTAGAAGCCCGTGAAGGCCTGCGCGACGCTCATGGCGTGCCGCGCCACGAGGTGCGGCTTGTACTGGGAAGCGGCCTCCTCGACGATCGCGGGCGTCTTCCGCAGTGCCATGAGAAGCGCGAAGGCCTCGTCCTCGGAAAGCAGGGAAGCGTCGGCTTTCCCGGGCTTCGTCTCGGCAAGGATGCTGCTGATGCGCGCTGCCGCGTACTGCACGTACGGTCCCGTCTCCCCTTCGAACGACAGGCTCTCCTTCGGGTCGTAGACAAACCCCGTCTTGGGCTCGTACTTGCAGATGAAAAAGCGCAATGCCCCGTGCCCGATCGTCTTGGCGCGCTTCTGCACCTCTTTCGCGGAGAGCTCGGGATGGCGTTCCTGCACGGCCTCCGCGGCCAACGCCTCCATGCTGTTGAGCAGGTCGTCGCAGTCGACGACCGTCCCCTCGCGTGATTTCATGCGTCCTTCGGGCAGGGCAATCAATCCGTACGAGAGGTGGAACAACCGGTCGGCGTGCTCCATGCCCAGCGCCTCGAGGATGGCGAACAATTGCTTGAAGCGGTGGTCCTGCTCCGAGCCCACGACATACACCTGCGCGTCCGGCTTCCACTCGTCTTGCCGGACCTGCGCGAGGTACAGGTCTTGCGTCATGTAGACGGCCGTGCCGTCCGCCCGCAGCACGACGGGCTCCCCCAACGTTCCGAGCGACGCCCGCGTATTCCCGTTCTCATCATGCGAGAACACGCCCACTTTCAAACCGTGCTCCACCACGGCTTTCCCCTTGTCGTACAATTGCGACTCGTAGTAGTGCTTGTCGAAAGTGATCCCCAACCGGTCGAAGCTCTGCGTGAAGCCTTCGTACGCCCAGTCGTTCATCTTCTTCCAGAGCGACCGGACGACCTTGTCGCCGTCCTCCCATTTGCGGAGCATCTCCTGCGCCTCATTCTCAAGGGATTCATCCTCTTTGGCGTGTTTCGCGAACTCGACGTACCAGTGCCCGACGAAGTGGTCGGGCTTCATGCCCAGGTCGGCAGGTGTTTTCCCTTCTCCCCAGCGCTGGTAGGCGAGCATGCTCTTGCAGATGTGGACCCCGCGGTCGTTGTAGAGGTTGGTGCGCACCACGGAGTACCCGGCCGCTTCGGCGATCGCCGCCGCGCTGCTCCCGAGCAGCATGTTGCGCAGGTGCCCGAGGTGCAATGGTTTGTTCGTGTTCGGCGACGGATACTCGAAGAGGAGCTTCTGATTCTTCTTTCCCACTCCCAATTCCATGGAAAGAACGTTCTGCGCGACGAACGAGCGGTCCAAGAAGAGGTTGCAGTACGGCCCGGCAGCGACGGCATTCACGATCGGTCCCTTGCCTGACACAGCGGAAGCGATCTCCGAGGCGATCGCTGCAGGGCTCTTCCTCAATGCCTTCGCGTAGGAAAAGCATGGCACGGCCAGATCGCCCATCTCGGGCGACGGCGGCTCCTCCAGGATTATCTCGCCCGGCAGCGCTGCGCGCAGCGCATCACGGACCGCGTCCTCGATGCGCATCCTAGTCGTCCTCGTCCGCGTAGTTCCCGTCAGCCCCGAAGTCCTCGTCGAACAATTCGTCGTCGCTGGGCTCGAGATCCACCGCGTCCTCGGCGTATTCGGCCTCCGGCTCGTCCAGGAAGTCGTCGTCCTCGTACTCCATCAGCGGCCCACGGCACACGCCCTCTTTTAAGGTTTTCTGAGGATACGGTCCAGCTGCGGGTCGTATTCGGCGAAGACGTGGGCGCTGTCCATGAACATGGAGAGGGCTCCGGGCGGAACGCCGACCTCGTGGGCGACGTGCTCGAGGAGCACGCCCGCCTGGTAGAGGTTCGCGGGCAGGCCGATGAGCACGTCCACGCTGCGCGCGTGCACCGTGCAGGTGAGCTTGCCGTCCCGGATGGCGAACCACGCGCTGATCAGGCACGGCACGTGGGGCTCCTCGTAGGTCTCTGGCCGCAGGTCCGCCAGCTGCAACAACGCCCGCCGGGTCTCCGGATGCCTGCGAAGGTGCGCGACGAGCGCGGGCAGTTGACCGGCGATCCGGCTCGCGAAGCTGTAGAGGTGCTGGTCGTCCGGGCTGAGCAATACGCTGCGCAGCTCCTCGTCCGAGGGATAGTACCAGCCCAGGTGCCTGACCGCGAGCAATGGCTCGCGCATGCCGGTGGTGTGAGCGATGGTGAGCAGTTGGTCGCGCAGCTCGTGGCACTCCCTGCTGGAGCGGTCCGTGAAGCCCGCCGCGCCGCGCGCGCGGCCGAGCAGGTCTTTCCAGGCGGTGATGGCGTCGGTCATAGGAATCTGGTGAGGCTGATCATCTTCTGCATCTTGCGGAAGTCGTAGGTGACAAAAGCGAGGTCGTGGCTGCGCGTGATCCACAGCATCTCGCTGATGACGTCTTGTCCGGTGAAGTCCCCTTCCCGGAAGACCCTGATGCGCTCTGCGCTGTAGTGCGCGGCGAGCTGCTCGCGCAGTTCCAGCTCCTGCGTCCGCAGCCCTTCGCGGTCGTACACGGGCTTCTTGTCGTACATGCGCACCGACAGCACACCATAGTGCGGGAAGGCGCTGCTCAAGAGGATGCGGTAGTTGAGTGGCACTCCGCACGCGGCGAATATCGTGGTCTCTTGCCGCGCGAAGACGTCGAGCTCGTGCGACACGGTCCCCAGCAGCGCGGGGTACGGGTATCGTTGCGTGTCATAGTTCCATAACCGCAGGTAGGTGCGCGTCCAGGCGAGCTGCTCGCGCAGGGACCCCACGGCTGTCAGGCCGTTGAATATCGTTGGCGCGAGCCGTCGCTGCAGCGAGCTGCGCGCCAGCAGGGTGCGCGCGCAGTCTATCGCGAGCGTCCGCAACGCGTCCGCGGTGAGCTGCTCGCGCCCCAGGTCGATGACGATGCTCGCGTTGGCCACGACGACCCCGCCGATGCGCGCGAGCGCCTCTTGCTGCCGTTCGTCGATGCTGTACATGCCGGCGCGTCCCATGAGGTATGGGTCCGCGTCGCGTCCGAGGTCCTGCAGGTTGAGCTTGATGTCGTTTTGCGAGAACACGTCGGCGATGCGTTCGAGGTGCGAGCGCTGTTCCTGGAAGTCCGTGTGTCGCCCCGCGAACACGATGTAGACGCGCGACGGGTGCTGGAGCGCGAAGGCCGTGAAGAACGAGTGGTCCTTTCCCGTCAATGCCTTCTTGCCGATGTCGATGCGGAGGGTGACACTGATGCCGTAGTCTTTTGTGTCCGCGATGAGCTCGGCCACTCCTTCCGCGAGCGTGCCGCTGTCCTGTCCGAGGAAGCGCTCGAAGCCGATGATGCCCACGGCGTCCTCGATGTGCGTGTACAGGCGCAAGAGTTCGGCTCGCAGGCCGTGCACACCCATACCGCCGTCCACGCGCACGGCGTACGCATCCACCTTGTGGATCGCTTGGGTCATCTGGGTGACGATGCCGCGTTCTTGCCAGTCCGCCACGAAGCTCTCCGCCGCGGGGTGCTTGGCGATCGCCACGGTCATCTGCTTGTCCGAGACGACGATCTCCCCGCGCTCCATGGCGAGCGCGTAGGTCTTCTCCCCATGCTCTTTCACCTCTGCCACGCGCAATGCGTTCCTCGCCACGAGCTTGTTGAGGTGGTAGAGGAGCTTTCGGTGCAATCGCGCCTTGTTGCGCAGTCCGCGCCGATGCGTCTCGGGGTCGCTGCTGCGCAGGTCCTGCTGGATGGCGTCGTGCTCTTGGGGAAAGGCGCTTCTCACGAGCTCTCCGGTGGTGAGTTGCGCTTGCGGTTGTTGCGCGAACGCGGCGAGGACTGCTTGCTCTGACGCGTGCATGACCGCAGAAAGCAGCGCTAGTATTTCAAAGGGACAGTTTCAGGCTGTTTCAGGAGGTATTCTGCTCTCTCTTCTGTCCGCTTATATAGCCCAGGTATAGATTCAGGTTTTTCCTGAACGCTTCAGCATTTCCCTGTCCGCGAATCTTGATGTCTTTGCTTCACTCAGAGCAGAAATACCGTGGGGGGCACGGGAGGTCACCAATGAAAGCGAAGGAATTACAGATCATGAGGCGGTTGCGCAGCAATGCGCGCGAGACATTGACGCGGATGAGCAGGAAGACAGGCATTCCTGTGAGCACCATCTACGAGCGGCTCAAGAGTTTCGAGGACGGGGTCATCACCAAGCACACCTGCCTGCTCGATTTCCGTCGCTTGGGATACGACCTGCGCGTCACCTTGCTCTTGCAGGTCAAGGCCGATGCACGCGATGCGGTGCGGCGCTTCTTGGAGGGGCACCACCAGGTGAACACCATCTTGCGCATCAACAACGGCTATGACTACCTGGTCGAGGTCTTGTTCCGGAACATGAGCGAGGTCCAGGAGTTCATGGATCGCCTCGACGTTTTGGGCGTGAAGAGCCGCAAGGAGTTCTACGTCCTCGAAGAGCTCTGCCGGGAGCAGTTCCTCACGAGCGACGCGCACCTCAAGATGCTCGACGCCTAGGCCTGCGGGTGCTCGATGCGCTTGAGCTCGCGCACGCGGTCGGCTATGCGCAAGAACTCGTCGAGATGCATGCGTCCCTTGATGGGCAGGTTGAGCGACATGCCGTCGCCCAGGTCGAGCACGATGCCGCTCGACAGCTCCTCGAAATCGTCTCGTCGTTCCACACGCACCTCCCTGCGCGGCGCAGGAGGCGGGCTCGGCTGTTGCGCCTCCGGAGGTTGCCAGGGCTGCTGCGGCGGCTGGTACTGCTGCTGGGGGGGTTGCCAGGGCTGCTGCGGCGGCTGCCAGCCGGGCTGTCCGCCCTGCATCTTGGCCTTGAGCTCCTCGATCTTCGCTTTCGTATCGTCCTTTCCGCCGAACAGTCCCACAGTGTTTCCCTCTTTTCCTGCGCTAGGCGCTGCTTCGTAACCCAAAGAGCGCTTTAAATAGTTTTATCGCTCTTGGCGAGTGGAGACTCGTTCTTCGTAGAGGCCTGATACGTTCTCGGAATCAAGAGAAGAAGGAAAAAGAGGATGGGGAGGAGTCCCCAAAACCTATGCCGGCGTGATGAAGACCGGCGCGCGGTTGACGTTCTGCACCTGGATGGTGAAGGTCTTGCGCGAGGTGGTCTTGCCGTCCGTCGCACGGACCGTCTCCGAGTAGGTGCCGGCGTCGTTGTACGTCGCCGTGTACGTCTCGCTGTTCATCCAACCGCTGTAGGTCACGTTGACCGAGTCACCATCAGGGTCGCTGACCGTCACGTAGTTCGCCAGGTCGATGAGCTGGCCTTCCTTGACAGTGATCGTGTCTGCTACCTGGATGACCGGCGCGCGGTTCGCAGGGTTGACGCGGACCGAGACGGTCTTGCTGACCTGCGCGATACCGTCGGTCGCAGTCACGGCGGCCTCGTAGTCGCCCGCGTCACCAACCGTGGTCTGCCACTCGCCGAGGCTGTTGAACGGGGCGCCGTACGAGATCTTCACGGTTTGGTTGTCCGGGTCCGTCGCGCTCGCGTTGATGCGCACCAGGTCGCCTTCGGTGGCGTTGATGTGCAGCGGCGAAACGCTGAGCACGGGCGGCCGGTTGACGTTGGCCACATCGATGATGACCTTCTTCTCGGCCTGGTTGCCGTGCGAGTCCTCCGCGATGATGGTCACGGTGTGGTTGCCGGCGTCGTTGTAGTTCGTCGTGTAGGTGCTGCCCTGCATCCAGCCGCTGTAGCTGGTCACGAAGGTGTCCCCGTCGGGATCCACGATGGTGAAGACGCGCAGGTTGACCGTCTGGCCCTCCTTGACGTGGATGACATCAGGTCCAGTGATGACGGGCGGCCTGTTGGCGCGCGTCACGATGACCAGGATGTGCGCTTGCGTGGAGGTCTTGCCGTCGGATGCGGTGACCGTCACGTTGTAGCGCCCGGCGTCGCCGATCTTGGTCTGCCAGTCGCCGCTCGCGTTGAACGGTGCGCTGAAGCTCAGCGTGACAGGATCCCCGTCGGGGTCCGTCGCCTTGCTGTGGAGCTGGATCAGCTGCCCTTCCACCCCGGACACGGTCGCGTCGTACGTCGCGTTGCTCCGCGCGGTCGCGTTCGCCGAGGCGTTCGTCGTCGGGGTCGCGTTCGCCGTGGCGTTCGGGATGCTCACGGGCGTCGCGTTCGTGATATTGGTCGCGTTCGGTATAAAGAGGCTCGTGTTGCTCGCGTTGGTGCCGTTGCCGGGGAACAGGGTGTTCCCGGAACAGGCCGCCAGAGCAAGCAAGAAGCACATCATCAAGGGTGTATGTATTCTCATGCGGACTCCTCCCTCGTTTCCACTCTGACGTCGGCACGCGTCGAGCTATAAAAATGTTTTGCCATCGTCACCCCGCGAGAATGGTTATTCATGGTCGAACGCGTCCTTGAGCTTGGCAAAGAAGCTCTTCTGGGGAGCAGCGTCGATGCCGACGGTCTTGGCGTAATCCTGGAGCGCTGCCTTCTGCTCCTTGCTGAGCTTCTTGGGCGTGACCACACGCACCCTGACGTACAGGTCGCCGTGCCCGCGCCCGCGCGGCATACCGTACCCCGAGATGCGGAAGCGCGTCCCGCTCTGGGTACCGGAAGGCACCTCGAGCTGCGCCTCTCCCTTAAGCGTAGGAATGGCAACATCGTCGCCAAAGGCCGCCTGCGGGAAGCTGATGGGGATCTCGCAGTTCAGGTCGTCGCCGTCGCGAGTGAACAGCGGGTGCGCCCGCACGCGCACGAACAGGTACAGGTCTCCTGGCGGCATGCCGGCAGGACCGGCCTCCCCCTCTCCCGGCACGCGGATGCGCTGACCGTCGTGCACGCCGCGCGGCACCTCGACGGTCACCGTCTTCTTCTTGCGCACGCGCCCCTCGCCCCTGCAGGTCGGGCACGTCTCCAATGCGGTCTGTCCGGTGCCTTTGCACGCCGGGCACGCGGTCTCGGTCTGGAAGACCCCGAAGGGCGTGCGTTGCTGGCGCACGACGCGCCCGCGCCCGTGGCAGGTCGCGCAGCGCTCGGTCTTGCCGTCCTTGGCCCCCGTGCCCTCGCACGCTTCGCACGGGTCGTACTTGTCCAGGTCGAGGGTGCGCTCGCATCCCGCGTACGCCTCCTGGAGCGTGATGGCAATCTCGGTCTGCAGATCCGCCCCCCGTCGATGCTGCCGTCCAGAGAATCCTTGGCCGAAGATATTGCCGAACAGGTCCTCGAATCCGAAGCCCTCACCGAAGCCGAAATCGCCGCCGGAGAATCCCTGACCAAAGCCGGCGCGCTGGTTCTGCGTGAATCCCTCGTGGCCGAACTGGTCGTAGCGGGAGCGCGCGTTCGCGTCGCCGAGCACCTTGTATGCCTCGTTGACCTCCTTGAAGCGTTCCTCGGCCTTGGGATCGTCCTTGTTCAGGTCGGGATGGAACTGCTTGGCCTTCTTCTTGTAGGCGCGCTTGATCTCGTCCTGCGAGGCGTTCTTGTCCACGCCGAGGACGGCGTAGTAATCGGGCATCCTCGGAGAAGAGACGCCCTTTTTATAAGCGCTATGGCTTGCTGTACGGGCATTCCGGCTCCGCGCACGGATACCACACCCCTGCGCGGGCGTGCAGGTGGCGGGCCACGTGCGCGGGCGACGCGCGCGTGAGGTGCTGTCCGTGCTTCTTGCGTTCGACGAGCATGATGCGTCCTGCCGCGAGCCCTCCCACGAGCAGGGCGAGCAGGGCGACGATCAGGTCGGACGGGGAGTTGCCGCTCGGCTGCGGGGGCGGGCTCGCGGTCACGATGACCGCTGGCTGTTGGACCTGCGGGGGCGGGCTCGTGTTCGTGGCGTTCGTGACCGGTGTTGTCGGGACTGCAACCACCGGTTCGGGAGCCGGTGCCGGCATGCCCACGGCGAGGTCGCTGATGGAAGATGCGCTCGCGGTGTACGTCGCCGTGCCATTGACGGTCCCATGGTAGGTGGTGAACAAGGGACTGTACCGCCCGCTGTCCTTGCGGTACAATGCGACGCTCTGGGCGCGTCCCCCGTGCGATGCGATCCATCTCTCCGGGACCTGGAAGGTCACCTGCACATTGTCGGCCGAGAATGTGGGGTCGTGCGCGATGCCGATGGATTGATAGATTATCCCCGGGAAGCCTGGCGCGGTCGTATTCGTGTGGAAGGTGAGCGTCTGGACGAAGCTCGTCGTTCTCGGCGTGAAGGTGAGCTGCGTCACCGAGACGTTCGGCAGGCTCACACCGATGGTGTACGGCACTCCTGCTGTCAGACTGCTCGCCGTCACGCTGTCCGTGCTCGCGACGGCGGCACCTCCGCCACCCCCTCCGCCACCACCGCCACCGCCCGAGGACGTCGTGGTGGTCGTTGTCGTCGTGGGCAGCGACCCGGTGACCGCGTACGTGGAGAAGTGCGTGACGTTCGCCCACACGAGGTGGTTGGTCGTGTCGCGTCCTGTGCTGTGCACCCAGCTCGGCGATCCCGTCGACAGATTGACCCAGGCGTTGCTCGACGTGTTGTACCATTCGAGGTGGAGCGTGTCCACGTCCGTGCCGTTGAGGGCGTTGGGGTCGTACGAGACGGTGATCACCGCCCAGTCGAGCGCGTTCTCGAGCGCTGGTGACGCGTTGATGTCCACGTAGCGCACGGCGCGCAAGAGGGTGCTGGTGAATGCTGGCGTCGTGGCGCTCGAGAGGAGCGTGAGGTTCGCGGTCGTGTTGTTGGCGACGCGTATGGAGAGCTTCGCATCCGTCGTGAAGAGCGCGTCGATCGTGGTCGTGTTCGTGAAGTTCGCGTCCGTCTCCGCGTACTTCTGATAGACGACGAAGGTGGTGACCGTCACGTTCTTGTTCCCCGCACGGTCCGTGGCGGTGGTGATCGCGGTGTGCTCTCCCGCGCTCCCGTTCCACACGCCCGAGTACGTCCCGTTGGATGCGCTGAGGCTGACCGGCTTGGAGTCGATGGTGAGGGTGACGCTCGCAAGACCGCTCGTCGTGTCGTTCGCGTCCACGCTGAAGGTGATATTCTCCCCCGCCCCGGGCGCGCTCGTGTTCAGGCGCAGGCGCGACAGCTCGGGACGCGTCGTGTCGACAGCGACGCTGACGTTCTTGACGCTCTCGTTGTTGCCCGCCGCATCTCGGCTCCAATACGTGACGGTGTGGTTGCCATCAGTGGAAACGGCAAGGGTGCTCCCGTTCGTCGCGTTCGCGCCGTCAATGCTGTGCCAGGTCTGCGCGACCCCGGAGAGGTTGTCCGTGGCGTTGAACGTGAGGGTGACCGCGCCGTTCTGCCAGCCGCTCGGAGCGTTCACGGTCGTGTTCGGCGCGGTCTTGTCGAGCAGCGCGTATGCCGTGCGCGTCTGTTCGGTGTGGTTGAGCTTGTCCACGCCGTAGTACTGGTAGGTCGTGTTCCCTTCCGCCGTGATGTTGATGGTCGTGCCGTTGGACCAGGTCCCGTTGCCGATGCGGTATGTCGTGTACGATACGCCGCTCCCGTTGTCTGTCACGTTCAACGTGATGTTGTAGTCCGCGTCGTGCCACGAACCGTTGTCGCTCGTGTTCGTGTACGGCGGCAGGGTGTCGATCGCGACGCTCCCGTTCTTCATCGCTTCGGTGTTGCCCACGTTGTCGACGCTGTAGTAATAGACGGTATGGTTGCCGTCCCCGGTCACGTTCACGCTGGTCCCCGTGCTCCAGTTGCCGTTGTCCACGCGGTAGTGCGTCTGCGCGACGCCCGTCCCGTTGTCGGTCGCGTTGAGCGTGATGACCACAGAGCCGTTCTGCCAGCCCGTCGGGAACGTGGTAGTCGTGTTCGGCGGCGTCGTGTCGGGATTGATCGTCACGTTCTGGTGCGTGCTCTGCACGCGCGCGTATTCCGTCGTGGCGATCGCGTAGAACGCGTATGTTCCGTTGCTCGTGCTCGCGTTCACCGTCCAGCTCGCGTTGCAGCTCTGTCCGTCCGCGAGCGTGCCGCACGAGACGGGGTTCGTGTCCGGCGTCCAGAACGGCTGCGCGCCCACCGTGTTGGGCACGACGCCTTTGTCCTGTATCCCTCCTAAGGGATCCACGCGCGGCAGTGTGAGGTTGCTGAACGCGGTGTCCGTGTCGTTGCTCCCCGTCGCCTGCAGTTGCGTGCGCAGCTCGAAGACCGTGGGCGTCCTGTTGTACGCGAGCCGGTCGTGCTGAATCAGCAATGCGGCCGATCCAGATACCATGGGCGTCGCCATGCTCGTGCCGCTCTTGGTGACGTGCCCGCCCTGATAGTTCGTGGACATCACGTTGTCTCCTGGCGCGAGCAATGCGGTGGACAGGTCTCGTTGTCCGTACGTGCTCCAGACGCCCGTGTTCCCCGTCGCTCCCACACCGGTCGCGTTGCGCACGCACGCAGGCCAACTCATGCCGAGCTGCGGGCTCGTGGAAAAGCCGTTGCCCGCGGCGATGTCCACGATGATCCCCGCGTTGATCGCGTTCTGTATGGCTTGTGTCATCGTCGGGTCTGATTCGTCGCAGCTGTTGGGAAAGGCGTCGGTCGCTCCCAGGCTCATGCTTATCACGCTGATGTTGTATTTCGTCGCGTTCGCCGTGCACCATTCCAGTCCGCTGATGATGTTGCTCGCCGTCCCCGAGCCTGTGCTGTCGAGGCTCTTGATGGCGACGATGCGCGCTCCCGGAGCGACTCCGGGATACGTCGTGTTCTCGCTCGCGATGATTCCCGAGACGTGGCTGCCGTGCCCTTCGTCGTCCATGGGGTTGGTGTCGTTGTTGACGAAGTCATAGCCCCCGATGACTTTCGGGCAGCTCCCGTCGTTGATGTTCGTGGTCGCGTTGCAGCTGCCGAAGTCGGGGTGTGTGTAGTTGATCCCCGTGTCGATGACGCAGACAGTCACGCCCGCTCCGGTGATGTTCGTGCCGTTGACCTTCGTCTGCCACACTTGCGGGGCGTTGATGCTCGAGACGCTCCCGTCGACCGTCGCGTGCACGGGCGTGTCGTACTGGATGCGTTCGACGCGCGGGTCGTTGACGAGGTTCTCGAATGTCTGTTGGTCGATGTGCGCGGCGATCGCGTGGAGCGTGGGGAATCGCGCGTGGATGTCTTTGGCGGCGACGTCGAGCGGCTCGCTCTTGGGAAGCAGTCCGAGCCGTTGGACGAGCGTGGTGAGCTGCACGACCGGCACCACGGTTCCGGCCGCCTGCAGAACGAGCGATTCTTTCTTCGGTGCTTGGCTCACGTTCGTGTCGTACATGATGATGACGCCCACGCTTTTTTGCGTGGTGAGCAGTTTAGGCACCCGCGGGTCGACCTTGCGTCGCGGGTCGAGTATCAGTGTCACGCCCGGGCATGGTCCTCCCGTGCAGGTCACGCTCGCGTTCGCCGTGAAGGTGTGGTCTTGCGCGACGGTCGGCATCACCTGGCTGGTGACGGTGAGCGTCCCTTGCCGTGTCACGCTGATGTTGTATTGCCCTCCCGCGACGTTGCTGTATTCGCTGACGCGGGCGTAGTACGTCCCGTTCTGCGGGGCTTGGAACAATACGCGGCTGTTCCGCGTGTTGAGCTCGAGGTTGTCGTCGTCCACGGCGAGCAGCGCGCCGTTCGGCTTGTAGAGCGTGAGCACGGTGTCTGTCGTGCTCTGCGGGGTGATGTTCTGCGTGCTGATGTCATAGGACACTCCTTGCGTGGCGTTGAACTTGACGAAGTCCACGTCCCCGGCGGGGTTGAAGTCGTGGGTCTGCGGCGTGCCGTTGGTCGCGATCCAGTTTGCCGTGCCTGTCGTGTTGTCGGGCTCGTAGCTGTCGGCGATCACGATGGGCGCAAGGACTAGCAAGAGCAGGAGTATGGCCCACACGCGCTCCACCGCCATGTCGCTATACTGGTATACGGAAATCTACGTTTTATAAATCCTATGGATTCAGAGCCGGAGCTTGCGGTCGATGTCCTCGGCGATGACGCGCGAGAGCTCGAAGAGCCGGTCGAGCTCTGCCTCGAGCTCTCCGAGGGCGCCGCGCAGCGATCCTCCCGTGAGGCTGTATCCTTCCTCGTTCGCCGAGATCATGCCCGCGTCGCGCAGCTTGTTGAGGTGGTGCACGACGGTCCCTCTGCTGAGCTCGCAGTTGGCCGCGATCTCGTCCGAGCTGATCATGCCGTTCGGGGCCGTGCGCACGACGGTCATGAAGACCCTGTAGCAGCTGCTGTCCTTGTCCCTGTTGCCGAACAGTCCGAGGACTGTTCCCAGCCATTGCAGCTCGGCGTTGATGTCCGGGGTGCCCGGCGGATTGAGGTTCCGCACGGTAATATGGTCGAAGGGCATGGTCGATGTAAGGACGACAGAGCTTATAAACATGCTGGAAACATATATAAATAACCAGTCTCTTCGACGTATTCGTTGACTTCAAGTCAACAAGAGAGTATGGCGCACGAGAAACCCCCCACCGAAGAGATACCCGTCGAAGAGGACGACCAGCGCGTCGCCGAGCTCACCGAGAGCCTCGCGCGCGTCCAGGCCGACTACGAGAACTATCGCCGGCGCACGGCAGAACAGCGCGAGCAAGAGCGCGAACGCGCTGCAGCGCACGTCATCGCAGACATCCTCCAGGTCGTGGACAATCTTGAATTAGCGCTCGCGCAAGCCAAAGAGCACGACGCCTTCTACAAGGGCATCGAACTCGTGCTCGGACAGCTCGTGAGCACGCTCGAAGCGCACGGCGTCGAGCGCGTCCCCGTGGAGAAGTTCGACCCGTCGCTGCACGAGGCCATACTCACAGAAGCATCCAAGCAGCCCAAGGGCAGCATCATCGAGGTGCTGCAGCCCGGGTACCGTCTCGGCGACACCGTGCTGCGCACAGCAAAAGTCAAGCTCTCGAAAGGAGCGGAGGAACACTCATGAGCAAGATCATCGGAATCGATCTCGGAACGACCTTCTCGGCCGTAGCGGTCATGGAAGGAGGAAAGCCCACCATCATCCCCAACGCCGAAGGGCACCGCACCACACCCTCGGTCGTCGCCGTCAGCGAGGACGGCGAGCGCATCGTCGGCCAGGCCGCGCGCAACCAGGCCATCCTCAATCCCGAGCAGACCGTGCGCAGCATCAAGCGCCACATGGGCGAGGACTACCACGTCACCATCCACGACAAGGAATACACGCCCCAGGAGATCAGCGCGATGATCCTCTCCAAGCTCAAGCACGATGCAGAGGCCTTCCTCGGCGGTCGCGTGGAAAAAGCGGTCATCACCGTCCCAGCGTACTTCTCCGACAGCCAGCGACAGGCCACCAAGGACGCGGGCAAGATCGCCGGCCTCGAGGTCGAACGCATCATCAACGAACCCACCGCCGCAGCACTCGCCTACGGCCTGGACAAGGGGGAGGACCACACCGTCCTCGTCTTCGACTTCGGCGGCGGCACCTTCGACGTCTCCGTCCTGGAATTGGGCGACGGCGTCTTCGAAGTCAAGGCGACCAGCGGCGACAACCGATTGGGCGGCGATGACATCGACGACATCCTCATCGACCACCTCGCAGAGCAGTTCAAGAAAGAGAACGGCATCGACCTGCGCGAGGACCGCCAAGCCCACCAACGACTGAAGGAAGCAGCGGAGAAAGCGAAGATCGAGCTCTCCAGCAAGCAGAAGACGAGCATCAACCTGCCCTTCATCACGGCCGACAAGAACGGTCCCAAGCACCTGACCGGCGAAATCACTCGAGCCGAGTTCGAGAAGCTCATCGACGGCATCCTCGAACGGCTCAAGAAGCCCACGCTCCAAGCGCTCAAGGACGCCAAGCTCGACAAGAAGGATATCAACAAGGTCATTTTCGTCGGCGGCTCCACGCGCATCCCCGCGGTCCAGCGATTGGTCAAGGACATCACCGGCAAGGACGGCGACAAGAGCGTGAATCCGGACGAGGCCGTCGCCTTGGGAGCGGCCATCCAGGGCGGTATCCTCGGCGGCGAGGTCAAGGACGTCCTGCTCTTGGACGTCACGCCGTTGTCGCTCGGCATCGAGACCCTCGGCGGTGTCTTCACCAAGCTCATCGAGCGCAACACGACAATACCGACGAGAAAAAGCCAGATCTTCAGCACCGCGCAGGACAACCAGCACGCCGTGAGCATCCACGTCCTGCAGGGCGAGCGTCCCATGGCCGCGGGCAACAAGACCCTCGGCCGCTTCGACCTCGTCGGCATCCCGCCCGCTCCGCGCGGCGTCCCGCAGGTCGAGGTCACCTGCGACATCGACGCGAACGGCATCGTGAGCGTCTCCGCCAAGGACCTGGGCACGGGCAAGGAGCAGTCCATCAAGATCACCGCATCCTCCAACCTCTCCGACGAGGAGATCGAGAAGATGCGCACCGAGGCCGAGTCCCACGCGAAAGAGGACGAGGAGCGCCTCAAGGAGACGCAGATCGTCAACGAGGCGGACACCCTCGCCTACCAGGCGGACAAGCTCGTCTCCGACCTCAAGGACAAGGTGGACAAGAGCAAGCTCGACGCGATCGAGAAGGCCGCGAAAGCGGTGCGCGAGGCGCTCTCCAAGGAGCCCAAGGACCTCGACGACCTGGCAGCCAAAAAAGACGAGTTGCAGAAACTCCTCACCGAGGCCGGCACCGAGCTCTACCAGCAGGCCGCGCAGGCCCAACAAGCAACGGAGTCCGAGGACAAGCCCGAAGATGACGAGGAGGTCGTCGAGGGCAAGGTCAAGGAGAAGAAGGACGAGAAATAGGGTCCTTTAAATCGTCCGCCCCGTTCCGAAGACCATGGAAGAGCTCGTCCGTCAGGAAGCGCGCCCCGGCGCGTACGGCAAGGCCCCTTCGGAGCGTTCGGTCCAGGAGCTGCTCGATTTCGGTATCGTCGTCATCGACAAGCCCGCGGGCCCCACGAGCCACCAGGTCTCAGCGTACGTCCAGCAGATCCTCGGCATCGATAAGAGCGGCCACTCGGGCACGCTCGACCCGCACGTGACGGGTGTGTTGCCTGTCGCGACCGGTCGCGCCACTCGCCTTCTCGAGTATCTGCTCCGCGCGGGAAAGGAGTACGTCGGCGTCATGCACCTGCACGACGACATCCCCGAGTACGAGGTGCGAAAAGCGGCGGAGAAGTTCATCGGCACGATCACCCAACTCCCTCCCAAGCGCAGCAGCGTCGCCCGTCGGAAAAGACAACGCACCGTGTATGACTGGCGTTTCATCGAGATCAGGGGCCGCGACGTGCTCTTCGTGGCTGACGTGCAGGCGGGAACGTACATCAGAAAGCTCTGCCACGACTTCGGACAAGCGCTCGGTTGCGGTGCGCACATGGCAGAGCTCCGTCGCACAAGGGCGGCGCACTACACCGAGGATAAAGCAGTCACCTTGCAGACCCTCGCCGACGACTTTCACATCGCCAAGGAGGGCGATGAGAAAGCGCTGCGCAGCATCTTGCTCCCCGGCGAGGATATCGTCTCCGCCCTGCCGTCGATCACCGTCCTCGATTCCGCGGTCAACAGCCTCACCCACGGCGCGAGCCTGAAAGTGCCTGGCATCGCTCGCTTGTCCTCTTCCATCTCCAAGGGCGACCCCGTCGTGATCTTCACGCTCAAGGGAGAGCTCGTCGGCGTGGCCCGCGCATCGATGCCGGCGCAGGAGATGCTCGGCAACCACGGCGTCGCCGCGACGATGGAGAAGGTCGTCCTCCCCGCGGAGGTCTATCCCCGGATGGACCAAGAGAACGTTTAAATAGGGCGCCTTCCGCAATCGCGTGCATGGCCGAGGACTATCCCCATCCCATGGACCCCAGGCATCCGGACCATCCGGACAACCATCACCTGCGGCTCGCGCATCCGCACGCAGGGATCGTGCGCGCCGTGCTCGGCATCTTCGTGCTCGTCGTGCTCGCGCTCATGTTCGCCATCGGCCTGCTCACCAACGCGCCGTTCGGCAGCGTGCTCCTCGCCTTCACGCCGTCGGTCCTGCTCGGGCTCTTCGGCCTGGGCTTGCTCAACGCCGATATCTTCGACCTGCGCTACATGCTCATCGTGCTCGTCATCCTGCTTGTCATCATCCCCTTCGTGCTCCCGCTCCTCACGCCGAACGCCGACCCGGCGGCGGCGATGGCCATCAACCTCGTCCTCGGCGCGGTCTTGCTGCTCGTGCTCTCGCAGAGCCACGTCGGCAAGGTCGAGTCGCGCGTGGTCGAGTACGAAGAGGACATCCCGACGATGATCGCTACCATCGAGGACCGCTGCAAGGCCATCAACTTCGTGGTCGGCCGCGTCTACAGCGTGCATCACGGCGCCACGGCCGGCATGCGCGACAAGATCAAGATCGACCCGCAGTGGTACAACGACTTGTCGGCCGCCATGGAGGATCCCGAGAAGAACAAGAACATCCTGCGCGGCGTCATCGAACGCATCAAGCGACGGCTCGAGCAGCTCCACGAGCACGAGGCCACGGTCTTCACGAAGGCGGAGGTCTCGCGCCTCAAGAAGCTCGAGCGAAAGACGGACGGCAAGACCAGGATCCTCGACGTCCTCGCAGAGAACGACAGCGATCCCGTCGAGCAGTACGTCGCGTCCGCCGAGGAGTATTGCGGCATCGCCATGGACCAGTTGCAGGATTAGTCCACGGTGAACAGGCGGTCGTCGTGCACCTCGAAGACTCCGAGCCGCGCGCCGCAGTCCAGCCAGCCGTGCGCGTAGTTGAGCGCCGCGAACGCCAGTACGACATCGCCTTTCTTGGAGAAATGCTCCGCGTCCGAGACGTAGCGCTCCACCATGTCGATGATCTCCGAATACGCTTTCTCGTCCTTCACAGGCGCTTCCTTCGCCGCTGCGAGCGCTTCCTTGGTGATATTGAAGTAGCGTTCGAGCCGTTCGGGAGTGACGCGGTCCATATGCGTGGAGCGCCGTCGCGCTTTATCTGTGTTTGCGCGTCTTGTCCGCGAACCACGCGCTCTCGGCGTAGCGCTCGTAGGGCTGCGCCTCCACGCGCCGTTTCAACGGCGAGAGCTCTTCGGGCTGGGCGAGCAGGCTTATCAGGACAGAGGCGTGCTTGACGCGCTCTTCGCGCTCCTCGAGCAATTCCGACAATCGTGCGGCCTCTTCGTGCAGCGACGCCGCTTCGGCGGCGATCTCTCCGCGCAGGTCGGCGATGCGTTCGTTGATGTCCGCGTGCACGTCCACGACCTCGTTGTGCCGCTCCTCGAGCTCGTCCACGTGCGCGGAGAACGCCTTGAGCTGGCTTGCCTCGTCCATGCGTCGCACACGCTCCTCGCCGCTTAAATGCTTGCCGTCTCCTCTCGCGTGTGGTGATAAACCTTTATAGGGAGCGCGGCGGGCCTCACCCGCAGGGGGTACCATGGGTCTGGCAAAGAAAATCTACGACAAGCTCTTCGTGGACGAGCCCGCGCCCCAGAGCGCCCCGCCGCAAGCACCCATGCCGCCCCAAGCGGCTCCTCAGCAAGCGCCGCCGCGTTTCCCCCAAGAGCCGCCGCGGCCCATCGAGTCCATGGTGGAACCCCCACCTCCGCCCCCCGCGCCGCACCACGCTCCCCACCCGGCACTGCCCGAGACGCACGCTGCACCGCACGAAAAGCCGCCGGAGCACAAGCCCTCCCCGCTGGACCAGCACGCCCTCGACCTCATCGAGAAGCGCGTGCGCGACTCCGTGCGGAAGGAGAAGGACCGCGAGCACCAGGAGACCAGGCCGGCCCCAAAACCCGCTCCAAGACCTTCCGCACCCAAACCACTCTCAAAGCCGGAGCCGAAAGCGTCAGGAAAACCCGAGGCAGGTAAGCTCTCCGAGACGCGTCTTGCCACCTTGCAGCGATTGCTCAATTCAGTCAACGTCGAGGAGCCGAAGGGTTGGTCCGAGCAGCCAGCGCCCTTCCACTTGCGCGACGGCACCGTATTGCGCGGCAAGAAGGATCTCGAGCGCGAGTGCCACCGCATGGCGCAAGACATCTTCGAGCATCACGTGAACGCGCAGCGCAACGATTTCGCGAACTGGCTCGCCGACGTCTTCGGCGAGTACGAGCTCGCCTCCAAGGTGCGCAACGCCCACACTCCCAAGGAGCTCGCGCACATTCTCTCCGAGCATCGCGAGACCACGAAGCAGCAGCGCGACGCCGACGAGGATATCAGCGTCTTGCGCGACGAGCTCTCCCGCTTGCGCCGCGCGATCGCCCAGGAGATCGCGGCGGGCATCGAGGAGGTGCGCGTCGAGCGCGACAAGCTCCGCGAGGAGCACGATGCCGCTCTGTCCACCTTGCAGGAGGCGGCCATGATCCGCGGCGAGCTCGACGAGCAGAAAAAGGAGTTGCAGAAGTCGCGCCTCGCCCTCAAGAAGGAAGAGTCCAAGATACCCAAGAAGGAAGAATCGAAAGATCCCAAGAGGGCCGAGCACAAGGCTTCCAAGAAAGCGGTCACGCAGGAGAAGGCCAAGATTCCCGAGCCCCTCATCAATGAGGGCGTGGTCGTCGAGGACGCGGGCATGACAAAAGAGATGCTCCTCGAACGTATCGCTGATGCCAAGCGCTTGCTCCTGCACGGCCGCAGCCAGGAGGCGCGCGCCGCCTACGGCGCGATCCGCGACGCGTTCGCCGAGATGCGCTTGTCCCGCGAGGACAAGCAGGAGCTCTTCAATCTCATCCGCGAGCTCTATACCGAGGTCGAGCTCGCTCGTCTTTAATGGCTCACCGTGATGTGATCGCCCTCTATGGTGAAGCGTGC
Organism: Candidatus Woesearchaeota archaeon; assembly: GCA_046704725.1. Taxonomy (GTDB): domain Archaea; phylum Nanobdellota; class Nanobdellia; order Woesearchaeales; family SKIA01; genus SKIA01. Next base: position 1,217 of record JBJKRI010000004.1, on the reverse strand, counting down.
GTTCGTGAACGCTTCCGCCACAGCGATGTTCGCCTGGATGTGGTTGCTCACGCGCGTCACAGTCAATTCTCCCCCGTGCAGTGCGAGGAACGGTATGAGGTGGTCGGCGAGGTGCTCGTCCACAGCGCCGTCCGCTGTCAGTCGTTGCTTGAACTGTTCTGCCACGCGCCGAGCAGCGTCCTGTGGGCCGTCGGTCTCCTCGCCGAGGATGTCCGCTCCGATGAGTGCTCGCGGCTCTCCGAGCAGGTGCGTGCCGTAGATGACGATGCCCCAGCCCGGGTCGAGGGTGTTCGCGTACTCGTTGCGTATCGTCAATGGCGCGCCGAGGTCCGCGAGGTGCAATCGCAATCCGCGCTCCACGTCCTCGAGCACGCGCTTGTCCAAGAGCTGTTGCGAGGCGTTGTTGTGGCACGTCACGCCGACGAGGTTTCCGCGCTCGATGAGCGTCAATGGCTTGACGTCCTTGTGTATGCCCAGCGTGGCTTCGATGACGCCGCCGCCCTTGGGATAGTATCCTCTTCGCTTGAGCTCGATGCGGCACTCCCCGAAGTGCTGGAGCGTGGGCGCGATGACATCGCGCAGGTAATCGATGGGCGGCGCCCAGCGCACGTCCGTGCCGCCGTGGATGGTGTACGTCGTCTTCTTGTGGTGCATGGCCGGCAGGGCCAATGCTTGCAGGAGAAGAGTGACGCTTCCCGCGGTCCCGATATGGATGTCCAGGGGTTCTGGCGTGAATCCCCTCGGCGCGAAGGTGATGGTCTGGCTGCCGATGCGCGCTCCCTCGACATCGGCGTTGCACAATCGCTGCAAGGTCTTCACGGCCTCGAGGTGCTGCGGCTTGAGCCCTGGCGTGGGCCGTCCGGCACGGATGTTGATGACGCGGAACGGCTTGTTCGTGCACGCCGACAGTGCGAGCGCCGTGCGCACGATCTGCCCTCCTCCCGTGAGATGCGCCCCGTCGAGCTCGATCATAGCCCCTTATGGCGATTGAGGGATAAAAAACCCGCTGGTCGCCGTGTACCTGCATAGGCTTTAAACACCGCGGTGTTCATGTCGTGACGTTCGCCGAAGTGCTGTAATCTGCGTTCGTGGTGTTCGCGCTCGCGGTGAGCGTGTGGTTGCCCGAGCTCATGGCGTTGGCGGTGAGGACGAACGTCGTCTCGTTCGGGCCGAGCATGGTCTGCTCTGTGCTGGTGATGTTCTCTGCGCTCGTGTCG
>JBJKRI010000003.1:0-195889 GCA_046704725.1 Candidatus Woesearchaeota archaeon | reverse complement strand
CCCTTCTCGCGGGCGAGACGACGCGTGCTCGGAGCGGCGAGGACGCGTTGCGTGGTTGAGGAGACAGGACCTTGCGCGTTCGCGGCCTGTTGAGGAACGGCGATGGGCGGATCGTGCTCGGCCTCTGTGGGCGGGCGCGGCGTGAGCGTGGATTCGATGTGCTTTGTGCCGCGCTCCTGCGCGCGGCCGTCGGCATTCTTTGGTTGCGGCGCAGAGACATGCGGCTCGCTCGGGGCCTTGCCCTGGTCGTCGAAGCTCACCAATACGTCGCCGACCTTGATCGTGTCGCCCGGGGCGCCATGGAGCTTGGTGACGGTGCCGGCATGCGGGCTGGGTATCTCGACGACGGCCTTGTCGGTCTCGACATCGGCGAGGACCTGGTCCTCCTTGACCATGTCGCCCTCCTTGACCCTCCATTCGACGAGCTTGCCCTCGGTGATGCCCTCTCCGACGTCTGGGAACGTGAAGTCCATCAGAACCTCACCGTCCGCTCGATCGCCTCCAGTATCCGGTCGGCGCTCGGCAATTGCTTCTTCTCGCTCTTGAGCAGCGGCATGATGATGTCGTAACCGGTGACGCGCGCCACGGGCGCTTCGAGATAGAGCAACGCGTCCTCATTGATGGTCGCGATGATCTCCGCTGCAAAACCAGCGGTCTTGGTCGCCTCGTGCACGACCACGCAGCGTCCGGTCTTCTTCACGCTCGCGATGACGGTGTCGACATCCCACGGCATGATGGTGCGCAGGTCGATGACCTCGCAGCTGATGCTCTTGCGCTGGGCGTCTTTTACGGCGGACAACGCGTGATGGAGCATGGCGCCATAGGCGATGACGGTCACTTGATTGCCTTCCTGGACGACGCGCGCTTTCGATAGCGGGATCATATAATCGTCGTCGGGGACCTCTTCTTTGAAGGCGCGATACACCTTCTTGGGCTCGAGGAACAATACAGGGTCGGGGTCTCGGATGGCGGACAACAGCAAGCCCTTCGCCTCTTTCGGCGTGCTCGGTATGACGACCTTCAGACCAGGGATGTGCGCGTACATGGCCTCCATGGATTCGCTGTGATGCTCGAGCGCATTGATGCCACCGCCGTAGGGGCTGCGGATGACCATGGGAGCGGTGAAGCGTCCCCGGCTGCGGTTGCGCATGCGAGCGACGTGGCTGACGATCTCCTGCCAAGCAGGATAGATGAAGCCGCTGAACTGCACCTCGACGACCGGGCGCATGCCGTCGATCGCCATGCCCAAGGCCATGCCCGTGATGCCGGCCTCGCTGATGGGCGTGTCCATGACGCGCTCCTTGCCGTACTTGTCCACCAAGCCCTCGGTCGCGCGGAAGACACCGCCGTCTCGGCCGACGTCCTCGCCCATGACCACGACGCCCTCGTCCTGGCCCATAGCGATGTCCAAGGCGTTGTTGATGGCCTGGATGATGGTGCGCTCAGTCATGCTGCACCTCCTTCAGGAACGCCTCTTTCTGGCGCGCGATGAGGGGAGGCAATTCCTCGTAGAGATAATCGAAGAGCATCTCGGGGGGTTGGGGCGCGAGCTTCTCATACTCGTCCACGGCCTGCTCGACGAGTTCTGTCGCGTGCTTCCACGCGCCCTCCTCGTGCTCGGCGTTCCAGATGCCGCGCTTCTCCATGAACTTGCGCAGGCGGTCGACAGGGTCCTTCTTGCGCCACTGCTCGACCTCGGCCTCCTTGCGGTAATGCTTGTAATCATCGGATGTGGTGTGGTTGCCGAGACGATACGTGATCGCCTCGATGAGCGTGGGTCCTTCGCCTTTTCGCGCACGCTCGATCGCGTCTTTCGTGACCTGGTAGACAGCAAGCACATCGTTGCCGTCGACCTGCACGCCGGGGATGCCGTACGCGACCGCTTTTTGCGCGAGGGTCGCGGCGTGGGTCTGGTGCTCGCGCGGCACGCTGATGGCGTACTGGTTGTCCTGGCAGAAGAAGATCGTCGGTGTCTGGTAGACGCCCGACAGGTTGAGCGCCTCGTGGAACTCCCCCTCGCTGGTGGCGCCGTCGCCGAAGTACACGAGGGAGACGTTATCGGTCTTGTGCCGGTAGCGCTCGGCGTAGGCGAGGCCGACAGCGTGCGTGGGTTGGCTGCCGACGGGGATGGCGACCGGCAAGGTCCGCTGGTCGTCCGCGACCTTGCTGCCGCGCTCGTCACCGCCCCAGTACTGGATGATGCTGAGCATGGGGATGCCCCTGACGAGGCAAGCGACGTTCTCTCGGAAAGCGATGACCATCCAGTCCTCCTTGCGCAACTGGAAGGCGCTGCCCGCCTGGCAGGCCTCCTGGCCCTCGGTGGAGGCGAAGGTGCCGATACGCCCCTGGCGCTGCAAGGTGAGCATCTTGCGGTCCAAGGCGCGGCCCAAGACCATGTACCAATACAACGTCCTGATATCATCGTCGGACAATTGCGGCAGGTCGCCCTGCGGATTGCCCTCCTCGTCGAGGAGCTGGACGTACGGGATATCGAAGTGCGCGACGTCCTTTCTCATCGTCGCACGCTCCGTGGCAGAATCACTCTGTGCTCACCTCTGCTGTCCACAGCCGAACCCATCCCTTATAAGCGTTCTGCTCGAATATGCGAGGATAGCGCTCTTTGAAGGTAAAACGTAAAGAAGGAGGACGGACGGCCTTCTCCCATGGCGCTCCGTACCTTGACGGCGATGAGGCGGTCAAGATGACGCGTATCGCGCTCGTCTCGTGCGTCTCGCAGAAGCTCGACCACGCCGCGCGGGCGAAACAGCTCTACACGAGCCCGCTCTTCCGCAAGGCGTACCGCTACGCCTCGCAAAACGCGGATCGCGTCTACATCCTGAGCGCGAAGCACGGATTGGTGAAGCCGGGTACCGTGACCGAGCCGTACGACACCACCCTCAACCGTATGGGGAAAGCGGAACGCGAGAGGTGGGCGAAAGACGTACTGCAGCGATTGCGACGTGTCGCGGACCTTCAGCACGACGACTTCCTGATACTCGCTGGCGAGCGGTACAGGGAATCCTTGCTACCGTACCTCACGCACCACACCATCCCGATGGAGGGACTTGGCATCGGAAAGCAGCTCGCCTTCCTTTCGCGTGCGGAGAACTGTGCGGAACTGCACGCATTCCTGCGCTCCCTGCCGCGGCAGCGCTTCCCGTTCGAGGAAGAGGACATTACGCGCGACGGCATCTACGTGCTCTTCGACGAGGGCGAGGAGGCGCACGGCGGGGCGCGCATCGTGCGCGTGGGAACGCACACGGGCGACCACCAACTGCGTTCGCGATTGCGGCAGCACTTCGTGGACGAGAACAAGGACCGCAGCATCTTCAGGAAACACGTCGAGCGCTGCCTGCTCGCGAACGACCCATTCCTCGCGCAGTGGAACATCGATCTCACGACGCGCAAAGAGCGGGAGAAGCACGCAGGACGCATCGACATGGAAAAGCAACGCGCCGTGGAGAAGCGCGTGACGCGATACCTGCGCAAGAACCTGTCGTTCTGCACGATACCCGTCGCACGAAAATACGACCGGTTGCTGTGGGAGGCACGGCTCATCGCGACCGTCGCTTCCTGCCCGTCGTGCCATGCGAGCGAGCACTGGCTCGGCAACCGCTCCCCGGTCAAAGCGGTGCGAGAGAGCGGCCTGTGGCAGGTCAATCACGTCGACGGAGAGCCCATGAGCGCGAAAGAGCTCTCGACGCTCAAGAGGATGTGCGTGCAACGGACGCTGTAGTCACTTCTGACGCAGCAGTCCCTCGGCGAAGAGCTCGGCGGCACGGTACGAACTGCGGACGAAAGGTCCGGCGGCGCAGTACAAGAAGCCCTTGTCGCGCGCGTCGCTCTCCAGACGCTTGAACTCCTCGGGGGGCATGTAGCGCTCGACCGGCAGATGCCATGTCGAGGGGCGCAGGTACTGGCCGAAGGTGATGATGTCGCAGTCCACGGCGCGCAGATCGTCCATCGCCTCGCAGAGCTCCTCGTACGTCTCGCCGAGGCCGACCATGAGCGAAGACTTCGTCTTGATGTCGGGGCGCATCATTTTCGCGTTGCGCAGCACGCCGAGCGACTGCGCGTAGTTGGCGCGGCGGTCGCGGACCGTCGATTGCAATCGCTTGACGGTCTCGACGTTGTGCGCGAGCACGTCCACGCCGCTGTCGAGCACCGTCTTGAGATGCTCTTCATTGCCCTGGAAGTCGCCGATCAAGGCCTCCACCAAGACGTCAGGATAGGCTTTCTTGAGTTCGCTGATGACGGTGAACCAGTGCGAGGCCCCGCCATCGGGAAGGTCGTCGCGGTCCACGCACGTCAATACGACGTAACGCGCCTTCATCAATCCGACGGCCTCAACGATCTTGCGGGGCTCGTCGGGATCGGGCGGCTCGGGCTGGCCGCGCGCTTTCACCGCGCAGAACTTGCACGCGCGCGTGCACGTGTCGCCGAGTATCATGAAGGTCGCTGTCCCGCCGCTCCAGCACTCGGCCATGTTCGGACAGTGTGATTCCTGACATACAGTCACAAGACCGAGCTCCCGCAGACGCGAACGCAGGTCGTGATAGGTGTCGGTGGGCGGGCGTATCTTGAGCCAGTCGGGCTTTCCCAGGCTGCTGACACCCTCTTGCTTGGGTGTCTTGATATTGGTCTTGAGACGCTTGATGAACTCCTCTCTGGGCACGGGACGCAATTCCGGTTCGAGCAGCGGAAGACTCATCGACTCACCTCTTACCGATGGCTTATGCTCAACGGCTATAAAGGTGTCGCTACAGGCTCATCGCGCCCCGGACGAGGAAACCAGGGAGTTCGTCAACCGCAGACGGGTCTGGGGCCGATTGCAGATATTCCGCGAGCTTCTGCTCGACAACCGCTCGGGTGGTGGGACGATATCGCATGAAAAGTGCGTTTATCCCGCTGAGCGAATCTGCCACCTCGTCCGGTGTGGCCTGCTTCGCGACTTGTGCGTGGACTGCATCCAGTTCTACGGGCACGTCGTCGATGATCGAATACGGCAGTCCGATACCGCTCAACGCATGGATCTTCGGTTTGTTCAGATCGCGTAGTTCGACCGCACGTTCGCGCAGGTACGCGTTCACTTCCCCTTGGAGAACCTTCTTCTCGTAATCGTCGAGGCCGGCGATGACCGTTTTCGTCACGAGACCCCACGCTCTCTTCGGGACCGCAGCATCCACTATCCGTCGTGAATACGCGTGAGCGGCGCGCGCCTCGAGCTCTTCGGGAGAAGGAGATTGATCCGGGAAGAGCTTTTTCACTACTCGATACCCGGAGAACCCCGCATTCAACAACACAGTTCTTCCCCTGTGCGACTTCCCGGCGTCCAGTTCCTCCTCCACAGCCTGCCAGTAGTCGCCGACGATGGCTTTGATGTCGTCCGGCTTGAAGCGGGTGTACCAGAACCGTCTCTTGACGATTTCCGGAGCCGTGCGCTTGTCCGGATTGTATGACAGGTACTCCGGACGTGCCGGCATCGCCGCAAGACCTCTTTTCAGGTGCCTGAATCCCTTGCGGATATTCCACATGATGCTCCGCGAATCCTTTTCGCGCAACTGCGCGCGATAGATGTGCTGGACCCGGAGCTGAAGCTCGAGCTCGACCGTTTTCGCGATGTCCGGACGCAGGGCGTAGTCACGGAAGTGCAAGATGCTGTGGACCGGCGCTGGCGCAGCATACGACCTGTCTATCGGATGTCGGCTTTTACCTGTCTTGAAGATGTTGATGATCTCGTCGAGAACCGGATACTCCTTGAAGAAACGCCCATGGCCATCGTGGTAGCCGCTCGAGACAGATTCCCATGTTTGCTGGAAGACCGGAGGGATATCCTTGTCCATGAGTCGCTGGACCCGTGTTTCGATACGATCCAATTCGTGTTCCTCCACATCCCAACGTCCGTCCAGAAAGCCTTCGAGCAGTTCGCGGCTGTGGCCCTGGAAATACCCGTTTCCCCATTCGAGGATGCGTTCTATCTCCTCGCCTTCGAGCTCTCTTTTCGCTCTGTCGTCCGCGCGAACCTCCGGCCAGGTCCATCTCGTGGAGCCGTCCGGTTGCTCGACGGGCACCATGCCGAGATCAAGAGGGTCTGCAGTCATGTCACTGGTCAGTAGTCATTATATATAAATCATATGCTTCGACCTTGGGAAAAAATGAGAAAGACCAGCATCAGTTTATAAGCGAAAAGCCCCTCCTAAGAACATGGCACTCTGGGGATTCGACGCTCCACGCGACCGGCCAGCACCCCCCATAGAGGAAATGCTCGAAAGGCCAACGCGCGACGATTTCCGAGCGATTGATACGCAGATCCCCCAAAGCCCCACAGACGAGATACTCCGGGCGCTACACAGGGACCTCAAACCACTCTACACGTACCTCAAAGACGTCCCGCAACGGGTGCGGGCGTACCTGCGACGATAACATTCTTAAGCGCCTCTCCTGAGATGCGGACATGCGCACAGTGACACGGAAAGTGCCCGGCGGAAAGCTGCTACGGCTCAAGTGCGGCCTCAACGAAGGACGCATCACCGCCCCACAGCTCTCGGGGGATTTCTTCCTCATGCCACCAGAGAAGATCGCCGCGTTGGAAGAAGCGCTGGAGGGATTCCCCGTGGATAGCACGGACCTCAAGGACGTGCTCGATTACGTCGTGGAGCGCGAGCGCATCCGGTTGTCGGGAATCACCACAGCGGATATCGTCGCGGCCGTGGAGGAATTGGAGTGACTTTCCGCATCATCCCGCTGCAGACGATGACCGCCGCGCAGAACATGGCGTTCGACGAGGCGTGCATGGAATCCATCAGGGACGGCGGGCCCAACACCATCCGGTTGTACCGCTGGAAACCGAGCGCAGTCTCCATCGGCTACTTCCAATGCCTGACCGACGAAGTCGACACAAAAGCGTGCAAGCAGGACGGCGTGGACATCGTGCGGCGACAGACGGGCGGAGGAGCAGTCTACCACGACAATGAAGGAGAGGTCACGTACAGCATCATCGGCAGGGAAGAGGACTTCCCCGACGACATCACCGAATCATACACGAGGATCTGCGACGTGCTCATCGAGGGGCTCGCGAACGTCGGCATAAAGGCAGAGTTCCGACCCATCAACGACCTGATCGTGGGGAAAAAGAAGATCAGCGGCAACGCCCAGACGCGACGCAACGGCGTGCTCTTGCAGCACGGGACCATCCTGCTGTCGGTCGAGCCGGAACGTATGTTCCGCTACCTCACACCAGACAAGAGCAAGCTCTCGGACAAGCCGTTCGTGACGAGCGTGAAGAGCGCGGTCACAAGCGTCGCGCAGGAATCGGAAGCGACGAGAGAACAGGTTGAAGCGGCGTTGCGCAAGGCATTCGTCAAGGCATACGACGCACACCCAGGCGGGTGGACAGAGCACGAGCAGGACCGCGCGAGAGAACTGGCGGTGCACAAGTACGGCGACGCCTCATGGAACGCGATGCGCTAAAGCGAACCGAGCAAGGTCTGCAGGAGCGTCTGACGATCCCGTGCGTCGCGCAAGGCACGATAGAGCGCGGCGTCGCGGGTCTTGTAGTACGCCCAGTTCGCGATCTCGTTGCCGTTGAGCGATAGGTGCTCGCGCAAGGCCTCTTCAGGCATGGAGTCGATGAGGGTCGCGAGCTCCTGCAACGTCGTCGCGTAGCCGCCATGGCTGACGAACGCATCCTTGGGAACGCGCGTGCGACGCGTATAAATGATGACGAGCACGACGAGCGCTGCCGCGAGCAAGATGCCCAACGCGGCCAGGAGATGATTGTTGGACGACGGACCGGACGCAACCGTCGCGGTGATCGTCCCGTTCACCGGAGAGAAATTCCCTTGCGTAATCATGTAGGTGACGGGGATGGACGAGCCGGGAACAGCGTGCGCCGGCGCGGTCACGCGGAGCTCTACCGTCCGGTTCTGGTGGGCGGGGATCTGCAAGGAGACCTCCGAGCGCCCGGAGACCGTCGCGCCGTTCACGCTCACGTTCACGGCGATAGCGACACTGTGATTGTTCTGGAGGGTGAGCGGGAAGCTCGCCGCGCCACCAGCAGGAACAGTGAGGGTCGCGTGCACGAAGGGCGACAGCAGGACGAATACCACTACCCACCCCTTCCAATCCATGGAATGCATCGGGAGGCCTTCCGATTTAAACGTATGGGCAGGGGCAATCCACCATAGAATTTATAAACGAGGGATTGGGGAAAGCATGCAGAGGTGAGTATGCAGTGGACAAGCAAAGCGCCCACATCCTGTGGTTCGACCAGCTCGCGATGGAGGACGTCCCCCTCGTGGGAGGCAAGAACGCTTCTTTGGGAGAGATGTACCGGCGGCTCCAGGAGAAAGGGGTCCGCATCCCGAACGGTTTCGCACTGACGGCAACAGCCTATCGCCATTTCATGGAAGACGCAGGTCTCATGAAGGAGATCCGGGACATCCTCAAAGACCTAGACACCCGAGACATGAACAACCTGTCCGAGCGCGGACAGCGCGTGCGAAACGCGATACTCGCAGCACAATTCCCCGAAGACCTGCGCAAAGCGGTCACGGAATCGTACGCACACCTGTGCGAGCAGTACGGCGAGATGACAGACGTAGCCGTACGGTCCTCGGCGACAGCAGAAGACCTGCCCGACGCATCGTTCGCCGGACAGCAAGAGACCTTCCTGAACATCCACGGAGACGCCATGCTGCTCGAAGCCGTGAAGAAATGCATCGCATCGCTATTCACCAACCGCGCAATCAGCTATCGCGTCGACAAGGGCTTCGACCATTTCAGCGTCGCGCTGTCTGTGGGCGTGCAGAAGATGGTGCGCAGCGACCGCGCGTGCAGCGGCGTGATGTTCAGCATAGACACCGAATCCGGATTCAAGGACGCCGCATTCATCACCGCGGCCTGGGGCCTGGGAGAGAACGTCGTGCAAGGCGCCGTCAACCCGGACGAGTACTATGTGTTCAAGCCCACGCTCAAGCAGGGCAAGCGCCCGATCATCGGCAAGGAGCTCGGGGAGAAGCGCATCAAGATGGTCTACACGACCGACAGCGCGAAGCCCACGAAGAACGTCGAGGTCCCCCAAGCCGACCGCGACAAGTTCTGCCTGACCGACGACGAGATACTGACATTAGCGTCCTGGGCGACGACGATCGAGGAGCACTACTCCTCACGTCGGGACCACTACACCCCCATGGACATGGAATGGGCGAAGGACGGCGTCACCAACGAGCTATTCATCGTGCAAGCGCGACCCGAGACGGTGCACAGCCAGGACAAGGCCAACGTGCTCGAGACATACCGCCTGAAGGAAAAGGGCAACGTGCTCGTGCAAGGATCGTCCGTCGGCGAGCGCATCGGCGCGGGAGCGGCGCACGTCATCAAGGACGTGCACAACATCGGCGCGTTCAACGAAGGAGAGGTATTGGTCACGGACATGACGGACCCGGACTGGGAGCCGATCATGAAGATCGCCTCCGCGATCGTGACGAACCGCGGCGGGCGTACCTGCCACGCCGCCATCATCAGCAGGGAGCTCGGGATCCCATGCGTCGTGGGCACGGATGACTCGACCGAACGACTGCACAACGGCCAAAAGGTCACCGTGGACTGCAGCCAAGGAAAGACCGGCTACGTCTACGAAGGGGAGCTCGCGTTCGACGTGGACCGCAAGAACCTCGACGAGATACCCGAGACGAGGACCAAGATCATGATGAACGTCGGCAACCCCGACCAGGCCTTCGAGCTCTCGCACCTGCCCAACGACGGCGTCGGGCTCGCGAGAGAGGAATTCATCATCACCAGCGCCATCAAGGTGCACCCGCTCGCGCTCTTGCACTACGACACGCTCGACGACGGGACCAAGAAACAGATCGACGACGCCACCAAAGGATACGACGACAGGGTCGGCTTCTACATCGAACGGCTCGCCCAGGGCATCGGGCGCATCGCGGCCGCGTTCTATCCGAAGACCGTGATCGTGCGCATGGCGGACTTCAAGAGCAACGAGTACGCGTCGCTGATCGGCGGCACGAACTTCGAGCCGAAAGAGGACAATCCCATGATCGGCTGGCGCGGAGCGTCGCGCTATTACGACGCGAAGTACAAGGACGCGTTCGTCATCGAGTGCAAGGCGTTCCACAAGGCCATCTACGAGTACGGCCTCTCGAACATCAAGCTCATGGTGCCGTTCTGCCGCACTGTGACAGAAGGCAAGAAGGTCGTGTCCATACTCAACGAGCATGGACTGCGGCAGCCGGATGTCGAGATATACGCCATGTGCGAGATCCCGAGCAACGTGATCAACGCCGACGCCTTCCTCGAGGTGTTCGACGGCTACAGCATCGGCTCAAACGACCTCACGCAGCTCACGCTCGGCGTGGACAGAGACTCCGAACTGGTCTCGCACGTGTACGACGAGCGCGACGACGCCGTCAAGAGCCTGATCGCACAGGTCATCAAGAAGTGCACCGAGAAGGGCAAGTACATCGGGTTCTGCGGCCAAGCCGTATCAGACTGGCCGGAGATGGCGAGATTCGTCGTGGAGAACGGCATAGACAGCATCAGCGTGAATCCAGACACCGCCGTGAAAACACGTCTGAACGTCGCGGGTGTTGAAAAGAACTGAGCCACTGGACATCCACGCCAACAAGCCTTTACAGCATCGAATCGTTGCGAAATGCAATGAACGTAGATGTCTATTCACTTCTTTCTGAAGATGCGGCGGTGTTTCCTCAACTATCGGAAGACCTATCGAAGGAAATCCAAGCGAGGATACACGAGCGGCCGTCCCAAGCCAGTATGGCAAGGAGTTTAGGAGTGAGCAAAGAAGCATTCAGATGGAACCTGAAACAGAAGAGCTTCCCGTTCCCACGCTTCATCAAGCTCTTGAATGAATTGGGCATAGACACCGACTACGCATTCAGTAAAGTGCGTTCGCTGTATGTGTGGGGATCGAGAAACCCGCCGATCAATGTCCAACGATGGCTCTCACTAGATGACGAGATGGTCCAGTTGATGGGATTGTATCACGCCGAGGGAGATCGAAACACGTCAAAACTCATCATCACGAATTCAGAGCAGTCAGTCGTGTCATTTCTCAAGCGGACACTGACCAAAATGTTCCCCGGGATCGAAGCGCGCTTAGTGGCGATCGATCCCATTGGAGGGACAGCGATCCAGTCAATGGATCTTCCGATTTCGAGAAGAAAGTTCGGGAAATACAATAAGATCACGAAATATCGCGTGATAATTTATTCAGCAGTGATCTGTCGGATTATCAGCGGATTGGCTAGGAAGCGCATAGAAGACATACTGATGGAAAAGGATCTCGCAATCGCTTGGGCACGCGGCATCCTTGCAGGAGAAGGGACTGTGAGGAATTCAAGAGAGCGATACGTACGAGTAGAGATGAAAGATGAATTCGCGATCAGGACGCTGTCTCGGATCCTTAATCTCGTTGATATCTCTCACAAAATCTCTGAACGAAAAGATCGGCCTGGCATGTGGGTAGCCTATGTGGGCGCAAAAGACTTGCAAGCACTTTCAGATGCTGTGGGATTCGGCTGCCACATCGAAAGGCAGAAGAAACTTGAAACTGCTGCGGCACGTAGTTAATCCTACTCCGTCTCGACGGCGAAGAGATCGAGCAGCACGAGGATCACCGCCCAGATCGCGACGCTGATGAACGCCGCGGACACGGCCTCACCGCCCGTCGTGCTGTGATTGTGCACGAAGATGTACAATCCGGTAAAACCCGCGAGGATGCTCGTGATCACGTACCGGATGAGATACTTCACGTCCACAAGCTCCGTGTCGATCGCGCCGAAACCCGCGACGTCAACGCCAGCCATGAGCAGACCGCTCAGCCAGAAGAAAGCGAGGAGCGCGAGAAGCAAGGTACCGACAAATACCATGGAGAGCTCGACCGCCATGGCGCATCACACGACGCCCGGAATATAAAGCTTGCAGATGACTCGCCAATCGCCTATGACGCCGACGATGCGCCGTTCGCACATCAATCGCCAAGCAACGAAAAGGAGGGAAGAACGAGTGTACGAGCGAGTGGTACCAAATCCTTAAATGGCTCGTTGCGTGCGCGCCACGCATGGTCAGGGTAGCGATAAACGGTTTCGGACGCATCGGACGCATGGTCTTTCGGGCGGGCATCAACAAGGAGCACATGGAGGTCGTGGCGGTCAACGACCTCACGGACACCAAGACGCTCGCGCACCTGCTCAAGCACGACAGCGTGCACGGCACGCTGCCCAACGAGATCGGCCACGATGACCAGCACATCATCGTGGACGGGAACAAGATACGCGTCTTCGCGGAGAAGGACCCCTCCAAGCTGCCGTGGAAGGAATACGACGTGGACGTCGTCGTCGAATCGACGGGCTTTTTCCGGACGACGGAGAAATGCCAGGCGCACCTCGACGCCGGCGCGAAGCGCGTGGTCATCAGCGCGCCAGCCAAGGACGAGGAGACGAAGACCATCATCCTCGGCATCAACGAGCACGAGCTCGGGGACGAGCGCATCATCAGCATGGCGAGCTGCACGAGCAACTGCCTCGCACCCTTGGTCAAGGTCCTCGAGGACAACTTTGGCATCGAGGTCGGCTACTTCAACACCATCCACGCGTACACGGGCGACCAACGCCACGTGGACGGGCCGCACAAGGACCTGCGCCGCGCGCGGGCGTGCGCCATCAACATCGTGCCGACGACGAGCGGCGCGGCCATCGCCGTAGAGAAAGCGATCCCCAGCGTGAAGGGAAAAGTGACCGGCCTTGCCATCCGCGTCCCGGTCCCCGACGGGAGCATCACCGACCTGACATGCACGCTCAAGAAAGACGTGACCGTCGAGCAACTCAACGAGCTGTTCAAGAACGTAGCCGAGCACCACCTCAAAGGCATCATGGAATACTCGGAGGAGCCGCTGGTGAGCACGGACATCGTGGGAAACACCCACAGCTGCGTGTTCGACTCGCTAGAGACGCACGTGCTGCAAAAACGCACCATCAAGCTGCTCGCGTGGTACGACAACGAATGGGGCTACTCCAACCGCTTGGTCGACCTGATAGCGAGTCTATAGACTCGAGAATATAAAGGGCAGGCTCTTTCTCTTCATCGTGGAGAAGCGGACCGCGTACCTCGTTACGAGCGGACCATACGGCGACTCCGTGCTGTCCATCGCCGATATGCAGAGCCTAACGCCCGAACATCCTTCTGAGGGCGAATTGCTGCAAACATTCCTCAGTAGAGCCGTTCGGGACGATAGAGGGATCGTCGGCGTGGACGCTGATGCCGCCGATGCCGTTGAGGTCATCAACATGATCAATAGCCTGGCCAAGCGAGAGCAGCGCTTCCCCCCTCCGATATACGTCCTGAACTCCCGCGGGATGCACTACACCGCCGAGAATGTCCACATGGTGACACCCGAAGCACTCAAAACGCTCCATCAGGAAACGCGCTATAGGGATGCGGAACCACGCATCCTCATGCTCAGCGATCCAGAACGCAAAGGGCTCACGGACGTGCTATTGGAGGAGACGGCGGACCAATTCCAGAAAGCAGGATACGCGGTGGACAGATATTCCACGGCAGACGCCGCCCTCGACCAGAGGCTCGATGAGCATCGCTATTTCGCGGCCATAGTGAGCGCGGACGACCAGGGAGGAATCGGAGGGACGCTACGATGGTACGGAGTGGATGCGTACTTCCTGCCAACGACCGTCTCGCCGGAGGACCGGTTCGCGGCGGGTCTTTTCGAGCACCAGCTCCTCGGCCTGAACAGCGACCCGGAGGTGATCGTACACATGATCCTCGGCGATGCGCAAGCGGAAGACCGCGACCGGAGAATACTCATCTACGACGCGGACACAAAATCGCTCGGCGACGCGTTCGAGGAATTGACGAACGCGGGCTATAGGAATATCCTCGGCACGCACGAGTTCCAACGCGCTCGTCAAGTGCTGCGACTACAGAACTTCGACCTGGTCCTCGCGGACGCGACAGCGGACGGACAAGAAGTGCTCCGCCAGGCACAGATGGCACGGCCCCACGCCAGCAGGGCATATCGCACCGGAAGCAACGAGACCGGGCTGCTCCGTGATTTCGAGAGAGGATTCGTCCATCACATCATGACAAAACGGGAAGACCTCGAGAAGCGCGTGGAACGTCTGATCGTGCGCGAGCGAAAAGCCCGAAATTTTCCGAAGATCGACGACGAATACCCGACCATCATCCTGGCTATCTATGGCCCGAAAGGCAGCGGAAAGACACTCATCGCGAACAGTTTCCTATCGCACTATAATGCGTGGCACCTGTTGATGCCGCGGACAACGGCACGACCGAAACGGCAGGAGGAACGAGCGGGAAGGCCGAGCGGATTCTACCATGTGAGCCCAGAAGCGTTCGATACGAAACGCGATGCATTCATGTTCACCTATGCGGAGGAAGGATACGAATACGGGGTCGAGACCGTCCCGAAGAAAGGAGCGGTCTCCATGATAACCACACGGAGCAAGGACGCTATCCGTAAGCTACAGCTCCGATTCCCAAACGTCCAGGTCTTCGACATCCAACGATCGCTCGCGAACGAGGATCGGGCTCGCGAACTACTGGAACGACGAGAAAGGGAACCGCAAGAACCGCCGGAAGCGCAGGAACGGCATCCGCTCTACACACCCATACTCTATTCGTTCCCGGAACAGACCGCGAAAGCCGCCGACGAAGTGCTGGATGCGCATCGCCGGCTCCTGCTCGCTATCGAGCATGCTCGGCGCTGAACAGCTCCTTGGTCATGCACATCCTGGTTTCGACGAGATCGCGATACATCTCTAGGAGCGGAAGGAGATACGCGACGTGCTCCTTCTCCGTGCCGGACGCCGCGCGAGCGTCGCTCTTGGCCTCCTCTCGACGCTGGTTGAAGGTGTTGGCGACGGTGTTATCCCACGAGAAGTACATCTTCTCCACGAGATCGTTGAGCGAGCCGATGTCGCGCAACACCCCGATAGAATCCTTCCCGAGGGACTGGCTGCGCGCCTGCAGGTCGCGCACGAAATACTTGAGCAGATCGACGATGAGGTCGAGCTGCATGAGCGCGTGCATCAAGTACGGACGGTTCTCCTCATGGTGCGTCTGATGCAGCACGCGCAGGCAATAGCTCACGAGTTTGGTGATGGCGTCGTGCTTCTCCTCGATCGATCCGAGCTCCACGAGGTCCTTGCTCTGGAGCGCGTCGACAAGATCGACGTACGCCTCCTTGAGGAGGAAGAACGCACGACGCATGCTGGGCCGCAATTCCTCGGAGGTCGGCTCGGCGAGCTGCTTTAGCACGATCGTGCTCTTGCTGTGCGAGGAGATCTCGATGCCGATGAGGCGACGCACCTCTTCGAGGACGATGGAAGAGACGCGCGAGTTCTTGCCGGTCCGGTGATGCATCACCTGCGGCGAGGAGAAGCGGACGGTGATATCCGAGAATCCGCGGCGGTAGAGGGCGCGCAACTGGAACATGATCGAGGTACGGTCCAGGCCGCTCATATCGACCTCGATGCTGCCCCCTTCCGGCGAGCGCTCCGGGGCGAAGAACGTGACGGCCTCCGGGCGTTCGTCGTAGGTGATCGAATCCCCCTTGGAGAAGTCGTGCATGTCCACCCAACGCTTGGGCAGGGAGACCATGAACGTCGAGGGTCCGTGCTTGACGAGCTTGCGCTCCATATCAGGGGCATACGCGTCTTCCATATATACCTGTCGGAAATACACATAATTCCCGACGCATCCATATGTAAGCCAATACATATGCATGTCCGCATCGGACGGAGCATTTATTAAACGCCGCGATGCGCGAAAGCCCGTGCGCAGCTACACAGAGATCGATCTCGCAGGGAAGACCGTCCTCATGCAGATGAGCCTGGACGTACCGCTCAACGAAGGCAAGGTGCAAGACGACGAACGACTGCGCGCGAGCATACCCACCATAGAGGCGCTGCTCGAGAGAGGATGCGCTATCGTGCTCGTGGGCCATGTGGGACGCCCGAAAGGAACTGATCCGGCGCTCTCGACGAAACCCATCGCGGCACGGCTCTCGCAACTATTGGGAAAACCAGTCAAGCACATCGCCGCAGTGGTCGGTGCCGAAGCGGAAAAAGAAGTGCAAGGGTTGGGAAAGCCCGCTGTCGCGATGCTCGAGAACGTGCGATACGACCCGCGCGAGCAGGAAGCGGACCCGGGATTCGCGCGCGAGCTCGCACGCCTGGCGCAAGCGTACGTGAACGACGACTATCCGGACGCGCACCGCGCCTCCGCGCTCAACACGGTGTTGCCGACGTTGCTGCCGAGCGGCGCTGGAGAGAGCCTGCGAAAAGAGCACGACGCGGTCAAGCACGCTCTGGAGAATCCCAAACGGCCATTCATCCTCATCGTCGGCGGCGCCAAAGCGGACAAGATCGGCGCCATAAACCATCTGCTCGCGGACGCGGACAATATCATCGTGGGCGGCGTGCTCGCCAACACATTCCTCAAGGCGTCGGGAGCGGACGTGCGGGCCAGCAAGGTGGACGAGCGCAGCCTCGAGATCGCCGGCGAATTCCTGCGGGACGCCGAGGAGAAGTTCCTGCTCCCCGTGGATGTCGTCGCAGCCAGCGCGTTCTCCGAGCACGCGGACCATCGGGAAGTCCCGCTCAAGGAGATTCCGCCGCAATGGGTCATCATGGATGTCGGCTCGCAAACACTGGCCCGATACACAGAGGCGATCGAGCATGCGGGCACCGTCGTCTGGGGCGGGCCCGTCGGCGTATTCGAATGGGCACCCTACCGACGCGGGACGCAAGAGATCGCCGAGGCATTGGCGCGGAGCAAGGCATACACGCTCGTCGGGGGCGGCGACTCCGGAGCGGCCGTGCACATGCTCGGCCTCGCGGACAAGATGTCGCACGTGAGCATCGGCGGGGGAGCGACCCTCACGCTCATCGGCGGCGAGGAACTGCCCGCGGTTTCGGCATTGCGCTAATCGTCCTGCATCTGCCGGACCATCCGAGGGACTTCCACCCAATGCGTGAAGCGGGTGACCAACGGATGGTCCACGTGACGGTTGTAGTGCTTGTCGAACAAGAATACGGGAACGCCCGCTTCAGCGACCTTCAACGCCTCCTCGGCAGTATCCTCGATGAGGACATCGACACCCTCTTTCCGGCAGCTCGCGGCCTTGTCCGCGGAATGGACGACCTGAGGTATGGGAAGGGCGTGCTTGCCGATCCAGAAGACCGTATCCGGGCACGGCTCCTCCTCGGTGACCCGTGTGGTCACCGCGACGAACTCGTTGTCCGAGAGCAGGTCGAGCACGGCGCGGACGCCGGGATAGATATCGTAGGAGCGTCGCAGCAAGGACCGGTGATCGGCATAGAACCTCCGCGTCTCTTCCGCGGTCAGCACAGGAGCATAGCCTGCTTGGGGATAGAACTGCTCGTACTCGACCGGATGGCCAGCCTCCTGCAGCTCACGCGTCATGCGCTCCCACATCTGCGCGAGCGTTCCATCCAGGTCGAGGCCGATCCTCATCGCTTCCTCCGGAGGAAATCGCCTCTGTCGAGCTTGTTGGTGATGCCCGCTCCAGTCACCTTGCCATAGCCCAGGACCTCGTCGCGCGTGTTGCAGACCAGGACGTGGCCTTGCTTGTGCGAGAGCGAGACGATGCCCTCCTTGAGGATGTTCTTTCCGCAGATGAACAGCCAGGCAGCCTTGTCGTTCACGACCGCCTTGCGCTCCGTGAGCGGTCCGAGAAGATCCAGCAATGGCAGGCTGGGCTTGAAGGAATCCATACGCAGACGGCCGAGCAGGACGCTCGTGTACAAGAGCGGCGCGTCCACGGCCAAAAGGGGCGCATCGAGATAGCAGGAGCCCTTGACCGTGCGGTGCGGGACGGTCCTTGTCGTGAACTCCCCTGTGAAAACGTCGAGCGCGTCCATACCGAGGGAGGAGCGTGCCCGTATTTACGTGTTCCGAACCAATACGCTCTTATGCTCCGCGAGCGTATCTGCTTCATGGCCCGTCCGGACACGCAGAGAGCGACGCGCATCGCCAAGGAGCGTATCAACTATCTCTATCATCTCGCGAAAGAACGGTTGGAGGACGACCCGAAGCAGAGCAGACGAGCCATCGCCATGCTGCGGGACATGGCGACGAAGCACAACATCCGCATCGCGGACGAGAAACGCACCTTCTGCCTGAAATGCGACACGCTGCTGGTCCCGGGAAAGACCTGCACGGTGCGCGTGCACGACAAGCGACGCGTATTGACGTGCGATCACTGCGGGGCGATCAAGCGGCTCGGCCTAACCACGTGAGAGGACTTTCACACCCTTCAGGCCAGCAAAGTCATGGTCGAGCGTGAGGAACGTGGCATCCCCGGCCGATTCATAGTGGATCGCATCGGCGAGACCGAACTTCGGACGCCTCTTGCGCTGCCGTTCCTGCAGGAGAGAGGCACGCTCCGCGATCCGGTCGTCGACGGGGACGACGCGCGCGACGGTGCGGATGAACTCGACATCCGCCGTGGGATCGCTGCCGGAATGCAGCACGCTCCCAGCGACCTCCGCGATGGCGATGGCACACGTGCGCAAGCTCTGCTCCTCGATGAATCCGCGCACATCTTCACGACCCTCGAGATACGCTATCCATACAGAACTGTCTATGGCGTACTCACTCATCGCGGAACCTCATACGGTCCGTGGAACGCCAACGCAGGCGGGGGTGCACACCGAAGCGCGACGGCTTGCCTTGCTTGCGGTCGAGCAATTCCCGGATCACCTCGTCGTAGGTCCGAGAGCCCTTCAATGAAGCCAAGCGGTTGCGGGTGGACTCATCGAGCTGAATCGTGGTCACCATGAAACTATAGACTATAGCAGAGATTATATGCCTTCCGGTCTAGCGCACACGGATCTTGGGGTGCCTTGCGCCGGCGAGCAATTGCAGGCCGATGACGAAGAAGATGAGCCCGACGATGAGCTTGGCGAACTGCACGATGAAATCCGCCATGAGCCAGACGCCAGCGACGAGCAAGACGACGCCCACGAGCATCCA
The DNA here is from genome assembly GCA_046704725.1 of Candidatus Woesearchaeota archaeon. Lineage (GTDB taxonomy): Archaea > Nanobdellota > Nanobdellia > Woesearchaeales > SKIA01 > SKIA01. The sequence goes on along the minus strand of JBJKRI010000003.1, from coordinate 176,812 downwards.
GAACCACCAGAGATCCATATCCGCGGGACGGCTTTTGCCGTTATAAGGATTGCGGGCTCCTGCGGCCACTCACGCCGCGTCCTCGCCGGCCGGAGCCATGCTCGGGGCGCTTAAGAGCCGCAGGACCCGCATCGTGGGGAACTTGGAGCGTCTTTTCAACCTGCGGGTTTTTTATGGGAAAGCGGTTCTGAATGGACATGCACAAGCAGGTCATCCTCATCAGAAAAGACCTCAAGCTCCCTCCCGGCAAGGCGGTGGCGCAGGGAGCGCACGCAGCGGTCGAAGCGGCGCACCGCGCGAGCAAGGAGGAATACGCCGCCTGGCGATCCGAGGGCATGGCGAAGATCGTCGTGAAAGTGTCGTCCGAGGATGAGCTGTACCGCTACATCCAGCAGGCCAAGGATGCAGGGCTTGCGACGGCGGTCATCACGGACGCGGGCAAGACCGTGGTCGCTCCGGGCACGGTCACGTGCGGCGCGATCGGGCCCGCAAACGAGGAGGATGTGGATCCCATCACGCGAGAACTACCGCTGCTGTAAGCCTCATCGAAGGAGGATCGGGTCGATGCCGTCCGCGAACGCCTTGGCATACCGCTGCGGGATAGAGAAGCTCTCCTCAGGAACGCCGCCGAGCAATCTTCGCCCCGGATCCGCGATCATGTCGACGAGCGCGAGAGCCCTCTCGAGCCGTACGTCCAGCAAATGTCGATACGGGATATTGCACCGGGTCCCAGAGCCGTCGACATAGAGCAGACGCTGGTCCCCATGACTGTAGTCACCCATCCCGACCACCTGAATATCGGGTTCGTTCCGCACGAAATCGTCGAGGGCCGAAACACGGATCACCCGCCTGAACGTGGCACGGACAAGACCCTCCTCGGAGCCATGGACGATGTAGATGGTCTTCAGGCCAGGAGGCAAGAGCGATTTTCTCACTCTCGTGAGCGGGACGATGCTCACGCGCCACTCAAGCACCTTCTTGTACGGGACCTGCCCGCCCTCCGGCCCAGGGAGCAGGGAAAAACGGTCGAAATCGGCGTGTGCGTAGGCGAGAAGGGGACGGACCGCATCCGAAGGCTGCTCAAAGCGCGCCATCAGCGATAACACGCACCCAGTGTATAAAAGACCCGCAGGCACGTTTAAAAACGGAGCGTGCGTGCCTTGCGTCATGAGCGAGAAACCCGTCATCCTCGGCCTCACCGAGCATATCATCGTCCACGACCACGACGCGCAAGAAGAGGTGCTCGCGCGCATCGACACGGGAGCAGAGACGAGCAGCATGGACGCGTCGCTCGCAGCGGAGCTCTCGCTCGGACCCATCGAGCGGGTGATGACCGTGAAGAGCGCGAACGGCAAGAAGGTGCGCCCCGTGGTCCGCTGCACCATCGAGCTCGGCGGGAAGAGAGTCGAAGGACTCTTCAGCCTCGCCGACCGCAGCCACATGACGTATCGCATGCTCATCGGGCAGGACGTGCTCAAGCAGGGCTTCCTCATCAACCCGAACAAAGGAGGGAAACGATGACATCGGTCGCGCTCATCAGCCTGGGGAGCACGTCGAGCAAATGGACGGCCGAAGCGCTCAAGCGCCACTTCGACGAGGTGGACGTGCTCGACCTGCGAGACATGGAGGTGAGCTTCTCCGGCGACAAGTCCGAAGTGCTGCACAACGGGGAGCGCATCCCACGCTACGACTGCATCTACGCGAAAGGGAGCTTCCGCTACGCGCAATTACTGGAGTCGGTGACCGCGATCATGGAACGCGGCTGCTACATGCCGATCCGCTCGACGGCATTCACCATCGGACACGACAAACTGCTGACTCAATTGGCGCTGCACCAAGCGGGCGTACCGATGCCGACGACCTACATCGTCTCGACCATCGATGGCGCGAAAGGATTATTGCAGAAGCTCACATACCCTATCATACTCAAGTTCCCGAACGGCACGGGAGGAAAAGGAGTGATCTACGCGGACAGCGAGATCGTGGCGAACGGGATACTCGATGCGTTGTCGGCGTTGCGACAGCCGTTCCTCATCCAGGAGTTCATCGAGACGGGCGGGCGTGACGTGCGAGCGATCGTGTGCGGCGACAAGGTCGTCGCGTCGTACCAGCGCGTGGCGAGCGACCACGACATCCGCGCCAACCTGCACAGCGGCGGGCACGGCGAGAAGCTCGAGCTCGACGCCGCCACGAAACAATTGTGCATCCGCGCCGCGCAAGCGGTCGGAGCGGATATCGCCGGCGTCGACCTTCTGATATCTCACCGCGGGCCGTTGGTGCTCGAGGTGAACCTGTCCCCTGGATTGCAGCTCGTGACCAAGACGACCGAGAAGGACGTGGCGAACGGCATCGCGTCGTTCCTACGGGAGCGGTCGGACAAGCGGCGCAAGAAGGTCGCGCGCGCCGGTACGAAAGAGATCATGGAAGGCCTGCAGGAGGCCGACTCGGACCAGGAGATCATCACGGCGTTGGAGTACAGGGGCAACAAGATCCTGCTGCCGCAGATCATCACCAAGCTGTGCCAGTTCAACGAGAACGCGGACTACCACATGAAGACGGGCAAGGAGTTCCTCGAGATCACCCGCTTCGACGTGAAGTAGAACAGTTATCCACCTCTCGTACAAGACTGTATGCGAAGACAGCGACCGGTCTACAGCGTCTGGCGGACGCTCTCGAGATTCTTCGCCACGTCCTGCCCCTTCTTTGTCAGGGTGAGTATCTTCAGGCGTCCTTGCCGGTTGAACGCGACAAGGCCCGCCTTGTTCATCTCCTGCAGGATCTTGACGACGTGGCTGTACGTGCAGTCCACCTGTTTCGCCAGTGTGGAAGCGTACATGTCTTTGGTGGAATTGAGCAAGGCGACGAGCATCATCACGGGCTTTTCCCGGAAGAGAACGTCGAAGATGCGTTTTTGCCTTGCCATTCTGTTACACCGTTTGGAACATATACATCACGATGTCCCTTTTCGATTGATGCTGTTTGAAAGGTTGTGATGGTTTGTATAAAAACCTTGCGGTGAGGTTCGAAGCAACCATCACGTTACCCCCACTTCCGATACCCGGACGGTCGTATTTAAGCTTTGTCGTGAGACGCGTGCGCGCAACACAAACAACACGATGCAGAGGCGCATCTTTTTATACGCCGGACAAGTCCGCAACACAACGCTCCCGTAGTCTAGCCTGGATATGATTTACCCCTGCGGAGGGTAAGCCCGGGGTTCGAATCCCCGCGGGAGCATGAAGGAAACCCGAACGATCAAGCTGCTCTGTTGATGATGAACGAGTTTCCGTGCCATCCGAACTTCTGGAACTGTGTCATTTCTAGGTCTTGCTCGCGTCTGCGCCATTCAGCGAAGGCACGCTGCTGGCCCTTCGCAGGATTCCCGCGGAAAGCGTACCAGTCGTCGAAAGCGACGATGCTGCCGTCGACCAGACGCTCCGTGAGGAAATCGAGGACAGGCACTGTCGATTCGTAGAGATCGCAATCGATGAAGGCGAGCGCAACGCGCGAAAGCCCGTAGTCACGATTAGTCGTCAATGTCTCTGAGAACCAGCCGGGAACCGTGACCACCCGGGACAGATCCACATGCCGGCGTCGCAGGTTCTTGCGAAAACGCTCTTCGTCGCACGCGTACGCGCCCTCGTGGAAATCACGCGAACGGAAGCCCAGCGCGTCAAGGCCCGTCGGCGCAGGAAGCCCCTCGAACGAGTCGAAGGCGAAAAAGCGCATCCCGCCAAGCGTATTGGCCTGGTGGGGCAAGCGATTGGGTTGGCGCGTGAAGTGATACGCAGTCGCGAGCGTCTCGCCACGATACACGCCGAACTCCGCGTAATCCCCTCCAAGGTCCGCTACATGCAGGTAGAGCACGGCTTTCTTGAGGAACCCCGCTTGGGAGTTCCCGCAGGGATTCCGGAACAGCTTCGCATAGTGTCTCATGCGTTTCCACCTGATGAGCGTACCGTCTAGATTCCGGAGGATGCGGCGATTCATCATGCCTTCTTGCTCGTGCGGAAGTCATCAACGTACAGCGCATCTATGCCGGTCGTGTCAAAAATACAAAACGCGTCGGCAGGCGGGTTCGCGATGGGCCGTCCGGGAGGGTTGAGCGAGGTATTGACCACCGCACCCCATCCTGTGCGTCTCTTCATCTCCTGAAGCAAACGGTACTGGAACGGCTGATTGTGGTCGACCGTCTGTATCCGCACCGACCCGTCGACGTGGATGACTCCCCCAAGAGGGCTATCCGCGAGCGGCGTCGCTCGCACAGCGAGGTTCATGAACGGCGCGTCATAGGCGCGACCGAAGAGCTGAGGCGTATCTTCGGCGAGGAGCATTACGCCGTACGGACGCCAGCACTCGCGACGCTTTACGGACGAATTGAGCCGTTTCACCACAGTCTTATCGGATGGGTCTGCGAGAATCGACCGGTGACCAAGAGCGCGCGGACCGAACTCCGCGGCTCCATTGTACACAGCGATTATCCGTCCCGAAAGGATATCGTCGACCATCCGTAGCTCTGGTCGCGAAATCTGTTCGTATGGCCTTCCCTCCAATTCAACCAATCCTTTGACGTCTTCCGCACGGTAGCCGAAATCAGCGCGCTTCACGTCGAGCGCGAACTGGGGAACTATCTCTGACATCTGTTCCAGAGCGGCTCCAAGCGATGTGCCAGAGTCGTTCGATGCGGGAGGGACGAACATTTTATCGACGACACCCGATCTGTAGAGTTCGCCGTTCGTCTTGCAGTTGAGCGTGATGCCTCCGCCGAGGCACACCGTCCGGCAGCCCGTGCGGGACACCCACTTTTCCACGAACCGCAGGACTGCTGTCGTAAGATTGGCCTGCAGTGTCGCCGCGATATCCTTGTGGAGCAGCGTTATCCGTCCTGCGGGTTTGCGATTGTATCTCTGTAGTTCAGAGATCCGTTCCGTGTTGATCCGAAATTCATCATGTTGAACGTCATACGTGAGAAGAGGCTCTTTCATCGGCTCGCCGTAGGGCGCGAGCCCCATGGTCTTTCCTTCATTGTGATGTTCGAAGCCGAGCAATTCGGTCACGATGCTGTACGCGGTTCCGAGCGACTGGCTGATCGGGTAGTTCGCCAACTCGGTGAGGGTATTGCCCCGCCCCATGAAGACCGATGTCGATACCGCTTCTCCCGCGCCGTCCATCACGACGACAAGGGCCTCATCATAGGGAGACGTGCGGTAGCTGAGGCTCGCGTGCGCACGATGGTGTGGGACAGCAGTTACGGGCGCGAAGATTTCCAGCGTCTCAAGGGATCGTGTTCGCCTTCGGCTCCAGTCACGTATGGACCGAAGCGCAGCACTGATGCGCTCGTCGAGGCGGCTTCCACAGGCATGATGGACTTTGAGCAGCTCTGTTTTGTGGTGACGCCACGCATCCATGTCCATATCCCATGCGAGGGCAAAACTATCGACAGGACCATAATCACGGAGCCATCTTAACGTATTGTCTGGACCTGTTCCTCCATTATAGAATCCAGGATGGTGCTTCCGATTGGAAAACCGTTCCTCATCGCTCGCACCGACTATGCGCAAGCCCTCTTGAGTTGCGCTCACGAGCGCCGCGCTGACATCGTGTCCAGAAAAGTCATTCACACCGAGTATGTTCATCACCATATCGTAGCATCATTAACAATTTATATGAGTCCCATAGTAAATATACGAAACGTATATCAATCGAACGAAGAGTGCAGATCCATGCGCAGGAAGCTCATACGACAGAAATCCGCCTACACGATCACGCTACCCATACGCTGGATACGAGAATATCATCTCGAGGAAGCGAGCGAAGTGGAGGTCGCAGAAAAGAACGCCTCCCTGATCGTCTCCGCGGAGCCGCAGACAGCGTCCACACGCGAAAAGCTGCGTCTGGAGAAGGGCATCGCCGACTACTACCGGATCATGATCGAGAACAACTACCTGCGCGGGACCGACGAACTCGATATCGCGTTCATGGATCCCGACGCGATGGAAACCATCCAGGAGACGGTGGCGAACCTCATCGGCTACGAGATCGTGGAGCAAGGGAAAGGACGGTGCATCGTGCGCGAGACGGCGATGCCGACGGCGCAGGAGGTCCGGACGATACAAAAGCGCTTTTTCAACGTCGTCCTCTACGGCCACGAATTGCTGCTCACGGCCGTCGAAAACGACGCGTTCTCCGACACGACAGCGATCGAGCAGTTCATCAGGGACTGCAGGCGCTACTCCCTGTTCTGCCGGCGCGCGATACACAAGACGCCTTTCATGTCTCGCAGCGACGAAGTGTTCCTCGACCTGCTGCTCGAGCGCGTCATCATCGCTGCATACCACGTGTACTACATCTTCACCAAGCGCTCCAGGCTCGAGAAAGAGCCGGTACGCGAGGAAGTCAATAAGCTCCTTCGAAAGTCGCTCTCCATGTTCAAGATATTCCTCGAGATGCACGCGAAGAAAGACACAAGACAGTTCGCGCGCATCAACGACCTGTGGCAGAGCATCTACTTCGACGAAGGACAGCGATTGCTCGCAGACAGCAACGAAGCGGAATCCATCATCGTGTTCCACGCGATGGGACACGCCATGGTCGTCTTCTTGATCTCCCAACCGAACACAGTGCTCAGCGAGCTCCCGTAGAGACCTCAACAAGTCGATGCGCCCATCGACAGCAATAAATACTGCTTCACCGAAGAGGCGAGGTGGCTGACGGGCCAAATCACTGCTCGGCAGATTCCTTCCGGATGGTCGCCTGGTTGTACCACGGATTCCCGGCAGCGGTCGAGATGAGCTCCCTCGACTCGTGACCGCTGAGGACGCCCAGGAAGTAGCTCGTGTATTGGACGAACTGCAGCGTGAAGAAGAGCTGCTTGAAAAAGCCGTCCTGGTCCAGCCGCGTCTTGGCCACCGTCACGTGCTCGTTCTGCGGGACCTCTTTTGTCAGCAGCGCAGTCATCGTATCCACTTTCTCCTTGGTGTAGTCGTCGTCATCGCCGTCGATGAAGAACCACACCGCCTGCTTCTGCTTCGGGCTCGTCAATGTGGCCACCTCGCTGTGGCCGAACTCGTGGATGTAGTTGCGGTGGCACGGCGCCATGGCAATCTCGTTGATATGCATCTTCGCGAGCTTGAGCAGCGACAAGTACCATTTCGGGTTCGCGATGAGTATCACGTTGTGGCCGTGGAGCTGCTCTGCGAGCGCTTGGGCTGTCAACTCCTCCTGCTCGGTGAAGCGCTCCTCGACATAGCGTGCGGCCTCGTGGATCTCCTTTTCGTAGTTCGTGTCTATCAGGCCCATGCGATAGAAGATGTCGAGCATGATGCTGAGGTATTGCGGGGCATGGAAGAGCGGGTACTCGCGGTCGGGATCGACGAGCCGCCAGTAGATGATGGAGACGTTCTCCTTCTCGCTGATGCTCCCAAGCCTGCCGCCGGACGTGAGGAATATGATGTCGTCCGTGTGCCGCTTGAGCCTGTGGTACGCGCGTATCGGTTCTTTCGAGTGCCCCGAGTACGAACTGATGATCACCAGCGTCTTGCCTCTTGCGAGCTCGTCCGTGTCAAGCAGATAGTCGATCTCGTAGTCGTTAATGACCTCCACGTGTAGGGGGATCCTCTTGTGCGCGAACAACCCCTTTATGAGGTCGGAGACGATGGCCGAGCATCCCATGCCCGTGAACAATATCGTGTCGTACGCGTGGGCGTCGACCTTCTTTCGGATGGCATCGTGTATGACACCGATCTCGTATTCCTTGCTGCGTTCCAGGCGAGGGACATACTCGTTGTCGATGAACCCTTTGTAGCGTTTCAGACGCGGAATCATAACTACCTATTAGTGACTGCAATACATTAAATGTTGTTGTCTTATAATCGCACAACAATGGATGCGCTGAGCGAACTAGGCCTCTCCGAAGCCGAAATAGAGCTGTACACGCAGCTCATCAAGAGCGGAGAGACCTCCGCATCGGAGCTGGCGAAACGCATCGACAGGAACAGGAGCTTCGTGTACGACAGGCTCGCCCGTCTCGAAGAGATGGGGCTGGTGAGCTACGTGAAACAAGGCTCGCGCAAGTCGTTCAGGGCCGCACCCCCCAAACAATTGCTCACGATACTCGAGGAACGGGAAGAACGACTACGCGAAACAGTGAAGACGCTGGAGAGCTACAAGGAACACGCTCCGAAAGAACCGCTCGTAGAAGTGTTCTCCTCGGCGAAAGGAGTGCGGACCGTGCTCAGGCGAGAACTCGAAGACACACAGGAAGCGCTCATCAGCGGATCGGTGAAAGGATTCCAGAACGCCCTACCAGTCTTCATCAACACATTCGCGAACCGCGCGAAAGAAAGAGGCGTGCGAGCCAGACTCTTGACGTCGGACGGCGTGGAACTCCCAGGCGCCAGCACGAAACTGCTTTCGGAACAAGAGCAATCACTCACCACAGAATTCATCTTCGACAAGGGCGTGGTCACAGTTACCTGGACCGACGTGCCTGTCGCAGTACTGATAGACAGCGAGGAAGTCGCGAAGAACGCCACAATGCTCTTCGAAAGCATCTGGGAGAGAGACGTGCGGATCTACGCAGGCAGCGCAGGAATCCAGAAAGCATGGATGGAACTGCTCGACGGCGCGAAAAGACTCTGGGGATACGGATTCTCATACCAACTCGCGCAGATATACGGACGGGAATTCTCGAACCGATGGCACGTGCTCCGGAGGAAACGCAACATCCCGGCACGATTCATCAGCTACGCCGACGAATCATCGAGGAAATACTTCGGATTGCGATCGATGGAGCAAGAGGACTTCCACATCCGATTCCTGGAGCGCGAACTCCTCGGACCAGCATGCGTCGTCGGCTCGAAAGAGCGCGTGGTCACCTTCATCTACACCGAAGAGCAACTGCAAGTGATTGTGAGCGAGAACAAGGAGATGATCAGCGCCTACGAGAAACACTACAGGACGCTGTGGAAGAAATCCCCGTCCAGGGCAAGCACCCCGTCTCCATCGCCTGATGGAAGGGATTAAGTATCACGGCAGCAAAGCGCGGTCATGCGGCTGTACCGGTTCAGTCCCATCACCGACGAGCAGGCGCTGCGCAAAGCGATCGAGCACATCCACTTAGAGTGCCACGCGCTCTGCAAGCGCAACTTCGGAAAGTACCTCGCCAACGCGGGGAACATGGGCGTCTTCTGCCATTATGATGACGAGTACGAAAAACTCGTTGAGATACGCAAGCAATTGACCGTGCCCTCGGACGATCCCGACCAGAAATACTTCGAGCTGCTCGAACCCATCGTCATCCCCGCCCACGACGACATCCCCGAGACGACGTACACCCACCTGTACATCCGACGTCCCGACCCCTACCGGCATCACGTCGGGGACCTGGACTTCTTCTTGCCGCAAGAGGAGTACGACAAGCTCAAAGCGCGGCTGCAGGATGGAGAGGAACTCGAAGGGGCGCGATTGTTCCCGCGAAAGGACCTCGACATGATCGAACTGTTCGACCCGGACGTGGACGTGCTCGCGTACGTGAGCACGAACAAGATGACCAAGAAGGCCCGCGTCAAGCAGTCGGACGAGACCAGGCTCTGAAGGGAATAGGTTTTTTATCATTCAATCCGGAAGCGTCAACCATGAACTGCATCATCGTCCACGGATGCCCGGGCCGTCCGGAGACCGACCCGAAGACGCGCACCTACGACAAGCACTGGATGCCCTGGCTCAAGGCCGAGCTCGAGAAGCATGGCGTGAAGACATACGCGCCGTTGATGCCCGAGCCATGGAAGCCAGAATACGAACGGTTCAAGCAAGCATTCCCGGAGGAGAGAGTGACTGAGGACACGGTCCTCATCGGACACAGCTGCGGCACCACGTTCCTCTTGCGCTGGCTCGGCGAGACGAAACGACGAGCCAAGAAGCTCATCCTCGTCGCGCCATGGAAGATCCCTGATCGGGATGCCGAACGGGAACTGTGCCTGTTCGACATCGACCCCGGAATCAACGATCGCGTGGGAAGCATCGTCGCGTTCACCTCGGACAATGAACGGGAGCACGGCAAGCGCAGCCTCGACATCATCAAGGGCGACCTCGACATGAAAGTCGTCTCGCTGCCGAAGCACGGGCACTACACCGAACGGGACATGGGGACGACAGAATTCCCCGAACTCTTGGACGAAGCGCTCAGGTGAGTCCTATGCTCGCCCGAGCATCTGGTGTCCGATGTCCGGACGATGTTGCTCGCCATCGAAGGAGATTGCTCTCACACCAGCATACGCGATATCTTGGGCTGATTTCAGACCGAGAGGACTATAGCCGATGCAATTGACCACTCGCCCGCCGCTCGTGACCCACTGATCCCCAACCTGCTTCGCTCCAGGGAGGAAGACCGTCAATCCCTTGATATTGCGAGCTTCGGACAGTCCATGGATAGGAAGGCCTTTCGGCACCTCTGCTCCTGGAATCGCGTATTTATTCGAAGCCTGCACGACATTCATCGCAGCGCCCGATTTTATGATCCAGTCCTCTCTCGGAATCTTTCCTCTCGCGGCACCGTCGATGAAGCGATAGAACTGGTCCGGATCGAGCAGCTGCGTGAGCGCCTGGATCTCCGGATCGCCGAAGCGACAGTTGAACTCCACGACCTTCACGCCACCAGGGGTGACCATCAGTCCTGCGTACACCACCCCGACGAACGGCGCACCTCCGGACAAACCCCTGGACAAACCCCAGATCAGCGGCGTCATGATATGCTTATCCACATATGCAGTCAATAGGTCGCGGTCCCAGATATCACCAGTGACGTCAGCAGGACAATACGCTCCCATTCCGCCGGTGTTCGGACCAAGGTCATCTTCGAGCAAACGTTTGTGGTCCTGCACAGGCACAGGAATCGTGCTCACGTTAATCCCGTCGCTGATAGCGAAGTATGAGAGTTCCGGACCGGACATCCGTTCAGAAACAAGGAACGGGGTACTGAAGCGATCAATGAAGTCAGGAGCGTCATGCACCGCCTCATCAATCGAATCGTAGACGCGAACACCCTTACCTCCTTGTAGACCGTTTGCCTTAAAGACGACGCCACGCGCCGAACCGAGCCGCTCAGCATTGACGCGAGCACCATTTAAATCACGAGCCACCAACCAATGAGCCTGAGGAATCAGACAATCATCCATCAGATTCGCCGAGGCAATCTTGCTCCCCTCGACCAGCTCTGCAGCGGTCTGCTGCGGACCGAACGTCGGCAAGGAATAGGTACGCAGCACATCTGTCAACCCGCCCACGAGCGGCTGCTCCGGTCCGATAACCGCAAGATCAATATCATCCTGCATCAAACCGTCCGCAAACTCCGTGAACGAATCCGCATTCGGGGTCTTATACAATCCCACACGTTCCACAGAAGAGCTCTGTTTGAGAATCCATTCCAACGCCTGCTCTCGTCCACCCGTACCGACTATCGCAATCCTGCTACCCATGCCGCGCGAAAGAAGACAGGCATATATCTATGTTTCCATCACGCAGGAGAAACAAATAGGCCCGCTCTTCTGAGCACGCAGAAAGACGTGCATTACACATAAAAAGCGTCGCGCCGTGGCGGCGCTGTGGCACGAAAGGAGCCGTTCCTGAAACGCAAGCTCACCACGCGCAGCGCGTCAATCGCCATCGCGTGCGCACTCATCATCGTCGCGCTCTTATACCTGATACCGACCAACCTGTACATCATCGCTCCAGGGACCCCCGTCCCCGTCGCCAAGTACGTCACCTCGAACGTCTCCGACCCGAACACCGGAACATTCCTGCTCACGCCAGTCACTATCTTCGAGCGGAGCGTCACGTTGCCGAGCACACCGACCGTGGACGCGAATCCGATCATGCTCGTCCGTGCCTTGCTGACGCCCAACGCGCAGATCCGCCCGCTCGACGAGGTCGTCGGGCCGAACGTCTCGGCAGAGCAGTACAGCCAGCACGTATCCGCGAGCGACGCGCACTCCACGCTCATCTCCCTCATCGCCGCCTTGCGCGCAGCGAACGAGAGCTACACCCTCGAAGGCGACGGCGTCGCCGTAGCAGGCCTGACGCCGAACAGCTCGGCGATCGGTCTTGAGAAAGGGGATATCATCGTCGGCATCGACGGCATCGCCACAGACACGGTTGACCAGCTGGTCGTCATGATGCGCCTCCTGCCCCGGAACGGGAACGTCACGCTCGAAGTCAAGCGCGACAATCACCTACTGAACGTGACCACCCCCATCCTGAACGGGAGCCTCGGACTTGTCGGCGGGACGCTGCATGAGCGCGTGAAGAACAAAGACAACATCAGCATCACGCTCGGCGCGTTCCACGGCTCCAGCGGGGATCTCCTGCTCGCGCTCGACGCGTACAGCCGACTCACGGGAACAGACCTCACGCGGAACCGGACCGTAAGCGGGACAGGAACGCTTCTCGCCAACGGTTCTGTTGTCCCCGTGGACGGCGCCGGCCTGAAGGCATACGCCGCGAGCAGGAAGGGAGTGCAGGTCTTCTTCGTGCCCGAGCAGAACATGGCCGATGTGGACGCGTCACGATATCCGGACATGCGCATCATCCCCGTGAAAACGCTCACAGAGGCGATCGACGCCCTCAGTTCCCCAACACTCCCCGGTAAGTGAATCCGAAGGCGACAAGAGCAACACCGGAGAAAGCCGCGAGACCCTGGGACGAGCCGTGCTCGCCGACAATCCACTCGGTTATCGCGAGGACGACCAAGAGCACGCCGAGGACCGCGAGCGCGTAACCCGTGCGCGACGGGTGCGACAGGATGCTCTGGCGATGCCGAAAGCCGAAACGCACCGCGAACGCTGCTGTAGCGAGCGCGACCACCATGGCGATGACGACCGCGAGCGGCGACGCAAGGCCCGCGGCCGCGCAGAGCAACCCGAGGATGACTATCGCTCCAGCGGCGAGGAAGAACCGTTTCCACGCTTGGCCAGGCGTCAACGAGGGCTGAAGGCGCATACCAATCCCCCAATGATTCGCCTTAATAAATCTGCACCTAGGGCTTGTCCACTAGCCTGACATCGGCAGAGAGCCGGCAGACATCGCCGGAACCGCCGCTGCCCTCACACTCCACACGCACGCCCGACAGCTCCAAGCGCTTCAGAAAGCCAGGGCCGTCGAGCACCAATGACTCATACTCGCCTCCCTCACCGGCCACGTTGAGACCGAGCTTTCCAGAGAGAACGTCGATATCCTTCTCGGTGATGGGCCGTCCCAACCACCCCTTATCGAGCCCCTCGGCGGCGACTTTCGTGAGCACGAAGGTGAAGCCCGCGGCGAGGACCTCGCGCACCTCTTTTTCCTGGCCCATATGCCAGAGCGGCGCGTGCAGCTCGAGCCCGAGCTCCTCGCAGACGTCAGCGATGCGCGATCGCTGGTACTCGGAATACAGCGCTCCACCGACAACACCGTCGATGTTGTAGGTGTCTTTCGCCCGGATGAGCAGGGTCCGCAGCGCGCCGACCTCCTCCTCCTTCTCCCCTTCCGTATCCACCGTGAGGCACGGCAATCCCATGGCTTCTGCTTGGAGCGCTGCGGCGTGCGTGAGCGGCGTGTGATACATGTAGGAGTCGGGGTTCTGGGAGTGGACGGTGCCGCAGCACGCGATGCTATAGCCTTGCTGGCGCATCCGGTGCATGGCGTAGACAGAGTCCTTTCCACTGGAGAGCAGCGCGCACAGCACACCCTTCGTATCCTTCATAGCGACAGGAGCGACGCGAGGATTATAACCGTTGGCATCAAGGCGAGCCACCAGAGGGAGCGGCGCGCTCCCCGGCTATAGAGATAGCCCCCGCAGAACAAGAGCGAGAGGAGGAGAAGCTCCACACCCGTCACCGAGCCGAGGACGGCGACCACTCCGGCGCTGGCCGCAAGCAAGGGCACCCACGCCCTGGTCAGGCTCAGGATGAGGACGCCGGCGATAGCGAGCCCCAGCCAGCCCGAGAGCGCGCCGGCGACAGCCGCGAAGACAGCGCCGGCGAGCAGGAAATACGAAGGGTACCACGACGTCTCGTCGGGGACGAGGTACGCGATGAGCGCGCCGGCGGGCGCGCCGAGCGCGGACGCGAGCTCAGCTAAGAGGAGTGCCACAGGGCTTTCCCCCGATCAGGAGCTCGTTGGATCCCCAGCCGTTCCTGCCCGCGACAGAGACGACCTGACCGCTCTGGTCCTCGACGTAGATGCAGAAGTTCCCCTTGATCTTGAGCTGGTCCCGGATCGTTTGGTAATTCCCGGACGCGTACAGTTGGGCGAGGCTCTGATTGTCGAGCGACGTGTTGTTGAGCACGGGAGGCTGCGCGCCCTGCGATTGCTGCAGCTCGTTCATGACGCGTTCGGCGTTGCCCTGCAACTGCTGGACGCTCGGTTTCTGGAGGAGGGCGAAGCTCGTGAAGGCCACGACGACGAAGCCGAAGATGACGACTCCGAGGACGACGTCGGTGGACCAGGATTGCGCGCGGCGCTGCATCGTTCGGGCATGCGCAAAGCGCGTTTTAAAGGCTTTGGTCCTATGCGAGGGTGATGACTAGTTTATACGTATGGGCGTCCCGCCCTGGATGGTATTATTGCCTTTCTTGACGTTTCCGGTCACGTCATAGGCGAGGAAACGGAGATGCTCCTTGCCCTGCGCGATCACGACGAGCTCGTCGCTGCCCGGCGGCGAGACCTGGTCGATGGTGATGGAGTAGGGATCGCCGGAGATTGTTTCGGGAAGGCTGAAGGTACGCGAGTAGCCGACGCCTCCCTTGGCGGCGAGCGTTACCTCCGTCTCGACCTGGTCCATGAGGGCCTCGACGGCCGCGTTGGACTGGTCCTTGGCGATCTTGAGGAAGCTGCTCTGCGCAACGATGATCGCGACCGAGAAGATGAGCAGCATCGCTGTGGTGATGAGCGTGAACTCTATCGCTGATTGCGCGCGTCTCATCCAGTCTGGTTGATGAGGATCCACTTCCCCATGGAGGTGACCTTGTAGGAGGTCCGCCCGCTATGCACGTCCACGGGAGGCGAATTCACATCGGTGACCGCGCCGTCCGCGAACGAGCCGTTGATGGGCACGGTGCTGAAGACGGGGACCTCCACCTCGCCGTGTTGGGTGCCGAACACGAAGATAAGCGTGTCGTTCTCGACGGTGTACACGCGCTTGAGGTTCTGCGGCATGGTGGCGGTGACGGTCACGAAGCTGCCCGCTCCATAGACGTAGACGTTCGCAGCCTCGTCGACGATGTTGTACCCTGCCTGCGCCGCCTGCTGGAAGGCGTTCTGGTTCTCCGAGGAGCGCGTATAGCTGAACAGGAAGAAGGCCGAGGTCGTCAGGATGAACATGGCTACCGCTGTCACGAGCAGGAATTCCATCGAGACTTGGCCGGATCTCACCTCATCTGGCACCCGCGAAAGCGCTATTTAAATGTGCCGGGCTTGAACAGCTCTTCGACGACCCTTCCGGCGCTCTGCGCGTTCTTCGGGTGCGCTGCGAGGTTGCAACGCACCTGGATGACATCCCCCCTGTCGGCGAGACGCAACTCTCCATCCAGGAACGCTCTCTTGTCGAAGCGGAACGAGTAGTGGAGGCGCGTATCGAGACGCTGGGTCGTCTCGCGCACCAGGCGCACCCGCACATCTTCTGGCAACTCCTGCAGCCGCTCGACGAACAAGCGCAGGAATCGCTGCTTGTCGATCCAGAGCTTGCTCGCATAGAGGGTGTTCATGCCTTCCTGGGCGAGGTCTTGCTCCTCGAAGAGCGGTCGTGCCTCTTCGCCGAACCACTCCACGAAGCGCGCCTCGAGTGCCTGCCGCTCCGTCAGGCCCTTGCTGAGGGCGGTGAAGCGCACATTGTTGAGCAAACGCATACCGTGCGGATATCGGTCGCATAGTAAAGCATTATCTTTCGTAATACTATATTATTACGAATGTATCTGCAAATAGGCTTTTATTCAGTGAATCCCGGGAATGGTCATGCGAAACACAGTCACTATCCTCGGTGCGGTCATTCTCGGGATGGCGCTCTGCGCATCATTGGTCGCTGCGGGCTTCGGAGACCTGAACAACGACGGCGTGGTGAACGTGCAGGACCTGCTGTTTGTCGTGCAGAACATCCACGCAGGAACCATCGGGAACGCCGACGTGAACGGCGACGGCGTGGTCAACATCTTCGACCTCGTCGACGTGGCACACGACTTCGGAAAGACCTACACGAGCACCGGAAGCCCGCTCTACACCACGAGCTTCGAGAACTACAGCGTCGGACAGACCGTCACCGGAAGGGGCTACAACGGCTGGCTCTGGGGCAATGCCGGGGCAGGGGGCGGGAACAGCATCACCGTGACCAACGCCGTCGCGCACACAGGGACGCAAAGCCTCCGATTCAGGTACAACGGCGGAGCCAACGCGGAACAACGCTTCAGCCACCCTGCGGAGACGCACTACTGGGTGCAATTCTACATCTACTATCCCGACGGGAAGAACGGACTGGGAGCCTCATTCTGGCAACCAACAGCCGCGCAGCACGGCGGGAGCAACACGAACAACAAGTTCTGGACGGTCTGGCCGGAGAACTACAACGAAGGAGTCCCAGGAGGAAAACCATCAGTGATGTTCCAGACGTGGAGCAGTCCGTCAGTTCCCGGCGGGACGCGCATCGACTCCGCGCGGACCGACCCGAGCAGCAATCACATGGACTACGGACCGCCCAACCTGCCCACGCAGCTGAACGCGAATCCGTTCATCAACGTGACCAACGACAAGGACCTCGGGAAATGGACACAAGTACGCATCGAGATCAAGGTAGCGGACATGTGGCAGAACAACGGGATCGTACGGCTCTGGAAGAACGGAAAACTCCTGTTCCAGAGCACGACAGACCCGCTGTACGACGCGTTCAACAGCAGCCACAACTACCTGCGGCTCGGATACCTCCTCGGATGGGCGAACGACCAGTACGCGAACAACACGAACATCTACGTCGACGACTTTTCGTTCTACACGCAAGACCCGGGATGGCTGGACACCACACCACCCGTAATTAGCAACGGAACGCCCACAGGGACGCTCAATGCAGGAACGACGAACACCACACTGACCGTCACGACGAACGAGAGCGCGACATGCAAATATAGCACCGCAGCAGGAACAGCATACAGCAGCATGACGAATACCTTCTCCTCGACCGGTGGGACATCGCATTCCACGACCGTCTCGGGACTCAACGACGGTCAATCCTACACGTACTATATACGCTGCGAAGACACGTCGGGGAACGCGGACGCGAGCGACTATCCCGTATCGTTCGTCATCGCCTCCGCATCCGCCGCGACGCCCCTGTATTCCGACGGCTTCGAGTCCGACGCTGTCGGTTCATACGTATCGGGAACCGGGAACCAGCACTTCATGTGGCTCGGAAGCGTTGTGACCGTGCGAGTCTCGAGCCTGCTCGCGCATTCGGGAACAAAAAGCCTTCGTCTGGAATACAACAACTACAACCCGAACCTATCCTCGCAGGCCTCGGACGAGCAACGATTCAACTTCACGCCGAGCAAGGAGGTCTGGTTCGAGTACTACATCTACTTCCCGAGCGGGAACGAAGGACTCGGACTGAACAAGTACTACCAGCGCGTCCCTTCCAGCTCCGGGAACGATAAGTTCTTCACCATCTGGGCGGACAACTACCAAGGCATGCCGCGCGCGGTATTCCAGACGTGGCCGACAGGGTCCAACGGCGACAACTTCATGAACATCGGCCGGACCGAAGGCAACAATACCGCGCAGGGGTATTATGACACTGTCCTGTATCCGGACACATCAAGCTCGTATCAGACAGGCACCTACGGGAACCACGCAGGTTTCGTCGGTGCTGACGTGACAAGAGGGCAGTGGGCGCAGATACGCATCCACATCAAGGTCGCCGACGTCAACCAAAGCAACGGAGAAGAGGAGATGTGGATCAACGGGCAGCCCGTCATCCAGATCCTCAACGACCCGTACTACGACCCATCGGGGCAGACGAACTACCAGTCCCACGGCTACCTCATGGGATGGGCGAACAGTGGCTTCAATGTGAACACGAGCGTGTTCATCGACGACTTCAAGATGTACACGTCGAATCCGGGCTGGTAGATACGCTTTTATTCCGTGGTCTGTAGATGCGTCTCGATGCGTATGCGGGCTGGCCTGGTCATCGGAGGACTCCTGAGCCTGTTGCTCGTATGCTCTGCGGTCCTCGCAGGCGCTGGCGACGTGAACGGGGACGGCGTCGTGAACGTGCAGGACTTGCTGTTTGTCGTGCAGAACATCCATGCCGGAAGCTCGTTCAACGCCGCGGCCGACGTGAACGGCGACGGCGTGGTCAACATCTTCGACCTCGTGGACGTCGCGCACGACTTCGGAATGACGTATGGACTGGCGGAACCATCGTACAACGCTTCAGCGGACTCGCTCGTCCTCTACGACAACTTCAACGAGTACGCGACCTCGGCCGACATGCGCAATGCCTATCCAGTCCACAGCCCGGACGCCGACACGTACGCCACAATCACACCCGATGGGAATGGAGGAAAAGCATTGCGGCTCTCCTACGGCAACAACACGACGACAGCGATGATTATCGGACCGGAATGGGTCTTGCGCGGCGTCGGCACATGGAACGGGACGCTCCCAGAGGTCGCGGCGCCGTACGACCACTTCTTCTTCACGAGCGAATTCCGGACCACGCCAGGATGGGACCCGACCATCGGCACATACACTGGAGGCATCAAAGGATTCATGTTCTGGCACACCGCAGGCGGCAACGACGGCGGGAGATACGAGTTCGGCGTCAACACGATCGCCGGCTGCAGCGTCTGGTACAGCGACGCGCGATTCCTCATCGGACCATCCAGCAACTCCTGCTCTGGGCAGGACATCTACAGGACAGCGAACGGAGAACCGCCGCACTGGAGCGCATACAACGACGGGAAGTGGCACCGATTCACCATAGAGATATACACGGACAACGGAACAACATACAACAGCGGACATCGGGGCGTGCGAATCTGGGTGGACGGAGCGCTCCTCGAAGACAGCGTGGACCACGTCGACCCCGCCGACATGTCGCAATTCTACCTGCCCGTAGACCACTGGGACGTGTTCGGGAACGGCTGGCTCGGGTCACCGGCGCAGAACGGGAACATTGACTTCGATAACTGGACCGCCTGGATACCCAAACCGGACACCACACCTCCAGTCATCAGCGGTAGTTCGCCATCGAGCCCGCTCGCTTCGGGAACGACGAGCACCACCATGTCAGTAACGACGAACGAGAACGCGACATGCAAGTACAGCACAACAGCCAACACCGCATACGCGAATATGGCGAACACGTTCTCGAACACCGGAGGAACAATGCACTCGACAACCGTGTCGGGGCTCTCAGACGGACAATCATACAACTACTACGTGAAATGCCAAGACACAGCAGGAAACAACGACACCACCGATTACCCGATCAGCTTCTCCGTCGCAACAAGCTCCGGAGGAGGAACAGGTGGAGGGACGAGCGTGCAGCCATTCTTCGTCGAGAATTTCAGCGAATACACGAGCACCGCAGACCTGCTGTCCGACCCGCGCGGCATCTACAACAGCGAATACTGGAACCCACAGGATATCCATCTCGACAAGACGACAGGATACGGGACGCTCACACAATCAGTGCGATACACATTCGAGAACAGGACGAACAGCAGCAGTCGATGCACGGACTACATGCTCGGAGACAACCTCGTCTTCCCACACACAGTCACGCAAGTCTGGGTGGAATGGTACGCGAGATTCCCGACGGACTTCACGACGGTCGCCCCGTCATCGTGGGGCTGCCAGAGCAATCCGGATCTTAAGTGGCTATTCGGCGCGCCGGACGTGAGCAGCAGGTTCGAAGCCAAGATCGGGCAGGCCGGAGACAACTTCGCCGTGGGCGCTCCGGAGAATGAAGGCATCGCGCTCTACTACAACGGTCCGGGAAAGCCCTCCGACCCAGGACTCCTCGTGGAGCCTGCCCCCTCGAGCCACGCGTATTACGACGGACAATGGCATCGCTACCGCGTCTTCTGGAAGCTCGGCAACGGGACAGGGGTCGTCAAGTTCTGGATAGACAACACGCTCATCTTCGACCGCGAGAATTTCAACACCGGCCCGAACACGAAGATCATCGGCCTCGCCCTCGGAAGGAACCTCAACCAGGGACCCGACCACGCCATGTCCTATTATTGGGGCCAGATCAAGGCCTGGGACCAGGATCCCGGCTGGTAGCGATACTCTTTTAAGCCGCTAGGGAGAAGCCTTCGCATGAAGCACACCGCCGTGGTCACGATGCTGCTCGTCGCGTTCTTCGTGGTCGCGCAGCTCGTGGGTCTCGGCCTCATCGCGCTCGCAACGCCTCCGGCAGGTCCACCGACGGTTTCCACAGGGCAAGCCGCGCAAGGAGCGAGCGTGCTGGTCATCGGGGTGCTCATCGGGACGATAGTCCTTCTCGCGCTCATCCGGTTCCGGCTCTACAAGGTGTGGAAGCTCTGGTTCTTCCTCGCGGTCTGGCTGTCCATGACCTATTCGCTCAATGTGATCATGCCGTGGATTGTCGCGATCATCTTATCACTGGGGCTCACGGCGTGGAAGATCTTCAAGCCGAACCTCATCGTGCACAATGTCACGGAGATCCTCGTGTATGCGGGAATCGCGGTCATCATCGCCCAAGGGCTGCCGCTGACAGTGCCCATAGCGGCCGGCGTCCTTGTCCTTATCGCAGTCTACGACATGTACGCGGTCTGGCGCAGCAAGCATATGGTGCGCATGGCAGAGTTCCAGACGCAGAGCCAGCTCTTCGCTGGCCTGCTCGTGCCGTACGACAAGAAGCAGAAGAAGGTCCGCCTGACTGGCGCGCCTCCGCCTGTATCGAGCAAGCCCAGGAAGTCCGAATCAGGACGGACAGCGGTGCTCGGCGGCGGGGACATCGCTTTTCCCCTGATATTCATGAGCGCGGTGCTCCAGGACCTCATCCGCAACGGCTACTCCAAGCTCGCCGCGTTGGGATTGTCGGGCGTCATCGTCGTGTTTGCGACGCTGTCGCTTATCGGGCTGTTCGTGTTCGCGAAAGAGGACCGGTTCTACCCGGCGATGCCGTTCCTGGGAGCGGGCTGTTTCGTTGGATACGCGGCGCTCTTCGGCCTGCTCGCGCTCGGGCTCTAGGGACGCGGGGGCTTCTGCGGCCCCCCGACATGCACGGGCGTCCCGTGGAAGCAACCGATCGTATAGGGATATTCGCGCGTGAGCACGTAGTGGTACATCCTGACCATCTTGCCGTCCCAGGGGACGACAGAAGTCACGCCGTGGCACGCGTCCAGCTGCGAATCGGTGATCTCCGTGCCGTTGGCGTCGTACATGCTGTAGATGCCGTAGCCGTCCAGGGCGTAGCCGACGAGCGTGAGGCTCTTGTTGACGCCGGGCATGCACGGGCTGGGACCATGGTAGTGATAGATGCCCGCTTCCTGCGGATGACCCGAACAGGCGTCCTGCACCTCGTGGGCGACCGCGTCGCGTCCCGCGGCGTCGAGGGCGTTGAAGATCGCGACGCCGTTGAGGGAGACGCCGACCATGCCCATGGGGACGCACGACGGCTGCGCCGCCGCTTGCGGGTCCAGTGGCAGCGAGAGGGAGAGATTGTAGGGAGTGACGGTGTTCGGGTTGCGGTCGATCTGGTACGCCGGGTCGCTGGGACTGATGGGGAAATTGCCAGTTATCGAATCCACGGGCAATCCGTTTCCCGTGATGATTCGACGGTCGCCTTGTGTGGTGACGGTGAACTGCGCGTTGGGCCAATGCAGCGCGCCCTGCACCGAGAGCTTCTGCGTGAGGTCCCACGTGTCGCCGTGTATCCAGTTGCCGTCGTGCTGGGCGCCGCCCGTGCGGAAGGTCTGGGCGCAGGAATAGACGTATCCTTGCTTGGGCGCGCTCGAGACCTTGCCGTCGCCCAACGGTATCGCGTGCACGTTGATGGTGTCCGTAAGCGTTGTTGCGGTGGTGGTCTTCGGGGCGCTCGGTGTCGTGTTCGTCTGTGAAGGAGGATTCGTGGGAGCGCTGCTGCCCTGGAGCGTATTGTTCGGAGTGCGCGCTCCTGGCGTGCGTACCGGGAGATTCTGCCGCGCTGAAGACGGCGTTCCGGGACGGACGAGTAGCACGACGGCTACAACTATCACGGCGAGGATCGCCAGCCACCACAATCGCATCCGTGTATATCGAGGACGACCCTATTTATTCCCTCGCATTCAGCGATAGGTCTTGGAGTCGAGCGTCAGGCCGTCCTCGGCCATGATGACATGGGCCTTGACGCGCTTGCTGATGTCGCGGCCGATCGCGCGCACGTCCTGTTTGAGGAGCTGGTGGCCGAAGTGCGTGACGATCAGCGTGCGCGGCCCGATCTCGTTGGCGAGCTCGATGACGTCCTCGACGTTGAGGAGCGTGGCGGAGTGCTCTTCCGCGGGAAGGGGCATGCACGCGATGAGCACGGTCGCGCCGCGATGGGCCTCGATGACCTCGCGCGTCAATCCCGTGTCGCCCGTGTAGGAGATGCGGTCCTTGCCCGCGACGAGCTGGAAGCCGACGGCGGTCGGGTCGTTGTGCACTGCGGGCAGGATGTTGACATTCACTGTGTTGATCCCCACCCGGGGGACTCCCACGAGGGACAATGCGCGTTCCGCGCAGCGCATGTGGAACGAGGAGATCGCTTTGGAGATTCCCGGAGCGCCGCTCATGACGCTCTCTGACGCGATGAGCACGCCGTGCGGGTCCATGCCGCCGTAGCTCATAGCGGACAGGACGGCGTTCGCGTCGCCCGCGTGGTTGAGGTGCGCGTGCGTGATGAGCAACGCGACGTTCTTGCGCAGGTCGATGCCCATCTGTTTTGCCATAGGAAGGCTTCCGGGGCCGGGGTCGAGGTGGAATTGCTGGCCTTCGAGCTCGATGATGATGCCTCCGGCGCCACGGACCTGCCGCGCGACGGTATAGGCGTCCCCGCCCGTCCCAAGAAATGCGATGTGTGCCATCCTCCCGTCCATCCAGCGGATATGACGATACATAAATCTATTGAACGATCAGTTCCAGTACTATTTCAGTATTTATTCATCCATAGAAAAGTATAAAAGCAGTATTTATTAAGTACTGCTGTCCCGTGGTCAAGCTCGTCGAGAATAATGGGCAGTACAAACTGACGATCCCAGTAGACCTCGTGCGGGACAAGGGATGGGAACCCGGCACGGAATTCCGCTTCGTCGAGGACCTCGAAGGGAACGTCTTCTTGCGCGTCATCACGCCGGACAAGGGAGGTGAGAAGCATGCGTAAACCACTCATCCTCCTGGTATTGCTGCTCTTGCCGCTCGCCATGGCGTACACGCCGAACCCCGGGCACAGCGCGAGCGAGATCGGCGGCGGGACGTTCGCCGCGGGCAACTTCATCTTCCCGAGCAATGTGACCATCGACGGCACCCTCAATGCGACCACACGGATCTGCCTGGCAGGGTCCTGCCAGACGACCTGGCCGAGCGGCGGCGGCTCGGGAGGCGGCTGGACGAACACGAGCGCGCTGGTCAGTCTCGTTAGCAGCGCGAACAACCTGAGCGCGGGAGCGTTCTTCGTGGACAACACGAACAGCTTTGTCGGCATCAACACCTCGAGCCCCACCACAGCACTGTTCGTGAACGGCGTGCTCACGATAAACGGCAGCATCGTCAGCAGCGGCGGCAACGCTCGCGGAGCCAACGCGGTGGACCTGCAGACCGACCGGAACGGCGCCACACAAGTAGCGAGCGGCAACCAGAGCGTCGTGGGCGGCGGCATGCGCAACACCGCGAGCGCCGCGCAGAGCACAGTCAGCGGGGGATACCAGAACACCGCGAGCAATGCCGGAGCATCGATCGGCGGAGGCAGCCAGAACATCGCGAGCGGCGTGACAAGCACCGTCGCGGGAGGCAACAAGAACAATGCGACCGGCTACGAGACGTTCATCGGCGGTGGGAACCAGAACCTGGCGAACAATGATTACGCAGTCGTCGCAGGCGGGTCAGGCAACACCGCCGGACAGGACGCTTTCGTCGGCGGCGGTTCCGGGAACACGGCAAGCGGATACTACGGCACGATACTCGGCGGGAACGCCAACACGGCAAGCGGATACTACAGCTCGGTGCCAGGAGGCCTCGGCTTGACAGCACAGGGCTACGCGCAGGCGGTCATCGGACGATACAACACGCTGCAGGGAACCGGGAACAGCTACGTCGCGGGCGACCAGGCATTCATCATCGGCAACGGAACCAACAGCAGCAACAGGGACACGAGCTTCTACATCGAGCATAACGGTGCCTTGTTCACGCGCGGCAACATCAGCGTGAACGTGAACGCGCCGAGCGGATACGCCGCGTACTTCAAGAACGACGGCAACAACAGCAACCGCTACGGCATACAGATCAGCGCAGGAGCATACAACGGCAGCGGAACGACGTACTATCTCAACGCGCTGACAGCGAACGGGACGCAGGTCGGCTACATCGCCAACAACGGCACATTCCAGCTCTATACAGTAAGCGACCAGCGCCTCAAGACCGGCATACAGAACTCAGGAATCAACGGGCTCACCCGCATCCAGGGGCTCAACGTGGTGGACTTCAGCTGGAAGGACCGCCCCAAGGCAGGCGTGCAGCACGGCTTCCTCGCGCAGAACGTGCAAACGACGATACCAGAAGCGGTCGCGACATCCCCCGACGGCCACCTGGCAGTGAGCTACACGGCGATGGTGCCGACCATCGTGAAGGCATTGCAGCAACAGCAGGCCGAGATCGACAGCCTCCAGAAAGGCAAGCCGATCGGCGTCGCGTCCGCGACGGACCTGTACAACTCCACAGAACTGCTCTCGGGAGGCGACCTGGTCGCGCTCGACACCACGAACGCCGGCGACGTCGTCAAGGCCAACAACACCGACGACCCGATCATCGGCATCGTGACAGGACCCGCGCAGAGCGGCGGCTACCCGGTCGCGACGACCGGAAAGGCTTATATGCGCGTCTCCACAGTGAATGGTAACATCAGCATCGGCGACCGCATCGGCATCTCCTCCACGCCGGGCGTGGGCGCCAAAGCGACAGCGAGCGGTGAAGTGATCGGACGTGCATTGCAACCAGCGACGAGCGACTCGACCATCGAGGTACTCATCCAGCCGGAATACTACAACGCGCCCGTGCAGCTCAGCGGAGGCACGGTGACGAACTCCGCGCAAGGACTGGTGGTGACATTGCAATGAACCAGAAGCTCATCCTCTCCGGATTCCTCCTCGGCATCGTCGCGACATTCGCATTGTTCGCGAACACCGGCATCAGCGGCTTCTCGGTCGCGGTCGGTGAGCAGACGCAGAACCTCAACATCAACCTGACGGGTTCTGGAGTCGTGCCGTTGACACTGCCGAACCAGTTGACCAGCCTCACGCTCGACGGACGCTACACGGGAAGCGGCAGCGTGAATGTCCAGCTCGTCGGGCCGAACGGCTCGTGGCACGTTGCGAGCTACACCGCTCCCGCGACGCCGAGCAACGCGAGCTTCCTGCTCAACAAGGGCGGGACGGTCGTGCGGCTGGGCACCGGGACGAACCTGACGTACACGCACATCCTCGATCAGGAGTGCGACCAGACCTGCAACCAGACGATGGAAGGGCCGTTCTACCTGCAGGTCAGCGTGACCGGAGGCAACTTCACCCTCTCCAGCATCCACTACGTCTCGCCGCAGCTCATCAACACGCCCCAGACCCCCACGAACGGGACCATCAACACGACCATCAACAACACCGCCGGCGCGTACCAGCACGTGAACATCCCGAGCGACTGCCACGTCGACAGCGACTGCGCAGCGGGAGACATGTGCCACGTCGGCTACTGCATCTCGCAGACCGGACACCTGAATATCACCGACCACAACGGGCGACTGGTCGCGCTCTTCGACAAGCACGGGCGCGTATTGCTCGCGGGAGACATCCACGTCAACGCCACGGGACCCGCGCCGGGCAACGCTTTCACCGTGCACACCGCGAATGGCGATACCGCGTGGATCACGGACACGGGAGACCTCTACCTGGAAGGCACACCGCACGAGGAGGCCAACCAGATACCGCTCTCAGGCTCGCAGAACCTCATCATCCGCAACACGACAGAGAACGTCTGCGTCATCCAGGGGGATACAGGAGACCTGTACACGCGCAACGTGATCGTGACGGGCGTGCTGCCATAGCGCCGCATTTATAAGTGACAGGCCGTTCTTCCCCCTGCTAGGCTGGGGCGCCGGGCGTGCCCTGTCACCGGAGAACCGTCCTCATCCGGGGCCGAAGCCCGGGGGGCGGCTATACCCGTCACGCGCAGTCCTGCGGCGACCGTCGATCCCACGTCCTCGGTGAGGTGCGTTGGCGTGAACCGGTTCAGGCCAGGAATGGAGCAGACCTCAGCGCCCGCACGCCTGTATCGCGGGTCGCGTGGGGGAGGGACCCGCAGGGTCAGCTGCGCATGCCGGCGCGGTCCACCCCCGGGCACGCATTCTCGTCCCTCTAACGTAGGGAATATATACCCCCTCTGCTCTACAGCGCCATGCACATCCCGCCCGAAGTGGCACCACAACATCATTATCTGGTGAAATCCGCCGACAGACCGATTCCGGGATTGTCAGGCCGTCAGAGCTGGGGGAAGAGCGGATTGACGAAGCTCGCCCGAGAGGATCCGTTCGTCCTCTGGGCCCATCTGCGCACATACAACCCGGCCGGAACAACGAAAGGAAAGAGTTACGGGCTGTTGCAGGTGTCCATCGCACTCGTGCACGACGGGTCACTGCCACGAGGAGACAAATGGCAGCATTTCAAGGAAGGAGCATTCACGCGGAGCGTCTATCGATCAGAGACCGAACTGATGGGGACAGAGACAGGCATGCTCGGGAGCGGGAAACGATGGATAGAGAGCCAGCTCGCAGAGGTGGTCGAGCAACTCGAAGAAGCACATATCCAGCCGGTCACCGCAGCAGCATACCGGCAACGTGCAAAGTCCGCGTAGAAATTCTCTATGGCTTCTTCACCCACATCGTCAGTTCAACACTCTCTTCGGGGAAATACTCCTTCCAGAAGCGCGTCTTCGCATGCGCTGCCAAGCGAAAGCCCATCTTGCGCCAGAAACCACTCGTGTCATTGATGCGCGTGCCCCAGCTCTGTGCGAAGACCTTCTTGATACTGTTCTTTCGCAGATGCGAAAAGAACGTCTCGAGCAGTTTCTTACCGATACCTTTGCCGCGCGCGTCCTTCGCGAGATTGACGTGCAGGTGAGCGGCGTCCCTCGGTGGTTTGACAGCAAGGACGTCCGTTCCGGGGTGCGTCATCAGGTACAGCATGATGCGTAGCTGCCAGCCCCAGAAACGCCTGTCGCCCTTCGAGAGGACGGGCCAGGACAGCACATTGCGCAAGACGATCCTGACATGGTCGTTGTTGCCCTGCTCCTCCCCGGGAAACGCTCCGACGACGTAGCCGACCACACGCTTTCCGTCCACGGCGACAAAAGCATGCTCTTTCCAACGCGTGATGTACGGGTTGATGAACGCGTCGACGCGCTCCCGGCTCGCGCCGACCATACGCAACGACCTTCCGACAAGCCAGGTATCGAAGTGGATGCGTCGCACGGCGGAACGGTCGGAATCCTTGTACGGCCGGACGGATATCATCGTAGAAGTATGGCAGGCTTGCCAGGCAAGGCCTGCGAAGCCTTCGCGTCCTTCGCCTTCTCTTCCGCCAACACCGTCACTTTCAGGCCGAACTCCGTGCCCAATGCGGAAGCCGCCTCCGACAAGGCGCCCGCCTCCTCCTCCCTAGAGAGCAGGTGCGCGGGAAGCTTGGAGCGGTCCTTGACGAAGCGCGGGACGAGCCTAGAGATCTCCTTCCCGTGGCGCTTGAGATCGGTCTTCATCAGCTCCTTGAGGATCGCTCCGGCATCAGAAGACCCCTCCAATGCGTCCTTGAGCGCGGAGACGAAAGCGTACTTCCAATCGGCGGGAACGAACAATACCGCTTCTTTCGGCGAGAGGTCGACGATAGAGAGGACTTCGCGCAGGTCATCGCGCGTGCGATCGGCAAGGTCCCTTCCGGCCTCCGCCGCACGGTCGATGGCGGACTCGTCCGCGACAGGCCATGACGCGAGGCTGATGTAATCATCATGGTTGCGGTGCCAGATCTCCTCGGCCAGGTGCGGCGCGATCGGAGCGACCATCTTGAGCAGCGCCTCTGTCGCCTCGGACCACACGTCCGGATGGACGCCGTTCTTGGCGTAGCGCGCCATGGCGCCGGTGAGCTCCATGAGCGAATTGATCGCGTGGGAGAAGCGCATGCCCTCGAACTGCGCGGTCACGTCCTTGATGGTGCGATGCACCGCGCTACGCAAGTACGCATCAGCACTGGTCCGCTCCCTACGCTCTTGCTGTTTCTCGAAGAGCGCCTCGACGCGGCGCAGCCAGCGGTGCGCACCCGCGACACCCTCGTCGGACCACTCCATCTCCTTCTCCGGCAAGGATGCAGAGAGGATGAAGGCACGCACGGTATCCGGACCGTACCTGTCGATGAGCGGCAAGGGGTCGACGACATTGCCGACGCTCTTGGACATCTTCTCGCCGTCCTTGAGGACCATGCCTTGCGTCATGAGACGCACGAACGGCTCGTCCACGGAATGCAGTCCCATGTCGCGCGTCGCTTTGGTGATGAAACGGCTATAGAGCAGGTGGAGGATGGCGTGCTCGATGCCGCCGATGTACTGGTCGACAGGCATCCAGGCGTCCGCCTTATCATTATCGAAGATGCGCTC
This sequence comes from Candidatus Woesearchaeota archaeon, assembly GCA_046704725.1. Lineage (GTDB taxonomy): Archaea > Nanobdellota > Nanobdellia > Woesearchaeales > SKIA01 > SKIA01. The sequence continues at coordinate 147,904 of JBJKRI010000003.1, read as the reverse complement.
GCCGTTGTGCGGATCGCAATAGCGCAGGTAGTACCAGCTGCTGTCCACGAAGGTATCCATCGTGTCCGTCTCGCGTCGCGCGGGCTTGCCGCACCTCGGGCAGGTCGTCTCGACGAAGCTCTTGCTCGTCGCGATGGGATTTCCCTCGCCGGAGAACGAGACGTCCGTCGGGAGCAGGATGGGCAGGTCCTTCTCGGGGACGGGGACCGCGGCGGCCTCTTGCACGAACAAGGCCTCGAGCTCGGGCACGCGCTTGACGCCCTCGCTCTCGGACATGTGCCCCATAAAAGGCAGATCGATGAAATGCGCGACATCGCCGAACTCGGCACGGTACTTCTCGCGGATCTCCGTCGTTATCCAAGGGTCCTTGCCGCCGAAGACGAACGTGATGTCCGACACATTGCCCTTGATGGCAGCGACGTCCAAAGGGCGGTCCTGATAGGCGCGATAGACAGCGAGGTCCTCCTCGGAGAGCTTATCCTTGTATTGCGTGAAGTACGCCTCCGATGGCCGGTGGCCGACGGGAGCGACGAGCACGAGCCGCCGCAATGGATGCTTCTCGGCGAGCTTGAGGGAGAGCAGGCCGCCCATGGAATGCCCGATGACGGTCGGCCTATCATGCCCATCGAGCATGCCGTCCGCTTTCTCGAACCAGACGTCGAAATCAGGTGCGTCAGTTCCCGGGAAGCTCTCCGCATGCGGCCGGTGGCCGAGGGATGAGAGGTGCTCGCGCATCGCAGGGAAGAAGCCGGCGTCCTTGCCGTCCTCCCAGCCGTGGAACATGAAGACATCGTGCTTCGCGCATTCCTCGCAGTAGACGATGGGTATCGGCGTTCCCCAGTATCGCTGCCTGCTGACCAGCCAGTCGCGCAGGCGATACTGGGTCTCGGCCCGGCCGAGACCGTCGCTTGCCAAGCGCTTTGCGACAGCGGCGATGGCCTTGTCGGTGGACAGGCCGTCGAGATCCTCGCTGTTGATGAGCGTGCCCTCGGCGACGAAGGCACGGTCCGTCGGCATCTTGCCGTCCTCGGGCTTCACGACGGGAACGATGGGGATGCCGTACTTGGAGGCGAAGTCGTAGTCGCGCTGGTCGTGCGCGGGAACGCCCATCACCGCTCCGGTGCCGTAATCCATCAGGACGTAATCAGCGACCCAGACAGGGATCTCCTTCCCGGTGAGGGGGTGCGTGACAGAGCCGCCCGTGAAGACACCGGTCTTCTCTTTTCCTTCCGCCGTGCGCTCGATGGAAGTCTTCTTCTTGGCGGCGGCGATGTAGGCCTGCACCTCATTCTCCTTCTGCTTGACGGTGAAGCGAGCGACGAGCGGATGCTCGGGCGAGAGCACAAGATAGGTCACGCCATACAACGTGTCCGGACGCGTGGTGAACACCTCGACCGCGCCGTCCTTGGCGGGAAAGCTCACGCGCGCGCCGGTGGACTTGCCGATCCAATTGCGCTGCATGGTGCGCACGCGCTCGGGCCACTCCCCGAGCGTGCCGAGGTCAGCGAGGAGCTCCTCGGCGTAGGACGTGATGCGGAAGAACCATTGCTTGAGATTGCGCGTCTCCACCTCGCTTCCACAGCGCCAGCACTTGCCGTCGATGACCTGCTCGTTCGCGAGCACGGTCTGGCAGCTCGGACACCAATTGACCGGAGCCTCCTTGCGGTAGGCGAGGCCTCTCTCGAGGAACGCGAGGAAGAGCCATTGGTTCCAGCGATAGTACTCGGGCGTGTGGGTCGCGAGCGTGCGCGACCAATCGTACGACAATCCGAGGCGCTTGAACTGCTCGGTGATGTGCGCGATGTTCTTCTCGGTCCACGCGCGGGGGTCCGCCTTCTGCTTGATGGCGGCGTTCTCGGCGGGCAGGCCGAAGCTGTCGAAGCCCATGGGATGCAGGACGCTATGGCCTTGCATCCAGCGGAAGCGCGCCAGGGCGTCGCCGATGCTGTAGTTGCGCACGTGCCCCATGTGCATGGTCCCGCTGGGATAGGGGAACATCTCCAGGACGTATAGGCCGTCTTTAACCTCTTTTGCGGCGAATATAGCGTCTTTTTCCCAGCGTTCCTGCCATTTTGCGGCGATCGCGACGAAATCCATGCGGCGAGGACAGGAAACGCTCTTAAAAAACATCGCGTTCGACAACAAAGCTCATTTCATGCGGGGCCGAAGGTCTTGGAAGGATTCGCCAGCCGAAAGATGACGTCATCCATGAAAGCGTGCAGCGACGTGTTAAAGGCATTCGCAATCTTTTGGAGCTGAGAGAGTTCCTCCCTACAGTTTCCTGGAATCGGGACCTCCATGACCCCACCACCGCGGACAGTCTCGATCCACCCATCAACGATTAGGGAGAGCCTTTTTGCGTTGTCGTCTTGCTTGTCGCGAAGGAGTTTGAACGCCGCGAACATGGGAGTCCCCTGCGTCAGGTAGCGATATTTCTTCACGAGGGCATCGAAGAATCCATCGAGATCACCCATTGATCGCAAGGAATCCCTGAGCTCCCGGGCGTTCTCCCAATGCTGGGCGAACAAGACCACCGCATTGGGCGCATCCTCGAGCTGCGACTCATGGCCCTCCGGCAAGAGCTCCTTCATCGCATCGAGCTCATTGATGTATTCGCGGGTGATCCGCAACAGCTCTGGAAAGGTGTTCTTGAGGAACCTGCGCACGTCGTCGTCTTCCATGCACCGTACGGGAGAGTCCTCCCTAATAAGGCTTTCAGAATCGCTTGAAGCGGGCGGCCGTATCGATGAGGTCGACGTGACCGAGCATCTGGGCCCTGCAGCAATAGCGCGTCAGACCGAGGTCGTCGAGCACCTTACCCGCGTCCTGGGCCTTGGAACGCTCCTTGAACTCATCCCAGAGGTGGGCGATGGGCTTTCCGCAGCTCATGCAGCGTATCGGAACGATCATAGGGGTGCGAATCGGGCGCCTTTTTTAAAGGTATCCTCAGCCGACGAGCTGCCCGCGGATATCCGCGGAAGGCAGCTTCTGCGCCTGAGAGTTGGCGACCAGGGCATCCGAGATATGGATGTTCGGATCGCCCGTGGACACGCGCTTGAAATGCACGTAGAAGACCGTCCCGCCACCGGAGACGCCCTGCTTGGCGAGCCGCACGAGGACGAGGTCACGCACGAGCCCGGGAGCGGTCTGGATAGTGGATGTCGGGTAGAAGATATCCTTGCCCGTGCCGAGGAAGGGACCGGGGGTCGCGTTCACGTACTGCACGACAGAAGGATCATAAGTGAGCGTGAGCTGCACGCCCGCGAGGTCGCTGACGCCGGACGCATCAATCTGGTACGTGACCGCGCCGGTCGCGGCGGACGGTGATTGTGATGGGGTCGTCTGCTGCTGTCCGCCCGCGAGCGTGCCATCCGGACTGGTCGTCACCGTGCTGGAGGTAGAAGATTCGAGATTATTCACCAGCAACACCACAGCGAGCACAACGAGCACAACACCGAGGATAATCCAGACGTTCGAACGTGAAGGCATTCTCGCCATTACAGGGCATTCCGAAAGCAGGAGTCTTAAAGCTTTTGCTCTTCTGCGCAGTGACGGCAGACCTATTTCGGCTTGACCGAACGTTTCGTGATATCCTCGTAAGCGCTGTTGGCAGCCTGCGAGCCCTCCGCCGCACTGATGATGGCCTGCTTCCAGACAGTGTCGGTGCAGTCCCCCGCAGCGTAGAAGAGCGAGAGGGACGTGCGGGAGGTCCGGTCAATCTCGATCTCCCCACGCGCATTGAGCTTGACGTCGAGCTGCTTGGCGAGCTCGGTCTGCGGAAGGTGCCCGATAGCGATGAACAGCCCCGCGGTCTCGAGCATCTTGGATCCCTCGAACTCCTTAGAGAGCGTGACGCTCGTGACCTTCTCGCCGTCGCCATGGACCTCGGTGACGACAGTCCCCTCGATGACCGTGATCTTCGGATGCTCGCGCACGCGACGGTTGTTGATGGGCTCTCCCTTGAGCGTGGAGCGCGCGATGACGTACACGTGAGAACCGTAGTCCGCGAGCAGGAGAGCCTCTTTCGCCGCGGAGTCGCCGCCACCGACGACGGTGATGACCTGGTCCCTGAAGAAGAAGCCGTCGCAGGTCGCGCAGTACGATACGCCCTTGGTCTGGTACTCCTTCTCACCGGGGACGTCGAGCGCGCGGTGCTTGCTGCCCGTGGCCAGGATGACTGACTTGGACGTGTGGCACTTCTCGTCCGTGCAGACCTCGAATCCGTCGCCGGTCTTCTTGATGGTCTTGACCCACTCGGTCGCCATATCCACCTCGAAGCGCTTCATCTGCTCCAAGAAGACGTCCATCATGTCCGGGCCAGACATGGGCAGGATGCCGGGATAGTTCTCCACGATATGGGTCGTGGTGAGCAATCCGCCGGGCTCCCCCATGATGACCTTGACGCGCATGTCATAGCGCTTGGCGTACAGCGCTGCCGCGAGGCCGCCGGGACCGCCGCCGATGATGATGATATCGAGATCAGGCATAAGAAGAGCGACCCGTCGCGCCTTGAAAAAGGTTGTGCTTAGTCCTCGAGGAGCTCGTCGAACTTTCCCTGCAGGTCGAGGCTCGTGACCCGCTCGTAATCACCGACGTGCTCGCCATCGATGAGGAGCTGCGGGGGCTCGGACTCCCCCGTCCTCTCGACCATCTCCAAGTAGGTGTCCGGATCTTCATCCGAGACGTGCTTGACCAAGGGCCTGACGCCCTTCCGCCGCAAGAACTCGATGAGCCGGACGCTATAGGGATCAGCGGACCGGACGTAGACGACGACAGAGTGCATGCGAGGGCAGGCGCGCCAACCTTCAAGAATCTTTCCGTTGCTCGTCTTTGTGGTAGATATCGGCGAAGATAATGCGCAATCCACCATCAAGCACGAGATAGGAGAGACGGTATGAGCCGACGTACACCTCGCGCGTCCCCTTGCGCCCGTAGCGCATCGGCTTGCCGACGAGAGGATTCTCGAGCACTTTTCGCATACGTTTTCGTATCTGTGTTTTGGAACGCCTGTCGCATTTCATCAGGACAATCCTGAAGCGATCAGTGTATCCTACTTCTACCACGTATCGAGTTCCCTCAGGAACTTCTCGGGCGAAAGCGATTTACGTGGATGCCGCTCGTATTCCCGTAACGCTTTTTCCGTACGGACCGCGAATTCCAGGTCGTCGAGGAAACGTTCCGGGACTGTCGACGCGCGCTTGATGAGCAGGTCCTCCCCTTTCCGGATGACGAGCAGCCGTTCGCCCGTCTCGAACCCCTCTCTCAGATCCTTGGGGATGACGATCTGTCCTTTGCTCGACAGGCGGGTGATATCCACAGAAGCCACAGAGTAAGAAATATCTTACTCATTCAAATAACTTTCTACGCGCAATACAGAAGCCTTGCGATTCATGCACGAAATATATAAGGGGAGCGCGGTTGGGAGCAGGACATGTACGACGACCTCGGACCAGAGACCATCCTGAAAGTATACGACCCCAAGACAGGGATGCGCGGCATCACCGTCCTGGACAGCACCGTGCGCGGACCGGCCAAAGGAGGCATCCGCATGACGCCGACCGTGGACGAAGAAGAGGTCTGCGGCCTGGCGCGCGCCATGACGCTCAAGAACGCCTTGGCGGACCTGCCCTTCGGCGGGGGGAAGAGCGGCATCATCGCCGACGCCAAGAAGCTCACCGCGCAGGAGAAAGAAGGGATCGTGCGCGCCTTCGCGCACGCCATCAACATCGTCGCACCGACGAAATACGTGGCAGCGCCCGACATGAACATGGCCGAGCGCGAGATGCGGTGGATCGCCGAGGAGATCGGGCCGCAAGCGGTGACCGGAAAGCCCGCAGACCTGGGGGGCATACCGCACGAGCTCGGCTCGACGGGACACGGCGTGTACATCAGCGTGCGAGAACTGCTCGGCCGCTCAAAGGACACGCTCGCCGGAAAGGACGTGGCGATCCAGGGCTATGGCAACGTGGGCTCGTGGGCCGCCGAATTCATGCAGAAAGACGGGGCGCGATTGGTGGCCGCGTCGGACAGCAGCTGCACACTGGTTGATCCCGAGGGCATGGACGCGCACAAGCTGCGACTGTGGAAAGAACAGCGAAAACCGTTGAAAGACTATCCCGAGCACGAGAAGCGCGACTCGATGTGGGTGCTCTACGCGGAATGCGACATCCTCGTGCCAGCGGCGCAGAAGAACGTCATCACCGCCGACAACCAGAAGAAAGTGCGCGCGAAACTCATCAGCCAAGGAGCGAACCTGCCCATACCCGACGAGGTAGAGAAGACTTTGGAAGGACGGGGCGTGCAGAACATCCCGGACATCCTCGCGAACGCTGGCGGTGTGATCAGCAGCTACATCGAGCACGTCGGAGGAACGCACGAAGAGGTCTTCGGAGAGATCGAACGCATCATCAAGCGGAACGTGAAGGACGTGTGGGACATCATCGAGAAAGAGAAGTGCACGGCGCGCGAAGCGTGCATGAAAGTCGCGCACGAACGGATCGCCGAGAAGCGCAAGAAGTAACGCTCACCCCTTCCGCCAGAAGAGCAGGTACAAGCGCAGCTTATCGGGGATCTCGCGCACGAACGGCAACCACGGGAGCGTCGCGAGCAAGAGCAGGAGGATACCGACGACCTCGGCGTTGTCACGGTCCTGGTTAGGATCGTTCTTGAGCACGGTGTTGTCGAGCAGGTTGATGGGCGCCATCCACCACGAGTTCGGCGGGAATATCCCACCGCCCTTCTCGTCCTTGAGCATCCCGTAGTTCTCCAGGCTCAGGCCGAGGGTGTTCGCCTTCGCGTCCATGTATCCCGTGTCGGACAGCATGCGGTAGGCGATCGTCGGATTGTCCTGCGGCAGGTCTGTCCTGAGCTCTGCGCCGTACAAGCCGCTCTGCGCCATGATCGTGAGCGAGCTCGCCACGGATATCATGGGATTAGAATTGGACTCGTCGAGCGAACCGTTCGCCTTGAAATAGCTTGCCGCGGTGTTGAGGTACGTTCCCTGCGCCTTGAGGGGAGCCGCCTCGAACTGCGACAAACGGTCTTTTTTCCCGCTCGACTTGATATAGGCCTTGTACGGGTCGGTCACGAAGACAGTCCTGGTGTCGAACGTATATGGGTCGATGGTGTCATCGTACATCGCGGTGTCCGATGCATGCGTGTATTCCTCGATCACCGTATGCGCGAAGGCGGACGGGCTCTGGGTCGAGACCTGCTTGAGGGTCGCTTGCGGCATCGTCGGCGACGGCAGGATGAAACCGAGCAGCAGCACGACGGCGATGATGATGAGCGCGCGGATGTAGAGAACCTTGTGGTTCGCCTCGACCATCTTGTACTTGATGCCCTTCTTGTAGGGCTTGGAGAGGCCTTTCGCCCGGACGATGCCGTAGTGGATGATGACCGCGATGACGAGAACGAGCGGGATGAGCAGGATGTGGATGAAGAAGGCCTGCGAGTAGTTCAACGGATTGACGAGATGTCCCAGGATGTTGCCGTTCCAGAAGTCCGCTCCCTGGAGGGCGCGCCACTGCGACGAGAAGTCATTTCGTATCGTGTAGCCGAACTCGGTCTGGATGATGAACAAGAAGAACATCGCGACGCCGACGAGCCAGACGACCTTCTTGTGCTTGAATGCAGATGTGGAGAAAGTGACGAGCAGGTGGAGCAGCAAGAAGAGCAGGAAGGCCTGTGCGGCCCACATGTGCACGCTGCGCACGTAGGTGCCGATGCCGCTGGACAGCCACCACGACGATCCGGCGAACGCGAGCAATATCCCGGTCACGCCGAGGAACAAGAACAAGGTGATGAGGATCATCCCGAAGGAATAGAAGATGGTGTTCCCGTACGACGGGACCTTGTTGATGTAGACGTTGTCGTGCAGGAAGCGTTTCACGCCCGCAGAGAACTTCCCTTTCACAGTCAGAGACGAGACCGACCCCTTTTAACGCTTACGTTATCAATCATTCAAGGACGGTGATACAGTGTATTGTAGTGGTGCACGCCCGAAAACGATAAGTAAGCCGCTGCATTGCGCTCGAGTATGGAGAACGCACCGACATTCACGCTGATAGACACAGAGGACGAGAAAGTCACGCTCCCGAAGAAAGGCACCGTGGTGCTCTATTTCTATCCCAAAGCGAACACGCCCGGATGCACGATCGAAGCGAAGGAGTTCAAGGAGCTTTATCCGAAATTCATCGAGGCCGGAGCGATGGTCTGGGGAGTCAGCCCGGACCCGTTGTCCGCGGTCTGCGACTTCCGCGACAAGTACAGCTTCCCGTTCACGATGCTCGCCGACCCCGAGCACAAGGTTGCCGAGAAGTATGGCGTGTGGAAGAAGCGCTCGTTCATGGGCAAGTCGTACATGGGCATCGAGCGCACGACCTTCCTGATTGCTGACGGGAAGATCGTCAAGCAGTGGAAGCACAAGCCCGGAAAGACCGAGAAGGACGTGCTCGCCGCGATCACCTGATCGCGTCTTTCGCCGCGTCAGCGAGCATGCGCAAGCGATAGTTCCCGGACAGCGCGTGCATGCGCTGCGAGATCACTTCGTAGGCGATGCTGTCGGGCGTCATGCCGATGAGCGCGGACGCTGCTTGCGCACGGTCCTGATTGTCGAGCGCTGTTGCGCCGGCGACGACAGCGCCGAGTATCTGGTTACTGTACCGCACCGGATGCTTGTCGTGCTTGAGCGCGTTGACGAAATCCTCGGCCGCGACGGGGGTGCCACCATGGAACTCCTGACTGATGCTCGAGACCGCACCATGATACGCCGTGCTGACCTTCGTTGTGACGCTCCCACACTTCTGCGCGTACGCGCCGGCCATGAAGACCATGCCGATGCCGACGAGCTTGCCGATGCCTGCCACCTTATGGCGTCGTTGACTTCTCATGCGATACGGATGGTCTTCACCATTCATGTGCCGTTCGCATGACGTTCCGGAAAAATCTATCCGGCGAGAGAGGAATTGCGAAAGAGATGGCAAGCGCCAGAATCCCTACCGATAGGATTTCTGCCGTTTTGATCTCGCATGCCCGCGCGTGTTGGGCTTTCGCGGCTCCTTGCGACGCACGTCGGCGACCAGCAAGGTACGGTCGTAGTCCAAGAAGACCTGTTCGAGCGCTTTCTTGTGCTGGGCCAAGGCTTTCGCGATCGCGAGACGGACGGCGTCGGCCTGCGCGGCCATTCCGCCGCCGTGCGTAGTGACGCTGATGTCCACCTTGTTGACGACATCGCCAGCGAGGATGAGCGGCTCGCGCATACGCAATACGTAGAGACGCGCGCCCGCGGATTCCACGGGAATGTGATTGACGAGCACCTTGCCCGTGCCCGCGGTGAGCTTGGCCGTTGCGACAGCGCTCTTACGCTTGCCGGTCGTGATGATCTGCTTCATTGTCTGCCTCCGATGAGATTGCACAATTCCTTGACGGTGACGTACTGCATGGTCTCGCCAATGTGCGCGTCCTCGATAGACACGCCCTTCTCGTCCTTGGGATTGCCGATGTAGCACATGACGCGCTTGAACGCGTCGCGTCCGCGCGGCGTCTTGTAGGGGAGCATGCCCCTGATGATGCGCCGGACCAGGCGGTCGGGCATGCGCGGGTAGAACGGTCCCCAGTGCGGACCGCCACGGGAATGGCGCTGCATGTATTTCTTGACGAGGTCGTCCTTGCTGCCAGTGAAGACCGCGCGCTCGACATTGATGATATCCACCTTCTCTCCGGAGAGCGCCGCCTTCGCGACGACCGTCGAGAGCCGTCCGACCTTCAGGCCGGTCGCGTCGATGATCATCCGATGATCCTCCCCGCGCCCTTGGGATGCTTCTTGAGGAACTCCTCGATGGTCATGGCGGTGCACTTAGCCGCGGACAGCTTGACGCGGGCGCTCTCGCTGAAGTCGAACGCAGCGACCGTGAAGGTATGGGCCACTTCACCATCACCGAGCACCTTGCCCGGGACGATGACGGTCTCGCCGTCCTTGGTCGCGCGCGACAATCGCGAGAGGTTCACGTGGCGCCGATTCCTGCCAGGCTTGGCGAGGTCGTCGGCCACACGCGTCCAGAACGCGCTGCCCTGCTTTTGTGCCTCTTGGATGAGGCGCATCCGTTTTTGGTTCATCGTTGTCTCCGTTGTCTGAGGGTGAAGGGGTTCGAACCCTCGCAGGCACTAAGCCACACGCCCCTCAAGCGTGCCCGTTTGACCACTCCGGCACACCCTCATTTGATCTCCTTCACCAGCTTGGCGAACTCGTCGAGCTGGTCGTCGTACGCACTGAACGCTTGATTCACTATCTCCTTGGGCGTGAGCTGTCCCCAACTCTCGACCGTGAGGATGTAGTCGTCGTCGGCGAACGAGACCTCGATCCCGTCGTCGGCGATATCCATGTCGGGCATCCGGTACGCGGCGTCCTTGGTGAGCGCGAGCTTGCCGCCCTTGACCTCGAACACGCCGGGGAAGCGCTCAACCAGTGCCTTGGGGTCCTTGGGCTGCTTCTTGATGGCGATATGCGGGAAATGGCGGTACCAGACGTGACCGGGGCTCCACTTCGCGTGCCCCTCCCCGATACCGAGGCGAGCGGTCGCGACGAGCTCGATGTCCTGTCCTTCCATGAGCTTGACGATCGGCATGTCAGGGTAGACCGGCACGATCTTCTTGTCCTTGGTCGAGAGATCCTTGGCGCGGACCACGGTCTCTGACTTGACCTTCGGCACCTTCAACGAGAGCTGGACCTCGACGCGGGGATCGCCCGTGGGCTCGATCCATTCCTCCTTGGGAAGGCGATAGGTCTCCAGGTCGGTGGTGAGGGGGAGCAATCCGAGACGGTGCGCGACCATCTCGTCGTACAGGATGCTGTTGTTGCTCTTGAACTCCACGCTGTCGATCGCCATGGTCGGCACGCGGCTGGCCATGTAACGACGCAGCGTGTTGATGTACGCGGGCAGGACGCCCGTGATGTGCAAAGCGAGCACATTACCGTCCTCGAAGAGCTTCTCCATGTTCATACTCGCCTCCCCCGACGACCGCCCTTCTTGCGGCAACCGTCATGCGGCACCGGCGTGACGTCCTCGATCAGGCCGATGCGGAAACCCATGCGCGACAACGACCGGACGGCCGGCTGGGAGCCGGGACCGGGGTTCGAGGGGCCGTTGTGGCCTCCCGGCGCGCGGACCTTGACATGCAAGGCGTTGATGCCCGCCTCTTTCGCGATCTCGCCGGCCTTCTTGGCCGCCGTCATCGCCGCTGTCGGGCTGCTCTCCAGGCGGTGCTGCTTGACGACCTGCCCGCCGCTGGCAAGAGCGATCGTCTCCGCCCCGGTGATGTCCGTGATATGGATGATGGTATTGTTGTAGCTGGCGTAGATGTGGCAGATGCCCCAGCGCTCATTGTCCCTACTCAATGTCCTTGTCCTCCTCGGTCAGTTCGACGACCTCCGGCTGCGGATCCTCGTCCGCTTGCACGTGCTTCTTGCGGTGCGCACGCTGCTCCTCGGGCTGCATCCGCTCGGGATGGTCGTCACGGAAGAGCGGGCTGGACGGATGGAACGCGATGGTGGACTCCTCGTCCTTGGTCACGATATAGCTCGGGGCGTTCACGGTGCGCTCGCCCACGGTGATGTGCTCGTGGCTGATGAGCTGGCGCGCCTGCTTGGGCGTGCGGGCGAGACCGCGCTTGAAGACGATGGTCTGCAACCGCCTGTCGAGCATGACCTCGACGCCGTAACCGAGGACCTCTCCGAGCGGGGTGTCGTCGGTGACGATGCCCAATCGCTTGAGGCGCTCGCGCAGCTTCTGCTCCTGGAACTGCGCTTGCGCGGGCTCCATGGAGGGGAATGCCTTAATCTGGTCCTTGAACCCCTTCAGGAGGGATTCGAACTTCCAGATCTCCTTCTTGTTTCGCAGTCCATAGTCACGCTTCTGGACGCGCTCGGCGTCGATGCGCTCGCGGTTCCACGGATGGCGCGGGGTCTCGTACTTCTTCCGGATGCGCTTGATGTCTCCCATCTATCTCTTCTTCCCCTTGTTCTTTCGGAAATTGGAGCGGGTGCGCTGTCCGCGCACGGGCAGGCCGTGCTGGTGGCGCACACCGCGGTAGGAACGGATCTTCTTGAGCCGCTTGAGGTCGTTGTCGTGCGTGAAGGAGAGGTCGTTGACGACCAGGTGCTTGTTCGCGCCGGTCTCGTAGTCCTTGCGCCTGTTGAGCATCCACGCGGGGATGCCCGCACTGACGGGCTGCTCGAGGACCGCCTGGAGCTTCTTGATGTCGGCGTCCTTGATGTCGCCCATGCGGCCGTTCTTGTCGACGCCCGCCGCCGTGCACACGGCGCTGGCGAACATGAAGCTGACGCCCTTGATCTTGCGCAGGGCGTCCACTATCTTCTTCTCGCCCGCCAAGTCTGTGTTGGCGATGCGGACGATGTGCCTGAAGTCTGCGTTCTCTGCCATGTGTATCGTATCGAGCGCAAGAAATGCCTTTTCGGCCGCCCTCAGACGCTTGCACTCGGGCGTGATACCGGGGCGAATCCGAGACGCTTTAAAAAGGTATGGAATTTCTTGCACAGGGCGCAACGCCGCAAATGATTCAAATAATTGCTTAAAATACTACTTATGAGTGAGTAAAATAGACACATTTATTAATGGAGGGGTGTCTACACAAATATGTCAAGACTATTCTCAAAGGCAGCAGTATTATCTTCAGCAATAAATGCTGGTGTCGGCGCATACTTGGCAGTGGATGGAACGACGCGAATCTACGGATTTCTGCAGCAAGCGCATGACATCCGGGACGCACTATACAGCGCAGCGACGCATATCACCCCCGAAGTTATTCAGCACGCGCACACGCTTGCAGGCGGTTTTCCTATTGCGGCAGGTGCTGAGTTCGGGGCCGGCATCGGAGTCATTATGATGGGGTATGCCGTAATCCATGGAGAAGTTGCGGAATATCGCGCAGGCGAACGCAGATATGATAGCAGACTGCTTAGCGATACTATCTCAGAAGCGATCGAGAATATCATCAAGAGCCGAGATACGCGACCATCTGCTCAAGCGCCCGCGAACGATGACTATCCTCGCTCTTGAGCTTTGAGCCCATCTCCGCCCAGGTCAGCTCGCTGCCGTCCGGAACGAATATCGGGTCGAAGCCGAAACCAGAATCGCCGCGCGGATCGACGATGCGACCGACGACCTCACCGGTGAAGTACGCGGGATCCCTTCCGGGCAGCCGCAAGCCGATGGTGCAGACCGCCCGAGCGGTCTCCTGGCCGAAGGCGCGCGCGAAACGCACGACGCCCTCCCTGCCGAGCGCGGAATACATGAACTTGAATAAGGGACCCGGAAAACCCGTGTCGCCGACCCAGAACGAGACGTCCTCGACGAAATAGGGCTTTCCATGGAGGTGCGCGTCCGCCGCGGAGAGCTTGGCCTCGACGATCTCCTGCGGGTCGAGGCTCTGGAGCTCCGGCAGGTCGATCCTCATGGAACGGACGTCATGCCCTTGCAGGATACCGCGCGCCTCCTCGAGCTTGTGCTGGTTGCCCGTCAGGAAATGGATCTCCACGGGCGGAAGGAGGGAGTCGAACCCTCTACTGGAGATCCACAGTCTCCCATGTTACCGTTACACTACAACCGCCGTAACAAGCAACGGAAGCGCCAGCCGCTTTTAAAGGGTTGCGGCCCGAAAGCGTAAATACCACCTCCTGATGCTTCGCCCTATGACCATCAAGCTCTTCTTCCTCGACATGGACAACACGCTGTTCCGAGAGGACAGCGCGAGAGCGGACCCCGAGCACGGGGACTCCTTGTGGCTGCGCATCCCGCACGCGCTCGGGCCAGGAGCTATCGAAGAAGACCGAGCGCTCGTACGCAAGTGGGAGGAAGGGGGCTTCCGCAACTACGGCGACTGGTGCGAAGCGAGCCTGCACGTCCACCAGAAATACGGCCTGACAAAGACGCGCTTCCGGCAACTCATCGAGGAGATGCCGTACGGAAACGGAGCGCACGAACTGCTCGAAGGGCTGCACGCGCGCGGAATCGTGCCCGCCATCATCAGCGGAGGCTTCTTCGAACAGGCGGGGAAAGCGCAGAAGGAGCTACGCATCCCGCACGCGCTCGCGAGCGTGAAACACCTCTGGAACGACGACGGAACCATCGGGTACTGGAACATCCTGCCCTCGGACCTGCACGCGAAAGTGGATTTCGTGGAATTGCTCCGCAACGAATACAATGTGGAGGTAGCGGAGTGCGCGTTCTGCGGCGACGGCAAGAACGACGTGGCCATCGCCAAGCACGTCGGACTATCGTTCGCCTTCAAGGGACACGCAGAGCTGCAGAAAGCCGCGACCCACAGCGTGACCGACCTCAGAGATATCCTCAAGCACCTCTAGGACGACCACTTCTTCCAGAGAGAATCGAAGAAAGCAAGGCGGTCCTTCCCGTGCTTCTCGACGTAGGAACGCGTCTGCTCGAGCGACCGCTCCTGGAACAATTGGCTGAAACGCTTGGTGAAGAACTGGTCCGCCAGGTACAGCAGCTCCTCCTCCGAGGTCTTGGGCAAGTGATCGACGTGCTCGAGCGGCAACTCCTTCTCCACGACATGCGACTTAGGGATGCCGGAATGCGCGATGGCCGCGCGGGCATGGACCGGAAGGCCTTCCTCCTCGAGGATCTCGCGGCCGCGGGTGAGGTGGGACAGGTACGGCTGCGGGCCATGCGTGAAGAGCATCGGCTCCTCGACCCGGAAAATACCGATGTCGTGGAGCATGCCCATCTCCTCGAGCAACCGTAGGTCTATCTTCGCGTCGGAATGACGCTCCAAGAACGAGGAAGCGACGTCGAGGGCTTTCTTGGTGACGAGCGCGGAATGGATGATGAACGCAGGGACCGTGCGGGGATCCTCGCCGGAGGTGTGCTTGCTGATGAGCGAGAGATAATCGACAGGCATGCAGCATTGGACCGCAACAAGAATCTTAAGCCTTACGGCGTGCGGAAGAGCTGACGTACCTTATAGTTGTCCTCGGGCGAGGCATCGACCTCCTCCTTGGTCTTTTGCACCTCCTCGGCGACGGCCTCCTTGTCCTCGGTACGCTCTTCCTTGCCGACGTACCACAACTGCTCTTTCACCTGGGACGCGACGGCATCCAGATCAGCAGGGTCCGCGCGCTTGGGCTCCCAGAATAGGTCGAGCCCGTCGTCCTGCGACCGCGCCAGGACATCGATATGCACCTGGCCGTCGCCCTCCACGCACAGGATGTTCGTGCCCTGCGCGCCGAGACCCTCGAACAATGCCGTGGCCGTCAAGGAGGCGACGGTGAACAAGTGCTCGACCACCTCGGGAGGAAGGTCACGCAGGTGGGACGCCTCTTGCACGGGCGTGACGACGACGTGGCCGGGCACGGCGGGCTTCTCGGGAAGGCTGACGACGAGCGCGCCGTCCTCATAGACGTTCATGAAGCGCCTCCGTACCGCTCGCGCACGGCCTCGGGCGTGGTGTCCTCGAAGAAGCGTTGCAGGTTGGGCTGCGCCTCGATGGCCCGCTTGAGCGTATCGATATCCTCGAGCAGGTACTGGCGGAGCTTCTCGTTGCCGTCGATAAACGAGCGCAAGTCATCGTCGGAGATATCGACAGCGCGGGGGATCGCGGGAGCCTTCGGCCCCTCGCCAGCGTCCTGCGCCTTGAGCCGCGCGCTCAACTCATGGACGTCGACGCCGTCGAAGAGCGGCTTGAGGGATGGATTCTCATCGAGGCCAGCGAGGACAGCCTCGGGTTTTTCGATGAGCATCTGGCGGAACTCGGGGTTCTGCGCGATGAGTTCTGCGAGCTCTCCCGGAGAAGGCGTCTCGGGCTGCTTCGCGACGGGGAAACGCCCCGCGGCAGGACCGAGCATGCGCGGCAGGTTCGCGCGCAGCATCTGCGCCAGTTGGTCTTGCTCGGCGCCCGGAGCGTTCTCGGGCAACGCGAACTTCGCGAGCCGCTTGTCGGACGGGATGAGATGGACGAGGAAATGGTTAGACTGCTGGCCCGCAGCCGGCCCGTTCGCGACAAATACCGAGGAGATAGGGACCACCATCGCCTTGCGCAAGTAATGGCTGATATCGGCCACCGTGCGGAACAGATGGGTGAAGACCTCGGGCGGCATGAGCGGGAGGATGGGATAATGCTCTTTCGGAAGCACGAGGACGTGCCCCTTGCTCGCTGGATTGATGTCGAGGACGCCCAGCAGCGTATCGTCCTCATACACCTTCTTCGCAGGTATGGAACCCGCGGCGATCTGGCAGAACAGACAGTTCTGCTTCTGTGCCTCGATCGACTGTCTCTGCTCTGCGGTGAGTTCCACGAGAAGAAAGAGGACACATGGCTTTTAACTCTGCCGGGATGCTACACAGGCGAAGGACAACGCATATATATGGTGCCTCGCTGCTGGAAAGCATGGCGAAGAAGCAGACCAAGAAGTCGAGCAACCTGTTCTGGTACATCCTCGGAGCACTCGCGGTGCTCGTCATCATCCTGGTCGTCACCGGCAACCAATCCTCCGCCATCGACTACTCCATGTACAACTACACGGACGCGCAGGTTGCCAAGCCGAACGCCACTCACCAGCTCATGGAGTTCGGCGACTTCCAGTGCCCGTACTGCGGCGAGGTCGCGCCGGTCATCAAGGCCGTGCAGCACGACTTCGACGTGAACGTGACGTTCATCGAGTTCCCGCTCACGCAGATACACGCCTTCTCGCAGACAGCGGCCGAAGCGGCTGAGTGCGCCCGCGCGCAAGGACGCTTCTGGGCCTACCATGACATCCTGTACGCGCACCAAGCGAACCTCGCCAAGCAGGACCTGTTCGCCTACGCGAAAGGGCTCGGCCTGGACACGCAGAAGTTCGATGCCTGCCTGAACAACAGGCAGATGCAGGTGACAGTCGCGAAAGACGTCGCGCTCGGCAACAAATACAACGTGACGGGCACCCCGACCTTCTATCTGGACGGCAAGGAAGTCAACTACCGCACCTACGCGCAGTTCAAGCAAGCGCTGCAGTAGAATCCTCCACTAAGTACTTATACGAGCGTGCCATAGGGCTCTTGTGGAGGTGGACAGCATGGCTGGTTCTGCAGAGCAGGGTTTTTCGATGGACATCGCGCATCAAGGTCGTCTTGACAGGCGGGAGCGCAATCTGGTGGTATCCGAAGTAGAGAGCTTCTCGAGACGGCTCGGACGGTATTTCGCGCAGATGTACCTGCACCTTGACGTCGACAAGCACAAGGCGCAGATGCGCGGCATGGGAGAGTATCATTGGCGGGCGCTGCTGACGACAGACAACGGACGCTACTACGCAGACGACACGAGCTTCGGAGCGGTGGAAGCGCTCAAGAGCACGCTCGACGCATTGGCGTTCGAGATCGAGAGCCGGATGTCCCGGCTCGCCGAGCAAGCGCGCGCCTAGAGGAAGCCCTGGACGAGGGAGCCGACGACAAATCCGGTCACGCCCGTGATCGCGCCGATCATGAGGTTCTCGAAACCGGAGACGAACCAGTTGCGCTTGGTGAAACGGGTCTTGGCCGCGCCGACGGCGAACAGGATGATCAGGCTCAAGGTGGCGGACCAGACGAGCGCGACGCCCGGCGGCGCCACGAAGAACGGGAAGACGGGGAACAATCCGGCGACGAGGAACGCGAGGAACATGACAGAGGCGGCGAAGACCGGGTGCGGATAGCTCGTCGCCGAGATGCCGAAACGCTCCTCGACGAGGAAGTGGAGCCAGCCCGTGCGGTCGTGCGTGAGGGTCTTGGTCGCGTCCTTCAACGTTTCTCCCTCGAGCCCGCGCTCGGCGAGGATGTCCCGCACGCGCTTCTTCTCTCGGCGAGGATGCTCGTCGATGTAGCGCTTCTCCTCGGACTCGGCCTCTGCGTAGTATTCGTTCTGGCTCTTCGTGCTGATGTACGCGCCGAGGCCCATCGACAATCCGGCGGCGAACATCTGGATGACGCCGACAAGCGCGATGACCGGACCGGCGAGGTTCGCCCCGACAAGCCCTGCGAGGATGCCGAACGTGCTGACGGTGCCGTCGTTCGCCCCGAAGACGAATTCCCTAATGCCATCGCCGACGCGGCTCACCTCTTTCATGCCTGTTTCCCGGGCGAACCGGTATTTAAATGCTAGCGGAAGCCCCACGCGTGCCTGCCGAGGGGGACGCCCATCCAATCCCCGGCGAGATCCACGTCGTACCATTGCCCGGCCACGCGCACCTGGAGATACTGATGGATGTTGAAGTTCACGAAAGTGTGTTGCAATCGGATATCATCGTCCGTGAAGAACTTGGAACGCACGAGCAGGATACGCATCAAGTGGTTGAGCTGGGTGCAGTGCATGAAGCCACGCCGCGAGAGCAGGGTCCGTACATCTCGCTCGAACAGGGATTGGACGCGGATGACCGTCGCGAAACGGCCGCCGTGGTTCTGTGAGAGCAAGTAATGCGAGCACTGCTTGATGTACTCATAGGGCGTCTTCGACTGCGACTCCATCTGCGCGATGGCGTCCTCGAGCTGTTTTGGGATGCGCGCGGGGAGCGGCTCCTTTCGCATGAACGGCACCACTAATGGAACGATGACGAAGAACAAGAGCACGTAAAGCGCGACGAGGATGAGCAGCCACCACCACATGACAGGAACAGCGCTCGCCGGATTGAAATAGGTTGCGGGCGCACCAATATAAACAGCCGCTGGATACAAGAGGCATGGGCAAGAAGTTCCGCGTCCTCCACGACCGACCGAACTGCATCGCGTGCGGAGCGTGCGCCGCGGTCACGGACAACTGGACGCTCGAGACCGAGGACGGCCTGGCCGACCCGGTCAAGGACGTGATCGACGAGTCGGAACTGCCCGAGAACCAGGAAGCGGCCGAGGTGTGCCCCGTCTTCATCATCCATATCGAGGAGATCAACGAGGGATAGGTTCGGCAAGCAGAGGACGGACGAGATCCCCTATACGCTCATATCCATGATGCTCGACCTCGTAACCGATACGCTTCCGCCACTCTTGCACACGTTCGCCGTACATGAAAAACTGGTGGGTATATACAGCGAGGAGAACCGAGTTGATCTTGTGACGCAACCCGCTTTCTTCCACAAGCGCCTGTTTCTCTGACAACCGAACGACATTGCCAGCGGCATGCGTGTAAGAAGCGACGTCGTCCTGGAGCCGCTCCCCTTCCAGAGTGGTCAGCTTCCCGGAATTCACCAGTATACGCGCCAGATCGGCGATATCCGCTCCCGCGCGACCATCCCTTCCATCCTCGTGGGGTCGAGCAGTCAATGCATTCCCCGCTCGTGTGTACGTGTCGAGGTGATGCATGCCACTAGCATGTTAAGCACCTATTTGAATATTCGCATACCTGCCGCAACATCCTTAAAGGGAGGCATGATGGGCCGAATGTGACGGACAGGCTGCGTTTCGGACCGGGAGGCTTTCCCGTACCGACGAAGGGGGAGGGTGTGCTCTCGGCGATCAACTGGTGCAAGGAGCACGATCTCGGCGTGATGGAGATGGAGTTCGTGCACAGCACCTGGCTCAAAGAGGACAAGGCCGCCGAGGTGCGGAAGGCTGCCAAGGACGCGGACGTGCACCTCACCGCGCACGGCAGCTACTACATCAATCTCAACAGCAAGGAGGAGAAGAAGCGCGAGGCGAGCGTCAACCGCGTATTGTCGGCGGCGTACCGCACCGCGCAGGCAGGGGGCAAGAGCGTGACGTTCCACCCCGCGTTCCTGCTCGGACAGGATCCCGGGAAGGTGTATGCTGTCGTGAAAGACGCGTTGAAGAAAATCACCAAGACATTGCACGACGACGGCGTGAAGATCCGCATCAGTCCCGAGACGACGGGAAAGCCGACCCAGTTCGGCACGGTCGAGCAGCTATGCAAGTTAGCAGAGGAACTGGACGGCGTGGGGGTGTGCGTGGACTTCGCGCACCTGCACGCGAGAAGCAACGGCGAAGAGAACACCTACGAGGAGTTCAGCAAGACGCTGGAGACGGTCGAGAAGCACCTCGGGAAGGAAGGGCTGCACAGCATGCACATCCACATGTCCGGAATCGAGTACGGCCCCAAGGGGGAGAGGAACCATCTTCCCATCAGCGATTCCGACATGAACCTGCCGGACCTCATCCGCGCCTGGAAGGATTTCAGCATCAAGGGATGGGTCATCAGCGAGAGCCCCAAGATCGAGGAGGACGCCTTGCTTATGAAAAAGCAGTACGAAGGATAGCCACCATCTCGTGGTCTTTGGCAGTGCCCGGAAGCTTTGCGCAAAACGATTCTTGTCCATATTACCTTTCCATAAGAAAACAATTATGCGTCGTTTCTTTTCCGTAAGCGCAATGAATAGGTTGTCTTGCGGACATGATTAAATAGGGGTTTCCGCAGGAAACGCCGCATGGAACAGCACACACTCGTCTTCGACATGGAACTGGCAGAAGAGGATATCGCGCAGTACGAGCAGTGCGCCGGAGTCGTCGGCGTGGCGGCATACGGCAACGTGCTGAACCTGTACTACGCGCACCCGGTCGGAAGGCACGAGACGATCAGCCTGGCGGAAGCCGTGCTCATGCACGCGCACGCAGGGATGCACCTGGTCGACGTGACCCGCGAGCAAACGCTATAAGGAACACCGCGTTCCGCAGCGCATGCTCTCGCTACACGACACGCTATCCTCGGGACAGGTCTTCCGGTTCAGATTAGAGAAGGACGGCGCGTGGCTGTGCCACCGCGATCGCGTCGTGTTCGTGGGAAACGACGGCACTGTCAAAGGCGAGCACGCAGAGTGGGCCGAACGCTTCTTCCGGCACGACCAACCGGTGCTGAAGCACGCACATCCATACGTGCAAGAAGCATTGGACGCGCATCCAGGACTGCGCGTGCTCCGGCAGGACCCATGGGAATGCCTGGTCACGTTCGTGATCAGCCAGAACAACCACCAGAAACGCATCCAGCAGAACTGCGTGTCGCTCGCACGCGCATTCGGAGAACCACTGACGAAAGGATTCCATTCTTTCCCGACGCCGAGCGAACTAGGAACGGAGAGCGAGCTGCGAAAGCTCGGGCTCGGCTATCGCGCGCCCTACATCACCACGCTCAAGGATATCGACCTCGATTGGCTCGACTCATTGCGGACAAAGACATACGAGGAAGCGAAAGCAGAGCTCTGCACACTGCCCGGCGTGGGCCCGAAAGTCGCGGACTGCGTGCTGCTCTTCAGCCTCGGCTTCGACGAAGCATGCCCGGAGGACGTCTGGATAAAACGCGTCTTCGCGGAGCACGATATCAGCAAGGAGACCCTCGGACCGAAAGCGGGACTGCTGCAGCAATACCTGTTCCACCACGCTCGCAGCGCCCGATTCAATAGATCGCTCTGAAGTGATAATCCAGGCTCAGAAGCTCCAATCCTGTCGACGCCTCCACGAACGCAGGCAACGCATCGGGACGTTCGATTGATAGCACGCTCACCATCCCCGGCGAGACACGGTACGGCGAAGCACCATCCATCGATGAGAGCGACAACGACCCCCACTTGTCCTGGATGCTGAACCGGACGAGCCGATCCAAATGAATGTGGAGACTCTTGCACAGGGAACGACACGAATACGGATGACCGTCCGCAGTCCAGAGGGGCGTCTCACGAAAAGTGCCATCATCATGCACGGCCGACGCTGTATAAGGAAGATTGAATACCCAAGAGAGCCGCTTCTCCTCAGCGCCCCGGAGAAAAGCATCTATCCCCCCGAAGAAACGCATCAAATCAGCATGAGGCGTCCAGACAGACGCCACCCGGCGAACCGAATGCGCAGGTCTGGCCTGGCTCCACAACAAGAAATCGGACCCATCGGACGCGCGCAACCAATACGCAGCGTCATCGGGACGGACATCCACCGGAACCCCCATGGAATCAGGCCGGAGAACAGCTATTTAACGCTTACGAGAAAGACTGGCCGCAACCGCACTGCTGGGTCGCGTTCGGGTTGTCGATCTTGAAACCGCTGCCGCGCAGGCCGTCAACGTAATCGAGGACGGAGCCATGAATGAGCTCGAGGCTCTGCGGGTCCACACGCAAGTCATAGTTGTCCGTCTTGATGACAGCGTCATCGTCCTTGGCGGAACGGTCCCAGTCGAGATCGTAGGTGAGGCCGGAACAACCGCCAGGCAATACCTTGACGCGCAAGAACATATCGTTCTTCTCCTTCTCGTCCTTGGCGAACTCAGCGATCTTCTCCATGGCGCGACGCGTCACGATGAGCGGCGCCTCCGAATCGAAGAGTTGCTCGCGCTCTGCGATAGCCTCGTTCATCTCCTGCACGAGCTCGACAATCTCCTCGTCATCCATGCCGCCGTGGCCGAGAGCGCCCTGACGGATGGACTCGAACGCGTTGACATGACAGCCCACGCAATGAAGGCCATAGCTGAGCATGATCTCGGCGGTGACGGGATACCGCATCACCACCTCGCCGATGTTCATATCGGCATTGACGAACTGCGGGACGGTCTTGGCCTCTGGCATGGGAGGCCGAAGGACGACGTCGCTTAAAAGTATTGCGGCATGTGACAAAGCTGGAAATGCGACAGAACGCCGACCGGAATCCATATTAACGCCTTTCCCGCCCCGCGACGAATGCCGCTGAGCGAGAAGGAGAGGAAAATCCTCTACAGCATCAACGTGGCGAGCGAGAACGACCCGCACAAACCGGAGTTCCCGCCGGACAATCCCCAATTCCCCTCGACGCAGACCCGGAGGATCAAAGTACCGGGTTTCTCGGATATCTGGCTGAAGGACGAGAGCACGAACCCGACGGGAACCCACAAGGACCGCCTCGCATGGGAGATGGTCGTGACCTACCGCGATTTCCTCATCGCCAAGAAGGACGGCATCATCAACGAGAAGCTGCCGCAACTCTCCATCATCACGAGCGGTTCCGCCGGAATCGCCATACAGACCATGCTGGATAGATACGGGCTACCGCCGCTCAAGTGCCTCGTGGACCTCAACCTCAAGAAGGACATCGTCGAGAAGCTCGAAGAGCTCGGCTGCGAGCTCTACTTCATCGACCTCTCCCGCAAGGCGTTGACCTGGAAGGAGATCCTGGAATACACGGACAACCCGAACGGCATCGACGTCACGAGCGCGGAGGGCCTCGACCCGAACACGCGCTTCTACGACTGGATGAGCTACGAGATCATCAACCAGTCGCCCGACTACTGCTTCATCCCCTTCGGGACGGGACACCTGTACGAGAACATCCTCAATATCAGCAAGGCCGAGGTGAGCACAGTGCACCACGACCCGCGCTTCAGCGGGAAGACGGACGCTCTCAAGCACTGCAACTTCATCGGCGCGACCGTCAACGACCCCCGGAGCAAGGCCGACAAGCTATACGCGCCGCACCGCCCGTTCCTCATCTTCGAGGAGCAATGGATACGGTGCTACCGGCTGTCGGGCTTCTGCGGACCCGACTCCAACGTCTATGTCGTACGTGAGAAATTCATCGACGAGGCGATGGAGCTCGCGTCGCAACAAGGGATTTCCGCCGAACCCTCGGGAATCGCCGGGCTCGCGCTCCTGCTGCAGATGCGGGACCAGATCCCCAAGCACAAGAAGATACTCATCGTGAACACAGGGAACACGGGCCTAAAGTAGGGCGGTGAAGGCCGCTTCCTGAAGGTTCGAGTAGATGATTTGCATGTAGTCCACAACACGCGCGTGGAACATGTCCTCTGTGCGCACGATCGCGTCGCGGAAACGACGCTCGTGCTGCCGCGAATCGACGAGGAAACGCATGAGCCCCTCCCGATCGCTGTGGGCGATGAGGACGAGCAATTCGTCGTGGTCGTTCCGGGTGCGCCTGAACAGTCGCTGAATGGCCTTCGTCTCGTCGGTCCCGTAATCGATAAATGTGAGCGCCTGCGCCAGATGCGCGAGACGCGTCGCTATGCGCCTATACGCCTGGGTGTGCATGGTGAGCTTGACGATCTGGAGGGCGTCCAGCTGGAACTCGCGCATCCGCTGCGGATCGTCGAGCAGGGTGAACATGCTCTTTTGCGCCACGCTCGACAGCTTCTTGTTCTGGTCACGGTATTGTTCGATATCGTAGAGGAGCTCCTTTCCCGCGCCCTCCTTGAAAGCCGCGATGATGGCATCGAACGCGGCCCGATTGATGACCGTCATCTTATGGATGATGGCTTGCGGCCGAGTCTCATCATCGAGATGGAAGAAGTCCTTGATCTTGAGGTAGTCGGCGGACTGGTCCATTATGTCGAATCCTATCAGGTTCTGGGAGATCGCCGTCAACGCCGGGATGCGCCGGCCGAGCTGCGAACCCTTGATATTGATAGCATCCACATCGTGGATGTACGCGAGCAAGAGACGCGTCTCGATCTCCTCGTCGTTCAATTCGTCCACATCGAGATCCAACACGGTCTTCTCCGTCGTGTGAGGGGAGTCGCCGGTCTCCACGCGGAGGCCGCCGCGCGGCGATTCGGTGACGACGACCTCGTCGCCGGCCTGCAGACCGTTCTTGCGCACCCAATCTATGGGGATAGAGAGCGTGTAGCTCGTGCTCCCCGAACGGACGAGCTTGCGGCGAGACATGAGTATGTATAGTATGTACTCGTATAAAAATATGGTGATTACGTCTATATCTAAGTTTCCCCAAGTCACTGCAACACCCAAGAGAGTGGGGGGAGTAGGCACACCAGTGGAACAGCGTAGCTGTAGCTCTGCTTCCCCGGAGAGCGAAAAACGATGTTCACCCAACAACCGTACGCTACACCGTTCACGAATCCGATAGAAGAGGTCGGCGTTGCGCTACTGCCGCCACCGAGACAGACGGACGAGCTGCCGGCATGGATCCCGGTCCCAGCGCCGGAGAAAGAATGGAGACCGCAAAGCGTCGAGTGCCCGACCGCATACAACACCGGACGGCACGTAGCGCCAGGAAGGACCTATAACGAGCTCCCGATAATCGCACCGACGATGGCAATGACATACCACGGATTACATTGAACCTTCAAACCGCCTTGGTGGAAGGCCAGCAGGTCGCGAAGACCGAGCTGGGGTTCGAGGTGGAACAAAGCACGCTCACCCCATACGACGAGACCCAGTGGAAGGCGTTCGTGGAGCAGAACCATGCAGCGTTCCCCAATCTGACCTTGTCGGGCGAAGGCCTCTTCGTGCCGTCCGTCCTCAAAGGATACGTCCGTCCGAGCCCCAGGATAATCCCGAACGCCTTCCACGAACTCTTCGGGCACGGACTGTTCTGCGAACACAGCAGTTCCGGAAAGACGCTGGTCGAACGCGCTCGGGAAGGAGCTGGCGACGCGTACCTGCAAGAATGGAAAGGTCGCGAGGAGACCGGACTTTCCGGGCCACGCATCGTGGCATACGAGGGATTCGCCCTCTGGACCGAAGGATTCCTGAGCGACGCAACCGGGAACGGGGACGCCTGGAGACGGAAGCTCGATGCGATCCCGCAAGAAGCGCAAGAACTCTGGGCGTACGCCGCGAAGACGGAAGGAGCGCTCACGAGGAAAGGCTTCCTGCGGCAGCTCGGATTCCCTGTGGAGGTGCCTGACAAGGATGTCGTACAGTTGCTTCGGAACGTCTATGGCGCGCGATTCAGCGACATCTCCATGGTCGTCGTCTCCGGAAGCGAGCTTCCGGGCCACGACCTCGACCTCTACGTCGTGCATAACGGAGCGCCGAGAAACTGGAACACCGGTTGGCTCGACGTCGGGGAATACAACGCACGGCAACTGGAAGCTGACGTGGATAACCTCGATATCGCCGCGCTCTCCACGCTCTTCGAAGGACGCGCTGTATATGATCCGGAGAACGCGTTCGGAAGGCTTCGGGAACGCGCGCTGGACGCCGACATCACCGAGGACGCCATCGCGCAGAACGAACGCAGCGCGCAGCGCAACAGCGAGTTCCGCGACAAGCTCGTGCCGTCGCTGCAGCGCGTGGCCGACGGCTATACACAGAGCTTCCGCGCGCAAGCGGCAGCGCTACGGGAAGGCACGAAGCTCCTCACACGCGATGACGTCGAAGCGTACCTTGGCCATGAGGCCGCGCTGTATACGCCAGTACCTAACTACAGGCCATACATAGCACCATTCCCAGGACCAGACCCAGAGCCGCCCATCGGGCCACACCCATTCGGACCAGACCCAGAGCCAACACCAGACCCGTTCAATCCATGGCTACCAAGACCACACCCAAACGAATTCATCATACCAGAGCCATACTACGGTCCAGTGCCAGTCCCACCAAGGCTATTGTTTTGGATTCCAGACTTAAACGGACCATCGCCAAGACCGTTACCCGGGCCTTGGAATCCCAACGACGCACACCCGCCGCCCATAGCCCGCTGGAACTCAGGGACAGGGCCTACAATCACGGACAATGGCCTGCCCATGTCCTCTGTTGACCTGTAGATATGAACAACCAAAAACCACAACCCAAAGCGTTCGCCGCTGCGACAAGACTCGAAATAAACCTGACGGAATCGACAGAACCCCACGACACGTCACCGCATCAACACTGACACTCCTGCAGACCGTCCGCGAGAAACGGGCGTGAGAACGACCAACATAGCGTGAGCTCTGCAGGAGGGAGAACACAAAATGGCATTGGAACAATTGTTGCAAGCACCGACACACATAGACGCGTACCGGATGGGAACGACCGCGCTGTACACGCCACAGCCAGTCATATTCGACCCCATCATCGGCGGCATGGCCGGAGGGGCTGCTCCGACGCTTCCAGGAGACGACTGGATGAATCGCACCGCTCCGGAGTTGATCTCTCCAGGACAGTTGATTGAGCGATATGGACGCCTCCAAGAACGTTTCGACGCGAGCCAAGACCCCGACTTTCATCTGAACTACGATGTGGTCGGTTCGAGCCGCAGGACCATCCTTGGAGACGCCCATCACATCGACTTGTTCCCCCTCTAGAGAGCAAGCATTTATCTTTCTCTTTTCATGTGAATCGGAGGAAACATGACAATCAAAGGCGATATCACCAGAGTTGCGAACGAGCTGTATGAACAGTATCAATCGGCACCAACACCACAAGAAGAGCTCATTGCACAGTTACGCAAGGAAGCAGACTCTCCTGCCATGTTCATTGTCCTCGCCGAATACTTCCTTCTCGCGGCTTTCCGCAAAGGCGAGCTACCATGGTCACAAGGGCTTCTAAAGATATACTTCAACAGCCCGTTGAAAGACTTCGATGATAGGATAAGTTACGATCCCGCTCCACAGACGATGATTGCGCAAGATGTGTTCACACAGGGGGACTTGTCCCTCCATCCTGGATTGCTTCTCTGTATCCTTGATGCGATGGAGCTCAGGAAAAGCGTGAATGAATACATTCGGCATCTAATAAAGAGGCATTTGGGTTCGGGTGCACAACGTGAATATGTCGCTCATGAACCGGACTTCGTGGAAGTGCTTTACAGCGAGTTGCCGGAACGAGCGGAAGGATTAGTATTCAGGTTCAATCCTCAAAAGTACCTGAAAAATCTCGTGGCTCCGCGTGAGGATAAGAATGATTCTGCCTAATCCTGCAGACTGTGTGGCGGTATGAGACTCCCCCAACGCATCCATGGAAAGCGCATCACGCTAGCTCTCCCGGGGCCCGGCGACGCCGCGGACCTCTACGGGCTGCTAGAGGATGAGGTCATCGAGCATACCAACATCCCCAAGCCCAAAGGACCGGAGGACACGGCAGGCTGGATAGCCGACGTGCGCGAGCGCTTCAGGGCAGGGACGGACGCGAGCTACGTCATCCACGCGGAACGGCCGATCGGGGTCGCGTCATTGCTCAACATCGGGAACGGGCGCGCCGACATCGGGACATGGCTCGGGAGGGCCTACTGGGGGAACGGCTACGCGCAAGAAGCGCTCGAGCTCGTCATCGGCGAGGCCTTCAGGAGACTCCGCCTCACGCACATCGTCGCGAGCGCGAAGGAGGAGAACATCCGCTCCCAAGAGCTCATCAAGCGGCTCGGCTTCACCTACCACTCGGAAGGGTCGGGCTACAGGCATTTCGTCCTGCTGCGAGAGGACCTGGCCTGAACAACTACTTCTTCGCCGCGGCGAGGTCCTTTGCCACCTGCTCCCAGTTCACCACGTTCCACCACGCGTCGATGTAATCGCCGCGTCCGGGGCCGTAGTGGATGTAGTAGGCGTGCTCCCAGACATCCAAACCGAGGATCGGCGTCAGACCCTGGCTGATCGGCGTGTCCTGGTTCGGGGTGCTCGTGATGGAGAGCTTGCCGTCCTTGACGACGAGCCACGCCCATCCGCTGCCGAAACGTGTCAATGCAGCCTTCTTGAACGCTGCCTGGAAGTCCTCGAAGCCGCCGAAAGCCTCCTGGATGGCGTCGAGCACATCGCCCTTGGGGCTCGTGCTATCGGGCGTCATCCACAGCCAGAACTTGGCGTGGTTGGAAGCGCCGCCGCCGTTGTTGCGCACGGCCGTGCGGATATCCTCGGGCACCTCGTCGAGCTTGGCGAGCACCGCATCGACGGGCATGTCCGCGAACGGAGTGCCTTCCACTGCGGCGTTGTACTTCTTGACGTAACCTGCGTGGTGCTTGTCGTGATGCAGGTGCATCGTCTTCTCGTCGATGGACGGTTGGAGCGCGTCGTAGGCGTAGGGTAAATCCGGAAGTTTCTCTGTCATAGAGAAGCCATATCGTGGCCGTATAAAAGCGTTCTGCACGAAACTGCCAGGGATTGCGAAACACCGATAAAGGGACGCGCGGTGGTCTGTAGGTGGCGAGCGAGAAAGCCTTGCGGAAGCGAGCGGAAGACGTCATCGGCATCCTCTCCCGCGAGTACAGTATCCACGGCACCAAGCTGCGCTGGAAAAGACCGTGGGAATTGCTGGTAGCGGTCATGCTGTCGGCGCAGACCACGGACGACAACGTCAATCGCGTGACTCCCGCGCTGTTCAAGGCGTATCCGACGCCCAAAGCCGTGGCGGGCGCTCCGCGAGAAGCGATCGAGCGGCTCGTGTACAGCACAGGATACTACAAGAGCAAGGCGAAGAACCTGCAAGCATGCGCGAAAGCCGTCGTGGATGAGCACGACGGTCGCGTGCCCGAGACGATGTCAGAGCTCGTCGCGCTGCCCGGCGTCGGCCGGAAGACGGCGAACGTCGTGCTGCAGGTCTGGAAGGGGGCGCGGCACGGCATCGTCATGGACACGCACATCCAGCGCGTGACGATGCGCCTCGGCTTCATCGAGAAAAAGGACGCGATCGTCGGAGAGAGGACAATGATGCGGCTCCTGCCGAAGGAGTACTGGCTGGAGTGGGGCGACCTGCTCATCCAGCATGGCCGCGCCGTATGCCACGCGCGGAAGCCCGAATGCGAGAAGTGCGCATTGTCGAAGATCTGTCCGTCAGCGTTCAATGTGCCAAATCGCTAGAGACCGGTGGCTAGAGTGAGAAAACCATTGAACATCTCCCGGAAGCCTCCGCTCTCTTTCGGGAACAGTTCCTTGAACGCGCGGTTGAAATACTTGCCAAGACCATGCTCCAGGAGATAGCTCGCGACAGCCCCTCTCCCGATGACGACATCCGAGTGCCGTTCCGATTGTGGATTGCCGGGAACATAGGAGAAACGCAATCGCGACTTACAGACTTCGGTAGTGTCGATATTCGAGAAGACCTGTGGATTGCGCTCGAACAGTATAGAAAGCCCGTTCAACATCGGCCGCGAATGACGGTAACACACGACGCGTGTCCGCTCAGGCGGGAGGATGAACGGTGTGCGGAGAAAATCGACGGAGGTCCTCGCGATATACGCGGCCACCAGAGATAAGTCGTCGAAAGTACGGCCAAGGACACCGAACAACAGCATGTCGTTCGGCATGGCCGCGCGCTGGATCATCATATCGTATGCCTGTGCAGTATCATCATCGGCGAGCTCCCCAGTCGCATGGAAGTACAAGACGCGTCCAGCGCCCGCAGGCTGTTTGAGAAGCTCTTTTTCGACCTCCCGCTTGCATGTTACGGCATACCCATCAGCCTTCCGTCGTCGCTCCTCAAGCATCCTCGCTTCACTAACGGTCTGCTGGACCACGCGCTGGCGCCAGTCCTCCGCACGCTTGAACTCCGCGAGAGCAGAATCAAGAGTCATGACGCTACGGTCGAAGGGCGAAATATATGCCTTTCGCCCGAAAAGCGATATAAGGCGCTAGAAATTCCGATACGCATGGCGCTGCCGCAATACACTCCCGAGGCCGAGAAGGACCCGATCACGCAGGAGAAGGAGCGATTGCTTGAATCCGTGAAAGATATCCCGGTGCGCGTCGGGGTGCACGCGGGAAAGGGCGGCGTGGGAAAGACCTTCTTGTCCGTGCAGCTCGCATTGGCGCTACAGGACGCGGGAAAGAGCGTCGGGCTCTTGGATGCGGACGTGGACTGCCCGAACATCCCCACAGCGCTGAACGAGAAGGCCGAGCTGCACGTCACCGAGAGCGGCAAACTCCGGCCGATCCTGCACGAGGGAGTGAAGGTCGTGAGCACGGGCTTCATGCAGGACGAGGGAGAGCCACTCATCATCCGCGGACCCATCAAGCACCGGTTGCTCACCGACTTCATCGAGAAGACGGACTGGGGAGCGCTCGACGCGCTGGTCATCGACTTTCCGCCGGGCACGTCGGACGTGCCCTTGTCGGCGATGCAGGTCGCGAACCTCACCGGCGTCATCTTGGTGAGCACGCCGTCGCGCTCGGCGCTCGGCGACCTGAAGCGAGCGGCGGCCATGGCGAAGAAGCTCGGCGTGCGTGTCTATGGGGTGATCGAGAACATGAGCGGCGACGTGTTCGGGCAAGGAGGGGCAGAAGAAGTGGCCAAGGAATTGGGACTGCCGTTCATCTGCCGGATACCGTTGAGCAAAGAAATAGGGGAGAAAGCAGAAGAAGGGGTGTTGGCAGTGGATGGGGAGACGCAAGCGGCACTCAGGAAGGCGGTGCGCGGAATCGGCAGACCGCAGTGAAGACCGTATCGGCACGACTGCGGAATTACGCCCCACATCGTAGAAGCGTGACCACTCCGCATACAATTCCCGCAGCGAGTCAGTATCCATGATCAGCCCTCCATACGCGCAAACAGCGTCTCTGAAGCTGCGGGTCCAACGGCCGCAATCCCGGAACGCGCTCGCGCGTCGCTTGGGCGACGCCGCCGTACAACAGACCGAGCGTGAGCTGGATATCCTCGAGCGGGACGCTGTTCTCCTCACCGGTGAAGTTGACCGGGAAGCCGGCGTTGAGCAGCTCGACCCCATTGGTGACGTACCGCTTGTGCGGGTCGTCGGTGCGTCCGTGCTGCCGGCGCATCGCCACGGCGTCGAACTCGTAATCGTGCGAGGAGACGCTCGCGAGCACAGTGCCCGCTCGCATGTACTCGTGCAGCTCGCGCGGGACAGAGGGTTTTCCCGTGCAGCCATAGATGAGGTCGTGCGAGGAGAGCATATCCTCCAAGAGCCCCGCGTCGGAGATGTCGTATACGATGCTTCCCGGATGCTCGGCAGCGATCGCTTGACCGATCGCCCCTCCACCGATGACCAAGACCTCGCGACCATCCGTGTCGACGGCTCGCTTCGTCGCTTCCAATGCGGATTTCGCGATCGAAGGGCTCTCGTACAGGAGCTTCGCGTCCGAGCGCGCCACGCTGACGACCGGGAAACCGAGATCCAATCCTGCGAGCAGGTGATGCCCCGAAGAGGTCTGCTCGACACCGACCGCCCGAGCGCGCTGCGGACGAGCATTCATCCGCGAGAGCAGGTGCCCTCCGTCTTCGAGGATGACGTAGCGCTCCGCATCGGGATGCCGCTCGAGGACATCGTCGAGGAACGGGCCCGTCGCACGCCCGAACGTCTGCGCATAGGCTTCGTGGCTGTCGAACGGAACGATGCGCGTGTCGATGCCCATCGCGTCGAAGCGTCTTGCGACGGCATTGTTCGCGGAGTAGGCTTTCCCGATGAGGTGTGTGTTCTCCGGATGCAGACCCGCGCGCAGCAGGTACGCAAAGAGCGTCCGGTTCGTCTCCAGCACGTGCTGCGATGCGATGAGCACGGTCTTCGAGAGATCCAGGCCGCTCGCGTACCGCGCGGCCGCATCCAACACAGGAATTGTAACCACTAACAAATAGCATACTTTACGATATACAAAACAATCCCTGATATTTTCCACAATACTCTATATACAAGCGATTCAGTACCAACTATTGTGGAAATAAACGCGAAGGACCGCCGGATCCTCGCCGCACTGCTGGAGAACGCGCGGCTCCCGATCAGCGCGCTCGCCAAGCGCTGCGCCGTCTCCAGAGACGTGGTGCGCTACGCAATGGGAAAGTGCGAGGAAGCGGGCGTCATCGGCGCGTACCGCACGCACGTCGACCAAGGAGCGTTCGCGCAAGGCGTGGCGAGCGTTATGCTCAAGCTCAGCGGCGCGACGCAGCAGAGACGCGCGGAGATCATCGCGCAGCTCTGCGCGCACGACCGCACGAACTGGGTGGCGGAACTCTCGGGCACGTTCGACATCACCTGCAACGTCTTCTACACCAGCAACGAGGACCTCGCCCACCAGGTCGGCGATATCACGGATATCGTGGGCGACGCGCTCAAGGAGCACCGCCTCTCGTTGTACACGACAGAATACAAGTTCACGCGGCTCGGGCTGCTCGACAAGAACGCGCCGGTCGCCGAGCGGATCGTGCACTTCCACGGGACGCCGCAAGCGCTCGATGAGACGGACAGGCGCATCCTGCGCATCCTCGTGAAGGACTGCCGCGCGCCAGCGACCGATATCGCCGAGAGTGTCGGCACGACCCCTGAGACCGTCCGTCAACGCGTCAAAGCGCTCGAGAGAAGCGTCATCAACAGCTACACCATCCTGCTCAACCCCGAAGCCCTCGGATACGAAGGATACCACGTCGAGCTCCAGCTCGAACGCATGAACGACGCGACGACACAGAAGATGGCCGCGTGGGCGAACGCACGGCCAGAGGTCGCGTACTGCACGCGCATGGTCGGACGGCACAACATCGTGCTCACCATCTACACGAGGACGCGACAGGAATTCAATACCGTGCTCCAGGACCTGCGAGACACGTTCGCGCAAGAACTGCTCGACTACGAACTGCAGATGCACCTTTCCGTGCACAAAGAGGTGTCCGTGCCCGAAGCGATGCTCCGATAGAGAAAGACTTGTGGAACACCATCAATGCACCATTCACAGTTCCTTGAGCACGTCGCGCAGATCGGTGATGCGCACGTCCGACTCACATTCACGGTGCTGCTTCTCCGGCCGGGAATAGAGATACGTCTTGCCACCGGCAACTGACCGCAGATCCATGTCGCTGGCTGAATCGCCGATGATGACAATCGCGTCGTAGTCCTTGTCCTCCAAGTACCGCGCGAGCAAGGGCGGCTTGGTGCGTCCAGGATTCGAGTGCGCGTCCACGGCGAGCGCGGCGACGAAATACTCTCCGATACCGAGATGCTGCAAGTAGAACTCGAGGGCGCGGGGTCTCGTGTTGCTGATGAGGATCTGCTCGTGCTGTCGTGAGATCGTCTGAAGCACATGGAGCGCGTGGTCGTTCGGGAAGATGTGCTTGGTGAACAGCTCCTCGAAATGCGCGTTGTCGTAGGCGAAGCACGCCTCCTGCAAAACGAGATGGCGCTCGTGCGATTCCTCGGGCAGCAGGTCGGCGAAATACTCCCACCATTTCTTGCCGTTGAGACGTTTGCAATCCGCCATGGTGAAACGCTTCGTGTAGCCGTGCTGCTCAAGCACAGCGTTCGAGATCACGATGACCGCATCGTCGTTCCCTTTCTCGAGCACCCCATGCAGGTCCCAGACGAACAGCTTCATAGAAGAGGAAGAGAAGGCCCCTATTTAGGGATTATCGATGGACACATCGCCCTTCAGGAGGCGGCACTGGCAGATCAACCGGTGCTCGCCGTCGTTGGCGCCGAACATCTCCAAAGTGTCCTTCTCGTGCTTCTGCATCTCGGACAGGTTCTCCATGCCGGAAGGGATCGTGGAAAGGCAGGTGCCGCACAAGCCGTTCGTGCAGCCGAAGGGGATGGAAGAGCCGCTGTCGCGCGCGACGTCGACAAGCTTAGAGCCATCCTCGACCTCGACGGTCAGCTCATCCATGAGGAACGTGCATTTCGCCATAATCGTTGAAACGTGAGTAACGTTAAAAGAGTTTTCCAGCGAGTGAACGGGACGCACGCCCGTGCTGTGATACTAGAGACGCAGCTATATAAACGACCTGCTGTTGCGGATGCTATGGTTGCGGCGATAGAGATACGTGGCGTCAAGAAAGCGTACAAGGACGTCCACGCCCTCAAAGGGATCGACCTCGAAATCCCCAAGGGCAGCTTCTTCGGATTGCTCGGACCAAACGGTGCGGGGAAGACCACGCTTATCCACTGCATCTGCGGATTGACAGAGCCGACAAAAGGAAAGATCGTCGTGGTCGGCCACGACAACAAGCAAGAGTATCGCGCAGCACGAAGGGCCATCGGCCTGTCTCAGCAGGAGCTGCAGATGGACCCGTTCTTCTCCGTGCACGACCTGCTCGTCTACCAAGCGGGATACTTCGGCATCCCTGCTGATGAAGCCGAGAAACGAACGAAGAAGCTCCTCAAGCGGTTCGGCATCACCTCGCTGGCGAAACGAACCCCAAGAGAGATCAGCGGCGGGCAGAAACGCCGTGTCGAGCTCGCCAAAGCGCTCATACACGGACCGGAGATACTCATCCTCGACGAGCCGACAGCAGGCCTTGACGTGGAGACGCGGCAAGAATTGTGGGAGCAGATCCGCGGCCTCAATGACGACGGCCTGACCGTCCTTCTGACGACGCACTACATCGAGGAGGCGCAGGAACTGTGCGACACGGTCGCGATCATCAACGACGGCACCATCCTGCATGTCGAGAAGAAGACCGCACTGCTCGACCGCTTCGCGAGAAAGACCATCACCGCGACATACGCGAAAAAGCCCAAAGCGGTGAAAGGAGCGACACGCGAAGACAAGACGCTCACGGTGCAAATCGAGCCCGGACAGGACGAATCCGCAGTCATCAAGGAGCTGCAGAATGCCGGAGAGCTCGTGGGCATCGACACGAGGCGGCAATCGCTGGAAGAGGTCTTCTTGCGGCTCACGAGGAAGAAGCGATGAGGGCCATCTGGACGCTCGTCAAGCACGAGACAGGACGCTTTTTCGAGGTCGCGAACAACACCATCATCCCGCCGATGATATCGGCGCTCCTGTATTTCCTCATCTTCGGTGTCGCGTTGGGAAGCCGCATCAGCCAAGGCAATCCCACGGAGTACCTACGCTTCCTGCTTCCGGGACTCATCCTCATGCAGCTTGTCATCGGCAGCTACAGCAACCCGTCGGGAAGCCTCTACATGGGACGCTTGCTCGGCTACATCAACGACGTCCTGCTCTCCTCGCTGTCATACAGCGAGATGGTCGTCGGCTTCATCATCGGCGGCATCGTGCGGGGAGCCACGCTCGGCGTGGCAGTCTGGGTCATCAGCCTGCTGTTCGTGGTCGTCGTCCCGCTGCACCCGTTCTTGCTCATCGTGCACATCCTGCTCACCACGGTCAGCTTCGCCGGCCTCGGCATCATCATCGGGTTGTGGGCGAAGCGGCATGACCAGCTCAACATCCTCATGAACTTCGCCATCACGCCGCTGGTATTCCTGGGCGGCGTGTTCTACAGTATACAAGCGATACCAAAGGGACTGCAGATATTCACGCGCATCAACCCCATCTTCTACATGGTCAACGGGGTGCGCTACAGCATGATCGGCACTGCCGAAGCGCCCATCTGGCTCGGCATCATCATCTTGTCAGGAATGGCCGCGGCTTTTCTCGCCGTGGACTTCTGGCTCTTCAAGAAAGGCTGGGGACTTCGGACCTGAAACTCATAAGAGTTTGTGGAGCACGGTGTCCGCACCGAGCACGTAATCGAAGGTTCCGAGCTCTTCGGGCCGTATCCAACGCGCCTCGGTATGCTCCTCATCCAAGGTGAAGTCGTTGCTGTCAATGTCCACGCGGACGGGATGGATGATCCAGCGACGCCCGATCTCCGCGTCGAGCAAGTCCATCGGCTCTGCTGCCTTCATCGAGACGACTCGCTCCTCGGGAATCGAGAGCTCCTCACGCAGCTCCTCGAGAACCTTCTGGCGTAGCGGGACCTGCTCATCGAGATAGCCGCCGACACCATTCCAGAGACCCTTGTAGGCACCGACATTCTGGCTGCGCTTGAGCAGCAAGAGCTGGTCGCCGAAAAAGAGGAAAGCCGTGAGGACCGGAGCGGTGTCCGAACCGGAATAATCGATGCGTCCGTCCGGAAAACGCGGAAGCGACGAGAACGCGCTGACCGACGGCGGGACGTCGTCGACGTTCATCGCGAGCGCTCCCAAGACATCCAGCCCGCGCACAAGAGCGGAAAGGCGATCGTCGCGTCGCACCATACCTTGACCGCCAAGGCGTCGGGACGGATCTTGGACCAGGTCACCGCCTCTTCGGTCGCCGCTCCGGAGTCGCTGCCGTCATGCTCGATGCCCGTGTTGATATAGACCACGTACTGCAATCCGTCGTTGAAGATGTTTCCAAGCAATGTCCAGTGCTTGCTGATACCACCGCCGAGGATGATCGCGCCGGTCTTCTCCGCTCCCAACGCCAATTCAATCATCGCCTTGTTCTCGCGCGCGATATCCACGACGAACTCCTTGTCCTTGTGGGTGCGGAAGTAGAACAACTGCCCGAAGCTGCCGTCGTGCAGGCCAGGACAGAAGACAGGGATGTCGTTGCGCGACGCCCATGTCAGGATGCTGCTGTCGTCATCGAGCTCCTGACCGACCCACTTGAGCAATTCCAATGGACGAACGACCTTGTGTTGTTCGAAATAGGAATCCATGCGCGGGGTGAGCCACTGGTCGAGCTTGGTGTAGCGGTCGGTCGGCACGAAGATGTTGCCGATGCGGTGCACGCCCTTCTCGAACAGGACATGGCCGGGAACGGTGAACGAGCCGATCTTGAAAGGCGCGAAGCACTTGATGATATCCTCCTCCACGCCGCCGGCGTTGGTGACAAGAGCGTCGACGTACTCGTGCTCGACGAGATAGCGGATGAGATCCCGCACCCCGGAAGAGACCATGTTGCCTGTGAAGGAGAAGAAGATGGTGGCGCCCTCGCGGCGCATCGCTTTCACGACCTCGAGGGCTCGCGACAAGTGCGTGGCCTGGAAACCGATACTGCCCATGGCGTCGAGCAAACCGGAAGCCGACAATTCCTCGCCGAGGTCGAAACCGTGGACGTCGGGATGGTCGTCGAGCGTCGTGGTGGGCTCAGGCATGTGGCTGAGCCGTCCGGTGCCCTCAGAGACGAATTCGTCGGTCATGATGGCCGGAACAGGCCGCCGTATAAAAAGGAATCCTCCATAGGACTGATAAGCACGGGCAGCATCCGAAGCGAGATGCGGGAATTGACGGCAGCCATCGGGCAAGCATACACACCGACGGGCTTGCAGACGCTGCTCGGGCAGCGGAAGCCGTGGAACGAGGTTGCCGGACGGCCGTCGCGCTATCCATACGAATGGGTCATCCCAGGAAAGATCGCTCCCATGCAAGGGAGCGCGGAACTCGCCCGGCGGCATTTCTCCGAAGAGACCAGCATCCCGAAAGAAGCGGTGCGTCCTCTCTCGACAGCCCCGCTGCTGGTCCGCGAACGACTCTTCGAGGATGTCCGCATCACCGTCTATCGGCTGCTCGTCGAGCCCGACGCGATGCACGAAGCGCGGCCCGGAGAGGAATTCCTGAAGCTCTGGTGGGAGCACCCCGAAACACAACTGGATTACGTCCTCTCGCAAGGTTTCCGCGACGAGCTAGAGAGGATGTGGCGCCAGACAGGACTCACCAACCCCTCATACGACATCTACGAGCCGAATGTGCGGCATCGTCCGGACGTCACGCACGAAGCGCTCGCGCGCGTAGCGAACACCAGCATCCCGCGGCTCCGGTAAGATTCCATCCCGCATAACATTTAAGAGCGAAGCACTCGGGAAAGAACCTATGAGCTTTCTCATCCTCGTCCGTCACGGAGAATCGCGCTGGAACATCGCCAACAAGTTCACCGGCTGGGTGGACGTCCCCCTCACGGAGAAGGGAATCTACGAAGCGATGATCGCCGCCGAAGAATTGCAAGGGCTCGACCTGGACGTCGCGTTCACGAGCAAGCTCGTGCGCGCGCACCAGACTCTGCTCGCGATCCTCGCCAAGCAGATGAAGACCGGCATCTTCTTGCACGAGAGCGACAAGCGCAAGGGCTGGTCCAATCATCCTGACCAGTTCGAGGACAACGAGATCCCGATCTTCTCTGACGACGCTTTGAACGAACGTTTCTACGGCGACCTGCAGGGAAAGGATAAGCAGAAGATGCGAGAGGAGTTCGGTGACGAACAAGTGCATATCTGGCGCCGCTCCTGGGATGTCCCGCCACCCAATGGGGAGTCTTTGAAGGACACCACGGCACGCGTGCTGCCCTACTTCACCGGACAGGTCATGCGAGCGGTCAAGGAAGGCAAGAACGTCATCGTGTCCGCGCACGGCAACAGCCTGCGCGCCATCATCAAGCACCTCGACAACATCAGCGACCAGGACATCCCGCATCTCGAGTTGCCGTTCGGCGAGCCCATCGTCTACGAGTGGACGGGCAGCGACCTCAAACGGGACAAGGAGCACAGCTTCAACCGCCCCTTGCACTGGCAGCCCACAGAAGGGCAGCACGAGGACTTGCAGAAACAGTCCTAATCGTTCTCGACGCGGGGCGCGAGGATGAAGACGAGCAGGACCTTGTTGAGGACCTTGTACTCGAGGCGGAGCGGGTGGTCGGTGCGGAACTGGATCATGACCTTGTCGGCGAGCTTGGAGCCCTGCACCATCTTCTTGAGGTACTCGATGGAGTAGCGCGCCTTGATGGGCTGCTCGACCTTGTCTTTCCCGACCTTCTCCTCGACCACGATCTTCGTGTCCGTGTCCTGCGGAATCTCGATGTTCACCTTGGACAGGTCGCCCTCGGCATTCACCGTGAAGAGCTTGTCCTTGGCGATGAAGGCGACGCTCTCGGCCACGATGTCCGCGTCGTCGATGGCGTCCGACAATTGCTGGCTCGTCGTGGTGACCGTCGCGGTGTACTCCACCTTCGGGATCTGCCGGCGTCCCTCGTCCATTTCGATGAGGGGCAGGTGGAAGGTGCGCGTTGACGCGCCCTTGATGACGATCTTGAGCTTGTTCTCCTGGGTCTCGAGGACGAGACTGTCGCTGGGTCCTGCGCGGCGCAGGACCTGCTTGAGGTTCATGAGGTTGAGGCTGATCTCCTCGGTGCCGTCGAGCTTGAATTCGGAGAAGGCGCTCGCGAGCAGCTTGAAATTCACCATCGCGACGGTCGCGGGATCCAGGGCGATGAGCTCCATACCCTCCTTGGACAGGCCGAAGCGGGCCTCGGTCACGAGTTCTGAGATGATGGCCACAGCGTCCTTGAGCAATCGTGCGTCAGCGAGCGTGAGTTTCATTGTCTCTCCTGGATA
Source organism: Candidatus Woesearchaeota archaeon (assembly GCA_046704725.1). GTDB lineage: Archaea > Nanobdellota > Nanobdellia > Woesearchaeales > SKIA01 > SKIA01. The sequence goes on along the minus strand of JBJKRI010000003.1, from coordinate 108,246 downwards.
GGGCCAGGCGCAGGGTCTATATAAGCGTTATGTCGCTGGAACCCTTGGAACGGCCCCTCTGGGACTCTCAGAAGCGCAGAATCATAGTGCCTAACGCTCTTGGGCGATGGTCTTCTTGAAGCGTTCGATGAGGTTGACGGGGCCAGGATCGATACCGTAAGCCATGGCGAGGAAGTAACTGATGAGCAGGCCCTGGAGGTTACCCTGCAAGAGCTTGTAGGCCACGGAGCGCTCCGACAAGGGGATATTGATGACACGGACGTGTCGTTCCTCCAGGATGCCCTTGGCGCCGTCCATGCGCCGCACGACGCGCTCGTTGTCGTGCGGGTCGCGCAGGAAGACCACGGCGTAGTTCGGCGTGATGTGCTCGTAGCTGTTGAGCTCGTTATGGTTGGCCTCGGGAAAGACGTTGTAGAAGGCAGGGACCTTGGCGTTCTCGTTGATATCGGTCTTGAGCTTCTCGGAGAGCACCATGTTCTGCGTGCTCGCATAGACAAGAGGGGTGTGGCCGACCAGGCGCGTGGCCACAGAACGGCAGAACTTCTCGTCCACGAGGACATTGCCGGGGATGTCCTGGACGGCCTCGCTGATCGCGAGCTCCTGCAGGACGCCGAGAAGCGGCACGAGCATATGCACGGTAGCGAAACGCGGCGGAAGGCCGGAAGGGACGCGACAGACAGGCACAGCACCGTCGCGTGCCTGTGAGAAGAGCTTGCCGCCGCTGGTGACCACGACAGTCAATGCGCCGCGCTTGCGGGCCGCGGCGAAGCACGTCAAGGTCTCCTCGGTGTTGCCGCTGTAGGAGACGCAGACGACCAGGTCGTGATGGCCCACCCAATCCGGCAAGGAGTAGCCCTTGACGACCTCGACGACGACCCGGCCGACAAGGGCCTTGACGAAATCGCCGACGACACCAGAGCCGCCCATGCCGCACACCACCACACGCTGGACATTGCGGTACTCGACCGACGGGACGGGGGCGCGCAGGGCGTCCTGCAATTGCGAATCGTACTGCTTGAGCAGGAAGTAGACCCCTTCGGAATCAGTCATGCAGCGGAAGGCCGGGCGCTGCTTAAAAAAGACTCCTCACTACGCCAGTAGGGCGACGCCTACTTGGCGAGCACGATGCGGTCGCCCTCACGCAGGTTGTGGATCTTGTCGGGGTCGTAGCCGAGCTCGCGCGCGAGCGCGATGTAGCTCTCCGTCATGGCAGGGACACCATGGTTCGGCACGAGGTGCTCGGGCCGGATGAGCTGGATGAGGCGACGGATATCCTCGCGCGAGGCGTGGCCCGAGACGTGGACCTCGTCGAAGATGCGCACCTGCGCTCCGCGCAGCTTGCGCTGGAGGTCGGCACGGTCAGCGATGATTCCCGGCACGGGTATGGTGCGGCTGCTGAAGACCACGACATCGTCGGGCTTGAACCGGAAGGGATACTTGCCCTCGACGAGCTTGGTGAGGGCCGCTTTCTTCTCGCCCATGTGCCCGGTGCAGACGACGAGGTACGATGACAGGTCGCGGTGCTGCTTGAAGAAGCGCCGTATCTGGCTGCCGTACTTGAGCAACGTGACGTGCTTGGGCGTCTTGAGGATCTTCGCCTCTTCTGCCGCCGCGAGGTACTTGCTCATGCTGCGTCCCAGGAAGACCACCTCGCGCCCCATGGCCTTGCCGATCTCCATGAGGGTGTGCAGACGCGCGATGTGGCTGGAGAAAGTGCTAACGAAGACCGTGCGGTTCTTGAAGTCCTGCGTGAGCAAGACGTCCTCGAGCATCTGGCGGGCGACGACCTCCGAAGGGGTCTTGGTCGCGTTCTGCACATACAGGCACTCGCCGACATGGGCGATGATATTGCCCTTGAGCTTTCCGAGGCGCGCGTAGTCGGGCGGGTGGCCGAGCGTGGGATGCGGGTCGAGCTTGTAGTCGTTGTCGATCGAGACGACGCCGTACGGCGTATGGAGCGCGACGAAACGGCTGTCCGCAGTGCTGTGCGTCATGTGGATGAACTCGGCGGTCACCTTGTCAGTGATCTTCACCTTCTTGTCCACAGGGATCAATGTGTTCGGGACGTCGATATCCTTGTCCGCGATGAGCTGCTTAAGCAACGCGATGGTGAACGGCGAACCGTAGATAGGGCACCCGAAGATGCGCGCGAGATACGGCACGGCGCCGACGTGGTCGAGGTGCGCGTGCGTCAGGATGATCGCCCGCACGTCCTTTTTCCAGTCGCGGATGCTCGTCCAATCAGGGATCGCTCCCGCTTTTCGCAGGCCGCGCGAACTGGTCGTGTTGATGTCTTCCTCCTCGTCCTCTGTGTACTTGATGTACTGGTCCAGGTGCAATCCCAGATCGATGATGATGACGTCATTGTCCACTTTGACGGCTGTGGACTGCCTTCCTACTTCGTTATATCCGCCTATGGCGGTCAATTCAAGAGTCATGGTATTCTCCTATCGTCGCTGTCTTCCGAAGCGGTTCTCCAGCTCTCGGAACACGTCGCTTTCGATATCGTTGATTTCTTTGCCTAATTCGGTAGAATGGTGCCGGAAGTATTTACGGATTTCTGATTCGAACCTATCACTTTCGAGCTCTTGGAGCTTGTCCCGGATGGCTTCCCGTATGAATTCCGTGCGTGTCGTGAAGTTGTGTCGCTCAAGGTGGGCATCGATCCTATCTAGGATACTGTCCGCCATCTTGAGAGAAACAGTTCTCATACCAATCTGGTCGTACTAAGTAATATTTAACTCTATATTTTTCGGGTCGGATCGCAGCATCGCCGGAACCATCTATTATAAAGCATTCCGGAAATCTTCCGGTTTTTGTGTGATATTTCCATACTTGGTAATACAAAGCCAGTTTTCAATCATTGATTCTCGAGAATTCATCCCCCTCGGGCTTTGGGAAGCGAGAATCGTGGCCAGAAAACCAAGATATCCAGCTTAAGACCATAAAATAGCGAAACTCGAGAATTCATTTCCCCCAAAGCCTATATCGCACGAATCAAAAACACAGAAATCGATCGAAAATAAGCGGAAAATCAATTATTTTCATTATAGAAAATATCAAAAAAGATACAATCGACAGATAGAGCGTGCGACGGAGGCCAAAAATAGCACAAATGAAGGATCCAACTCCACAAAACGAACGGGATCTGAAGCCAAAACAGCCAGTTTCAAAGACATTGGAACTCGAGAATTCGTACACCTCAGCCTTTGAGAAGCTATAATTAAATTCGAAAATCACAGAAAATCGGAAAATTTCAAAAAATCAGTAAACACGTCAATTCACGTCCCCCAAAGCCTGTAGCTCTAGAATCCAATTTCAGTAGATGATATTTATATCTATATAGAAAATACAACAGAAACGCCAACAGTAACCTGAATATCGAGCAGAAGAGGCAAGATCCGCTGCAGGCACGTGAGGAGCAGCACGATCAGTCCGAAAAATGAGTGAATTCACACAGAATTGAGAAAGCTGAAAGGAGTGAATTCATGTTCCTCAGGCTTTGAGAAGCAATAATTAATAATTTTAAAGGTCCTCAAAGGGCTCAGAACCCTTGAGTGGCTGAAATAGTGAATTCACGTATCTGAAAGCCTGTAACACAATAATTCGAAAATCAAGATATATCCGAAAAATGCGATTCTTCAAGCACGCATCCTGAGAATAACGAATTCTCGACATTCGGAAAATCAGACCAATCCAAGAATTTCACTGAAAATCGCAAACTTATCTATCGAATTCAAGGCGGAGAACACCTGAAACACGTGAATCCATAAAAATGTGGGGGGAGGGATTCGAACCCCCGAAAGCGCTCAGCTACAGGATATCCCCGTCACAATCGACGCTTGAGTCCTGCCCCTTTGACCACTCGGGAACCCCCACAGGGAAAATGCACGGAAAACTCACAGCTTATTAAGCTTCTTCTCGATGTCAGCAAGCTTCTGCTCCAGATGCGCCATGTCATCCACAGGACGAGGGGCTGGTTTAGGAGTGGGCTTCGGCGCAGCCTTCTTCGGGGTCTTCTTCGCGGATTTCTTCGAAGGTTTCTTCGACGCCTTCTTGGCCGCGGCCCGCTTGGCAGCCATCTCCTTCGCCGCTGCCTTGGCCCGCCGTTGCTGCAATTCGCGTACAACCTTGGGCATCTTGTCAGGCTGCTGATCAGGCATGTCCATCTGTATGGATCCGACCAAGGTCGATAGTTCGCGCGTCATGCTCGCGAGAGTACTGAGCAACTCGACCTTGCGCGCTCGCAACGAGCGCACCCGATACTGCGATTTGAGGATGTTGACAGAGATCTTCGCTCCTTCGAGCAGGTCCTTACGCATGCTGCCCGGCTTGTGCAATCCGACGAAGTAACTGGTCGGTTCGTCAGTCATTCGTCCATCAACTCCGTGCGGACGCCCTCGAGACGGCCGCGCATCTCCTTGAGCTGGGCCTCGAGACGATGCAGCTCCTTGTTCTCCTCGTTGCGGATGTCATGGAGCTCGTGCAGCACGCGCTTGGCGGCCAAGAGCTTGCTCTTGAGCGTATCCTGACTGTCGAGCACGCTACGGTACTGCCTGATCTCTACGTAGATGGCTGTCATTTCTCCTCGAACAGGTCCTGGTCGATCGTCAGGATATCATCCTGGATCTTCTCGAGCTTGGAGACGATGACCGAGAACTGCTTGTCCTCATCGTTCGTGAGACGCTTGATATCCTCCATGTCCGCGCTCACGTCGGTGATCTGCTTGTCGAGGTCCTTGAGCGCCTTCTGAATACCCTGATACGTATCGACATTCACATAGAGGGGTCCGGCGAAGCCCGACTGATGAGGCTCTGCTGGAGGCTCCACATGCTGTGTGGTTGGACTGGACGGACGAGCGGGCGGGCGCGACTGGAATGGTGATTCATGGTCGAGCACCGAGTGCGAAGCGTCCGGGGGTAGCGGTCGTTGCGGGCGCGGATGCATCGGAAGAGGAGCAGCGGAGCGGGGTGCTGACGACTGCTGCACGGACGCAGTGCTCGATTGACGGGGTGGTATCGGCTTAGGCATATCCCGTTGGACCTCATGCTCGGGGAGAACGAACTTGTCCACGTCGAACTCTTTCGCCTGGTCGTTCGTGATGGTCGCTTTCCTCTCGGCCGACACGGTAATGGGCGGGATGTCCGAGAAGGCCTTTCTCACATCCGCGCGCGCCGGCTTGCTCGCCTGCGGCGGCGCGCTGGGAGCCTTCATGTCGGGCTTGGGCGGCATTGACTGTGCTGGTATCTTGGCAGGCGGAATCTTGGGTGAAGCTTCTTTCGGTGCCGCAGGCATCGGGGGAGGCATGCTCTTTGGTGGTGGCGCGGGAGGAGGCATGCTGGGCTCGTCGAGCTTGGGAGGTTTGGCCTGCGGACCGACGTCCTTGGTCTGGACGGGCGCGCGGTCCGGAGTCCCGGGAAGGGGTGGCGGAGGCGGAATGTCATCCTCTTCTGTCTTGTGCCCTATCCCTAATTTGCTCAGAAAGCCCACGTATCGCTCACCTCTTTGTCCTGAACCGAATATGGCGTATTTAAAGGTTGTGCTCCCGCACGGGGCAATATCTTTATAATGCGCAGCCCGGTGCAACGCTCATGCGCATCAGCGAGGACGACGCCAAGGAACGCGTCAGCGAAGGGCACCTCCGCGTGCTCGTCACGTTCGAGATCGTCGGAACGCCCAAGGAGCACGTCGAGACGACGCTCAAGAAATTTCTCAAGGAGATCGTGGACGAGAAGGCGTTGGGCATCGTGGACATCCATTCGGAGAAGGCCAACGAGCTCGAGGAGGACCCTGGATTCTTCAGCGCCTTCGCTGAGGTGGAAATGACTGTGGAGACGCCCGAGACGCTCACGTCGCTCGCGTTCAACTACACGCCGGCGTCCATCGAGATGCTCGAGCCCGCGGAGCTCGTCATCAAGCATCTCGACCTGCAGAACTGGTTCAACGACCTGCTCAGCCAGCTGCACTACACGCAACAGACGCTCCGCGGGGAGCGTCAGCGCATCTCCCATCTCGGGATGAGCATCATGAACCTCCTGCGTAACATGGTCACGATCCTGCTCGCCTCCGGACCGAAGGATGCCGAAGAGCTCGCACGGCTCGCAGGCACCTCCGCCGAGGATATGGAACGCGTGCTAGCGCCCATGTCAGAGGAGAAGATCATCGCGAAGAAGGGGAAAAAATGGACGCTCGGCTCGAAAAAGAAGTAGAGGCCGTCCTGTTCGCCTCCGGGCGCTTCATGGACACCACACACATCGCACAGCTCCTCGAGAAGGACGGCAAGAAGGTGCGCGCGGCGCTCGAGGCGCTGCAGAAGCGCTACGCCACCGAGGATTCGGCGCTACGCGTGGTCGAGGACGAGGGTGCCTGGAAGCTGCACGTCAAGGATGAGTATCTGGATCTAGTCTCGAAGATCGTGTCGGACACTGAAGTGTCCGGACCCGTCCTAGAGACGCTCGCGGTCATCGCCTGGCGCTCGCCCATGCTGCAATCGGACCTGATCGCTATCCGCGGCAGCGGGGCGTACGAGCATGTCAAAGAGCTGGTGGAACGTGGTTTTGTCGCAAAAGAGCCGCAGGGACGCTCGTACCAGTTGCGCATCACGGACAAGTTCTTCGAGTACTTCGACATCGAGGGCCGCGAGGACATCCGCAAGGTCTTCCGCGAGGTGGAAGAAGCGCACCGGCAAAAAGAGATGGAGATCGAGCTGTCCCAGAAACGCCTGGAGAAGAAGCTCGCCGACCCGCAGGAGGAGGAAGGGGCTGTCGACGTGGACGAGCCGGAGACCAGCGAGACAGAGGCGACCGGAAGGGAGCTGTCTAAGAAGGGAGCCAAGCTGCGAAAGAAGGTCGCCGTCGAGGACCTTGAGAAGGTGCTCGAGAAATCCCAGAAGACGCGCGAGCGCATCGCCAAGGAGATGGAGGATATGCGTCCCAAGGCCGAGGAATCCCCGGCCGAGGATGAAGAACCGCCAGAGGATCGAACGGGCGAGGACGAGCCTGAGGAACGGCCCGACGGACCGAATCCCGACGATATCTCAGACGATGACACGCTCGACGACGCGATGAAGAAGGCCAAACGCACGCGTGAAAAGGTCGAGAAGGAACTCGACGACATTGATGATTAGGCACCAGGATTCGGGAGCCTGTACACACGCTTTCACTGGACACAGAGCATCCAGCTTTATGAATGAGGAGGGAGAGAAAGGCACATGCCCTCCCGAAGAACGGCCAAAGCGCGCGGCTCGGCCGCCGAGCGCGAACTCCTGCACCTGTTCTATGACGCGGGTTGGGGAGGCGTGCGCGCAGCAGGCTCGGGATCGGTGCCGCTCGAGGTGCCTGATGTCATCGCGGGCCACGACGGACGCGTCGTCGCTGTCGAGGCCAAGTACTGCAAGGGAGACCGGCAATACCTCAAGGACCAAGAGGTGAACGATCTTCAAACGTTCGCAGAGCGCTTCGGCGCGGAAGCCTGGGTCGGCGTGAAGTTCGTTCGGCGCGGCTGGTACTTCGTTCCCGCGCACACGTTATTGTCGTCGGGAAAGCATTATGTGCTTCCCTACAAGGATGCGCAGGAGCGCGGACGCAACTTCGAGCAACTCATCCGGCGATAATCGGCAGCACCCGCTCCGGACGCTCGGGCAAGAAGACATAGCAGTCCTCCTTATCGAAATATCCGCAGCGGAAATTCTCCAAGGGGATGCCGGTGCGCGTGGAGAGCATGACAGCATACATGTAGGTCTGCACGTGCGCGTAGCGCTCCTTGGACGCGCCGGGCTTGTAGTCCCAGATCCAGATGCGGTCGTCGTCGACCGACAATGCATCGATATGCCCGGTCAACGGACGGTCCTCACCGAAGACGTCGGAAAAGCCGTCGAGATCGTCAGGGAGCAGCCACAAAGGCACCTCCACGGCGACGGTCGTGTGGTCGTTCTCGAGCATAGCGACCTGCACGTTGCTGTGCGCTGTCTTGAAGCGTCCGTTCTCCAATGCGAATGCAGTCATCGCGCACAACCCATGGTTCTTGACATGGACCGGCTCAATCTTGATTGGCATCTGCAGCTTGGAGCCCCGCGGACCGCTCTGGAAATACTCATCCGGACAATCGTCGAACACGCCGAGCAGGTACTGCTGCAATGCGGGAAACGGCTTGGAAAGGCGTGCGAGCTTCTCCTCATGGACGCGATAGTGGTAGAACCACCCGTGTTTGAAGGACGTGTGACGAATCACTGAATCACTTCTTGGACTTCTTCTTGCTGCTCTTGCGCGCGCGCTTCGCGGGGCCCTTGGACTTGTTCACGAGCCGCTCGATCGTGGTCTCCTCTGTCAAGAGCTGCTTCTCATCCTTGAGGACCGCCATGGTCATGAGCTCGAGATGATGGTCCATGCGCGCGATGCGCCGTTCGAGAAGCACGAGGATACGCAAGCTGTAGACGATCGCCATCAACGTGCCGAGGATGATCGCGAGCGTAACGGTCTGGATGTCGACTGCCATGTGGAAAGACTCACCTCTGGGTCGGATACGGCGGCCGCTCCCTTATAAGGGTTATGGCTTGGAGGAATCTCGGGCCGTCAGAGGCGCGATTCGCCGCTTCCAGAGCCACAACCTTTAAATATGGATTCTCGACTTATCGGCTTTAGGTGGAAGAATGCTACGGATGAAGCGTATATCGGAGACGTACGACATGCGCGTCTTCACGGACGAAGGCGACTACTTCGGCGACGTGGAGGAATCCATCCTCACGAACAACAAGATATTCGGCTGGCGCGTCAAGGCGACGCGCGGCAGCTTCCTCCAGAAAGTACTGGGCAACGCCAAGGGTGTGATCGTGCCCCACCAGCTCGTCAAGGCCATCGGCGACATCGTGATCATCAGCAAGAACGCGATCCCGAGCCAGCCCGGCATGGAAGACGAGGAATGAACCAGCTCTATCAGCATCTCACTCACAATCCGTTGCTCGCTGATTCCGATGTGATTCTTGATCCCAAGCCTGTCGTGCAGCTGCGGCTTTTCCCGTCGCAGGGAGAAGTGTACATGAGGCGAGTCTGGGAACATGGTCGTTGGGCGCAACAGAAGATTGATGAAGTGCAGAGATCCAAACGGCTCGGCGCAGGAGATTACGCGACGACCTGTACATGCTAGCACCTCTTATACAGGAACATCAGGCGGTCGGGACTTCGGAGGCCATGGTGCGCACGCCCTGCTCGAGAGTGTCGGGATCCGCGATGAGAGAATGCATCTTGGGCGTGACCTGCCATGACTGGTTCTGCGCGGGATTGACGAACAGGATCGAGAGACGGTCCTGGCAGAGGTCGTCCCAGTGCGCGAGCAGGAAGTCAACGTTACGCTTGGAGTTGAGGCAGACGACGGTGTACCAGTCCTCCGCTTTCGGAACGTGCAGTTCCGGAGCGATGAGGAAGTGATGCGTCTTGTGGCTGTGCACGAACGTCAAGACGTCGCCATCCTTCGACTGGCTCTTGAGGGTGCGGCGCATGGCGTTGCGCGCCTTCACGTACTCCAGCGTCCAATCCTCGAGTTCCATTCCCGCTTCACCAGTATCGCGTACGGCGCGATGAATGCGGTCGCGTAGACAAGGCCCCCTATAAGAGCATTGTGGGGCGCCAGTCCGGGGACCGTCGCTTCGGCCTGCGCGATGAGCGCGGCGCCACCGATCGCCGCGGCGACGGGCACGGCGACGAGCAAGAGGATGTGGTGCTGGCGCGTCAACCGATCGATATCCACGAGCAACACGCCGAAGACGGCTCCGAGCGGGACGCCGATGATGAGGAGCACCGTCCAGAAGATGGATTCGGTCATCACGCCGCCGAACAATCCATAGAGGAAGGGCACGCCGACAGCGGCTGCGAGAAGCAGGATGAGCGCGAACGCGACCACGGTGCGATTCTCCGCTTGCGGATGGAAGTGCTGCTGCAAGTGCGTGATCTCCGCGTCGGTCCATCCCTTCGTCCGGAGGTTCTCGAAGCTCATTGCAACGACTGCGCGTGCTCCTGCAGTTTCGCGAGCGCACCGATATCCTCGATGAGCGCACGCACGCGCAAGACCTCCTTGTGCACCACGTCGGAAACAATGTCGATGCGCACGACGCGCAACGCCTGCACGGCGTAGTCATAGAAACCTGGCTGGTGATAACCGATGAGCGAAAGCAATGCGGCAGCGCCGCTGCGCACCGTCTCCAATGTCGATTCGAGAGACGCGATAATCTCGATCACGTGGTCCTTGATACCGGAGAGCGAAGTGAGCAGTCGGTCCTCCTCGCTGGTGATCGCGTCGTCCTCGCCGCCACGCAGCTTGATGAGGTCCGCGCGCGTCTTGTCGGATCGCTCCTTGATGCGTGGGAGATAGCGGCGGAAGTCATTGAGCGCCTGGATGGCGCGAGGCAATCGGATGAGGTCCGCGCTGTATTCTGAGAGCCGGTCCTGCACGGCATCCTGGTCCTTGAGGGACGCGGTCTTCTCGAGGACCTGCTCGCAGGTCTGCGCGAGCGCGTCGAGCTCTTGCGCGATGCTCTCGAGCTCCCTCGCTTCCTGCTGCCAGTCCTCCTCCGTGACCTGTTCGGCGTCAGGACGTTCCGACGCGGATGCGACCGCGCCTTGCACCTGCTCCTCCTCCTGGTCGGCCTTCGCTTCGATAGGAGGCTGTTCCGGAGGGGCTTGAGGTTCTGGTGCAGCGGCGGATGTATCCTGCGGAGAATCGGGTTCAGCGACTTGCTCTTGCGGCGCTTGCGCTTCGCTCACCTCTGCCATACGGTATCCCGGTCACGCGTGCATAATAAAGTTATGCGTCGGAGACGACCTTCGCGACCGCCACGAGGCTGTCGCCAGACCGCAGCTTCATGACGCGCACGCCCTGCGTGCTGCGCCCGATGCGGCTGATATCCTTGGCGGGCGTGCGGATGATGATGCCGTTCTGGCTGATGAGCAACAGGTCGTCGGAGCCGTCGACGACACGGCAGGACACGGCCTTGCCATTGCGTCCGCCGGTGACGATGTTGCGCACGCCATAGCCACCGCGACCCTGCTTTGGGTATTCAGCTATCGATGTGCGCTTGCCGTACCCATGCTCTGTGAGGGTGAGCACGTCCGCTCCTTCGCTTGCGAGCGACATGCTGATGACCTCGTCGTCGGAGCGCAGCTTCATGCCGCGGACGCCGCGAGAGACGCGTCCCATGGAGCGCACGTCGTTCTCGTTGAAACGGATGGCCTGCCCGCGAGAGGACGCGAGGAGGATGTCATCGTCTCCGGAGGTGCGAACCACGCGCACCAGATCGTCGCCCTCATCGAGGACGATGGCGTGGATACCTCCTTGGCGCGGGCGGCTGTAGTCGGCGAGCGGCGTCTTCTTGACCGTACCGTTCTTGGTCGCGAACAAGAGGTAACCCTCTTCGGAGAAGTCGTGGACGGGGATGACCGCGCTGACGCGCTCATCGGGACGGAGCTGGAGGATGTTCACCAACGGGGTTCCCTTCGCGGTGCGCGACGCTTCAGGAAGATGATAGACCTTCTTCCAGTAGACCTCCCCCTTGTCCGTGAAGAAGAGCAAGTGGCTGTGGGTGTTGGCCACGAAGAGGTGCTCGACGAAATCGTCGTCCTTGGTGGTCGCGCCGATGATGCCCACGCCGCCGCGGCGCTGGGCCTGATACGTGCTCACGGACAAGCGCTTGACATAGCCGGAGTGGCTGATGGTGACGACCATGTCCTCGGGCTCGATGAGGTCCTCGATGTCAATGTCCTCCTCGGCGTCGGTGATCCGCGTGCGTCGCGCGTCGCCGTACTGCTCCGAGAGGCGTTCGAGGTCCTCCTTGAGGATGTTCTTGATGCGTTCGGGCTTGGCGAGGATGTCTGTGAGGTCCTTGATGGTCGTTTGCAGCTCTGCGTGCTCGGTCTCGATCTTGTCGCGCTCGAGGCCGGTGAGCCGCTGCAAGCGCATGTCGAGGATGGCGTTCGCCTGGACGTCTGTGAGGTCGTAGCGGTCGATGAGGGCGGTCCTCGCGGCGTCGGCGTCCGCACTCCTGCGGATGAGGGGGATGACCGCGTCGAGGTGCTCGATGGCGACCAGGAGGCCTTCGAGGATGTGGGCGCGCTCCTGCGCCTGACGCAGGTCGTGCTCGGTGCGTCTCGTGACGACCTCGGTGCGGTGCGCGACGTAATGGCCGAGGAGCTCGGGCAGGCTCAATACCTTGGGCTCTTGCCCGACGATGGCCAGGTTGATGACGCCGAAGGTCTGTTGCAATCGTGTGTGCTTGTAGAGCTGGTTCTCCACCACGTCGGGATTCGCGTCGCGCTTGAGGGTGAGGACGACGCGCATGCCGCGGCGGTCGCTCTCGTCGCGGATGTCGCTGATGCCCTCGAGGCGCTTGTCGCGCACGAGGTCAGCGATCTGGGTGATGAGGTCTGCCTTGACGACTTGGTATGGGATCTCGGTGACGATGAGACGGACATGGTCCTTCTTCTCTTCGCGTTCGATGACGCCGCGCACGACGACCTTGCCGCGTCCGGTCTGGTAGGCGCTGCGGATGCCGGAGCGTCCGCAGATGATGCCGCCGGTCGGGAAGTCCGGGCCAGGGACGAGCTCCAAGAGCTCGGAGACATCCAGTTCTGGATCGTCGATGAAGGCGATGAGCGCGGCGGCGATCTCTGTGAGGTTGTGCGGCGGCATGTTGGTGGCCATGCCGACGGCGATGCCGGCAGAGCCGTTGATGAGCAGGTTGGGCAGGGGACCGGGGAGCACCCACGGTTCTTTGAGGCTTCCGTCGAAGTTCTCGGACCAGTCGACGGTCTCCTTGTCGATGTCGCTGAGGAGTTCCTGGCTGATCTTGGCAAGACGGGTCTCGGTGTATCGCATCGCCGCTGGCGAGTCGCCATCGATGTTGCCGAAGTTTCCTTGCCCGTCAATCAATGGGTATCGCAGGCTGAAGTCCTGCACCATGCGCACGGCCGCGTCGTAGACGGCGGAGTCACCGTGGGGATGGTACTTTCCGAGGACCTCTCCGACGATGCGCGCGCTCTTCTTGTAGGGTTGGTTGTGGCGCATGCCCATGTCGAGCATGGCATAGAGGATCCGACGATGGACGGGCTTGAGCCCGTCGCGCACGTGGGGCAGTGCGCGGCCCACAATCACGCTCATCGCGTAGGCCATGTAGGCGTCCCGCATCTCGTCCTCGATGACGCGCGCGGAGACTTCTTCTGGCATGGTTTGTGTGACGCGGGCGTATTTATAAGGTTTCGGGATTCAGATACTGGCTTCTCACCGCTTCTCGCGCAGGAATTCCGCTCTTTCGGCAGGTCGGCTCCGACACAATTTCTTTCCTTATGGAAGTTTGTATTTATTGTCTATATGGTGAAAGGTGAACGATGGCCTTAAATCAGTGAAGAACCTCGCACCACCATGCGAATCCTTGTATTCTCTGCACATCCAGACGACGCGGAGTTCGCCCTCGGCGGCACATTGGCATTGCTCGCGAAACGTCACGAGCTCGTCATGGCAGTCATGACGGACGGCAGCGCGGGCAGCTACGGCGATACGAAGACGCGCAAGAAAGAACAGGAAGCAGCGGCGGAACTGCTCGGCGCGAAACTGCTCTGGCAGGGACTGCCGGACACCTCGCTCGAGCACGACCGGAAGCACACGCTGCAGGTGGCACAGATCATCCGCGACGTACAGCCCGAACTTATCCTGAGCAACTGGTGGGGACTGTCGGGCGACGTGCTAGATGGAAGAGCGCACCCCGAGCACCGAATCATGGGATTGCTCGTTCGGGACGGCGCGCGGTACGCGCGCTTCGGCGTGTCTGAACTGACGGCCGAGAAGCACAAGACGCACAGCATCCTCTGGTACATGGTCGGTTCGCGCGAAGCACGGATCGCCGTGCCGGTTGATTCTGTACTCGACACGATGCAAAAACTGTGGGACTGCCACAAGAGCCAGACGCAACTGCGTGGCAGCAAGCTCATCGAATTCCTGACCCTCCAGCGCAGAGCGCAGGCCGAACACTACCCTGATGCGAAATACGTGGAGTTCCTCGGCGCGGACAAGCCGGTCAGCATCGATCTGGCGCGCGAGCTTGGCGGTTGGTGAAACGACCGTCAGGACGCACGATACGGCTGTCCGCGCCTGAGTGTATCTTGAAGGACTTCCCGCAGTAGACGCAGCGCTTGACGCTGCGCATCACGTTCTTTGGCTGGGTGCGCTGCTGGTGGCCGCACGACGGGCACTGGACAGTGAGCATGCGTTCATAGCCGTCTTGTGGTTCTTAAAGCGACGCCTCGTGCGCGTCCAGTGGGAAAAAAGGTATTCCGGACGCGATGGCATCATGCACAGGGCTTAAATACCGTGATGGCTTCACGGGAGATATGGCAACACGCAGCATCCCCCTGGCAGCGATGGAGCGTATCATCACGCGTGCAGGGGCAGAGCGCGTCTCCGAGGACGCGAAAGAGGAACTCCGGAACATCTGCACCGATCTCGCGAACCGCTACGGTGAACGAGCGATAAAATTCGCCGAGCACGCCGGCAGAAAGACCATCAAGGACGAGGACGTCAAGCTCGCCGTCCGGCAGAACGCCTGAGAGAAACTGATATTCAGGAGTATCATCCCTCCGCAACTGTGGCCGCAAGCAATCAAGGGATATTCTCAGGGGCGGCCGATATCTACAGCGTGATACGGTCCACAGAAGATGAGCAACACCAGTTTCTTATCAATACCGCGCGACCACGTGGCAAACTCGGGGTCTACCACCAGCCATTCCCGTAGAAATCAGCTATACGCGACAATTCTCCTGATGGCAGTCAGGAATTACACGATATCAGTGTGACACGGGATGGAGTAGTGCGTTATCACCTCGCGACCGAAGGCCGCGGCGGAACAGAGATCACATTCGATCGCGACATCTCTGCGTTGCGGCCCACCCGTGAATTCCTCGCAGAGTGGCGAGAATAGGCCACAGACGAGAATGAGCAAGGAATGCTCGAAGTGGTTCTCCGCGCTATCGACCATAATCAAGCACGCTGAACGTCCATCTGCAAGAAGTCGTAGGCGGCGACCGTATTGGGAAAGGTGTCCTGCGCTTCTTCAAGCAACGGAGTGCTCGTCACGTAGCGCTGGGAGAAGTGAGTGATGACGAGCTTCTTGACATTGGCGGCTCGGGCGATGTGGGCGGCGTCGCGCGCCGAGAGATGACCGTACTCCTCCGCTTTTTCCTGGTGCTGGTCTGCGCTGAACGTGCTTTCGCAGATGAGGACGTCGGCGTCCTCGGCGAGGCGGATGGCGTTCTCGTTCACGCCCGTGTCCATGACGTACGCGATCTTTCGCCCCTTCTGGACGTAGGTGACCATCTCGGGCGTGATGGTCTTGCCGTCGAGCTCGACGGGCTTGCCGCGCGAGAGCTTGCCCATGAAGGGTCCTGGCTTGAGGCCGAGGCGAGCGGCCTTCTCCGTGTCGATGCGGCGCACGTCCTTTTCGACAAAAGCGTATGCCAGCGTGGGGACTGTGTGCTCGACGGGCGCGGCCCAGATCTCGTAGCGCTCGGTGTCGAGGACCTTCTCAGGCTTTCCCGGAGCGATCTCGTGCACGTCGAGATGGAGACGGGCGTCGAAGATCGCGCTGTGGGTGAGCGCGTCGAGGCGCTGGCGGGTCTCCTTGGGGCCGACGACGACGAGCGTGCCGGGCTCGGGCACGTTGCCGATGGTCTGGATCAATCCGATCAGGCCGGAGACGTGGTCGCCGTGCCAGTGCGTGAGGAGGACCTTCTTGACCTTGGTGCGATTGTAGCCGGCCAGGTTCATCTGGCGCTGCGTGCCTTCGCCGCAGTCGAAGAGGATGAACTCCCCCTCGTACTCGAGGAGCACGGAAGAGACGTTCCTCTCCTTCGTGGGGACCATCGCTCCGGTTCCGAGAAAGCACAGCTGCATGCGGGGCGAGAGTGGGAAGGGCCTTAAAAAGGGTACGGAGACAAAGGAAAAATGGATCGTTTCGCGTATGGTGCGACGCGGCAACTACTTCTTCTTCGTCGCCTTCTTCTTCGTCTTCTTGGCAGCCATCAGGGCACCTCCGCCCTGCGCAACAGGGATGCGCGCGTACCGGAGCGATTCGGTTAAAAACATTGTGAAAAACGAGCAATACAGAATCGAAGTTTGAATGAGAAGAAAAAAAGAAA
Organism: Candidatus Woesearchaeota archaeon; assembly: GCA_046704725.1. GTDB lineage: Archaea > Nanobdellota > Nanobdellia > Woesearchaeales > SKIA01 > SKIA01. The sequence goes on along the minus strand of JBJKRI010000003.1, from coordinate 92,074 downwards.
ACAAGAATCTATTCAGTCTTGAATTGATTATTTGCGGGATCTCTTGGAGGCCTTTCGGGCGGGGCGACGGGTCGTCTTCTTCGCGGCACGCTTGGTCGTTCGCTTCTTGGTAGCACGCTTCGCAGTGCTCTTCTTGGTGGCACGCTTAGCGGTACGCTTCTTCGCGGACTTCTTCGCGGTACGCTTGGACGCGCGCTTGGCCGTACGCTTCTTGGTAGCACGCTTAGCGGTACGCTTCTTGGTAGCACGCTTCGCAGTGCGCTTCGTAGCGCGCTTGACCGTACGCTTCTTCGCCGTCTTTCGCGCCGGACGCTTCGCGGATTTCCTGGCCGTCTTCTTGGCCGTCCGCTTCGCCGGACGCTTGGCCGCCCTTCTGGAGGTTTTCTTTCTGGCAACTGCCATGGGGGTACCTTCCGTCTCTTCCTCTGTCGGGGAGCGACGGTCCGGAAACGCGTTCCGGAGGCTGCGTTGAACTGCCAAACATCGTTTTTAAGGAGATATGGAAAAAATATACACCATTAGCCAAAAAAGGCCACAAAACGGGGATTTCCGGTGGATTTTAAAGCGCGAAGGGTGTCCCCGAGAACATGGAAGAGAAGCGGCAAGCCCTCAAGGCGATCCTGGCCCGCGAACGAGTCCTGCTCGAGCAGAGCGACGAGGCCAATGAACTGCGCTCGCAGAGCGCATACGGCGTCCTGCTCGAGGACGGCAAGCTCCAGCTCAGCCTGCTCGAAGGACTGTATCTATCCGAGAAGGGACGCATCGAAGTCGTGGACGGGCGCGGAAAGACCGTCAGCTTCGAGAGCTACCTGCGGCGCGCGCGGCGCGTGGAGCCGGACTTCTGGGTGCGCTACAGCGTCTACAAGGACCTGCGCAACAGGGGATACGTGGTCAAGACGGCGCTCAAGTTCGGAGCCGACTTCCGGGTCTACGACCGGGGCATCAAGCCCGGTGAGGACCACGCGCGCTGGGTGGTGTATCCCGTCCACGAGGGCGAGAAGCAGACCTGGTACGAGTTCGCGGCCAAGAACCGCGTGGCGCACAGCACGAAAAAGCGCCTCATGATCGGCATCGTGGACGACGAGGCCGACGTCACCTACTACGAGATCCGCTGGGTGCGACCGTAAGAAATATATACTACTTTTGAGTAAATACAACATGGTCATCGAAGAGCTGGTTGCCGAACTCTCCCAAGCAGGAATTCCCCGGCACGGAGGACTCAAGAAACACCACCAAAGAATCGGGGAGGTCGTAGAGGCATGGCTGGACCGCGGACAAACACCCTACATCTCGCTCTCGGCGGTACGCGATGCATTGCGACAGCGCTACAACCGTGGGAGCCTGGACATCGCCGACGAAGCGGCTAGCCCGAAGAACGATCGATTAGCACAAATCGATAGAGCACACCTCAGCGCACTCATCCACGAAGCGGTCGGACAGGACGCGGTCGTGTGCTATGGCGCGAGGAACCCCAGAAAGGTCCTCCTGTTCACTGATCGCGCACGCGCCGTGGAGGCATTGAAGCAAGAGATCGTCCCCTTCACAGACAGGCATGCGGTGAGTCGCACATACGGCGTGCGCCGGCAGAGCAACAACCATACCCACCTATTGCCAAGCGACACGCGATTCTGACCACAACCGATAAAAGGGCGTGGCAGGTGGTTGAAGCATGCCCCTGACGTCCGAACAAGTCCTTGCCGTGGTGCGGCAGCGCGGACCCATCATCCCCAACGACATCCGGAAGGCTCTGGAGCAGCCGGACAGCACGCTCATCAGCGTGTACCTGTCCGACCTCACGCAGAAAGGGACGCTGCGGCGGACGAACGTCAAGCTCGGCTCGAGCAGCTTCTACTACACGCCAGAGCAACGGCCGAAGGTCGCCGAGCTGGCCAAGCATCTCAACGAGAAAGAGCGACGGGTGGCAGAACGCCTGAGAACAGAAGGCGTGTTGCGGCCGGTACAAGAAGAACCGCTCACACGCGTCTGCCTCAAGAACACGCCCGACTTCGCCATCCCCATACAGGTCAAGACCGGACAGGAGGAAGAGACCTTCTACCGGTGGTTCCTTCTGCCTTCAGAAGAAGCGGGGCAGCGCATCCGCGCGATGCTCGGCAAGACGAAACCCGAGCCGGCAGCGCCGGAGACGAAGCCGCAACCGAAGGTCGCAGCGAAACCCGTCGAAAAGCCGAAACCGCAGCCGAAAATGCCGAAGGGCGCGGCACAGCAGCACCTGCCGCAAGAGGTCACAGCGCAGAGCGCTTTCGGCAAGCGCCTGCTCGATTACTTCAGCAAGAGAGGCATCCATGTCGAGGAGTTCAACGAGGTGCGAAAGGACAGCGACGTCGAATGCGTCGTGCGCATGCCGACACCTGTGGGGGATATCACGTATTTCTGCAAGGCACGCAGCAAGAAGCGCTCCTCCGACGGGGATCTGGCGGCGGCTATCCTCGCGGCGAAAAGACGGATGCTCCCCGCATTGTACGTGACGACAGGGCAGGTCACCCAAAAAGCGAAAAAGGCGAAAGAACTGCAGGAAATCACGGTGGTGGAGATTGGGAGTCGCAATTAGCAGCATCCTGCACGGAGAGGAGATACAGCTCGGAGAGCTCGCGCACCGCGTCATCGCGGTGGACGCGTTCAACATGCTCTACCAGTTCCTCACCACGATACGCATGCGTGACGGGACCCCGCTCAAGAACAGCAAGGGAGAGGTGACCAGCCACCTTGTCGGACTGTTCGCGCGCGTGAGCACATTGCTGGAGAGCAACCTGCGATTGGTCTTCGTCTACGACGGCAAGACACCCGTTCTCAAGCATCGGGAGCGCGAACGGCGGAAGGAGATCAAGCAGGAAGCCGCCCGTCTCCACCAAGAAGCCGTGAAGAGCGAGGACATCGAAGGCATGCGCAAGTACGCCGGGAGGACCGCTGTATTGACGCGCGCCATGGTGCGCGAATCGCAACAGCTGCTTGAAGCGTTAGGCATACCGTGGGTGCAGGCGCCCGCGGAGGCCGAGGCGCAAGCGGCGCACATGGTCAAGCGCGGGGACGCAGAGTACGTCGGGAGCCAGGACATGGACTGTCTCTTGTTCGGCGCGCCACGCATGCTCAAGAACCTCTCCATCACCGGACGCCGCAAGCGACCTGGGACGAGCGCGTACTACACCGTGCACCCCGAGGTCATCACGCTCTCCACGGAACTCGCGCGGTTGCAGATATCGCACAAGCAATTGATCGCGCTCGGAATGCTCGTCGGGACGGACTTCAATCCTGGAGGCATCAAGGGGCTCGGACCGAAGAAGAGCCTGAAGCTCGTGCGCGAGCACGGCGAGGACCTGAAGGCGATCTTCGAAGAAGCGCAATGGGAAGCGCACCAGGACGTGGACTGGAAAGAGGTCTACGATATCATCGCGCACATGCCGGTGACAGACGACTACAGCGTGGTGTGGGGACAGCCCGACCGCGACAAGGCGCACGCTCTTCTCGTGGAACGCTTCGAGTTCAGCGCGAAGCGCGTGGACGACACGCTCGGAAAGCTGACGACCGCTCGCCAGCAGCGCGGACTAGGAGAATACTTCTAAAGACTTTTAAAGGAGCGTCCGGGGGCAAGAGACAGGTGAGCACGTGGTCCAATGGTACATTCTCGCGGGATTCTCGGCGCTCGCCGTCGCGCTCGGCGACCTCGTGCGCAAACACATCCTTAACCACGAACACCCGATGGAGCAGGTCGCTGCTGAAGCGCCGTTCCGGCTGCTCATCCTCTTGTTTCTCATACCGCTCGTATCGATACCGTCATGGCCGGTGCTCCTCGCGATCGTCGGCTCGGCTGCCCTGCTCGCCACATTGCTCGTCTACAAGAACCGGGCGGTGCGGCACTTGCCGATAAGCACGGTCGCACCATTGTGGAACATCTCGCCCATCGTCTTGCTGCCACTGGCGGTCATCCTGCTGGGAGAGCACCCCGCCATCATACAGATCGGCGGCATCCTATTGATCGCCGCGGGAGGATACCTGCTCGACGCCCGCAGGGGACACGTTCTGCGTCCGCTCAAGACGCTCCGAAAACACCCGTACACCGGACTGGTGTTCCTCGTCCTTGTATTGCTCTCCGTGCAGTCCATGGTGGACAAGACCTTCCTGACACGCGTGGGAGTGCCCGTGTTCACCTACCTATTCTGGCTCTACTTGTTCACAGCACTCATCAGCCTGGGCGCGAACTATGCCAAGTACCGCTTGCGCGGGGTCGCACGAGACCTGCGCAAAGGATGGTTCTGGCTCTTGTTCAGCGCCGCGGCAGCGATCACGGACATCAGCCTGTTCTACTCAGCCATCGCGCTTCCCGGAGCGCTCATCTCGCTGGCGATACCCATCAGACGGACAGCGACCCTCATGGAGACGATACTGGGCGGCCGATTGTTCCACGAGGACGGCGTGTGGAGAAAGACGCTCGGCTGCGCCATCATGGTCGCCGGCGTGATCCTCATCGTGTAGCTTCTTATAGGCAGCTCCTTTCCGAAGAACAATGGGACTCGCGGTGCGCGTGCGGCTCAAGGATGCTGAGCGGGTGCGCAAGGAATTGCAGGCAGAAGGGGTCATCGACTTCTCGAGAAAGCCTCGCAAGGAGAGGGATTCGTTCCTCATTCCTGTCATGAGAGAACCGGAAGGCTACGGGACGGTTGATGCGGAGCTAGAGCAGGTCGAGACGAGCACCGACCTGCGCACCGAATTGTCGGAAAAATTGAGCGCGGAAGAGCTCTCGCGATTGAAGACGGCGTACGACCTAGTCGGGGACATCGCGATCATGGAGGTCGACGAGGAGCTGCGCAGCAAGGAGAAGCTCATCGGCGAGACGCTGCTGTCATTGTACCCGTCGGTGAAGGTCGTCGTGCGCAAAGCGGGAAAGCACGAGGGGGAGCTGCGGCTGCAGGAATACGTGCACCTCGCAGGAGAGGATCGCTTCGAGACGACGGTGACCGAGAACGGCGTGCGCATGCGCTTGGATATCAGGAAGACCTACTACTCGGTGCGATCATCCACGGAGAGAAAGCGCGTCGCGTCACTGGTGCGGCCGGGCGAACGCGTGCTCGTCATGTTCAGCGGCATCGGGCCGTTCACCTTGGTGATCGCCAAGCACACGGAGGCGAGCGAGGTCATCGGCGTGGAGCTGAACGAGGATGCGCATCGATATGCAGAGCAGAACATCGTCAAGAACCACGTCGAGAAAAAGACGAAGGCGTTGCAGGGGGACGTGCGCGTCATCGTTCCCGAACTCGGGCAGTTCGACCGCATCGCGATGCCCTTGCCGCACACGGCCGAGGACTTCCTCGATGTGGCAGTGCCTGCCACGAAGGAGAACGGGATGATCCATCTCTACCACTTCGCGACAGCGGAGGAAGTGGAGGCTTTCGCAAAGACGATTACCGAACGGCTCCGTCAGCTGGGGAGAGCCGGCAAGGTCGAGCACATCCAGCGCTGCGGCAATCTCGCCCCTGGCGTGCACCGCTGGTCGCTGGACATCCGTGTCGATTGATTTATGAAGTGACACTCCAATCGCCGGTCATGGAGGAGATCATCGACGTCTTGGATAAATACGGCCAACTCACAGGGGAGACGACACCCAAATCGATCGCCCACCGTGACGGCATATGGCACCGCACAGTCCACATCTGGATCCAGAATCACGATGGAGACATCCTTCTCCAGAGACGCGCATATGTAAAACCGAGCCATCCCGGGTATTGGGACATCAGCGCTGCGGGCCACATCAGCGCGGGAGAGGATGCACGAACCTCCGGCGTGCGCGAGCTCAACGAAGAGCTCGGGATCTCCGTCTCTCCCGACGAGCTCAAGCAGCTTTTCGTCCACCGTAGTGAAACGCGCCCTCGTCCTGATTGGATCAACAACGAGTTCAACTACGTATTCCTGCTCCGTTGGAAAGGCAATCCTGATGACCTTCAGCTCCAAGAAGAAGAGGTCGCTGAGGTCCGTTGGCTCTCTCTTTCAGAGTTCAAGATCCTCATCAAGAGCACGGATCCAAAGAATCTCATCGTCCCGCACGAATACTTCCCGGAATTGCTGGAAGCGCTCTACCCGACCGATTGATCGCCCCGATCATTCCACAACGGCAATCCCATTCAATAGGTTCAACGCTCAGTAGACCTTCGCGTCCTCGTGGCCGGGGACCGCGCTCTTTCCCACGAATGTCACGTCGGTCACCTTGCCGTCCTCGGTGGTGACAAGCGTGTTGACCTTGCCGCCGAAACCGGAGTTGATACAGACCGTTCCGTCGAGGTCGTAGCGTCCGAAGTGCTCGTGCATATGCCCAGCGACGCAGAGGAGCGGATGGTGCTCCTCGATGAGATAGCGCGCGAGGTTCGAGCCGTAGTGCTCGCCGTTCTTGGGAGAGTCGGGATTGTCTATCGCGTCGAGCGGCGTATCGTACGGCACGTTGTGCGAGAGCAGGATGGTCGGGCCCTTGGCTTTCTTGAACAATGTATCATACTCTTCTTTGAGTTCTTCATAGTCGGCGCGGGCCTCCTCCTCGGCTTCCTCGTCATCATAGCCGCGGTGCTCGAGGAGTTCGGGACCGTTCACGCGCCCATAGCCGATGATCGTGAAGCCGTCGAGCGGCAGGGCTCGGCGATCGGCGTCGCGCACGTTCCTCAATCCGGGCAGCAGAAGCTCCTCCCACGGGTCGAAGCCGAAGAGATGCTCGTTCGCCTCGCTATCAATGTTCGTGCCCGTGAAATCCCAGTTCCCCGGGATGACAAAGACCGGGACGCCCACGCTATCGAGACGCTCGAGGATGGCACGCCCGGCGTCGGCGGATGCCCGCGCGATGCGCTTTGCCTCATCGAGCGGAGGTATCTCCCACCATTCCTTGTCGTCGGTCCCGTCGAGATATGCCCGGTAGGCCTGCAGCACGTAGGGACGGATGTCCTTGTCGAGACAGAAATCCCCCGGAGCGATGATAGCATCGACATCGGTCGTGGAGAGCTCTGGCATGGCGCCGTGCAGGTCGCCGACGATCAACAGTCGCATGCACGGACGAATCCCGACACCCTTATATCGCTATCCTTCTCCGAACGGATATGCGGCTCATCTGCCTTGACATGGACGGCGTCCTCATCGATGACCGGCGCAATATCTGGATGGAGGCGCACAAGGCCTTCGGCACGCTCGCGGAGGGAGATGCGCTCACGCAGCGATACCTGGAAGCGGACTACGACCGTCTCGTCGCCGAGGTCGTCGGACGCCTCTGGAAAGGTCGCGAAGCGCAACCATACCTCAATCTCATCGAATCCATGCCCTACATGCGAGGGATCAAGGCATTGTTCGCGTTCATACACGAGCGCGATATCGTCTCGGCGATCGTGAGCGCCGGGAGCATGCACGCCGCGCGGCGGATTGACCGGAACTTCGTCGTGGACCATTTCTTCGCGAACGAGCTCATCATCAGGGACGGCAAGATCTCCGGCGAGTTCCATGGCCTCGTCGCGGAAGGGACGCAGGAGAAGGCTCGAATCGTACAGCATCTCAGCGAAGATCTCAACATCCCATTATCGGAGGTCGTGTACGTCGGCGACACGTTGAAGGATCTCGAAGCGTTCCGCATCGTCGGCTGCTCGGTCGCCTTCAACAGCGAGTCGGACGAGCTGCGCCGCGCGGCGACGCACGTCGTGGATTCGTCGGACCTGCGGAATCTCGTGAAGGTGCTGGAGCGGCTCTAGCCGAACATGCGCATGTAGTCGCCGCCTTCCTCTTCCTCGATGCGGATGACGCGCTCGATGGCCTGCTCGAAATCGTGCTGGTTGACCATGAGACGCCCGTCGCGGATGGCGAGGTAGCCGGCCTCTGTCGCGACGGCCTTGATCTCCGCTCCCGAGAACTCCTGCTCGCACAAACGGCGGACCAATGAAGGGATGATGATATCCTTGTCGAGCTTCATGGCGCGCGTGTGGATCTTGAAGATGCGCTCGATGCCCTTCTCGTCGGGGAGCGGGATGTTGATGAGCCGGTCGAAGCGTCCGGGACGCACGATGGCGGGATCGAGGATGTCCTTGCGGTTGGTCGCGGCGATGATCTTGACCTGGCCGAGCGGCGTGAAGCCATCGAGCTCGGCGAGCAATTGCATGAAGGTGCGCTGCACCTCGCGCTCGCCGGACGTTCCGATCTCGATGCGCTTTGACGCCAAAGCGTCGATCTCGTCGATGAAGACGATGCTCGGGGCGCGCTCGCGCGCCATGCCGAAGATCTCGCTGATGAGTTTCGCCCCTTCGCCGATGAACTTCTGCACGAGCTCGGAGGCGACGATCTCGATGAAGGTCGCGTCGCTGCTGTTCGCGACCGCCTTGGCAAGCAAGGTCTTTCCCGTGCCGGGCTCACCGTAGAGCAATATGCCGCGCGGCGGCTCGATACCGAGCTCCTGGAAGAGCTCGGGCTTCTTGAGCGGGAGCTCAACGACCTCCTTGATCTCGTTGATCTGCTCGTCGAGGCCCCCGATCTGCTGGAAGGTGACGTCGGGCTTGCTGATGATGGTGAACTGCTCGACGTTGAACTTGCGGTCGGCACCGATCTTCTGGACGATGGTGAGGTTCTTCTGCTCGCACAGCACCGTGTCGCCGGGAGCGATGGGACCGCAGTCGGCGCTCACCGTGGTGAAGAACTTGTTGCCGTTGGGGATGCGGATGATCCAGCCGTCGCCCTGCGGCTCTGCCACCTCGCAGACCATGAGCGGCGGGCTGCGGAACCTGTCGACCTCGCCGCGCAGCTGGTCGATGCTCTGGCGAAGGAGCTGGTTCTCCTCCTCGAGCTCGGCGGTGTTGACGGTATAGTCGTACATCACCGACTTGGAATCGTCGGTTTTCTCCTTGTCCTCCGTGGGCATGAAGTACTAGTGCAAGAGTCCGTAATTTATAAAGCTGTGCCCGGAATCGGCGAAAACGTGGGTTTCAGCCCGCGGTGTGCGCCAGAGTGTATGCACAGCTCACACCCGCCGCGCCGAGGTTGAGCGCGCCCAGTGCGAGTAGTCCGAAACCCAGCGTGAGGGAGACGGGCAGCGCGAAATGCGCCAGCACGATGAGCGCGGTGGCCCCGGTCCAAAGCAGATACAGGTGGCGATACTGCGGGAGTTGGTCTCTGAATGCCCTGATATCCATGTTCTTCTTGGGGAACGGGACGTTTATAATCTTTTCGGAGGCGCCGAAAAACTAATACGCCTTGTCGACCAGGTCAGGAGGGATGTGCTGCTGCACGACAGCGAGCAAGGCATTGAGCTCTCTTGCGACAGCGGCCTTGAGGTCGGCGGGATGGAGCTCTCCGGATAAGAACGCCTTCTCCAGCTCTGCGTAGGAGACGAAATCGACGTTGCCGCCGAACTTCTCGGGACGCTCGATACGCAGCGGCCTGCCGTCGAAGTGCGGGAACAACGCATACTCGCAGAAGGCGAGCACGCCATTGCCCTCCTTCTCCTTCGCAGGGCAATGGGCCTTGTTGACCTTTCGCGTGACGGTCTTCGCGTCATCGAGCAAGTCTATCTTGGAAGCCGGCTCGGAAGCCGACATCTTCTGGCCTGTGAGTCCCGGTATGAGCGGCGTGAAGACGCAGACGTACTTGTCCCGATCCATGCGCGGAGCGAGGTCGCGGCCGAGCATGTAGATGCCGCGCTGGTCGATGCCCGAGAAGGCGATGTCCGCCTTCAACGCGTAGACGTCCTCGATCTGGAGGAGGGGATAGACGAAACCGCCGAGCTTGGGGTCGTCCTTGAAACGCACGACCTCGGAGGCCGCCCGCTTGGCACGGTTGAGCGTGACGTCGCCGGCCATGCGGAGCACGGACTGCATGTACTTTCCGTCGAGCTCGAAATCGCTTCCCCGCACGAACTTGACCTTGTCCACGGGCGCGTCCAATGCCGCGAGGATACCCTTCACGCCGGCCGTGTAATAGGCGACGCGCGCGTCCAAGAGCTCCCAGGGCGTCTTGGTATCGTCGAGATAGCCGTGGAGGTCGGCGATGAGGAACGTGACGGCACAGCCCGCCTTGAGCAAATCCACGAGCTTCTGGATGGGCACGAAGTAGCCGATGTGCATGCGGCCCGTGCAGGCGAAGCCGATATACGCGTGCGGATGCGGCTTCTCCTTCAGGAGCGCCTTGAGCTCGTCTTCGGAGACGATCTCCTCGGTGTTGCGCGCGATCAGCGCGTAGCGTTCGTCTGGCGTCATGGACTGGTGTGGGAAGCGCTGCCTTATGAAGATGGCGGAATCAGTAATGCGTTAGCGTCTTCTGAGATGAATCGGATTCTTTCAGAAGATGCCACTTTAATATTGAATCGGCCGTCCAAAATTTATTTCTGCCGGACTTCCTCCTTACATAAATACAACCTTTTTCAAGAAGGTCCTTGGTGTTAGTCGAAACTTGGGATGCAGGCATTTTGAGAATTTCAGATAATCCTTTATTGGTGATTTCCTCTCGCTTGACAACCTCCAACAATACATCCCTCTGGCGAGGGGTAAGTTTCGAGAAATACCGTTTTTCAAGAACGCTGTTCAGCGTGACAGCCAAGGAGTTTCGATCAATCAACACAGGCTTTTCTTCTGTAAGTTCTTGTACTGCTGTGGAGAGACTATTCAGGATGTTTCGAACATTACCACCCCAGAGATCGAATAGTGCTTCAAGACAATCAGGAGTATATGGAAGCACGTGCCGCAATCCTGGAATTTGAAGAGTATTGAACCTTCGTGTTAAAATCTCCTTCATTTCATCAAGATTCAGAGTCTCAATATGAATGGGTGTATCTGTCATCGTTGACGCAAAACGAGTAATACTCTGCATGTATCCTTTCACAGACAGGTTTCCTACAAAAACGAAGTGCACATTAGGAGTTTGGAAGAAGTCTCGCAAATTCTCGAACAGCCGTCTGATATCGCGCTCATCCAATAGTTCAAGATTGTTATAGTGAACAATAACGTCATGCCCTGTTTCTTGTCGAATTTCCTGTACCAAATCGCTGAGAAAATTCATGAGTTGCTGATTCGTCGCTCGACCAGATTTTCTATCCCTCGAAAAACTCCCTCCAAAACCTGCAACATCAATACCGAACGACCCGTCAGAAAAACTCAGTTCAACCAATGATTCCAGTTTGTTCCAAGTATTGTCGCTGATGGGCCTTTGCTCCATCACCCGCATGCTTGCAGAGATTGCTGCAAGAGTGTTCATAATGAAATCAGCAGGAGACCAGTCACTTTGAACTGCGATTTCTTTAAATGGACTAAAATACCCGTTTAGCACTGCCTGCCGCCTGACAATATTGACAAAAGTGGTCTTCCCGACGCCAGTCTCCCCAAATACCAATGTTCTCGATCCCCCCGAGGATCCAATGATTTTACCAAGCCTTCGGATAGCATCCTCACGACCTACAAAACAATCTGGAGGAATATTTCCTCCCTTCACCAAAATGGGGGATGTTGAAAAAGGGTCGCTGCGCACTCCATACAGCTCCCAAATATCCCTTATGACATCCACAGCAATAGATAGTTAGTTAACTAGAAAAGGTTAACTATTTTGAACTATATCTCAATAAGAGAAGCCACAAGACCCCGATGGTCGACTGCCCGGCACCCGAACATAACCTTTAAATATCCGGTGTTGCCATTCGAAGTGGATGGTAGACGTCAAGACAGGAGATGGAGATGAGAAGCGCTTCTCCAAGCAGCTTCTCGGCAAGACCGTCGTGAGCAAGACCGGCAAGCGCTTCGGCGAGGTCGGCGACATCGTCTTCGAGACCCGCTCCGGAGAGCTCATCCACCTGGTATTGTCGAACCCGACCACCTATACCGAGCGCATGGATCTCGAGCGCTCGCGCGAAGGCGACCTGCTCATCCCGTTCTCCGCGGTCATCGCGATGGGAGACTTCCTCGTCGTGGCCGAAGAAGACATCATCTAGGTTCTCATGCGATTCACGATCAGCCATCTCGCGGTACTCGTCGTGCTCCTCGCCGCTGTCGCTATCATCATGGCATTGGCGTGGCCGCATGGCACGGCCTGCGACGGAACAACAGCGGTCACGTGCAAGACGAACAGCGACTGCGGACCGTCAGGATTCTACGGCAGCGCGTACTGCAAGGACGGCAACGTCTGGCGCGGCTACTACGCGAACGTCTGCACGGGACAGAAAGGGACGTGCACGTCGCGTTGCGACGCGCAGCAGACCGAGCGCTTGGTCAAGACCTGCAAGAACGGCTGCAGCCAGGGCGCGTGCGTGGCGTAGAACCACCGGAAACGCCATAGAACCCTTTTTATAGGGCCGCTCCGTTCGCACCGGTATGGAGCACGAGCTCATCTGGACCGAGAAATACCGCCCCAAGGACTTCTCGGAGATGCGCGGGCAACAAGACATCGTCGCCCGCGTCAAGGCGTTCGTGGAGGCCAAGAACATGCCCCATCTGCTCTTTGTCGGGCCTGCAGGCGTTGGCAAGACGACGCTCGCATTGGTCGTCGCGAGGCAATTGTTCGGCGAGAACTGGCGCGACTCGACATTGGAGCTGAACGCTTCGGACGAGCGCGGCATCGACGTCGTGCGAAACACCATCAAGGACTTCGCGCGGACACGGAGCATGAGCGACGTGCCGTTCAAGATCATCTATCTCGACGAAGCCGACGCACTGACGCGGGAAGCGCAGCAGGCATTGCGAAGGACGATGGAGAACTACACCTCGTCGTGCCGGTTCATCCTGTCGTGCAACTACTCCTCGAAGATCATCGACCCCATCCAGAGCCGGTGCGCGGTCTTCAAGTTCAAGCCGTTGCCGAAAGAGGACATCCTCGGCATCATCGACGCGATAGCGAAGAAGGAGAAGCTCAGTGTCGACAAGGACGCGAAAGAAGCGCTGTGCACGGTGTCGCACGGCGACGTACGACGCTTGGAGAACATCATGCAGTCCGTGGCGGTGACGAGCGACACCGTCACCGAGAAAGGCGTGTACCAGATGGCTTCTATAGCGCGGCCGGCAGAGCTCAAAGAAGTGCTCGAGCTCGCGGGCAAGGGGGACTTTCTCAAAGCGCGCGACACGCTGCTCAAGACGATGCTCGACTACGGTATGTCCGGGCTCGACGTCGTCTCGCAGGTACAACGCACCGTCTGGGACCTGGAGTTGCCGGACGATCGCAAGCTCGCACTGGTGAACGCCTGCGGCGAAGCCGAGTTCCGCATGGTCGAGGGCTCCGACGAATTCGTCCAGCTCGAAGCGTTGCTCGCGCAGTTCATGCTGAAGTAGAGCTACTGCGTCTGCGTGCCGGGCTCGGTGAAGCCGACGTTCGTGTCACGCACGAGGATCGGCGTGTCTATCCACTCCAGGTAGGTGTAGTCGAGCGTGATCTGCAGGCTATCCGTGTAGATACGGCCGGCCGTCGGGTCGGTCGTGATGGTGCACGAGATGGTCGCTGGCGAGCCCTGGTACATGTGCACGATGCCTTGCGAGCCGCCACCGAAGAGCGGGCAGTTGACGACCATGCCGTTGAGGCTGACCTTCGCGAGGGCCGCGTTCTGGTACGGATTGGCGCCGGCGCTCTCGACGCAGGCGTCGCCGTGCGAGCTGATGCCCTGCTGGGTGGGCGGCAGGAATACCATGCCCTTGCCGACATTGTCGACGGTGAAGGTGACCTGGATCTTGTTCGAGCCGGCGGGGTTCTCCGTCAGGCCAGTGACTTGGACGGGACCGCTGCTGCTCGAGACCTGCTTTGCCCCGTTGAGGACGCAGATGGTCGCGTCGGTGGGATTCTCCAGCACGTTGTCCTTGATGCAGACCTGCGCGTCGGCGTAGGTGTGGTACTCGTAGCAGGCGTTGGCGCGCACGGTGACGTTCGTGTTGCCGAAGCGGTTCGGGAGATAGGACAATCCGCTGAACTCGATCATGCCCGAGTCGCCCGGCACGACGCTGCCGTCATAGCCGCGGCGTGCGGGCTTGAGCTGGAGATTTGCCTGGTCGAAGTATATGCGCATGTCCGATGGGTTCTTGCCGAACTGCTGGGGATTGATGCCGATGAGCTCGACATAGCCGTAGGGATTGGGAGTGTTGACGCCGACAGCGCTCTCGCCGACGTTCTCCATGAGCACGCCGATGCTGAACTTGGTCTGGCCCGCGTCGAAGATCTCTTTCGGCGGCATACCGGGCGGATAGCTGATCGCGAGGGACCCCGTGCCGCCGATGAATGGCTGCGCCAGGTTCGGGGTCTGCGGCTTTTGTGTGCTGCAGCCTGCCAACGCGACGAGTGCGATGGCAAGGATGGCCAGAAGGGCGCGCCTCATGCCTGAGAACCGGGAAAAGCGCTTTTTAAATGTTGCGTCAGGCGCGCGAGCATCCCACAGTGGTACGCTTCACGAATAGTAGCTCGATCCCCAGCCGGTGTAGGCGCTCGGGGTGGAGGGGTAGTAGGGCTGGGTCCAACCGTAGGCGCTCATGCCCGTGTCGTACAATCCCTGGCCGAGGTTCTGGGTGTAGCCTAGGTAGCCCGGTCCGTAAGAGTTGGGGTAGCCGCCGATCTGCGCGTCGATGCCGTAGGTCCGGGTGTACGGGTTGAAGCCCATGTAGGCGTTATAGCCGCAGTCAGCGCAGCTCACCGAGGCGCTCTGGAGCTGCCAGTTGCCGTAACCGATCGTGCGGTAGTTCATGTTCTGGTCAGGGTAGGTGTTGTACTGGGTGTAGTAGTTGCGCGAGAAGCTCACGCCATAATTGAGCCCGGGTCCCGTGCTCGTGCTGTAGACATAAGCGTTGTCTGGTGAGGTGTAGAAGCCCGTGCTGTAGCCGTTGCCTTGCACGCTGAGGGCGTTGTAGTCCCCGATACCGAACAGGCCGGGGCCATAGCCGGTGTATTGCAGGATGGGACTGGCGCTCACGAGCGGGATGCACGCGAGCGTCAGCGCCAACAGCACCATGGAGGTACGAAACATACTCACTGTATGGTGGTAAAAGTATTTAATCCTTTTTATCTTCCATAGTGAAGAGAACTCATGTCCGGTGGATCGTCGTCTCCACCGTCTGGATATTCCTATAGATGTAGGCGATCTCGAAGCTGACGGTGGTCTGGTAAGCAGGGCGGCCGATGCTCTCGGGCGGCAAGTCATAGAAGCACGTCACCTGGCCCTGGCCGTTCACGAAATGGATGATACCGTCACGGCAATCCATGGCCTTGAGCGAACCGAGCACGCGCGCGTCGACGATCTTGGCCTCGTTGCGGCGCTGGCTGGCCATGGAATCCGGCGCGGACGGCGCGCAATAATCGATGCTGCCAGGGTCGAAGACCGTGCCCGAGCCCTCGTTCTTGACGTGGATGGTGAACATCACGCGCGGGCCCTGATTGACCTCGTCGATGCTCGTGATAGAGACCGGCGCGGGCTGGGACTGCATCTTCAGGATGCCCGGCCTGCAGACCTCGCCATCACTCGTGGCGGGGTTCGGGTCGATGCAGACCGTCGGCGTAGCATACGTGGTGTACAAGGAGCAAGCGGTGACCTGGAAGAGCTGCTGATGGTCATTGAGGTTCGCGGGCCAACGCGAACGGTCCATGTAGACGCCAAGATCCACATTGGCCGCCTCGCCGCCAGGATACTGCGCGGTGTTGCCCGACAAGAACTGGTCGGGAAGCCGCGGGCTCGGCACGAGGATGCAGCCGTTCTGGCAGTTACGCACGGAATCGCCGTACAAGGCCAGGGCCAAGGCGCCCTGGGAGGCGCGGTTATAGTAGAACGCACCGAGGGGGCTGCTGATGCGGCAGCCCTTCTGGTACTGCGAGGAACCCGACGTAGGCGCCGAACAGGTCACGCTCATGTTCTGGAACAAGCCATACTTCTCGAAGACGGAGGTCTGCCCGCCCTTGATGAGGGAGACGAGGGAATCGAGATACTTGGCCACGTTCGCATTGTACGCGCTCACGGAGAAACCGCCGTTCGAGCCGGACGTGTAGCCGCCGCCGAGATAGACCTGGTCACCAGCCTCGCACAAGACATTCGCGCTCCACGTGCTGTCGGACTCGAGGGTGACGTCACGATAACAGTAACGCGTCTTGCTCTGCGCGAGGTACGGACCGAGCGGCACGACGGCGAAAAGGCTCGGGTCGTACCCGGAGATATACAGCGCGGTGAGAGAATCGGCGTATCCCTCGTCGTGGACGACGAGGTTCATGTCGAAGAGATGGACGGGATCCCCCTGACCCAACGACTGGAGCTGTTGGGGGAGAGTCTGACCGGGTTTCGAGTTGAGGGTGAAGTACGCGTCGGTGATGGACGGTGCGTTCGCGATGGTCGTGACGACACCGACGCCCGAGCCAGAGCCCGTTCCGGTGGGCAATACCGACGAGCAGCCGGCGAGGACGAGGAGCGCCGCGAGGGCGAACAGTGAGGGACGCATGAGCGCTTGGCGCGACGCCGCTATAAAACCCTTACTGGAGACCATTGTTGAGGATGGTCACCTCCGTCTTGTCGCTCTGGCGATAGGTGTAGGACGCGTGGATGGAGAGCAGGCTGATGAAGTTCCCGACGCCGCGGGAAACGGGATGCGACGGCGGGACAGAGCAGAGGATGAACGCGTCGCCGTTGGTGAAATGCACAAGGCCGCTCCCGCAGTCGAGCTGCTGGTTGAGGAGGGTGGCCGAGACGAGCGCGGCATTGAGCTGCGCGTTCGGATCGTCGCACGCGCCGATAGACGGGATACCATTGTCATAATTGGTGAGCGTGATGCGGAACTGCGGCAGGAGCAGCAACTGGTTGCCGCTCTGCACCCGCTGGGTGCGGACCTCCACGTCCTTGACGCCGATGGGCGCGCCAGGGGAATCCGGATGGACCGGTGCGGGCGTGCAGGCCACGGCGCCCTGGTCCACGCGCTGGGTCTGCTCGATGCAGACCTGCGTCGTGATGTCCGAGGCGTAGGGATAGCAGACGGTGAGCATGATCGGCGTTGTGACCTGCTGGCTGTTGCGCTGCAACTGGTTCGCCGTGAAGTACAGGGTCACGTAGGAGGTCTGCCCATCCTCATAGAGATCCTTCCCGCGCAGCGTGAAGGTGTCGGCGCCCGACGAGGAGACGCTCCCATTGTAGATCGTGTAGAGCTTGTCCCACGAGACGATGAGATGGCCGGGATTGTCCGAAGTGATGTTCGTGATGCCTGCGTTCTTGAGGTCATAGCTCAAGGAGAAGTCCTCGCCGGCGTAGACGTTCTTGGGCGCGTAGACGTTCGTGAGCGTGACGCCGTCGGTGCCCGTCAGCGTGAAGGGCGTCGTCTTTGCCTGCTGCGCGCAGCCGGCGAGCACGAGAAGCCCGATGAGGAGGACGAGCGTGCGTCTCATTTGGGCATCACCCGGAACTGCGCTGGCGCGGTGCGCTGCAGGAGGTAGTCATACGTCGTTCGCGCCACCAGCGTGTACTGCTGGCTCGAGAGGTCGGGCCCGAGCAGGGATGACCATGATTTCCCGTCCTTCAGCTTGAGCGGACAGGTCATCGTGAGATAGGTGGCGCCCGGCGTGCCCACATCGTCGAACACGTACCAGGTGTACCCCGGCGTGACGTTCCCGTACGGCGTCGGCCCGGCCTGCGCATAGACATCCACGTGCTTGAAGTCGAGTCCCGCGCAGTTGTTCGGGTCGAGCTGCATGGGATCGGGCACCTGGAGGATGACTCGCGCGATATGCGTGATGTTGCCCTGGCCGGCCCACGCGTTGGACAAGGTCACTCCGAAGCTCGGCAAGACGTTCGAGGAGGGGTCCTGCGTATTCACGCCGATAGGCTGCGACATGGTTGCCATACCCAGCGACACGGGACCGGGCGTGTACTTCGCGATAGGCATGCTGGAAGGAAGCCCGAGGTATGTCGCGGGATCCTTCCCGTCACGGAGCAAGGCGGTCATCTGCTGGCGGTCCATGAAGGTGAAGGTGACATACCCCCACGTGTCGAAGGAGAAATTGGCGCGCACCCAGAACTGGCCGCTCAGGCCGTTCGCGTCCGCGTACGGCAACGAGCTCATGGGGATCCTGCAGTTGAACGGGAACTGCTCAAGGCCATTGCTCCCTGTGAACGGCACCGTCAGGTGCGACGGTTGCGCAGGGACAGTGACGGGCTGCTTCCCGCCCTGCCAAGTGTACAGGCAACTCAGCTGCAGCGGGAAGTCGTTCGCGAGCGTGCGGGCCTTCACCGTGCCGAAGAACTGCACGTTCTTGTCCTGGCCGATGCTGCGCGTGCCATCCTTCGCCTGGTCGATGACAAAGACGTCCTTGATCGGATTGACGTCAGTGATGAAGACACCCAATTGGGCTCCTTGGTTCTGCTCGACCGTGCCGGTGTACGTGATCGGCTGGAGCGTCTGGTTCACCTTGTTCTGCACGCCGCTGACCACCTTATGATACGTTCCTGTGATGAAGTGCCAGGAGTCGGAGAACATCTGCGAGAAACCGGGCACCTGCTCCCCCGACACACCGTACCGCTGCAATTGCGGCGAGGAGGCGAGCGCGGTGAAAAGCGGGACGAAAATCAACAGGATGACGAACAGCGTAATGAGGTTGTTGAGGTAGTACGCCGCCTTCCAGCGATGGCTCGCCTGGTCGAGCACGTAGTGCGTGAAGCCGGCGTAGTACATGACGATCAAGGGAAGATACGCGCTTGTCACCATAGCGAGCAGGTACGCCCCGACAACGGGGAGGAAGCTCGCGTAACCCGTGAGCGAGGGCTGCCTGATGGCGTGCAAGATGTACGGCACGAAGAACACGAAAGCGAACCGGCGCACGATGAACCAGAATGTCTTGGGGTCCCAGCTCGAGAGGTTCCCATTGATGAACCAGTAGAGCATGATGCCGACGAGCAGGTAGATGAAGAAGAACGCGATGTTCGATGCGGTCGAGCCCCCGAGACGGCGGAAGTTGTTCACCCACAGGTCCCAGCCGAACGTGAACACCGTGATCACGACGAGAATGAAGAGTTGCGCCGACCCGACCTGCTCGTGGAAACGGTCCACCGGATCATGGCCGGTGGGGGCGCGGTGACCGAAAGCCTCGAAAGCCACCTACGACTCACCCCGAGCGTGCGGACTGTCCTGAAGCGTCTTCGACGTCACTGTGGTTCCCACCTCTTCAGCCCGAGAGCACGCTGAGCGAGACGATGCCGACGCTCGTTTGCGCGACCTGTATCGTGTTGCTGCCCACATGCAGGTACTGCGTGATCGGGGCCGCGAACGATTGCTGGTGCGTTCGGAACGCGAGCTGCTGGCCGTTGAGGATGATGACGCCCTGCGCTTCGGGCTGTGCGAAGGCAAGACGCAAGAGGATGGGTCGCTGCTGCGCAGCCACCTGACTGAGGAGGTTCTGGCTGATGGTGAAGGACTTCTGCGTGTTCTGCTGCTGGCGCAGGACGTTCACCGACGCCTGGTCGATGCTGTACTCGCCCTTGCCGACGGAGAAGGACAGGACATTCTCGCCGTCCTTGATGTGCGACTGCGCGAGCTCGACATGCACGGGGATGCCACAGTCGGGGAAGCCGCTGTAGATCGTCTCGCCGTTCATGGTGACCGTCAGGCGGCCCTGCTTCTGCGGGCAGTCGGGCACGAAGACCAGACCGGCGGACTGGATGGATGCGGGGTCGGTGATGGCGATGCGCTGGGTCTGGCCGGCCTGCGCGAAGCTCGTGACATCAGCGGTGACGCGCACGTTCACCAGGTTCGTCTGGTGGCTCTGCCAGATCGCGAAGCCGACGGGATCAGCCTCGAAGGTGAGTGTGTTATGCGAGGTCAGCATACCAGCAGGCAGCTGTATCGGAGCGACCTGCGGGTGCTGTATGACCGCGTCGAAGATAGAGACGTTGTTGAGCAGGACGCGCAACCCGCCCGTCGAAGAGGAAGCCGTGAAGCTGAGGAGAGGATTCGACGAGCTGGAAGGCATATCAAATACGACGGTCTCGGGACTGTTGGAGAAAGCGGTGCGAGAGACCGATAGGGACGAGCGATCCGCGAGGACGTTGCCGCTGGTCTGGGTCCGGACGGTGAACGGCGGCATGCCATGCGTCTCCGGACCTTGCTGTTGCGCGACGGTCGGGACGGTCTGGAAGATCACGTTCGAGCCCGTCGTGTTGACCGCGGTCGCGGGCGAGGTCTCGTTGAGGAGCACAGCACGGTCGGCCGGCGGCAAGAAGAGCACGTACATGATGATAAGGACAGCGATTAGGGCGATGAGCACCGCTGCTCCCGCCTGGGCCCGTCTCCGCCAATCCATCGTTTCCGCCTGACAAAAGTATATATATAAACGTTTTCTTTGGCAAAAACATGCGCATTCTGCAGAAAACGCCGAGAGAAGGCCTGATACGCGTCCGTGCGGAATCGGCCGACGACCTGTGGGAGCTCTCGCACATCATCGCCGAAGGGGACAAGGTACGGGCGCGTACCGAACGCAAGGTGGCGGTGGGAGCGGACAAGACCAAGCAAGTGCGAAAACCCATGACCCTCACCGTCGTGGTGACGAAGACCGAGCTCGAGACGGACGTGCTGCGCGTGCAAGGCACGATCGCTGAAGGACCAGAGGACCTCGTGAGCTTCGGGGACCACCACAGCATCGCGGTCACGCCCGGGACCGAGCTGTCCATCATCAAGGACTGGGACGCCGAGAACAGGCAGCGCATGGAAGAAGCGGCGAAAGCGAAGCCGATCAACGTATTGCTCGTGGTGTTCGACCGCGAGAGCGCGACGCTCGCGCACCTGACACGGAAAGGGCACGAGGTCATCACCACATTGTCCGGGGATGTCGTCAAGAAAGCGCCCGGCGGGGGCGCGGAGGACTTCTGGAAGACGCTCTCCGCCGCTGTCATGGAGCTGGACGGGCGGAATGCATACCAATCCATCATCGCGGCGAGCCCTGCCTTCTGGACGGACTACCTGCGCAACGCGTTGCCCGAAACGCAACGGAAGAAGCTCACGCTCGCCACGGTCAGCGCCGGCGGCGAAGCAGGAGTCCGTGAGGCGCTCAAGCGGCCAGAAGTGGAGCAAGCGCTGGAGACGGACAGGGCCCGCACCGAAGGGATGCTCGTGGAACGCGTCCTCGCGGCGATCGCCAAGGACAAGGCGTGCTATGGGCGCGACGAGTGCACGGAGAAAGCGATGGTCGGTCAGGTGGAGACGCTGGTCGTGAGCGGCACGCTCATCGCGAAGGCACGGGAGGAAGGGTGGTATCCCGAGCTGGACGCGCTCATGGAGAATGCGAGGAAGACCGGGGCCGAAGTGCATGTCGTGCGGCACGCGACAGGCCAGCTCGACCCCCTCGGCGGCGTGGCCGGAGTGCTGCGATGGTAGCGCTGCTCGAGCTCGTGCTCGACAAGAAAGAACTGAAAGGGATATCGCGGCCGTTCGCCAAACGCATCCTCGACGCGTGGCTGGGAAAGCACCCGGACGTGCGGGCGGAGTTCGAGAAGGACCCATCACGATTCACGAGAAAGAAGGCCTTCCAGCGGTTGCGCTCAGAAGTACGAGCAATATTACGTACGGTGTACGGGGTGTTCTTCACCGCGCAGTACGGCGCCAAGCGTGATGCGTTGGTGGACGCGCTCATCAACGAGCCGACAGAAGAACGTGCGCGAGCCGTGCTTGGATTGCACCGGTCGAGCGCCGAACGTCTCTCCTATTACGCATTCCTCTATCACCAGTTGTTCCGCGTCACGGGGACGCCACAGAGCGTCCTGGATCTCGGATGCGGCTTCAATCCGTTCGCGTATCCGTTCCTGCCAGGCAGGCCCGCATACCACTCGGCGGACATCGCGTGCCAGGACCTGGAGCGTGTCGGACGCTTCCTCGAAGCGGTGGGTGTGGAGCACTCCGAGCACTGCGTGGACCTGACCGACCCGGATACGGTGGCGACCCTTCCACGAGCGGATGTCGCCTTCTCGTTCAAGCTCTTCGACAGCCTCGAGGAATTGCGGCACGATGTGACGGCGGAGTTGCTCGACAGCATCCCTGCGCGCATCCTGGTAACGAGCTTTCCGACCCTGAGCGTCGGGCAGAAGAAACCGTTACGTCCTCGGGAGTGGTTCGAGCGGCTCATCACCGGGAAGGTGTTGGGGCGCGTCACTCTTCCGAACGAGGAGTTCACCATCATCACCTTGGAGCAATCCCAAGGCGTCACCGCAGCAAGACAGTAACATATTTATAGCAGGGAGGGGTTGTCGTCGCAGTAAGGGGTGAGTTCCCTTCAAGGGGGTAAAACTGCAATGATCGTCAAAGAAGAGTTTCTGAGCAAGCTACGCCGCTATTTCAACCTGAACCTCTACGAGGTCAAGATCTGGACGGCGCTGCTATCGCGCGGCGTCTCGACGGCGGGCGAACTGTCTGATATCGCGAACGTCCCACGCTCGCGTTCATACGACGTCCTCGAGAGCCTCGAGAAGAAGGGCTTCGTGGTGATGAAGCTGGGCAAGCCCATCAAGTACATCGCCGTGTCGCCCAAAGAGGTGCTTGAGCGCGTGAAGAAGAACGTGCGCCAAGAGGCGGACGAGAACGTCCGACGCTTGGAAGATCTCAAGAATACCGATATCATCCAGGAGCTGAACAACCTGCACACGCAGGGGGTCGAGCTCGTCGAGCCGAGCGACCTCTCCGGTTCGCTCAAGGGCAGGCACAACCTGTACAACCATCTCGAGCTTGTCATCCGCGGCGCCGAAAAAAGCGTGACCATCGCGACGACGGCGCAGGGATTCATGCGCAAGACCGAAGGATTGCAGCCCGTGCTCGAACAGATCAAGAAGCGCGGCGTGACCATCCGAATCGCGGCTCCCATGAACGCCGAGACGCGGAAGGTGGCCAAGCAGCTCGAAGGCATCGCAGAGGTGCGCGAGAGCAAGACCCGGGCCCGCTTCGTCATCGTGGACGGACAGGAACTCGTGTTCATGATCATGGACGACGAAGAGATCCACCCGACCTACGATGTCGGCATCTGGATCAACACGCCCTTTTTCGCGTCGGCGCTCGAGGAGTACTTCGAGCTCGCGTGGAAAGAGATGAAGAAAGTGAAGGCGTAAGCCTTCTGTTCCTTTTCTATTCTCCATTCTCGAAACGCTCAAATAGGACCTGCGCGGAGGTAAGGGGATGCTTCTGCACAAGGACGACTTCAAGGACTACAATGATATTATCGACCAAGCACGGACCAACCTGGAGCACATCTCGCAGACAGGAGTCAACAGGAAGATCGAAAAGACCAAGAAGGGCCTGCAAAAGATCATCGACCACCTCCAGAGGTCGCTAGAGTTCCTGCGGCACGAAGACAATATCATCAAGCGCATGTCCGAGCGCGCCAACGAGCTCCGCCGGCTCGGAGTCGAGATGACCAACGAACTGAACGAGGTCGAGCAGCTGGAAAGCCTGCTCAAGGATACAATGTGGCGCGCCTACAATGCGGCAAGCCAGATCGTAGAGAACATCAAGCAGACCAAAGGCTCGCACGAAGAAGTAGACCCATGGACACAGATAGAAATGAATCTCGCAATCCTTCAGGAGAATCTCGATACCATAGAGAGAAGATCGAGGACGACCGCTCAAACGATCACCGAGATGGAGCACGAATTCAGAGACGTCCGGAAGCTCCTACGCGAAGGGGAAGCGGTGCTCGAGCCATTCGGGAAGAATATCCGGTCCTGGCTGCCTAGCCCAGCACGATTATAAAGAAACGCCTCATCTCGGGCCGTATGGAGCCGGAAACGCTCATCAGGAGCCTCTCGCCCATCGAGCGGAAGGTCGTGCCGCACCTCGTGGACAAGAAGAGCGTATCAGCGCTCGCGAAAGAGGCGGGCGTGCCCGAGGTCGAGGCCATGCGCGCGGCGCGGTACCTCTCGAACAAGGAAGTGCTCACGCTTAGGAAGCAGGAGCGCTCCGAATGGGAGCTCACAGAGCGCGGACAGGACGCGCTCGAGCACGGATTGCCTGAGGAGCGATTCCTTTCGACGCTTGACAAGCCACGGACGTTGCAGGAGATCAAGAAGCTCGCCAAGCTCGACGACCAGGAGCTGAACGCGGCGATCGGCGCCTTGCGCAAGGCTGGCAGCATCGAGATGGGAAAGACCGTCTCGCGGAAGAGCGAGACCATCGACTCGTTCGCAGAGCGCTGGAAAGCGAGGACGGGATTGGAGGGATACGAGAAGCGCGGGCTCGTCGAGAGGTCGACAACGACATCGTATGCCATCACGCTCACAGCTCTCGGCAAGAAACTCGCCAAGACCGATCTGGGAAAGGCGCCCGAGGAGCGGGTCACGAGCGGCATGCTCGCGGACGGGACGTGGAAGGGCAAGACCTTCCGCGTGTATGACGTGACAACGGGCGTGCCCGAACGGGATTTCGGCAGGGCGCACTTCGTGCAGGAAGCGATAACGGCGATCAAGCGCTTGTGGATCGAGATGGGATTCTCGGAGATGGAAGGGAGCATGACGCAGACGGCGTTCTGGGACATGGACTCCTTGTTCGTGCCGCAGGACCATCCCGCGCGCGAGATGCAGGACACCTTCTACTTGCCCAGTAGAGGGCAACTTCCGGACTGGTGGGAGCATGTCAAGCGCGTCCACGAGGACGGCGCTGACACGGGAAGCACGGGCTGGCAGACGACGTACAGCGAGGAGGAAGCGAAGAAGGTGCTCTTGCGCACGCACACCACAGTGTTGTCGGCGCAGATGCTGCGCAGCATGCGCGAGCGCGGTGAGAGGACGGGCAAGTATTTCTCCGTCTCCAAGGTCTTCCGCAACGAGACGCTCGACTGGAAGCACCTGTTCGAGTTCCATCAGGTGGAAGGCATCGTCGTGGGAGAAGGGCTCTCCATCGCGGACCTCATCGGACTGCAGAAGGAATTCTACAAGAAGATGGGATTCACCGAAGTACGCTTCCGGCCGGCATACTTCCCCTACACCGAGCCCTCCGCGGAGGTCGAGGTCTACCATCCCGTGAAAAAGCAATGGGTGGAGCTCGGCGGCATGGGGGTCTTCCGGCCTGAGGTCGTCAAGACATTGCTCGGCGAGGACATCCCCGTCCTTGCGTGGGGCCTGGGGATGGAGCGCATCATCACGGACTACTACAGCATCACCGACCTGCGCGAATTGTACGGCAACGACCTTGCGCAATTGCGCGGCATGAAGACCTACGTGCCGCCGGAGGAAGACTGATGCCGACCATCACCATGCCGACGAGCACGCTGCGCTCCTACCTGAAAGGGAAGCCTTCCGACGAGGAGCTGGCCAAGGCGATCAGCATGCTCGGCACCGACCTCGAATCCATCGGGGAGGACGTGAGCGTCGAGATCTTCCCGAACAGGCCGGACCTGCTGTCCGCTGTGGGGCTCGCGCGCGCACTGAACCATTTCCTCGGATACACGAAAGGGATGGACACCTACACCGTCGAGAAGGGCGACGGAGTGGTGAAGGTATTGCCATCGGCGGCGAAGGTGCGGCCGCACACGCGCTGCGCGATCGTACGCGGGCTGTCGTTGGACGATGAGCACATAAAGGAGATCATCGACCTGCAGGAGAAGCTCCACGTGACCTTCGGCAGGAAGCGGAAGAAAGTGGCGATCGGCATCTACCCGCTCGAGCACATCACGCTGCCCATCACTTTCGGCGCGGAAAAGCCAAAGGACATCGTCTTCCGTCCATTGGAGAGCGATAAGGATATGGACGCTTCAACGATGCTAAAAGAGCATCCGACCGGCCAGCACTACGCGCACCTCCTCGAAGGGGCTTCTGTGTATCCGGTGTTCCGCGACGCCGAGGGCAAGGTATTGTCGGTGCCGCCCATCATCAACAGCCACGACGTGGGAAAAGTCACCGAGAAGACGAAAGACGTCTTCATCGAGTGCTCCGGCCACCAGGAACTGCCGCTCGAACAAGCGCTCGCCATGATCTGCTGCGCATTCTCCGACATGGGAGCGACGGTCGAGAGCATGACCGTCGAGTATCCCGACTGGCACATCATCACGCCCGACCTGACGCAGCGTAAGCTCGACATCGACATCGACTATGTTGTGGAGCGAAGCGGCATCCCCGCATCAGAGCTCTCGGCAAGCCTCGCGAAGATGGGACTTTCATTGGAGAAGGATGCCGTGCGCATCCCACCGTACCGCACGGACTTCATGCACGCGGCAGACGTCGTGGAAGACGCGGCCATCGGCTACGGATACGACCGCATCGAACCGAGAGTGCCTTCCATCTACACTGTCGGGAAGCTCGCAAGAACGACGATCATCGAGGACGCGATACGCGGCGTGCTGTCAGGGATGGGCATGCAAGAGTTCATGGACTATTACCTACGAGCCGACGGCGTTCCCTTGGAGAATCAGCTCACCCAGGACTTTGCAGCGTTGCGCGAGGAACTGCTCGCCGGCATGCTCGACACGCTGAAAAAGAACGTGAACAACCGCTATCCGCAGCAAGCCTTCGAGGTCGGTCCGGTGTTCGCTAAGGGGAAGAGCGATACGGGTGTCGTCGAGTCACGTCATGCCGCCGCGGTCCGCTGCGCCGAGGACGCTGATTATACCCAGGCGCGACAGGCGCTGGAAGCGTTGTGCCGCGCGATGGATTGGTGGGTCACGTTCGAGGAGCACGAGGACGAGCGTTTCTTGCCGGGGCGGTGCGCGCGCGTGACAGGAGATATACATGGCGTTGTGGGAGAGATCCATCCAAAGGAACTGTCCGCGCGTAGCATCCACATGCCGACGTGCGCGTTCGAGATTTCGAGTATGCTTACAAAGGCCGAAAAAGTCATCAACAGACTCTGAAAGTCACTATAGGAACAGGTCGAAGTCGATGAAGTCACGCGACTTGTAAAGCGTGTAGGCCAAGGCCGCTACCATGACAAGCATCACTACGACCATGACCTGCGTGAGCGAGCCGTGGAAGATACCGAGCAATGCCGCGAAGACGACGAGGAAGATTGGTATCGCGAAGGCGATGCTGTCCTCGCGGACCGCGAGCAGGTAGACCGCGAGCAGGACGGTGATGGAAAGGCATCCCATGCCGAAGACGTAGAAGCCGAGCGTGGGTCCGATGACATAGCCGGCGCCGAAGAGCAGTGAGAAGAGGGGTCCGGCGAAGAAGAAGCTGAGCAATGTGAAGACAGCGACGAGCGGGACCACGACCTGCAAGGCGTTGCGCAGTATGGGTGTTGCGTTCTTTCCGTCCGCGTGGAGCTGCGTGATCTTCGGGAACATCACGCCGACGAACACCATGCTGATGAAGAACGGCACCTTTGCGACGAGGCTCGCCGCCGCGAAGACGCCCGCCTGGGCGGGGTCGAAGAAGTGCTTGACCAGGATGATGTCGAGGTTGAGGAGCAAGGAGATGGAGACGATCGTCAAGAGCACAGGCACGGCGAAGCGGCGCATCTGGGTGAGGTCGGGCTTGACTATTTTGAGCCGCATGATGCGGTAGAGATCACGGTAGCTGAACATGAGGGCGACGAACGTGCCGATGCCCAGTCCAAAGAGCGCTCCGGGGACGCCGAAGCCCAAGAGCACGAGACCGGTCGCCGCGAGCAAGCGGATACCAGACTCGATGAGGCGCATGCGCCCGATGCCGCGGAAATCCTCGAGGCCCTTGAAGGCGCCCTCGAAGACGGGCGAGAGGATGACGAACCAGATCGCGAAACCGAGCAAGACCGTCGAGGCGATGCCCGTCAGGTGGAAGAAGAGCGCGACGCCGCGCGCTGCGGCCAGCAGGATGATGAACGCGGCGAAGCCCGCGATGAACAGTATGCGCAGGCTGTGCGTGATGATGTAGTTGATCTGCTCGTACTGGTAGCGCGAGCGGTGGTAGCTGATGAACCGCGTGATGATGAGATGGATGCTCGTCAGGCAGAAGAACGCGGTGTAGAGTATCGCGACGTAGGTGCCGAACGACGCATAGCTCTCCGGCCCGAGCAAGCGGGCCATGACCAAGTGGAGCGCGAAGAGCAGCACGGCCGCTCCCGCGGAGAAGCCGCCGAGTGTCAGGAACTGGTTGAAGACGTCCTCGCTGTGCCCCTTGCGGAGCTTCCGCCGAAGATCGTACACGACGCTGACACGATCGGGGTCCATTCGCGGACCCTACCCCCCGTCCATTTTATTGCTTCGCCTTCTTGGCGGACGCCTTCTTGGTTTTCTTGGCGGACGCCTTCTTGGTCGGCTTCTCGCTCTTGTCGGCTTTCTTCTCCGTCTTGGCCTTCTTGGGGCGCTCCTTCGGTTCTTTCACGGCGATGCCGAGCGTTCCGAGTGCCTTGACCACATCAGCGTGCGATGCGCCCTTTGCGAGCTTGACCGATTTGTCGAGGGGTTCGAGATGGTGCTCGTTGACAAGACGCCTGCGCGTCTGTCCGTCCACGAGGAGCTTGCCGTCCTTGGCGTCGACGACTAGGCAGTACCTACCCGCGTCGCGGCCGGCGACCTTCATACAGAGCCTTCCGATATCATACATGTGTGTTCCCTCTCCTCCTCAGAACCTTGGATGCGTCGCCGCCTAGTCCGAAGAGAGTCTTGCCTGGGCACGGAGCGCTTTCTTCGCGCAGACGCTGCAGAGGTGTCCGCCGTAGGGCCTCGAGGGGCGCTTCTCGGTCTTGGACAGCCTCTTCATGTCGACGCGGGTGCCGCGGGCGGTCCCTTGCAGGATCCTGCCGCACGTGCAGTGGGGCTTGGAGGGGCGCTTCTCCTGATAGCGCACCGCCGTCTTGGACGTCGTGCGCACGAAGACGCGCTTCCGTGAGCCGCTCTTGTTCGCTCCGTGTACCATACCGGGGCGAATCAGTGGCGATTTTTAAAGGTGACGGCCTTTCTTCCTTGATGGGGGCAGTCCGTTCGCTGTTCATAACTCCTTAAAAGACGATATTGGAATGGAATAACAGCTATTGTGGGAGGGCGGGGGTGGAGGCGTTGGGCACGTCGATCGTCTCCTGCATCCAGTGGCCGCAATCGTTGCCGTTGGTGCAGCCGCACTTCCAGCTCGTGAGTGTCTGGGTGCACGTGTAGGCGTCGATGGTGTGCGTGCCGGGCCAGAGATAGACGATGGCCGTGCCCGATCCCGTGAGCCATTGGTTGTCTTTTTCCTGGCCGACGAGGGTGTAGGGCTGGCCGTCCACCCGGAAGGCGCGATAGACGATATCGCCGGTCGCTGTGACGCGGACGGTGGCGGGCTGGTCGGTGTGGGGGAAGATCTCTGTCGTGACCGCGGTGTTGCCGTTCACCGAATGCGATGGGGGCGCGACGATGTTGCCCGTGGGGCCGCGCGGCATGCAGGCCGCGACGACGAGCAACAAGGGGATCAACAACCAGGCGCGCATGGCGTGCTGGGCGTACGACGGTATAAAAGCGTAGCGCCTAGTAGACCTTCATGATCTTCCGGATGCCGATGCTCAAGACGATGCTGTACAAGAAGTACGTCATCAGCCAGCCAGGCATGTAACCGAAGATGGAGAAATCGCCGAAGGGCGTGGCCTTGGGATAGTCCACCTGGGTCTCGACGAAAGGCGAGCCCTGCTTCACGATCTTCTGCGTGGGCGTCGAGCCGATGATGAGATCCTGTGTGACGGATACGCCCGAAGAGGTGAAGTTGAGGGTGTGGTTCCCTGGCGGCCCCTTCACCTCCCAATAGACCTGCTTCTCGACGGTGGCCTTGGTGGCGTTGCCCAGCACGGTGGCATCGCTGGTGAGCGTGACGCGGCCCGGCTGCTCGAGCTGGACGTGCACCATGACGGGCGTGTTGGGCGGGATGGCAGCGAGCGAATAGTGCGCGGACATCCAGGCGATGAGGATGAGGAAGGGCAGTATCGTGTACAGCGTGGGCTTGAGCGACTTCATGGTGTACTTCATGTTCGTCTGCATCGCCTCTTGCTGGATCTTCGCGAGCTTCTTGGGCTCGTCGCGATACTTCTTCATCTCCTCCTGGGAGGACTTGACCTTCTCCTTGAGGCGCTTCATCTCCTTCTGGTCGGTCATGTACTTCTGGACGAGCGTGATGACCAGTGTCATGAAGACGGCGAATATGAGGAGCGAGAGCCACATGGGCAGCGGCAGCAACCAGCCGAGGACAGGGTCCAGGAAAGACTCTATGGCCATGGAAAGGTGGAGAGGAGGCGGCTATAAAAAGGGGTTGGTTCAGTCCTTGCCGAAGAACTTGCGGACCAGCGGGCTCATGCTATACACCTGCTCTGCAGCGATGCTCTCGTAGAGCTGGTAGATGATCATGACAGTCAGCAAGAGGCCTGTTCCCGAGGTGAGCGCGCCGAGCAGGTCTGCCAAGGCGGCCAGGAGGCCGACGGCGATACCGCCCATGATGGCGAGCGGCATGATGTACCGGTCCAGCAAGCGCTCCATGACCCGTGGGTCCTTGCGGAAGCCAGGCACCTGCAGTCCGGAGGCCATGATATTCTTGGCCTGGCTGCGAGAATCCAGACCCGCGGTCTGGACCCAGAAGTACGCGAAGAGCGTGGAGCCGGCGACCATCATCAATACGTAGACCAAGGCCGACAAGAGCATCTGTCCCGTGACGGAGCTGGTGACGAACGCTTGGAGGAGGTTGGGCGGCGTGATGTACAGTGCGAAGCCCGAGACGGGGGACTGGCCGGAGTACTGGCCGATGATATGGGATATGGAGGTGATGAGGGCCGAGCCGCTGCTCGTCGCCCAGTTCTGGAGCAATCGCGCCCACAACTGGATGTTCGCGAACAAGGCAGCCACCAAGATGACCGGGATGTTGCTGGTGTAGAAGAAGCTCAATGGCCAGCGCACGCCGTGTCCGCGGATACGCCCGAACGACAAGGGGATCTCCACCTTCATCGCTTGCGTGTAGACGACGGCGACGAAGATGATGACCGTGGCGGCGATGCTCGCCAACGCGATGGCCGCGCCCGTGGTGTCGCCAGCGGCGACGCTGCGGAACATCTCGGGGATCGCGCCGACATAACCCTCGGAAGCGACTCCCTGAACGGTCTGGTGGAAGGGCGACAAGGCCCGGATGAATATCTGTTTCGAGACTCCCGCGGCGATGAACAAGCTGATACCGGAGCCGAAGCCCCACTTGCTCGTGACCTCGTCCATGAGCATGATGAGCAATCCGCCCATGATGAGCTGGACGATGAGGATGAACTCCAGGGCGACGAAGTTGCCGGCGCCGGGCGTGGGCGCGAGGCCGCCCATGAAGACGTAGATACAGGATTCGAAGACGACGAAGAAGATGGACATGATCTTTTGCAGGGCCTGGAACTTCTTCTTGCCCTCCTCGGTGTTCGTGTCGATATTGAGCATGCCCGCTCCGGTCAACAGCTGCAGCACGATGGAACCGGTGACGATCGGCCCGATGCCCAGGCTGATGACGCTACCGAACGACGCTCCCAGGATGAGCTCGAGCTGGGCGAAGCGGAACTGGCTGTTCGGGTCGAGGCCGAACAATGGCGTGACGCCGAGGATGAAGAAAGCGACGAGGATGATGAGCGTCCACTTCAACTTCTGGTTGAAGCCGAGGTGTTTCTGCGTGGGCCGCGAGACCTCCGGGAAGGCGGCCGCCATACGCTCTATCAGTCCCATAGCAAGCGGAAACCGGCCCGTCCTTTATAAGATTGGCGCTGCCCAGAACCCTTGGGAGAGGCTTTATGAGGCCCGGAGGATTCCCACATGGATGGACATCATCCCCGTCATCAGGGTCGCTCTGCGAGCGCCCGAAGGGCTGCTCATCCTCCGCCGCGCGAACAGCAGCAATGGCAACGGCCTGTACTGCCTGCCCGGAGGAAAGCACGACCAAGAGACGATGCTCGACACCATCGTCGAAGAGACAGCGCAAGAGACAGGGATAACTGTAGGAGACCTCATGTACGGCGCGCTCTCGTTCCACTACCTCCGACGCTTCGGACCAATGACCTCCCATACCGGAAAGACGTATCAGGAATTCTTCCTGGAAGCGAGCATGCCAAGCCTGGAACGAGCGAGGATCCGGCTAGACAACGAGAACAGCGATTGCGCCATCGTCAACGCACGCAACTTCGCCGATCATCCCTACGCGTTCGACCATGACATCCCCATCACCGAAACCTTGGGAGAGCTCGACTATGTCTTCCAACGCTACCTACGGATGGCCAAAGAGACATCGCTCGAAGCGGTGTGGGAGCGCTTCCCCCGGGACACGCTCCTCACCCAACGGCTACAGACCGCGCAGTTCCATCTGAGCGGAAACCTCATCGACGGAGCGAAAGCAAAAGAACTCGATAGAATAACCAAGAAAGGAATGATGAGCCCTGGACAAACCCTCGAACACCGAAAGGCGTACTGGCGAGCCCGAGCGGGCTATATTCCAGAAGACAGAATATGGGAACCCGTACCGGACCTCACAGCTGATAGATTCTGATCACTCCTCGGACTCGTCGTCCGCAGGCTTCTTCTTGGAGGGGGCCTTCTTGGCCTTGACGACCTTCTCCTTGACGGAGACGGAACCGCCGGCCGCCGAGACGCGATCGACCGCCTTGGCCGAAGCCGCGTCGACGGTGATGGCGAACTTCTGCGAGACGCTGCCCGTGCCGAGGAGCTTGTCGATCCCCGCTGCGGTCAGGTCAATCGAGAAACCGCCGGAGGCCTTCTTGGCGAAGCCGGCCTTCTCCAGATCGGGCAGGTAGCGCTCGAGGTCGGAGAGGTTCATGATCTGCAAACGCTCGCGATCGTGCGGGACAAAGCCGTGCGCGCCCATCGTCCAGGTCTTCCAATAGGAAGGCTTCTTGGCGTCGCCGCGCTTTCCGCTGCCCGCGCGTCCGCGACCGCCACGATGACCGGCGCCGCGGCGCTTCTTCATGCTGCCGCCGCCATGGGTCTTGGAACCACGGTAGCGACGCGCCTTCTTGGGCTTGGTCACGCTCATGGGAGCATCCTCCCGACAAGCTTGTCCATGTCGTCGCGTGAGCCGAGGTCACCGCCGTCGCCATAAGCGCGCTTGACGGACTTGAGGCCGCCGCGCGCGGGATGCAGACGGGCGGTCTTTCCCGACATGAGCTTCTGGACCTTCTTGGCCGTCTCCTCGGAGATAGGGCCGTAAGCGATGAAATCCTTGCACTTGAAGAGCATGCCCTGGTTGGCGGGCGACTCCTCGAAGAGCGCGCAGCTGTTGACGCGACCGAGACCGAGCATGCGCAAAGTGTCCTTGACGGACTGGCGCGCGCCGATACCGCCACGGATCTGGACAGCAGCGATCATTTCTTGCCTCCGACCAGGTCCTTGGCCGCCTCGATGATGTTCTGGGCGTTGCCCTCGGCGATACCGGCCTTCTCGGCGAGGTCAGCGACCTCCATGGACGCGACCTGCTCCACCGAAGAGACTCCGGCAGAGTTCAGCTTCTTGACGCGGGCAGGACCCACGCCGGATATCCCTGAGAGGGGCGTTCCCGAAGCCTCCGTCGGAGCGGTCTGCTTCTTGGCCGGCTCCGCCTTCTTGGCAGGAGCCTTTGCCTCCTTCACCTGCTCAGTCTTCGCGGGTGATTTCGGAGCGGGTTTCGCAGCACCCTTTGCGGGAGCCTTGGGCTTGTCCTCGCTCTTGGCGGGCTTCTCGACGGAGATCTTGCGCGAGGGACGCTCGCGCTGCATGATCTCGTCGGGAGACGCGATCGCGAGTGGCTTGGTGTTGCCGTAGACGACCGCGAGGTTCGCGATGTCCGCGTCGCGCAGCTTGGTGGTGACGAGCTTGCGCAAGGCCTGCTCGGTCGCCTTGATGAGATTCACCTTGTTCTTGGTCTGGCCGAAGGACTGCATCCACACGTCCTGGATACCAGCGGCCTTGAGGATCTTCTGGACCTCTTTCTCCGCGACAAGACCCTTACCCTTGGGGGCGGGCATGAGACGCACGCGCACAGAACCGCAACGGCCCTCCACGGAGAACGGCACGGTGTGCGGCTCCTTGACACGACTCTCCCACGAGCCGGAGCCACGAGCGACCTTGAAGACATTGATCTTCGCTTGACGCACCGCTTTCTCACGCGCAGGCACGGTCTCGCGCGCCTTGCCATAGCCGAGGCCGACGAAACCGTCGCCGTTGCCGATGACGGCGTACGCGGCGAAGTGGGGCTTGTTGCCCTCCTGGGTCTTCTTCTGGGTCTGGCGGAAGACGCGCCTGCGGCCGCCGCCGAACTTTCCCTTGCTCTGGCCGATCATGAGCAGGTCGTGCTCCATGCCAGGCAACAGAGTGTCGGTGATCTGCGGCTCGAGGATCGTCCAGCCGTTATCGAGGATCTCATTGATATCAGTGATCTGCCGGGCCTTCACGCGCCGGCCGAGATCCGTCTTGGGTTTCCACTCTTCCATGATCATGCACCTGCCTTCTTCTTGATGTCAGCCACCTGGGATGCGAGCTTCTCGCTGATGTGCGCACCGGACACGCGCTCCTCGGACGGGAGCGCTTCCTCGTTGACCGCGACCGAGACACCCGCGTCGATGACGCCCTTGACCGCGGCGAACAACCGTCCGCCGTGGAAAGCGCGCTGCATGCCGATATCCACTATCGCACTCTTCACCTTGGCCTTCTTCGCGCGCGCGCCGGCGAGATAGCCTGCGAGGTACGCGGCGGGGAGGTTCCCCGTGGAGCCCTTCCAACCGAGCGCAGAGAGCTGCGAGGTAGAGGCCTGCGCCACGACGACGTCACCATCGGGCTCGTAGCGCACGAGCTGGACGGTCGTGTTCGCGTTGCTCTTCCGGATGACAAGACGCGTCTGCCGGCTCTTGAGGAGCGACAACCGCTTGCGATAGTCCGTCTTTCCCTGCCTTCGGCGTCGCGCCTTGAGCGTGTATCGTTGTGTCGATGCCATGTTCAGCCCCTCCTCATGCTATGCTCTTCGATGTACAAGTTGATGTGCCTGCGGCTCCTGAAGAAACCGCCCTTGGCCTTCGCGTACAAGTCGCGGAACGACTCGTCGCTGATGGTCCGGTTCTCGCGCAGGTCGCGCAAGTGCTGGCGCTGGGCGCGGATGCGAAGCATCCAGGTGTCCTTCCTGGGCGCTCGGGCATTGCGCGTGCCCTTGCGCGTGCCGGTGCCCTGCTGACGACCCTTACGGCGCTGGACGCGACGCTTGTTGGCACGGACGCGGCTGATGCCGGTCTCCTGCTCCTTAGTGATCGCCTTTTCCTTGATGAGGACGCGGATATCCTGCTTGGTGATGGCCTCGCTGATATCCTCGAGACGCTCCTCGTCGAAGCGGATGCGCTTCGCGGAGCACTTGAGGACCTGCGCCGCCAATCGTTTTTGTGTCGTGAGCTTCATCGTCTTACCTCGCCTTGGTCAGGACCTTCTCCTTCTCGCGCTCCTCCTTGGACTTCTCCTCGTCCTCGTCGGATTCCTTCTTCGGCTCCTCTTTCTCGGCCTTCTTCTCGCGCTCCTCCTGCTTGGCCTTGCGCTCCTCGTGCTTCTGCTCCACCTCGGAGCGGCGGGCAGCATAGCTCTCCTGGAGGCGCTTCTTGCTCGCGACAGCATCACCGGTCAGGAGCGTGAAGCCTCCCTTGATGATCGCGTCGAGCAATGACAGCTTCTTGCGCATGCCGACAGCACCGAGCACGATGCCGTGCACCTTCGGGTCCAACGAAGAGAGGTCGCTCTCCGTGCGGATGACGGTCACGAGCAAACCCTTGCGCTTGCCGCGCTTGGTCTTGTCGGTGCGATAGCCGTCCTGGACCATGGGGGATGCGCCACGCTTATGGTCGCGCATCTTGTTGTGCAAGCCGCGGGGCTTGCGCCACTTCTGGCCGAGACGCTTCTTGCGGTGGGCCGCGTGCCTGATGAACCTCATTGGACCGCCTCCCCATCCTTCTCGATGATGTACAATCCGTCCTGGAAGATGCGACGGTCCCTGTTGGTGATGCGCGTGAGCTGCTCGATGTCAGAGGCCTGCTGGCCCGCGAGCTCGAGGCTCGTGGCCTTGACGACGACGGTGTCGCCATCGACCTTGACCTCGGCGCCCTGCTTGAGCTTGAGGGTGCGGGGCACGGCCTCGCCCAAGAAGTTCTTGACGGTGAGCGTGTCGCCCGAGACGGCGACGTTCATGGGGAAGTGTCCCGAGCAGACCTTGAGCCGGTAGACGTGGCCCTCGGAAGCGCCCTTGAGCATGTTCCTGATGTGCGAGCGCATCGTGTAGAGGTGTCGCTTCTCGCGCTGCGACGCATCCTTGGCCTCGAGGACGATCCTGCCGTCGGAGACGGAGAGCGTGATGCGAGGCTGCCAGAGCGTGCGCTGCACGGTGCCCGCAGGGCCCGTGACGGAGAAGACCTTCTCCTGATAGGCCGCCTGTATCCCTTCCGGAATGGCCAGTTCTTCAGTGATAGTGGATTTCATGGTCTTAGTAGCAATAGGCGATGAGCCGTCCTCCGATTCCCAGTTCCTTCGCCTCGTTGTGCGTCATCATGCCGCGGCTCGTGCTCACGACGAGGATGCCGAAGTCGCGCGCGGGCAGGTACCGCTTCTCGAAGCGCTGGTAGTCCGTCTTCTTGACGGGAAAGCTCGGCGTGATGACACCGACGCGGTTGATGGTGCCCGCGAGCGTGACGCGGACGCGACCGCCGCGTCCGTCCTCGATGACCTCGTAGCCCGTCACGTAACCGCGCTCCTTGAGGATGTCAAGGACGGTGCGGATGACCTTGCTGTTGACGCCGAGCTCGATCTCCTTGTGGGAGACGCGTTCGCTGTTGTCGATGGCGGACAGCACATTCGATAGGGGATTATTGAGCGTCATGTTTCACCTGAATTTCTTGAACCCGAGTTCACTCGCATATTGACGGAAGCATTGCCTGCACAGGTGCAGGCCGTACTTGTTGATGTGCGCACGATGACGACCGCAGTGTCCGCACGCACGCGTCGCGATGCCGTGGGCGCGCTCGGCGGGCTTGTTGTGCTTGACGTACTTGCGCTTCACGGCCGGCTTCGCATTGAGCTGCTTGAACGCTTTTTTCCAGTTGCTGACGGTCATTGCGTGAACTCCACCTTGAAGTGTTTGACCATGAACTCCTTGGCCTCCTCCTTGGTGATACGATGCGCTTTTCCCACTCGGGCATTGCGCATCTTCCTGCGCGCGACACGGTAGCCGCGACGCTTGAGCGTGATGGACGCCTGCAAGCCGATGATACCGATCTTCGGGTCGTAGCGGACGCCGGGGATGTCGATGTACTCGGTCAATCCGAAGCTGACGTTCCCGTTGTCGTCCACGCAGGAATCCTTGAGCTTGCGCTCGCGCGCCTCGAGCAGGCGCGAAGCGACATCCACGGCCTTCTCGCCGCGGAGCGTGAGCTTGAGGCCGACGGGCAGGCCGGGGCGCAATCCCCAGGCAGGTATGCGGGCCTGCGTGACGGTCCTGACGGGCGCGATGCCCGTGATCATCTCGATGAGCTGTGCGCCCTTATCGAGCAGTGCCTGATCCTTGCCGGCGCCGAAGTTGAGGGTCACCTTCTCCAGGAGAACCTCGCGCATCGTGTTCATCGCAGACGCACCTCCGGTTCCTTGGTTCCCGTGACGAACGCGTGGTTTCGCGTCGTGGAGTACGTGCCGTTCTCGTTCTCGAAGACGATGTCATCGCCCTCGAGGCTCTTCACCACGCCGCTCTTGCCGAGGTGCTTCCCTCCCGTCAACGTGATGTGCGCGCCGACGGCGAGCGGAAGGTGCTTTGCAACCTTGCCGTCCGTGAGGACGAGCGTGTCACCCGTCTTGTACGCGTCCTTGTCGAGCAGGATGTTCGTGCCGTCCTGGCAGTTGAGCTGGAACCTTCCCGCGACGCGGGTCTTGCCGCGCACCTTGACGAGGCGCTTCTTCGCGTCGTCTTGCGGCATGGCCGACAGGATGCCCCTCGCGGAGAGGCTGAGCGCGTAGTGCTCCTTGGTGGAGGGGAAGCTGATGACGTCCATGAAGCCGACGGGCCTGCGGTGGTCGAACTCTCGGCGGCCGTTGACGAGTACCTCCTCGTGGAAGAGGATGTGACGGACCTCCTTTGTCGTGCGGCCCTTGTTGAGCAGCACCTTCATGACGTGGTTGAGCGGCATGGCGAGTCCGAACGCGCGTCCGGGGTTCGGGCGCGTGATGAACGTGCGCTCCTTGCGGTGCAAGGCCCAGCTGCGCGGGGCCGCGATGCGTTTCAGGTGATTGCGTACCATTCAGATCCTCCTCTTGTCTTCGATGAGCTTGGTGATGCGGACGTTGCTGACGTTGACCGGGTGCGGCGCCTTCGAGCCGTCGCGCTTGGCGAGCTCGACGCCGCGGACGACCAGGCGCTGGTTGCGGGTGTCCACGCTGTCGACGACGCCCTTCTTGCCCTTGAAGGCACCGCGGAGCACCTCGACCTCGTCCCCCTGGCGGACACGCAGCGAGCGGCGCTTGTGCTTCTCACGAAGGTCCTTGGAGAGCGTGGCATTGAGGAACACGCTCTTGCGGTGCAACGGCGCGTTCGCTCGGAACTTACGCTGCTTGCGCGCTTGGGAGCTCGCGTTCCATCCGGTCTTGAATCCTTGTTTCATAGTATCACACAATGATGGAAGCCACGTTCGCGACCGGCGGCCACCGGTCCGCTGCTTCCTTTGCTATCGGCCCCTTGAAGATGGTCCCTCTCGGGTTCCCCTTCTCGTCCTTGCAGACGACGACCGCGTTGTCCTCGAACTTCACGTGCATCCCGTCAGCGCGGCGGAACTCCTTGCGCTGGCGCACCACGACGGCGTGCATGACCTGCTTTCGCACATCAGGACGGCCCTTCTTGACCGTCACAATGACCATGTCGCCGACGCCAGCCGACGAGCGGCGTCCCTTGACTGTCTTGCCGCCGAGCACGGAGACGATCTCCACGATCTTCGCTCCGCTATTGTCGGCGGTCGGCAAGCGGGAGCCGACTTGCAGTCCCTTGGTGACGGATGACGTGAGTCCTTTCATTGTCCTTTCCTCTCGATTATCTCGGTGACCACGAAGTGCTTGGTCTTGGAGAGCGGCCTGCACTCCTTGATGCGGACCACGTCACCCTCCTTGGCGTCGATGCCTTCGGGGTTGTGGGCCGCGACCTTGGAGCGTCGGCGTTCGTACCGCTCGTACTTCTTGATGTACGAGCGCGTCTCCCATTCGACCGACACGGTCTTGGTCGCCTTCGCCGATACGACGACGCCCTCGAACTGCTTTCCGCGCAGGCTAGCGCTCGCGCTGTCTCGGGCCGCCGTCCCGGCGGGCTTTACTGTGGTGGTTTTCTTCGTTGCCATCGTTTGAGCTTGAGCTTCGTCCGTTTCTCCGGACGTTGCGTGAGCAACGCGCCCTCGATGCGGGTCCCATCGACGTCGATGGTCACCTGCTCCTTGAGCACGGTCTTCTCGCCCCGGTCCGTACGGACGCGGAGCGTGTTCTTGGTCTCGTCGACCACCTCGCCGGCGATGCCGACGAGGTCCTTGTTTGACGCCTCGAGGACGACGATCCTGCGACCGATGAGGTCGTGGCGGATCATCGCTTCACGTCGATGGTCTCTGGCGAGAAGCCCTGGTCCATGAGCACGGCGCCCACCTCGTTGAGGTGGTTGCCCTGGAGCTCGATCCGACCGCCCTTGGCCGTCCCTCCGCACGCGAACTTGTGCTTGAGGGTCTTCGCCAGTTCCTTGACGTCGATCTCACCGGCATCGATACCCTCGATGACGGTGTACTCCTTGCTGAACCGCTTCTTCTCGATCGAGACCGTGATCCGCTGCGACTCCTTGGCGATATCCTGGCATACGCACAGTTCTTCAGGGAGTCCGCAGGTTGGGCATATCTTGCTCATTTGGTCTTCTCGAGTGTCTGGAGGCGCGCGAGGGTCTTGCGATACTCGCGGATCATCCCCGGATTCTTCGGGGCGGTTCCGCTCGCGATCTGCGCGCGCTCCTTCATGAGCTCCAGCTCGATCTCCTTTCGCTTATCCTCCCGTTCCTCGGGAGAGAGCGCGGAGAGTTCGCTGAACCTCATGCGGTGTCCTCCGCACCGGATGCCTTGGCTTCCGGCGCGTCCTCAGGAGCCTTCTCGGCCTTCTCTACGGCCGCTTCGGTCTCGGCGGCCTCCGGTTTCCCGGTGACCTCCTCGACCTCTGTTACAGGAGACTCTGTGAGTGTGATGTGATCCGGGAGGGTGATGTCCGGCGGCATGATACGCACCTTGATGCCCACCGCTCCCGACTTGAGGGTGACCGTCTTGACGCTGTGATGGACGCCTTCGACAGCGAGGTCACCCGCTTTCTTCAGATAGCCGTTGTAGAACCGCCAGCTGCGGGCGCGCATGCTCGGGATCTTCCCGGAGATGAGAATCTCGATACCGAGCGCGCCGGAGTTCATGCTGTCGGCCATGGCACGATAGCCGATGCCTTTCGTGCGGCCGCTGCCGAAGCGCTCCAAGCTATTGAGGATGCGCTCAGCCACGACGTCCGCGTCGAGGTCGGGCTTCTCGATCTCCTCAATCTCTATCTGCGGGTTGTCGAGCTCGAACTCCTCCTTGAGCTGTCGCGTGAGCAGCTGGATGTTGCTGCCGCCGCGGCCGACGACGAGGCCCGGGCGCGAAGCACGGATCACGATCTTGTCGCCGATCGGCGTCTTCTTGACAGTCACATCGGACAATCCGACGCGGGACACGTTCTTCTCGACGAACTTGCGGATACGGAACTCGCGCATGTTCTGCTGGATGAATTTACGCTCGATGGCCATCAGGCATCAGCCTCCTTGGATTCTTTCTTCGCCGGAGCAGGTTCCTTCTTCTCCGCTTTCTTGGCGGGAGATTTCGGAGCGGGTTTCGCGGCTTCCTTCACCGGCGCTTTCTCCGCGGGCTTCTTGGGAGCGGGTTTCGCAGCCTTCTTGGCAGGAGCCTTGGTGGGCTTCTCGGTCTTCGCAGGAGCCTTGGCGGCCTTCTTGCCGGGCTCGCGCTCGGCGAGGACGAGCTCGACGTGCGTGGCCTTGCCGACGCGTCCGCGGTGGCGGCCGTAGCGCGGCTGCTCCGCGCCCTTGTTAGCGGTGGCGCCGATGACGATGAGGTCGTCTCCCATGCCGAGGTCCTCGGCATTGGCCTTGACGCTGGCGAGCAATTGACGGAAGACCGTCGCGGTCTTGACGGGGTACTTGCCCGGGCCGATGCCGCGCTTGTGGCCCGCGCCCTCGCTGAAACGAGTGAAGGGGACCGCTGCGCGCATGGCGATGACGGCGTCGAGCTCGCGCTCGACACGAGCGACGGGCTTGCCGCGGACGAAGGCAGCGACCATGACAGCGCTCTTCACGCTGACGGACTGGTCGAGGGCGACGCCTCGCGCGACCTCGCCACTGCCCTGGTATGCGTATCCGTATGCCATTATCTCACCGAGAGCGCCGAGCTGCTGCGCGTCGCTCCGACTCCGGGGGAGTTGTGCTTGACCAGGTTGCGCGTGAGGGCGAACTCGCCCAGGCGGTGCCCGATCATCTCCTCCTGCACTTTGACTTCCACGAACTGCTTGCCGTTGTGGACGAGGATCGTCTTGCCCACCATCTGCGGCATG
The DNA here is from genome assembly GCA_046704725.1 of Candidatus Woesearchaeota archaeon. Classification (GTDB taxonomy): domain Archaea; phylum Nanobdellota; class Nanobdellia; order Woesearchaeales; family SKIA01; genus SKIA01. Next base: position 50,614 of record JBJKRI010000003.1, on the reverse strand, counting down.
ATGACCACGCCACGGGCGTGCGTTCTGACCTTGTCCTTGGCAAGGATGTTGAGCTCGGCCTTGCGCTCGGCATCCGTGTACCCGCGCTTGATGCTGCGGCGCTGCCTGCTGGGCAGGAGCGCGAGCATCTCGTCGCGCGGCAATGCCTTAAGCTGTTCGAGCGTGTGTCCGTGAAACGTGAATTCCTTTTTCGCCATCTAGCGCTTCCTCCCCTTGCTGCGGCCCGACTTGCGTGGGCGGATCATACCGACGTTGCGTCCCGGCGGGGCGTTGCGCGGAGCCGGCTTGGCCTTGGCCTTTCGCAGGCTGCGCGTGTTGCCGAACGGGTGGTCGGTCGCGTTCATCTTCGTCGCGCTCGTCTTGGGCCAGAGCTTGTTGCGGGCACCGTATTTGTGGAACGCGGTACCGGCCTTGAGCAGCGGCTTCTCCTTGCGCCCGCCACCGGCGGGGACGCCCACGGTGCCGCGGCACGTGGCCGGGAACGAGCGCGTCTTCTTGCTCGGCAAGATGACAGTGACGGTCTTCTCGGTCTTCTGCGCGATGCGCGCGGCGCTGCCGGACGTGCGGCAGAATCGTCCGCCGTCGCCGGGCTGCGACTCGATATTGAAGACGGGCGTGCCTTCCGGCATGTCCTTGAGCATGAGCGTGTTGCCGACCGCGAGCTCTGCTCCCGTGCCGACCTGCACGATGTCGCCGACGGTGGCTCCCTCGCCAGCGATGGTGAGGTACAGCGTGCCGTCCATGTGCTCCGCCAGGCAGAGCGGGGCGCTGTGGGCCGCGCAGTGGACGATGTCCACGATGATGGCCTCGCCGTCCGCGTATTGCTTGGCCTTGCCCTTGAAGCGATGGCTGCTGACGGTGTACGTCGGCGAGCCCTTGCCCCGTTTCTGCGCGATGATCGGTTTACCCATCTACATCAACCCCAGCTTGGTGGCGACGTCGATCGCCGGCGTGTCGGCGGCGAACGTGACGTACGCTTTCTTTGTCTTGAACGTATTGACAGTGTTGACACCGGCGACCTTGACCTTGAAGAGCTCCTCGACGGCTTTCTTGATGTCCGCCTTGGTGGCTTTCCTGTCGACAGCGAAGACGAGCGTGTTCTCCGCCTCCATGAGACGGATGCTCTTCTCGGTGGAGATCGGGTGGATGATGACGGTCATGCCTTCACCTCCGCCTTCTTGGCGGCTTTCTTCGCGGTCTTCTTCGCGGTCTTCTTCGGAGCCGCCTCCTTCTTCTCGACCTTCTCCTCGGGTTTCTTCGGAGCAGGAGATTTCGGAGCGGGTTTCGCGGCCTTGGCGGGAGCCTTCTCCTTCTTGGGAGCGGGCTCGCCGGAAAGGCGCTTGATGCTGGTGACGGTGAAGAGCGTGGCGCGTCCCGGATGGCCGCCGGGAGCGAGCATGTGCGCGTTGAGCTCGTCGGCGCGGAACGCGTCGACACCAGGGATGTTTCGCGCGGCGCGCGCGAAGGCCTCGTTCTCGGTCACGAGGAGCACGCTCTTGGCGCCGGAAGCGCCGCGGGCGAGGTCGTCCGAGAGTCCGAGCGCCTGCAGGGCGGCGAGGACATCCTTGGTCTTGGAGAGGGATTCGACGCTCGCATCGAGCGCGAAGGGATAATGCTTGGGCACCTTGTGCCCGCGCGCGGAGACGACCTCAGGGGTCAGTGCGCAGACCATCGCGCTGTCGATGGCCCTGCGGTTTTCCTTCTTGTTGATCTTGTGCGCCCACTTCTTGGTGGCCTTGGGCGGGTGCGCTCTGCGTCCGCCGACGGTGCCGGGGGCTTCCGCGCCGACCCAGTACATGCGTCTTCCAGCACGGCTGAGTATCTTGCGCGGCACGCGGCTGATGCCGTAGCCGTAGCTGCCGCGATAATCGCGGCGGCGCCTGCTGATGCGCGTGGAGTGCTTGAGACCCGCGCGCGGGTCGGCCCCGTAGGGCTGGCGCGTGCGGCTCTGCAACGCGAGCACCGCACGGCGGATGAGGTCGGGGCGGATCTCCGCGACGATGGGGAACTCGATGGTTCCTTTCTCCTCGTTCTTCGCGGTGCGGATGGTGAGTTTCATTGGTTCCCCTGCTGGCTTCTCGTGGCGATGTGCGTGATCTCCATGGCCTGTGTGGACACCTTGGGGTCCGCGCGGGTCGCGTGCGTGAGGGTGATGAGGCGCTTCTTGGAGCCGCCGACGCTGCCCTTGAGCAGGACGACGGTGTTCTTGACGACGCCGTAGTTGATGATGCCGCCGCTCACCTGGAGCTTGTCGGCCTCAAGGAGGCCCATGATCTGCTTGTTGTGCTCGGTGCGCAGGTGGTAGCCCATCTTGCCCGCCTGGGGCGAGGTGAAGGTGACCTTGGCGTAGCCCTCTGGACCGAGGACGGCCTTTCTATTGCTCTTCTCGCTCTTATGGCTGCGCAAGCCGATGCCGAATCTCTTGACGGGGCCTTGCGTGCCGCGGCCTGTCGTGACCGCGTGCGAGTCAACGAACTGGCCCGGCGCGAGGGCGTCGGCGACGGCGATCTCCTTGTGCTCCTTGACGTACGCGATCGCATCGGCGACAGAGCCGGCGAAACCCGCCTCGAACAACTGCGGCTTCTTCTGGCCGATGCCCGTCAATGCGGGCTGGGTGTGGACCAGGAGGGTCGCTCGCGTGTACTCCTCGGGCTTGATGCCGTCGAGCTTGCCCGTTTCCTTCCACTTGGTGGTGCGGAGCAGCTCCTTGTCGGCCTTGAAGCGGACCTCGGTGGCTGCCGCTTCGCCATAGCCCTTGGTGTTCTTCTTGTAGAAGCGGATGCCCGCGATCTTGAGGGGCGGGCATTCGATGATGGTGACGGGCATGCTGATGTCCTGGCCCTTGCTCGGGCTGTGCTTGCGGTTGTCCGTCACGAGAATATGGGTCATGCCGGCCTTGAAACCGGCGAAAGCGAGGGGCTTGGGCTCCTTGGCGGTCGCCCAGCTACGGACGCGCGCGTGCTGGCGCTTGGCGCGCTTCCTGGGCCAGTACTGGAGGCTTCCCTTGCGTGGTGCTCGTGTGGTCGGCATTGTTGTCCTTGGCCTATGCTGGTGGCCGGTTGGTGAACGCCCATTAGTCCCGCGGTATGCTAGAATCGCGCAGCGCGGTTCTCAGGCGTCAGCCGATACACGTCCTGAGGGCGTGCATCGTCGATATCGGGGCGAACGCTGGTTCATTTAAAAGCATTCCGGTGAGGAAACGCGGGACGCGGACCCTCGTTTCAGGTGGAACGTCACGGAGAGCTCCTCAGGACGAAGCAGGAAAACCATAAGAAGCGCACCAGTATGCAGTGTGCATGCTCATCGCGACGTCTGCCAAGAACGTGCTCATCAAACCAGAGGCTTGGGACAAGGCGCACGCCCAATGGTTCGCCAAGGCAGCGGAGGAACTCAACGACCCGTCCGTCAAGGAGTGGACTTCCCGGAAAGAGTATTTCCGCGGAGTGGACGAGGTGATGCGACGGCTCGAGCCGGAAGCGACCGACGAGGAACGCACGCGCCACGCGCGGAAACGCTACTTCGACGCTGTCGTGTCCTTCGTACGGAAGCATCCGGAAAGCGTGCGGTCGGATGTGATCGAGGCGTTGCGCAAGACCGGAGCCGAGCTCGCGGTCGTCACGACCAATACCAATGACGCATTGGACAGACTGCTCGAAGCTGCTGACGCAGAGGGATTATACAGCGTCGAGGCGTGCTCGCTCCCCGATGAGAAGGACGATGCGGCAGCCGTATTCGAACGCTTCGTCGCCGAGCACGGGCTTCCAGACGTCTTCGTGGCCAGAGAGGAATCCGAGAGCGCGAAATACTTCCGTGAGAAAGGCGTGCGGGTCATCGTGCTCGGGGACGCGTCGCTGCTCTCCGAGTTGCATACGTAGGTTTATATCCCGTCATCCTCGGAGCGACACATGCGCGTCGTCTACCTGCACAGCCACGCCGGGAGCCCGCGAGAGCACTGGGCGCCCTCGCTCAAACGACGAGCACAGTCATTGGGAGCGACCTTCGTCGGACCGCAGCTCCCGGTCGAAGGGACGTTCGACGACTGGGAGAAGATGCTCGACGCCCAGGACGTCGCTTTGGAGGACGCGATCGTGGTCGCGTACGGCATGGGAGTGCCGTTCGTTCTGGCGCGCGCGGAGAAAGAGAAGATGAAGGCGTTGTTGTTGGTCGCCATGCCCCCGCCCGATGATGCGTCAGCGACGTTCATGCAGCGCACGTTCGACTATCCCGCCATCAAAGAGAACGCGGAGCGTATCGTGTTCTTCCACGCGGACGACGATCCGCGCATGCCGTTGTACGCCGTGCTCGCATTGCGCACGCCATTGTCGGCGGAACTGCACATCGTGCGCGGCGGTGGACTGCTCGACGCGCAGAGTGGCTACACGGAATTCCCCGCGCTGGAGCGGACGGTGGAAGACCTCATCCAAAGATCTTGAGGTTGCTGCCGCCCACGGGCGCGCTCTGCACCTGGGTGCCGCCGATGTACGCGCTCTGCACGTAATCGCGGGCATCCGTCTTCGCCGTGAACTGTACGGGAAGGACACGTCCTTTCCCCATGTCAAGGTACGCGGTGCCATTCACGCGCAAGAAGACCTGCGGTTGGCTGAGCAGATGGTCCATGACCGAAGAAGAGGGGGCCCATGTGATGTTCTGCGCGAAGGCCTCTGTCGTCACGTTATTAGGCTTGAGGGTGAAGGCAGGCATCGTGCCATTGGCGATCGTCTCGCCGGAATCCTGGAGATAGATGGTGTAGTTGATGCTCGTGACGGGAATCGATTCGCTGAGCGGGTTCTTGATGGAGAGCGTGCCCGAGAACGCCATCCTGCTCGGGCCGGCAGCGGTCGGGGTGTCGAGGGTGAAGGTATCGAGGGTCGGCTGTCCCTTCACGTTCGAGAGATAGACAGCGACGGCGCCGATAATCATGAACATGAGGATGAGCGAAGCGAACGCGCGGGCAAGTACCATAGCACTTTCCTAGGAAAACGGGTTTAAGAGCGTTTCCGCGGACGAACGAACGGCAAGGCCAGCTTTCTCCATCCGTCGGCGTTCGTGCCGAACGTGGCCCAGAACGTGTCAGGGTGCCAGAAGCTGCCCAGGTCCTCGACGATGAGCTCCTTGGGAATCGGGCGGTCCCGATGAGGAGCGTCGTCGAACGGACAGTCGTGAGGATCGGATTCACCGTCCTCGCTCAGCACCGCGTCGAGCGTGCACCACTCCCGACCGTGATAGACCTCAGGAAGCGTGAAGAGCGTGACGCGGGGCGTGAACAAGTAGACGAGCTTGGGTAAGGAGACCTTGTGCGCTTTACGCTTGATGCTCCAAGCATGGAGGCGCGCGGGGATGCCGATCGTGCGCGCCATGGCGATGAAGAGAGTGGTCTTGGTGTTGCACTGCGCGCGGTGATTGCGCAAGATGACGCTCGCGGGCGAATCCTCCCTATCGAAGCCGAGCGGCAGCGACGAGACGAAAGAATGGATCGCGGTCAGCGCCTCGCGGGCGGTCGTCGCCTCTTTCGTGAGCTCGTGGGCCTGCTTTTTCACGGCGGCGACATCGAAATCGACCAGATCGGTCGGCCTGACGTACTTCGCGAACTTCTCAGGATACGTGCCGAACCGGGTATCCACGGTCATGCGCAGACCCTGGATACTGATGTTCATAAGCGTTGTCCTGCAAGAGATATCCGCTCGCGATCACGTGGTCGTTTTGCCCGAGGATCACAAAATGATGCGTCTCATCTCCTGGTTCGATCCGCATGCTGAGGAGGAGCGAATCGGCATCGTACAGATCGAGGCGATGCCCACGAAACACCAGCGGATTTCGTACAGAGTAGCGGTCGCTCGGCTCATCGGTGCCCGTGCTGAGCGCCAGCGCGCTGCCGTGCTGAGCGCAATTCATCTGCAACGACACGCCGTCATATTTCGCGAAAATCGACACGCCCCGTCCATGCCCGTCGAGCCGGAAGCTCGACGTCCGCAGCGTCCGAGGAAGCTCCTGCAGCAATGACATGACCTGCTCGCCGATGTCCCCCAGATCCGCGGTCGCCAATCCCTGTTTTCCGGGGCATCCCGGATATAAATCTACGCACGCCCGGAGGATGTGGTCTGCTCGCGCGAGCCGCCCTGCTTCATCTTGAGACGGACGTACTGCACAGGATTCTTGACGCGCCGGCTCAACTCGTCGTGCTCGAGCACGCCGAGATCCTTGTAGTACATGTCGTTGTCGAAGTTCGGCGGCAACACGTTCTGGCCCTTCTGCTTGTGGTAGCGGATGTGGCCGCGCAGCTCGACCTCGCGCAAGGGCTCGGGGTTGGCCTTGTTCCACTCGTCGAGGCGCGCCTCGATCATCTCGTAGGACCAGCCCACGCTGCGCAGGAAGTTCGTGAGCACGAACAAGGCGCGCTTGCGTCCGTCCTCCATGCCCGTGAGCATCTTTTTGATGGGCGGGGGGAACGCCTCCTCCGGCGCGGCGTCGCCGGCCCACTCGATCTCCGCGAACGAGGGCCTGTCCTCGGCGTCGGGGGCGCGGTAGGCGAGGCCGCGCTGCAGCAATGCGGAGGCGCAATCGCGCGGGACGTCACGGGAGAGGAAGGGGGTATCGGTCTTCGCGTGCTTCGCGCCGGCCTCTTCCTTGTCGAAATCGTGCATGCGCCGCGGCGGGATCGGCAATGAGACAAGCGCTCTTTTCCCGTCGAAGCTCTTCTCGTGGAGGCTCCACGCCAGGCGATACATGTGCCGCGAGGAGACGAGCATGGTGTCGACCGCGAGGTCGACCTTCTTGCGGAAGCGCTTGGAGCCGCACTTGCACGGCTCGGAGTTGGCGCGACCGACGGGCGTGAGCAAGGTCGTGCGGCCCATGGTCTTGCACTTGGGGCAGTCCATGTAATCGACGTCCTTTCGCTCGCGATAGCCGCAGCGCTCGCAGACGAACTCGTTGCCCTCGACCGCGCGGCCAGGCGCTTTTCTCCCGCAGGACTCGCAGACCTCCACGAGCATGGAGCGCAACGCGTCCGCACCTAAATCCTTAACGAGCCGCTCGGAAAGGGAGAAGCCGTTCTCGGGACCGTCCACGCGGGAGACTAGGTAACCGAGGATGCTGCGCACGCCGTCAGGGAACAGGTCGGAGACGAGCAATTCTTTCCCGTCCTCGTCGAGCACCGCGTCGGGAAATGCCTCGAAGGGCACAGCGATGTGGAAGCCCTTGTTGCCGGAGAACTTCGCGGTGATGGCCTTCTCAGGCACGCCCTCCTCCAAAAGCTGCTTCCAGAGTGCGTCGGCGATGACGCGCGTCGCCTCCCAGACGGGGAAGTCGATATCGAGCACGAGGTCCCAGCCCACGCGCAACGCGTCCATGTCCGCCTTGCGCATGCCCGGAGCGAGTTGCATGGGATTGCTCCAGGTCTCCTCGCTCACGTGGAAGCTCGTCGCTTTCTTCTGGGCGAAAGAGAGGATGTCGCTGTCGTAGACGACCATGTCGGGACGCTTTCCGAAGCCATTACCGTACTTGATGGCGACCTCCTTGCCGCGGCACTGCTCGGCCATGGCCTTGCGGATGTCCGCGCGCTTGTAATAGGACAAGGTGACGTGCAGAGGGAGCATGGGGAGAGGGTGGAAAGGCGCTATAAAAACGTTCACGCGGTCTTTCCAGTGCCAAAGCTTTATGAGGCGGCGGGCCACGGCACGGGCATGCTCGTGCTCTTCGGCCGCGCGGACAGCGCGGACATCTACTATCGCTGCCGCTGGAACAGCGATGTCGATGTGCTCTACATCGAGGACAAGAAACGCACTCTTTGGGTGCCCGGCTTCGAATTCCTGCGGGCGAGAGAGGAGATCGTCGGCGACATCGAGGTGCGCGAACTCACGAGCCTGAAAGAAGCGCTCAAGAACGTCAAAGAGGCGAAGGTGCCGTTCGACTTTCCGCACGGCATTGTGGACCGTATCCCCGGGAAAGCGGAGGTCGTGCGCGAGGTCTTCCCCGAACGACGCATCAAGAATGAAGATGAACTGGCAGCGATCGAGGAAGCGCAGGAAGAAGCGGCCGGAGCCATCGCGCTCATCGAGAAGCGCTTGCAGGAAGCCGAACTCAAGGACGGTATCCTCCATTGGAAGGGGGAGCCGCTCACGAGCGAAGCCCTCAAGGCGGAGGCGCGCTCGCAGCTCATCCGGCATGGCTACGACTGCCCCGACCTCATCATCAGCTCGGCAGGACAGACGAGATTGCCGCACCACCGCGGAACCGGTGCCATCAAAGAAGGACCGGTCATCATCGATATCTTCCCACAATCGGAACGCACGAGATACTACGGCGATATGACCCGAACAGTGATTGTTGGGGACGACGCAAACGCGCAAAAGATGCTCGACGCCGTGAAAGAAGTCCACGACGCGTGCGTCAAGAAATGCGTTCCCGGAGCGAAGGTGGCCGACATCGCCGCGTACGCCACGAAAGAACTGGAGACACGCGGCTTTCCGACGGACGACGAGCACGGGCTCATCCACTCGTTGGGGCACGGCGTGGGACTGGACATCCACGAGGCGCCGAACCTGTCAGAGCGCAGCGACATGACATTGGAGGAAGGAATGGTCGTGACGATCGAGCCCGGACTGTACTACGACGAGGGCGTACGGCACGAGAACATCATCATCGTGGGAAAAAAGCCCCTCGTGCTGCCGAAAGACACTTGAACCATGCGGACGTGGAGATGCGCGTGGAGATCCGGCTGAAGCGAGCGTACGAGGCTGCATCACAGGACGACGGCTATCGCGTCCTCGTGGACCGGCTCTGGCCGCGCGGCGTCTCAAAAAAGGAGTTGCGTATCGACGCGTGGGAAAAAGAGCTCGCGCCGAGCGACGGGCTGCGCAAGTGGTTCGGCCACGAACCCGGGCGCTTTAGGGAATTCGCCGAACGCTACGAGAAAGAGCTCCCGGCGCACAAGGACGCGCTGGAACGCCTCCGGGCACAAAAGCGCGTCACACTGGTGTACGCGGCGAAGGACACGCAGCACAACAATGCCGTGGTGCTCGCACGCGTCCTGGAGAGCGGTTGACCGTTACGGGTGACGTACCAGACGGACCGCCCCGAGCGGAGCCTTGTGGCGCGACACGATCGCGAGCCGATTAACGCTCGCATCCCAGTACACGCCGAGATCGCGGCCGTCGTCAGTGAACGAGAACTCCATATCGCTACGACCCTTCTTCGCCTCGGCTGTCGGAAAGCCTGCGATATTATCGCGCATCCACCGCTCGCTGGAGATAGCGTGGCGTCCGACGGGCAACGCATTGTACAGATTGACCTTGTCCGACAGATCACGGGTGTTCTCAAGACCGAAGTGATAGCACATGCTGTCATACCGGACATACCCTTGCAGGAACTCGATCCGGGGAGCAAGGGAAAAGAGAACGTCATCGCGTAACTGTTGCGCCTCCTTATCGTCGTACCGCAGCAAGAACTCGTTGTAGAGCGGCTCTTCGCTCTCCAGATACGCGAGCGCCCGCGCGAGTTGAGAGGGAGTTGGCAGCGAACGGCCCAGGAGACGCGCCACCTCAGCCGCCTCGTCGATGGTCATGAAACCGGCGAAACCATGCGGAGATATGGTGTTCTGGAACCCGGCCTTGCTGGCGCGCTTGAATTGGTTCTGCGGAAGCCCTGGAGGAAGACTGGAGCTGTGGCTACGGAAATACTTCTCTGGGAGACAACTCCGCGCGAACAAGAATTGCGGTTCGCCGTCTGCTTCGGGGATGAGGACGTACGTTGATGGGTGTCCGGGGAACATTTACAGGACCACGAAAGAGTGGAGAAAATAAAGCTTGTGGAGAAGCATGTCCGGAACGGCGCGGGCGCCAAGGACTAACGCTCGATCCAGACGCGACGCGTGCCATTAGGGAGGCGCTCGATGGTGAAACGCTTCTTCCGAAATCGCACGAAGAACAACGGGCGCGACTCGTATGCGAGGTCGCCCGTCAATCCGACGAAGAGCGCGATGAGGACTGGCATCACGACGATATACGCATGACCGAGAACGTAGACGAAGGTGAACGGCCAGATCGCCGAGGCGAGCACGATCAAGAACAAGACGAGATACCCGATGAACGGGGTGCTCTCGGCAGAGAGGACCCACCAATGCTTGCCCTCTTTCCGTCGCTGCTCGGAGAGGAAAAAGATGCCCATGACTGATTCCTATGAACAGGAGTATAAAAGATGCGCTGCTCCACCACAAACAAGAAAAGCACGGAGCGCACGCCTATGTCATGCACAAGCTCATCGGCATCGCAGCCCTCGCCACGGCATTCACCGCGTACACCCTGCCCGCGAAACCGCTGGCCGAGCGGGCGGCGCTCAGAGGCACGTACGAGGTTCCCGCGAACACGAATCCCGGATTCCCCCTCGCGCAGCAGCCGGCCGAGTATCTTGGTGGACCGGGAGAGCAGGAATACAAGGTCCTCACGCTTCGAACCGGCGTGTCAAGGCCGCGTAGATCTCCTCGGCCTTCTTCTTCCCTATCCCCTCGACCGACGTCAAATCATCGACGGACGCGTTGGCGAGGTCACGCAGCGTACCGAAGAATGCGAGCAACTTAGGCGCGAGCACGGGCCCGACGCCGTGCAATTGCGCGACCACAGCGACCAATTCTTCTTGCTCGTTCTGGGGGCGCGGTGCGGCGAACTCAGCCGCGCCGATGCCGCCGTCCTTCTCCCGGCGCGCGATCAACGCGAGCAAGGAAGCGGTGTCCTTGTCGTTCTGCGTCGTCAGGATGGGAACGCCGAAGCTCACGCTGATCGCCGAAAGGGCTCCACGGATGGCATTCGGATGGACGTTGCGCTGCGAATACCAATCACCGCCCTGCACGACGAGCAAGGGACGCTGGTAGCGGGTGAGGGCGCGCATCTGCGCCATGAGCCGACCGTCGAGGATGCTGTTGACGAAATCGTCGACGGCCTTGAACTCCACGCAGACGCGCTTGGACAAGACGTAGTCGCCGACGTCCAACTGTCGCAGGACGAGCTTGACGCCCAACGACTGGAGTTCCTTGAGGACGCCCGAACCCTTCTCCCTGCTATCGGCATAGATGACCGTCTCCTGCGTGAACTCGGAGAGCGTGGACTGCTGCTTGGGGGCCGGGGCGGCGGCGACCTGCTGGAGGGCGCGGTGCATGCGCTTCTCCTTGTGATGGGCGGACCAGCGATAGCCCTCGTCGCGCGTGCCTTTGGCGACGAGCACGACGACATGGCCCGTGTCGTGCCGTCCGGTGCGGCCGCGGCGCTGGATAGTGCGTATCGCGCTGGGCACGGGCTCGTAGAAGGCGACGAGGTCGACGCTGGGGATGTCGAGTCCCTCCTCGCCGACGGCGGTCGCGACGAGCACGGGGAACTCTCCTTCGCGGAACTCGGCGAGCATCTCTTTTTGCTCTTTCTGCGTCAACCCGGTCTCGCCCTTCTTCTGCTGGCCGACGAACAATCGCGCTTTCTCCCCCAATGACTTGACGATCTTCTGCGCCATGTCGCGGTACTGCGAGAAGACGATGATCTTCGCCCTCTTGTTCTTGGTGAGCGTGAGCTTGACCAGCGCCAACAACGTGGCGAGCTTGGGGTGCTCGACGCCTTTTTCCTCGAGGGACTGCGCGGTCATAATGACATGGCGAAACTCCGGGTCGGAGACGAGGTTCTTGACGGCCTTGGACTGGCCTCTCGCGGCCTGCCGCTCCAAGGATGAGAGATAGCTCACCACCGCGGAGACGCCCTGGCTCTCCAAGAGCTCTTGCGCGTGCTGCGCCTTCATGACCTCGGCGAGCACGGAGAGGGCGCGCCAGACCATGGGGTCGGGCTGTCCGCCGCGCAGCTGTCCCTGCAGTTCCTTCTGGGCCATGAGGAGCTGCGTCTTGTTGAGCTGCGTGTCATTGATGAAACCGTGCTGCTTGAGCATGGACAGGCGGTTGCGTATGAGGCGCGCGACGACGTCGCGCAGCGCGGTGAGCTGCGGGGGGAGGTCGACCTCGCGGTACTGCACCTCCATCTCCTGCACGTAGGGCTTGACGTCGGGATCGTCTTGCGTGCGCACCTCGATCTTCTCGGCCGCGACATTACGCACGACCTCCTCGATGGATTGCTTGTCGCTTCCCGGCGAAGCGGTGAGAGACAGGATGCGCTCGTGCGATGCGTGCTTGCGGTATTGCTTGGCGATGTAGACGTAGGCGTAGTCGCCGACGGCGCGGTGCGCCTCGTCCAGGACGAGGAGGCTGACGTCCTTGAGGGAGACGCGGTCCGATAGCAGATCGTTCTCGATGGTCTGCGGGGTGCTGAAGATGAAGGTGGCGCGTTCGTACTCTGTCTGGCGCTTCTCGGGGGAGACGCGACCGGTGAGGACGGTGGAGAGCGATTCCGCATCGGGCAGGTGCTCGGCGAAGGTCTTGGTGTGCTGGTCCACCAACGGCTTTGTCGGGGCGAGGACGAGGATCTTGCTCTTGGGGTATTGCTTGAGCCGGTGGGCCGCGAGCATGATGGCGATGTGCGTCTTGCCAAGACCGGTCGGGAGCACGACGAGCGTGTTGTGCAAGGAGGCCGTGCCGACGATGGTCTGCTGGTACAATCGCGGCGTGAACGAGATCACGGGAAAGAAATGTGAAGGGGCTTTTTATTTCATTGCGGGTGATTGTCCAGTGGTCAGCCGACGCGTCGCTGTTCCACAGGGCCATCCGATCGGAAATCGAGATATGGGCGCAGATAGAACATCCCCTTCACCCCATCCGATTGCCAAAGACCGCCATAGGCACCTTGGTGCCATCCACCATTGACGGTGAAGCTCCGCGGTAGGCCGAGACCTGGATTTCTCCAGTACGTGAACTCACCCTTCACTGTTAGGTCGTTGAGCGCGAGCGTGCCGCTCGCTAGGAGCCCTTGCTGGTGAAGACGCGCGTCCACAGTCTCTCCGTGCAACAGACCGGACAATGCGGCGAGATGATGCGAGATGACTGTTATGAGCCCTGGTCGCTCATCGTCCACAGGCATGTAGAACATACCTGCAAGGCTGAACCGCCTGCCGGCACTGCCAACATCCTGCCCGAGCTCTACGGCCATCGGCAGGGATTCCGTGTGGATCGCGTCCGCGACGTTCCGGCGATACATGACCTGAGGGAATAAAGACTCCTACTTAATCCTCTCCTTCCATATAGAAATAATCTACCCACACCTTTAAGAAACGCGTGCCATTCTCGCAGACGATGGAATACGCGGAGATGCTCAAGCGAGCGAAAGAACAGCTCCCCGAGATAGCCGAAGGGAGCGAACGCTTCGAGCTGCCGCGCGTCAAAGGGCACATCCAGGGCAACGCGACCATCATCAGCAACTTCGCGCAGATCGCGGACGACCTGAACAGGCCCATGCGCCACGTCCTCAAGTTCCTCTCGAAAGAGCTCGCAGCCAAAGGCGTCATCAAGAAGGACCAGTACGCCATCTTCAACAGCAAGCTGTCGGCATCGCGCATCAACGACAAGATCGCCGAGTACGCGCAAGCGTACGTGCTGTGCAGCGACTGCGGAAAACCAGACACGAAGATCGAGAAGATCGGGCAGGCGCTGTTCCTGAAATGCCAGGCCTGCGGCGCCAAGCACGCCCTCAAGAAAGCGATCTAGCGCTTGAGCAACTCGTAGAAGAGCGGAGCGATAGGGACAAGCAAAGCAGCGAACTGATACGTGTGCGCCGCGAACTGACCGGCGACGTATCTGGAATCACCAGCATACCGTCGGTCGAGACGCTCCTGCGCGGGGTGCTTTTCCCCGAGAAGACGATGCACGCGCAGATCGGCGCGCACAGAGCCAGCCCGCCAAGGACCGAGCACCGCCAAACCCTCGATGGAAGCCGAATCGTCGAAACGCATGCGGAATCGAGGCGGACGGACGCATATAAGCCTTATGCGTGATTGTCGAGCCAGCCGGCGAGGCCCTCGATGTGAGAGAGGTCCGTGTTGAACAGCGCCTCGCGCAAGCGATTGTCCACACGCACGCCGCGCTGCGAGAACTCGTGATAGAGACGACGGTACAGCTGTTTTCCCTTCTTGTCGAGGTCGGTGAGGATCTGCACGGTCGCTCCCTTGTCGAAACGCTCGACGATATGGAAGAGCGCCGTGTCGAGCTCGTGGATGTCTGTGAAACCAAGCTCGCGCAAGGAAGCGGTATCGCGCTTTCCCTCGACGATGGCAGGTATGCCCTTGACCTGATCGATGACCTCTGATACCTCCATGCTACAAGATAGCGTGCGAAAGAATATATGCTTGCGCAATACCCGGGCGGCATGCAAAGGGCACAGCAACGACTCACGGAGCAACTCGACGAGCTCTATAAGGACAGCTTGTCGCACGCAGAAATGGTCGTGCCACCTGAAGAGCTAGCGGCGATCCTCTACAGGATCCAAGAACGGTTCGAGGGTATGACCCAATGGAACGTCGGTTCACTGCTCAACAGCACAGCGCCGACCGTCGTGCAAGAAGCATACGATTATTACAAGACCACACGCGGACCGGTCGGGCGCAAGCGAACGCCGCCGTACGAGGACTTCCCATAGACAGAACCGCCATGAGAAAACACGCGACTCGCGCATTGTCGCAGTGCAGCCACGGTGAAATCACAAGATAATACCCACATCAGGATTTACGGATTTGGTGTGAATCGCTGGGTGTAGCTCCTGGGACCTGCACAGTGTTCTTACCAACGAACAGATTACGTATTCCGCCAAATATCCGATCAAAGATATTCTTTCGTTGGTGCTCATAGTTATACCTCGCCACCTCCAGAGCATGATGTACATCGGTAGACACTATTTTGATATCATCCCTCCACTGTCGATTACGCTCCAAAAATAGAATATCAACCATCTCTGAGTGAAAATCATTGTAGATACTGCCCGCTTGCTCAGCACTAAAGCTTTGCGTCTTAATCTCGGCACATTTCTTTGCCCATCTTCGCTGGAATTTCTTCAAGCGCTTCGCTGAGGAGGCGCTAGTCATCCGAACCACGCACCCAATCCGAGCTGCTTCTCGGGATCCTTGCCGAAGACCTCCTCGACGCGCCGGCGCGTAAGGTCGATCGACTGCGCGAGGTAGGGGTCGAGGTCGTAGGTCTGCACGAGCGACTCGGCGGGGGTCAGATACTTCACCACAGAGCCCTCGCTGATCGTGAAGATGATGCGCCCGCCGCACGTGCACGAGCCGCGCAGGGGCGGGCGGCGATACTTCTCGTTGCACTTGACGCAGCGGAAGACCTGCTGGGAGAACTTGCGAAGATTCCCCTTGAGGTCGCGGATGAAGTGCTTCTCGATGACCAAGCGCGCGACGTCGCGCTCGTCGACGGCGACGAGCTTCTTGGCGAGGTCCATCTGTGACTCGAGCTTCTCCTGCATGGACGGCAAGGTCTTGTAGACGCTCACGCGGTTGCCCGCGTTGATGCTCGCCGTGCCGTGGGTGAAGCCCATGCCGTAGAACTCCTTGGGCGTGCCGAGCGTCTTGCCGATGACAGGGATCTTCACGTCCCAAGGCATCTTGAACTCCTGCGCCCCCTCGTACAATTCCAGCGGATAGCGCCAGGCGATATCCATGTTCAATACCATGTCATCGACTTCGGCAGGAGCCAATACCGTCGTCAGTACCAACGGAGCGTCCATCGTTCCGCCGCGGGACGAGGGGAGGTAGCGACGGGAGAAGTTCAGGAAAGCGTCAAGCACCAAGAAGACGCAGCCCTCGTCGCCGTCGCAGTCACGCCTGGTGGCGGAGTGCAGGTAGGGATGGAAGAAGAGTCCTTGCGTCTTAGAAAACCCGATGATGCGCCCCACAGTAGCAGCGCTCGTGTGCGGCGCCAAGGCCAACACCAAATGACCGACGAGATCCTTCGGGCTCTTGGCGTTGTAGAAAGACTTCTCGCCGTAGAGATGCACCAACAATTCGTCGATGAAACGCGAGGTCTTGAACAACACGTCGTCGCTCTTCTCATCGGGAGCCTCGTCGCACGCGGGCAAGATGACGTCCTGCGGGAACAATTCGATGACCTGGCTCTCGCGCTCGATGGGCTCGCCGTGGATGTCGTGGATATAGCCCAAGCGCTTGACCGTGGCGACGTCGATGCCGATCTCGTCGCAACGGAAATGCGTGACCGGCACCTCGGAAGCGTCGTAGCGCACCGTGCCGTCCTTGTTGACATACACGTCGTTTCTCGCGCGCAAGAAACCCTTGAGCAAGTGCTCGACCGCGTGGTCCTCGTTCGCGGTGCCGCGAACGCCCTTGATGAGGTCGGGCATGACCTTGGTGTCCATGCGCCGCATGCAGAAATCCATGTACTCGCCGATAGGGACGGACATCTCCTTCGCGCGACTGTGCTTTCCGCGGTCGCACTCCGCGCGCTCGGTCGTGCCGCACTGGCGGCAGTAGTAGCGCTCCTCGCACAATCCGTCGCAGACCGGGCAGCGACGGGTCACGCGCTCCTCCTTGCACGACGGGCAATAGTAGATCTCGAAGCTGCTGTTGACGTGACCGACCTCGAGGGCGGCGTTCACGCTGCGCAAGCGACCGCCCTCCTCGCCGATGGGGAACAAGGTGTGCGGGCTGCCACGCAATTTGCGCATCTTCGCCTTCTCCGGGCGTCCGAGACGCGTGCCGATGAAGGTGCCGGCCTTGTCGCGCACGAAGACGGGACTGACCGCCTGCATGAACTCCATCGGGTCCGAGCAGTCCTCGGGCATCTCGCGCGAGAGGCACGTGCGCAGCGCTTTCGCGTCATCGCCGGTCAGGACGAGATACTCCTCTTGCACGACGCGGTGCGGCGCGCCGATCGCCTCGAGCGCCTCCTTGACCTCGGGACGGTTCTTGAGGATGAGATTGTCCTTGTGCGGCGCCTTACGGATGGCCTCCCAAAGGGTGCGCAACTGCGGAACAGAAGCGACGGAATAGTAATAGGTGAATCGCGGATGCAAGGGAACGCCATGCTCCTTGCTGTAGCGCATGGCCTCCTCGAAAGAGATCGCTGTCTTGTACGGCTCGGCCAATAATTCCTCGGGGACAGCGCAACCCGCCTTCTCGAGCTCCTGCACCCACCACTCCTCGACATAACCGGCGGGCACCAAGGGATGCGCGCGGTCCAGGAAGTCGCCGTAACAGATGAGGACGTCGCCGGAGAACAATATCTTCTCCACGTCGGGCGAGAGCCGGCGCGCCTGCTCGGCGGTCTGCACGCGCAGCACATCACCGTTCTGCAATCGGACGATGGGACCGTCGATCTCGTCGCACATGGTGAAGGCCGCGGCCTTGCCGGGGCGCTCGACCTTGAGCTGGCTTCCCGTCGCGATGAACTCGTTGAGGATGATGCTCGACGCGGGATGTAATGATTGCCCGGACAGGCCGGACAAACGGTTGCGTCCGTAACGCAGGCGGAAGGCGCCTGGACGCAAGGGATGGCCGAAGACCGGCCTTCCAGCGACGAGGTCCTTGATGTAGGTGTAGACGGGCGCGACGCCGACGGTCTCCTCCTCCTTGTCCGTGCTCTTGGCCTTGGCCTTCTCGCGGTGCTGCACCTCCAAGAACTCCTCGAGGAAGTCCCACTGCTCCATGCCCATATCCTTTCCCCACTTGGCGAGGCGCTTCCAGAGCTTGGGACCCTTGAGGGGGATGCACGAGGAGTAGATGAGGCAATAGCCCGAGCGCAGCTTGTTGGTGGGGATGCGCGGCAGGTTCTTGTGGTTGGAGACCTCGATCTTCTCTGTCGGGTCGCCGGCGACCTCGATGGGCATGTGCGAGACAAGGAAATCCACCTCCGCGTCCGACGGATAGTACTGGAGGTTGGCGATGCGCTCGTGATAGTTGCCCAGCTCGGTGATACAGCGCTGCACCTCGTCGGGCTGCGGATCGTACTCGGCGTAGCCCATGTGCTTTCGCACGTAATCGGCGATGAGCACGCTGACAGCCGCCGCGGTGCCGCCGGCGTTGCGCACGGGCCCAGCGTACTTGATGCGGAAGTACTCCTTGCCGTCGTCCATGCGCTTTCCGAACTCGAGATTGACGAAACCCTCCAAGGGGCTGGAGACCACGCCGTTGGTCACGTAGGCGAAACCGACGCGGATGCCGACCTCCATGGCCTCACGCTCGTCCTTGAAACTGCAGTATTTCTGCTGGCCCACCTCCAAGGCGATGGTGAAGGCGACGCGCCAGTCGAGGATGCCGTACTGGCGCTCGAGATCTTGGATACGCTCGACCACTCCCGAACCGACGATCTGCGGCGCCGCGACAGAGACGAGACCGACGACGCGCTCGGCCATGTTCTTGGCGATCTGGATCTCCGGCTCCACGGCCGGGTCGTAGCCCTTGGCGCGCGCCGCTTTCGCGATGGCGAAGGCGCGGTCCGTCTCGGTGTTGAGCGATTCGAAATACGTGATGAGATCGTCGGGCAGCTTTCCCTCGGCGTATTCAGGCATCGTCTTCCTCCGTCTTGACGAAAGGCAGCAGGCGTACCTGCCGCGTCTTGAGATTCACGATAGGGACCTTTCCCGGGTCGGGCGTCAGGCCGTAGTTGCGCTGGTTGTCGGTAATCGGCACCCAGCACGAGCAGTTCAGCAAGGTGACGCCGCGATAGGTGTCCTGCACGGCGTGGTGGGTGTGACCCGTCACGAAGAAGTCGGGCACGTCGCTGATGACGAGCGGGTCCGCGACGGGGTCGGGGATGTAGAGGTTGCTGGTGTGCGTGGGCGCGAGGTGCCTTCGCTGCAACAGGTAGCGCATGATGAGGTCCGGCCGGTTGACCGCGCCCTCGTTGAAGATGCTCGGCACGTTGTTGCCGTAGTAGATGAAGGAATAACCATGATAGAGCAATACGTCGAAACCGCCGAAATCCTTCGAACGGTGGATGCGCACCACGCTCGGGTTGCTGACCAGGTGGACGTTGGGAAGGTCGAGCATGTCGGCCGTGAAATCCTGGTAGAGGTCGTACTGCGGCTCCGCCAAGCGGCCGGCGTCGTGGTTGCCCGGACACATGACGATCTGGATGCGCTGCGGGATCTGCGCGATGTGCTTGGAGAACTCCACGTACTGCTCCTTGACGTCCGATATCTTCAGGTCGTTCTCCTGACCGGGATAGATGCCGACGCCCTCGATGAGGTCGCCGATGATGAACAGGTACTTGACGCGCTTGGAGATGTGCGCGTGCTGCTTGCCGCCGACCTCGCCGTTGAGCCAGCGGATGAAACGCTCCCAACCGTCATAGAAGAAATTCTTGCCACCGAAGTGCAGGTCGCTGATGAAGATGGCGTACGACTCGTCGGGCGCCTTCTTGAGCTCGTGGCTGACGGGGATGTCCGGATGGATGATCGCGTCGGCGAAGATGATGCCGTCGCCGGCTTTCCCGGTGACGCCGATGACCTCGTCGAGCATGATGTCTTGTCCGAGCTCCAGGAGCTCGGGACGGTTCTTGCTGAGCAATACGTTGGTCTTTCCGGTCTGGTCCTCGAGCTCGAGGATGATGTGGCCGTTCTTGGTCTCGCGCTTCTCCCAGACGATGCCGATGGCCGCGACACGGTCGTTCTCCTTGATGCGCGCGATGCTCGTCGGGCTGGCGAGCTCCTGCCGCTGACGCAGCAGCGCGCCTATCTGCTCGAGCCGACGGTTGAAGTGGCCGACGAAATCCTGGTAGGTACGCTTGGACGGCCGCTTGGTATAGCTCCAGAGTATCTCGACAGAGCCGCGGGACAAGAACTCCTCGACCTGCTCGTCGCTCATGCCGTCCAAGGCGTGGTCGAGCTGCTTGACCTGCTGCTCCGAGAGGGTCTTGAACCGCTCAGGGTCGACCAGGATATCGCGTTCCAGCAACCGTTCGACGATGTTCATAGCGAGAGGTCTTCCTTGAGGATGTCCAGCACTTTCGGCTGTAGCGTCTTGGAGAGCGAGAGGCTGATCTCGCGCGTGCGCCCGTAACGGCCCTTGCTGATGACCTTGGCGTTGATGACGCCCAGCATGTCGAGCTCTCCGACGATGTCGCTGAAGCGTCGTTGCGTCAAGGGCCGCAGGTTGATCTGCTTGCACAAGGCTCGATACACCTCATAGGCGTCGCCCGTGAAGACCTTCTTGCTGTCACCCAGCGAGAAGATGCTGTAGAGGCAGGCCTGGAACTGCTTTGGCTGGGTGCGCACGATCTCGACGATGCGGTCCTTCTCGATCTTCTCCTCGGCGAGGTCCACGTGACGCAGGCCGACGCGCTCGACGCCGTCGCGCTCGGCGAGCTCAGCGGAGACGCGGAGCAATTCCAATGCGCGGCGCGCATCGCCGTGCTCTCTCGCGGCGTAGGCCGCGCACTTGGCGAGGACTCCTGGCGCGAGGATGTCGTCCTTGAAGGCGTTCTCGGCGCGGTGCTTGAGAATCGTCTGTATCTGCAGCGCGTTGTAGGGCGGGAAGACCAGTTCCTCCTCGGACAACGAGCTCTTGACGCGCGGATCGAGCGTGTCCGCGAAGACAAGGTCGTTGCTGATGCCCACGATGCTGATCTGGCTGTGCTTGAGGTCGCTGTTGATGCGCGTCAGGTTGTAGATGATGTCGTCGCCCGCCTTGTTGACGAGCTGGTCTATCTCGTCGAGGACGAGGATGAGCACGCACGCCTGCTTCTCGACCATCTCGTAGAAGTTGGCGTAGACCTCGTCGGTCGGCAATCCTGTCGCGGGAATCTGGCGTCCCAATGATCGGGTGAGCTCTGCGATGAGCCGGTACTCGGTGTCGGCGACGCGCTTGAGCTTGCAGTTGAGGTAGATGATGCGCAGCGGTATGCCTTGCGTGCGCGCGACCTCCATGAGATTCTGGCTGACGTACTTGGTGACGACGGTCTTGCCCGTGCCCGTCTTGCCGTAGACGAACAGGTTGCTCGGCCGGTCCTGCCGCAAGGCAGGAGCGAGCATGGACGCGATCTGCTTGATCTGGTCGTCACGATGCTCGAGCTCTTCCGGTACGTAGTGGCTCTGCAGCACGCGCTTGTCTTCGAAGATGGATTCTTTTTTCAGGAACTTCTCGAAAAGTCCGATGAGTTTGGTCTCTGACAACATACACCCCCTGAGCGCCTCTCGACGCTCCCATTTTGCATCCGAAACGGAGGTATATAAGCTCTGTTGCCGGTGGAACACTGTGTTGCGTCCTATGTGTTGGAGTGGGGATGGGACCCCTTCATTTCCTATGGAGATTGCCTGCACGCGAACCACGGGGTGTTTTTCCGTGTTTAAAGGGTCATCCGGTCAATGTCCAGTGCGAGTCATGGAATGATTCTTGTTCCTCTTCTCTCTCTTCTCTTTCTATATAGAAATGTATTGTATATATGAAAAGAGCGCAGATGCAAAATCATTCCAACACCACATCAAGCGCACGAGGAAAGCCTCATTCCTCAACGAGACTGTTTCCACACGAAATCAAGGGGATGCGCACAGCTTTAAATACGCTCAATCGCAGTCACGACCATGCGATACCTCGCTGCATTCCTAGGATTGCTCATCCTCGCCGGTTGCGCACCGCACACGATGCCGACGAGCAGGATCGTCTCGCCGCAGGACGGCGCGACAATCATCGGCGGGATGAATCTCACCTTCGTGCTCACGGACCCGCACGCAGGAATCCTCAATTACACGATCATCGTGGACGGGAAACCGGCGGGCCACGGCCTCGCAGGCAACGACACGCCACGGACGATACCCGTCAACCTCACGCCAGGCGTGCACAAGCTCGTGGTGCAGGCAACGAGCAGGACGGGCTCCGCGAACAGCACGCCATTCATCTACAACAGCACCCCCTTATGGGCGCCGTGCCTCAACACCGTCGTGCCCTCGAGCATCATCGTGTACCAGCCGCCCTCGGCGGCGCTGGTCAACACCAAGTGGGACACAGGCTACACGGCGTACGAGCTCGGCGGCGGCATGAGCTGCCATTGGGGCTCATCGATGGGTGAGAATGTCAACTACCTGTACTGCAGCAACATCGGCGCGCAATACGTGCGTCTCGCGCCGAACGGGACAATCCTGGAGAAGCGCGCAGTGGAGATACGCCTCGCCGGGCAGTACGCCTCGCGGGCGCCCGGAGCGCCCACACCCGCTAATTCGCAGATGCGCGTGATGTCCGCGACCTGCCGGCAGGTCCCTGTCCCTGATCACGGTTCGTGCACCGATTCCGACGGCGGCATCAATTATGGCGTGCGCGGCACGCTCTCGAGCGGCGCGCAGGACGCGTGCCTCCCTAATGGACAGCTCCGCGAGTTCTCGTGCGGACCGCACGGACAGGTGGAGGCGGTGCTCTACAATTGCCCCACAACCTGTCAGGACGGGGCATGCGTCGGCATGCCATAATGTCACCACTTCTATTTGGCGAAAAGGTTTATATACTCGTTGCCCTTCTCCGGTTGTAACATGCTCGTTACCAAGGACTTCATCAAGAAGCTCGGCCAACTCGGGCTCAACAGCTACGAAGCCAAGCTGTGGACCGCCCTGCTCAGCAGAGGGGTCAGCACGGCGGGCGAGCTCTCCGACATCGCCAACGTTCCGCGCTCACGCTCCTACGACGTCCTTGAGAGCCTCGAGAAGAAAGGATTCATCGTCCAGAAGCTCGGCAAGCCCATCAAGTACGTCGCGCTGCCTCCGATGGAGGTCCTCGAGCGGGTCAAGAAGCAGATCCGCCAGGACGCGGAGACGCAAGTCAAGACGATGGAGGAGCTCAAGGGGAGCGAGATCCTCGACGAGCTGAGCACGCTGCACACACAAGGAGTGGAGATGGTGGAGCCCGCCGACAAGAGCGGCGCGCTGCGCAACAGGCACTCCGCGTACGAGCAGTTCAGCGCCCTCATCAAGGGCGCCGAGAAAGAAATCCTCATCATGACCACGCCAGACGGCCTCTCGCGCAAGCTCGACGCGCTCCGCAAAGAGCTCGCGGACGCGGCCAAGCGCGGCGTGACCATCAAGGCCATCGTGAGCGGACACGTGAAGGACGTGCCCGAGCACGTCCAGGTCCACGAGACGGACAAGGTCGACGCGCGCTTCCTCATCGCCGACGGCAAGGAGATGGTCTTCATGCTCCTGCCCGACGACGAGGTGCACCCGAACTACGACGTCGCCATCTGGGTGGACGCCCCGTACTTCGTGACGGCGATCACCCAAGTCTTCGAACTGGCGTTCCCCGGCCTGAAGAAGAAAGCGTGATGCACGCCACGCAGCCAGTGTTTTTATACAAGCAATATAGGCGACCCATATGCAACTCCGATTGATGCTCGTACAGGATCCGGAGCGCAGAGTGCAGCACCTTGTGAGCGACTGGGGAGCTGTCCCTAATCAAGTCCCAGTCCTCAGCAGCTCGAGATTCGCGCCCGGGCATCGGGTAGATTATCGTGCACTGCAGGAGGCCGGACGGTGGATCGCAGCTTTCGCAGGACCTGAAGCGGATGTCCGATCCGAAACGTTCAACCATCCAACATTTGATTACTTGAGAGGTGTACGGCTCGCGAGCCTCTCACTGAGCGAGTTCAGGGACGTACGCGCAAACATCAATCGATTCCGATATCGAGCGGATGACCTTCCTGCGATCATGCTCTACTGGGGAACGGAAATGGATGCCAAAGTCCGCGCCCAGCTCGGGGAACCCACGTCTTGGACGGAGAGCATCGTCGGCTCGAGCGGTTTGTGGGAGCGTGCGGCCGAGCGGGGTATCGTCAGCATCGCGTCCGAACAAGTGACGATGGCTACGAGAAGGTCGAAACGTGAACGGCTTGTCAATACAGCGGCCTATCGCCTCGCGAACCTTGTACAGAGTTGGAGGCAGCAACCGCCATTCGCGACGATTCCCAAGTACATCAACGAGATTGAGCCGTTACGCTCGCCCGATGCTGAGGAGACCCTGTTCCGCCTCGAGTACCTCCGGACCGCTCACATGGAGCGCTTCTACTCTGCCATACAGGGCGACCATAACCTATATTAACGCAGTTTCGCCGTCCTCCTCCATGCCCCTCTTCTCGCTCAAGAAGACCATCTACTATCCAGGAAGCACGCTCACGAAGTACTTCCCGGACCTGGTCGTGAACTGGAAGAGCCTCCTGAGCGATTTCGGCATCGCCTTCGACCTGGTCGAGGACCTCAACACCGGCTGGGCGTTGTGGGACGAGGGATACCACGAGAAGTTCGAGGAGCACCGCAAGAAGCTCCTGGCGCGATTGAGAGCGATGAAGGTCAAGACCGTCATCAGCTCGAGCCCAGAAGCGGTCTACATGCTCCGGCGCTTCTATCCAGGCATCGAAGCCAAGCACACCACACAGGTCGTGCACGAGAACATCGCCAAGGTGCAGCGCTTCAACAACGCAGAAGCGTGCTTCCACGACAATACGACGCAGGTGCGGCGCAACAGCATCGTGCACCAGCCGCGCGAGATCCTCGTACGGGCGGGATTCCACCTCAAGGAGTTCGACGAGTGCAAGGAACGAACGCAATGCCTGGGAACGTCGACAGGACTCATCAACAACAGCCCACGATTAGCGGCGAAGCTCGCGATGCGGCGCGCCCGCACCGCACCGGCGCAACTCATCATCACCGACTCGCCCGAGGACTACCTGCATCTCAAGCGGAACACCTCGGCGCAGGTCATGGAACTCTCGGAGGTGCTCGTCGAGATATGAACTTGGACGAACTAGAGGAACGGGCGCTCAAGACCATGCGCTACAGCGCGGAGGACGTCAAGACCTTTCTCGCGCTCGCCGTCTGCGGAGAAGCGGGAGAGGTCGCCGAGAAGCGCAAGAAGCAGCTGCGCCAGGATCCGAACAAGCCCACCGACCAGAATGTGGCGAAAGAGCTCGCCGACGTGCTGACATACGTGATCGCGTACGCGCACGAGATCGGCTACTCGCTCGAACAGCTCTGTGCGCTCATGCTCGAGAAGCTGGAACAACGATTCGCGAACGGGACCATCAAGGGTTCGGGGGACGACCGATGAGAGAGCACTTCGGACCGTTATTGGGCGTGGAGAACGCGCTGGACAATCCCAACGACCTGCTCGCGTACGGCTATGACGCGAGCGGACTGGAAGGAAAAGCGCGCATCGTCTTGTTCCCGAAGAATGCCGAAGACCTGCGGCAGATACTCGTGTACGCCAACCGCACGAACATCCCCGTCGTCACGCGGGGCCTCGGGGCGAATCCGCTCGGCATGGTGGTTCCGGAGAACTCCATCGTGCTCGACATGGCGCACTTCGACCGCATCAGCACGCTCAACCTCAAGGAGGGGTGGGTGCGCGTGGAAACAGGCGTCGTCCTGTCGGACCTGCAACGGGTCCTGGAGAAGCACGGACACACGTTTCCCGTCGTGCCCGGGAGCAAGAACGTAGCGACCATCGGCGCATTGCTCGCGATGAACCAGATGGACCGGCGCAGCCACAAGCACGGGCGATTGGGAAAGCACGTCATGGAGCTCGAGGTCATCGACGGAACGGGAAAGCACTACCCGGAGCAAGAACCGAAGTTCATCGGCATGGAAGGCACGTGCGCCATCATCATCAGCGCGAAGATCCGCGTGTATCCTATCATCGAGAAACGCAGCACCGACGTGCTGCCGTTCGATCAGCTGCACGAACTGTTGTCCGCTGTGGACGAGAAAAAGGAGGACCTCACGGTTCTCAGCCTGGAGTACATGAATCCGCAGATGAGCCGACTGTCCGGCATCGAGGAGAAGCATCATCTGCTCGTCGAGTACGAGGGCGACAAGGGGGAGATCGTCAATCCGGAGAGCCAGGACCGCATCTGGAAGGGGCGCGACCAGGCGTGGGACGCGGCGATGCGCGCGGGCCATCCGATCATCGAGGACTGTTCCGTCGCGCCCGAGAAGATGTACGACCTGCTCGCGTGGTGCGAGGAACAAGAACTGCCGGCTGTCAGCCATATCGGCATGGGCATCGTGCACCCGTTCTTCGGGGAGCAGGACCGCACGGCCTTCTACGAGAAGGTGAAGGCGTTGGGCGGGGATGTCTCCGGGCAGTTCGGCTACGGACTGGTCAAGAAGAAGCACGTGCCGCAGCGATTGCGGAACACGCTCATCAAGCTCAAGGACGAGTACGACTACAACGACATCCTCAACCGGGGGAGGCTGCATGACTACGCATAAGAGCGTGACGGAATACACGCTGTACGGCGAGTACAACTGGGACGACCCCATATACAAGGTACTGCGCCGGGAGACCGCATCGCCGCGCTTCAAGATCTACATGATGCAGCACGGCATCATGAACCTCCTGTTCTACCAGTACACGGACATGCTCGCGCTGCAGGTGCGCGGAGGCGACGACATCGACGACCTCATGCGCAAGCAGCGCCGGCTGCTCATCGAGGAAGGCATGACCACCGAGCCCAACGAGCATATGGCGGCGAACTTCGAGGAGCACGGCACGCCCCACGCCGACCTGGAGGAGACCGACTTCCATTACGGCGACGTCTGGTGCGGATAGCCGCAACACCTAAATACGAGGGGCGGGACTGGATTTTTTTAGTGGCTGATACTGCGGAGTTGTGGACGCGTCCCTTGCGTGCCGAGGGTGTTGACGACCTGTATTCATTATTGAGGCTCGCTGATGGCGCCCCTGCGAACTATGCGACGCTGTGCGAGCGTATCCATGAAAAGTACCCTGCTCTGGAAGGGCAACCAGAGTTGGGATCGCCCGTATTCGTTCGGGGGCAGGTCACGCAGCACTTCAATTCGTATCTCTCGAGTTCCGTCAGCGTGCGTGCTCCTTTCAGGGAACCTGACCGGACCATCGTCTCCGTCGGCGGAGGCGCCGTCCTGCGTCGCGCGCAGAACATCCTTTATCTCGCGCTGCAACACAGGGAACCGATATACCTCGCAGGGATCGTCCGTCAATCCGATGAGAAGCAGATCGGTGTGGAACCCCACATCGTGTGGTACGAGCAGCGCCAACCTTCGGGCGAGGAGATCGCCCGGGTCGCTATCGGCGGCATCACCCGAGCGTATCCCATACCATGATAAAGGGCCGTTCGCTCACCAGGGCGTGAGCATCCACATCATCGGGACGAGCCATATCAGTCCGCGCAGCGCAGAGCGCGTGCGCGAAGCCGTGCGGTCGGGGGAGTATGACATCGTGGCCGTGGAGCTGGACCAGGCGCGGCTGCACCAGCTCTTGTCTGGGGCGCAGCCCGAGACGTCGTTGCGCGCGACGGTCAAGGCCGTCGGGCTCTCAGGAGCATTGTTCGCCAAGCTCGGGCATTGGGTGGAGGTGAAGATGGGCGGACGCATCGGAACAGCGCCGGGAGACGAGATGAAGGCCGCCGTCCTGGCGGCGGCGGAGAAGGATATCCCCGTCGCGCTCATCGACCGGCCCATCGAGGTGACGCTGCGCCGGTTCAGCAAGGCCTTCAATTGGCGCGAGAAACTGCGCTTGTTCAAGGGATTGTTCCGCTTCACGCGCGTCAAGTTCGACCTGCGCGATGTGCCCGACGAGAAGCTCGTCACAGAGATGCTGACCGAGCTGGACCGCATCAGCCCAGCGATCGCGCGTGTGCTCGTGCACGAGCGCAACGACCACATGGCGCGCCAGCTGTTGGGACTGCAGCAATCACGCCACGAGGCGCGCATCCTGGCCGTCGTGGGCGCGGGGCACGTTCCGGGCATGACAGAACGCTTAAATACGCTCCAGGCGAAGGCGGGGCATGCGGACGGAACGGACGCGCCACATCACGCTGACGCGTGACGAGGTCTTATCCATACTGATCCTCGCGGCGCTAGCCGCGTTCCTGCTCACCTTCCGGCTGTGGGGGGGTGCGAGCTTCAACGCCGTCACCGGACTGAGCAATCTCCTGTTCGTGTTCGTCGGCATGGCCGTCGCGGTCTACCTCCACGAGGGCGGTCACAAGCTCGTCGCGTCGTTAGAGGGATACACCGTGCGTATCGTTCGCTTCAGTGCAGGGCTTGTCGTGTCGGCATTCATCGGTATCTACAGCCAAGGATACGTCCCGCTCTTCACTCCGAACCTCATCGAGCTCGACGCGCATCCCGAGCGACGCATGCACAAGCACTACAGCTACGATACTCCGAAAAGCGGCGCCAAGGTCGCCATCGGTGGCCTGGCGGGGACCACGCTCGCCATCATCTTGTTCAAGTCGCTGTACGTGCTGACCGGCTACCATCTGTTCATGGTGGTGGTGATGGGGGCGTTCCTGCACGGCATGTTCAGCCTGGTCCCCTTCGAGCTCATCAACCTGATCAAGCTGCGCTACTTCCAGGATGTCGTGCCGAACAGTCCCGGCGACGGACTGCATATCCTGTGGTGGTCGGTCGCGGCGTGGATCTTCTGCCTGGCGTTCATGTTCTTCTTCGGGATGATCGCGCTTTTGAGCGGGACGTTCTCGTACGTCCTGTCGTTGCTGCTCGCTGTGGCGGCGCTCTGGGCGATGCACCTGTGGAGCTCTACGAGTAGATGAGGTAGAGCGAGAGCTTGTAGAGGAAATAGCCTGCCGCGATGAAGCTGAAGACGGAGCGCAAGCCGAAGATCATGAGGATGAGGTAGAGCCCGATGCCCGCGTCGATCCAGGAGAGGGGGTCGGTGTGGTACCAGATCCCTTTGGCGATGAGGTAGCTGCCATGATAGAGGAGGATCTGCCAGGAGACGAGCCCGAACTGCGCGAGGACGAGGACGACCGCGGTGAGCAGGTCGAGGAGCTGGAAGAGGAGGAATATCATGAACGGTACCTCAAGTAGAGCGAGACGAAGCGGTCCTGGGGTATGCGCAGGCCGGCTCGGCTGAAAGCCTCCGCGAGGGCCGTTCCTGGGTGGTCCTCGCCCGTGACGTTGAGCGCCCGGAAGACCTGTTTGACGGTATACGAGCAGAGGAATCCGCCGTTGAGAGCGAGCACGACCTCCTGTCCGTCGCGTGTGACCTTCCTCTTGCTGATATCGATGCGCACATCACCTAATGGAGCGAGCTCCTCTCCGATGAGATGCCAGATGAGGTCATCTCCTTTCACGGAAGGGGGCACGCTCGGCGCGGATTGGTCGCGTACCTGTATGACGCGCCCGAGATACCTCTTGACGCGCTGGCGCGATGAGCCGTCCTTCCAGACGTTCTCGACGAGATAGGCGTACGGCTTCCCCTTTATGCGCTTGATGCGGACGAACATGGAACGGTTAGGCACCATCTCCTCATATGACTTGTGGAAAGCACCGCGATAGCCTTATAACTCCGGAAGACATCAGCGGAACATGGCGAACGAGACCGAAGCGCTGGCGATGCTCATCATCAATCTCTGCGTCCCTGGCCTGGGGACATACTTCTGGGGGGACCGCACGCACGGCATCTGGCAGTTAGTGCTATTGATTGTCGGAGCGATACTGGCGATAGTGATCATCGGGATTTTCGCGATGGCCGCCGCGTGGATCTGGGCCTTGGTGGACAGCATCAGGGTCGTGCAGTCTGTGGGATCGAAGAAGAAGTCGTCGCGTCGACCGTCGCCTTGACGACCTCCTCGAAACCGCTCTTCTCGAGGGCTTCTTTCAATGCTTCCGGTTTGGCGTGGGTGTCGGGTTTCCTGCTGACGATGCTGCAGCAATCCTTGTACTCCTCGATGGAGAGTTCGTAGGTCCCCGCTCTCTTCGTGAGGTCGATGATCTCCTGCTTGTCATAGGTGATGAGGGGGGAGAGGATGGGAGCGGTGATGCCGTATCTCTGGGTGCGCAGGTTGTCGAGGGTCTGACTGGCGACCTGCCCGATGCTGTCGCCCGTGACGAGCGCCTTGTAGCCGTGCTTTCTCGCCAATCCCTGCCCGATGCGCAGGACGAGGTGCTTGAAGGCGACCAGGTCGAGGGGCTGCGGGATGGCGCCGATCGTGCGCAACTGATACTCGTGGTAGGGCGAGAGGTGGAGGACCGCGCGCGGCTGGTAGTCGTTGAGGGCCTCGATGATGCGCGGGATCTTCGTCTTGAGCACGTCATCGTTGTTCCTGAGCGCGTGCAGGTGCAGGAAGTCGCATCTGCAGCCGCGCTTCATGGCGAGGTACGCCGCTGCCGCGGAGTCGATGCCGCCCGAGAACAGGACGAGGACCTTTCCTGCTGTGCCGACCGGCAATCCCCCGAGGCCGGGACGTTTCTCGTCGTAGACGTAGATGGCGTCCTTTGTGACCTCGGTGCGGAGCGTGTACTCGCCCGCGCTGTAGTCGACCTTCTTTGCGTGCTTGTTGGCCACCTCGCCCAGGCGCTTGTTGATGTCCAATGAGGTGAGCGGGAAGGATTTGTCCGCGCGCTTTGTCACGAAGCGGACGGTCTTCGCTTCACTGGCTTTCATGCGACGCTGGGCCTCTTCGAGGAGCGCTTCTTCCGTTCTTTCTATACGCGTGGCGACCGCGTAGTCCTTGACGCCGAAGGTCTTGCCGAAGACGGCATCGAGATCGCTCTCTTTTCCGTCGAAGCTGCAACGGATGCGGCCCTGGTCGCGGCGCGCCTTGCATGACAGGTTCTTTCGTTTGGCGGCGCCCTCGAGATTCTCGCAGAGCTTCTTCTCGAAGAAACCGCGGTTGCCGCCCTTGAGGGCGATCTCGGCGTGATGGACAACGACCTCCATGGTGGAGCGAACGACGCTCGCTTTATGAATCCTATTTATTTTCGATATAGTAGGTTCTATATAGAAACTTTATTTGTTCACGATCCAGCATTCCGAAAGACACAAAACAGAGGGGAGCTGTGAGTGGTGGGTGAGCGAGACGTACGCATGCACGCGCTGCCTGGAGAACTACTGCAGGAACTGCGGGAACTTCCGCGTGAACGATGACGAGAACTGCCTGCTCTGCGGCACGCCTATTGCAGCGCCACCACCAACTCGTCGGTGAAGATCCAGTTGCCCTTCGCGTGCAGCCACCAGCCGCGCTTGTCCTTGGGAACGTCGAAGACGATGACGCGATCGATGGGCTGGTGGTACTGCAGCAGCTCGCTCGACGAGAACGGCCGGAAGCCGGTGTTCCCCAAAGCTTGCTCCGCAACAAGATCAGGGGTGAAAACGTTACCTACGCGGTTCTCGAGCGTGAAGGTTGGCGCGGGCACGATACGCTGCTCCCCTTCTAGATTCATCAACTGCACCTCGACGAAGAGGAATTGGCCGTTCTTGGGCTGGAGGTCGCCGGTCGGCAGGTACACGTTCGGAAGAGTCTCGACATGCGTCACCACGTACTGGACGTCGTCGATGGCCGTCGCGTCACCCACACGCGCGGTCACCACACGATTGCCATGGACGACGGCCGTACCGTTGATGCCCGCCATGCCTGGAGAGGTGAACAGCGCAAAGATGAGGGCTGCGAACAGGACGAGGAAATAGAGCCTGTAGGCGGCACGGTGGGAGACTTTCTTCGCGATGGCATCGCCGATGGGCGGGAACAGGGGAAGCACGGCGAACGCCAGGGCGGTAGCGGAGACAGTGCTGAAGCGCGTCCAGAATCCTGCGAGAAGGAGCAGCAACACACCCGCCGCAATCCGGACGGGTTCTGCGTAACGGGCGAGTCGCTGCAATGCCACATGAGGAATCGGCCCGCACGCTACAAATATGCATTGTGCGTATTCTCTATGCCATATAGATACAGTATTTTGTAGTGCTGGTGTCTGGGCGAGCCGCGACCTTTATAAGCGAACGAGCCGAGAAGGCACGTAGCGTGGTCCTTGAGTCCATCACCAATCCCTTCAAGGCGGAACTGCATCCCGCGTGGCTCGTGCTCGTCGGGTTCGCCTATGCAGGAATAGGCATCCTGTTCAGTCTCGTATTGTTCCCGGAGAACGCGAGCATGGTGATGGTGTTCTTCATCACCGCGGCGAGTATCCCCTTCCTGTACAACACCATCAAGTACGAGGAGGACAAGGACCTGTCCGACCTGGAGGAACGCGTGCTCATCAAGGAGCACGGCAAGGCCGTGAGCGCGTACTTCCTGCTCTTCGTCGGAGTGACGCTCGGGCTGACGGCGGCCTACCTGTTCTTGCCGACGGCGACCACGCAGAACATCTTCAGCGCGCAGATACACACCTACCAGAACATCAACAGCGGCATGGCGACGACGACCGGCCTGTCTGGCGTGCCGTTCTTCGCGCGGATCTTCCTCAACAACCTGCGCGTGTTGGGGTATTGCGTGCTCTTCAGCTTCCTGTACGGAGCGGGCGCGGTGTACATCCTGACGTGGAACGCTTCAGTCATCGCCTTGGCGGCGGGCAACGCCATCCGACTGAAGCTCTCGGAAGCAGCGAGCGGCGGCGGGTTGGCGAAGATCGCCTCCTACCTGATGATACCCGCGCAAGTGCTTGGTCTTCGATACGGCATACACGGCGCGCTCGAGGTCATCGCCTACATCATCGCCGGACTCGCGGGAGGCATCATCAGCGTCGCGGTGATAAAACACCACTGGCGCAGCAAGAAGTTCGAGCACGTCGTGATAGACGCGGCCGACCTGATCATCCTCTCCATCATCATCTTGTTCCTGGCAGGCGTATGGGAAGCCTGGATCACGCCGGTGTTCTACTGAAATGAAAGACAGACTACACGCCATCGAAGAACGGAACAAACGCGTAGAGAAGGACAAGCAGTGGGAGACGAGCGTGACGCGCCGGGCGTCGATCGCTGTTCTGACATATATCACCATGCTCGTGTTCCTCACGCTCATCAACGCTCCAGACCCCTGGCTGAGCGCTGGAGTGCCGGCCATCGCGTATGTCCTGAGCACGTTGGTATTGCTGCCGCTGCGCGCGCTGTGGGAGCGCTGGACCTGAATCCGGCGAAACATCTTTGTAGCTCAGGTTCACTGACACTCTTGTGGAACACGTCGCCATACTCAAGGAGCCGTTCTTGTCTCGCATCCTCTCGGGCGAGAAGACGATCGAGAGCCGCTGGTACCGGACGCGTCGGGCGCCGTACGGACGGATATCGTCTGGAGAAATGGTCTGGCTCAAGCGCAGCGGCGGTCCGGTCGTGGCCAAGGCACGCGTCTCGCACGTGGAGGAGCACTCCGACCTGACGCCCGAGCGCATCATGCGTATCGTGGAAAAGGATGCGAAAGGATTGGGGGTGATGGAAGAGAAAGGCAGGTTCTTTGAAGGAGTGAGGAACAAGCGGCACGCCGTGCTCATCCACCTATCAGACATACAGACAGTGGAGCCGTTCGCTATCGACAAGACCGGCTTCGGAAATCAAGCGGCGTGGATGGTTCTTCCCAGAGTCATCAGGAAGTGATGCCGAGATTGTCCGGGCCGAAAGCGCGCGGCAAGAGCGAAGCGATATCCGTGACCTCCGTCTTGGAGCTGTCGCCGTTGGAGAGGATGACCTTTATAGGAACGCCAGCCACCTGCGAGACCTCGAGCAGGACCTGCCTGCAGATGCCGCACGGGCCGGTCAATTCCTCTGACTTGTCGGAAGGAGCGATGACCGCGATAGCGACGATATCGCGCCGGCCCTGCGAATAGGCGTGCGCGACCGCGGCGCGCTCGGCGCAGATGACCGCGCCGTACGACGCGTTCTCGATATTCGCGCCTGTCACGACAGAACCGTCGGAAAGACGCAGCGCAGCGCCGACAGCGAAACCGGAGTACGGATTGTATGTGTATTTCGACGCCTCTTTGGCCGCGTCGAGGAGCTCCGCGTCCTCAGCAGAGAGCGTCATTTGTCCTCCCCGAAGAGGACGTGATGTCCGTGGTCGACATACACGCGCACCCATGCCGGGCGTATGTGGAAGTAGCGCGTGCGGGGATCCTCGGCGTACTTGCTCATCATGCCGTGCTTGGCATCCTGCAACCGTTGCGAACGTATCGCTTCCTCGCCCGAGAGCTCTTCTGCCACGCCGTCAATCTGCACCGAACGCACATCGACAGTCACTACCACGCTCACGCGCGGATTGTCGATGAGATTCTTGTACTTGCGGTAGGATGTGAAGGTGCTGATATGGAGGCTGCCGTCATCCGCGACGGCGTAGAAGACCGTGGCAGCCTCCGGCTTCCCGTCGGACGATGATGTGGCGAGCACGCACTCGCCGTGATCGAGCAGCTCGTGATAGACCTCTTCGGGGGTCACAGCACCTTCACAACGCCGGGGCGGATCTCGAAGACCTCGCCGTCGAGCAGGAGCTGCTCCATGATGCGGTCGGCGTCCTTGCCCAGACCGCTCTTTTTCACCACGTCCTGCACGTCGGCGCCCTCCCCCTCGTCCAGGCCGCCGATGATGGAGATGAGGAACTCCGCCTTGTTGTCGAACTGCGGCTCGGGCTCTTTCTTGGGAGCGGGTCTTTCAGGAGCGACGAATGCCTTGGGCTCTCCGAGCTCGGCCTTGCGGACGCGCGCCCAGTCCGGACCGACGGAGCGGACGCTCTCGGGGATGATGTAGGAGCGCTGCTGATAGACCCTTGGGCGCCCGACGACCTGGACGACCTCGCCCGATGACGCCTTGTCCAGTCCCGGAACAGGGTCGAAGGCGCGCAACGACACCTGCCCGGTGCCGTCGTCGAGGACCTGCTCTCCGCCCAATGACAAGAGCACGCCCACCACGTTGCAGCGCGAGAGGTCGCCGCGGCCCGTGTGGAGGATGTTCGGCTCCCAGCCCTCACGCTCCTCATAAGAACCCTCCAAGAGCTCCTTGACATAGACGTGATGCGCTACCTGTCGCATGTGCATTCCCCCGTCACCAGTCAATCGGCGTGCTTAATAAGCCTAGCGGAGGGCTTATGAGGAAGCTGCGAGCAACGGCCCCATGACGCTTATCGTCGCTGCGGCCACAGACGAGCACGGACTGCTCATGGGCGAGCGCCAGCTCGTTTCGAGCGATGACGACGCCCTTCTCGGGACTAGGAGTAAGATTGTGGCGCAGGACACGTACACGACCGGTTATGCGGGATATCTCGACTTTTCGGAAGACGTTCTGTCAGCGCTCGCGAATGAGATGAAGGAAGGAGACGATCCGCTCAAACTCCTCCACGATGTTGAATGGCGCATTTATCGGGAAGCAGTATCGGCCTTTGCAGAACACACGTACGGGATTTCGTTGCAGGAGATTGAGGCGCGTCTCGCTCGTTCGGACGGGATGCTATCTTCTTCTATCAGGCGATGGCATACGCGAATGATGAATAAACGGGAGGATCTTAATTCATTCAACAATGAATTCTTGATGGTCTACGCTTTTCAGGATGGTGTTCGGTTCGGGCATGTTTCACCAACCCAACGCATGTATCAACCAGAGTTTCTTTATGATGCCATCGGTGAGAGCGCCCTTTTCCTCGAAAACATGAAGTACCTTCTCAGTCTGCATCCCGAACCGTCATTCCCCAATCTCGTGGCTGACTCGCTGCTCTCAGCCGCGCAGACTGAGCGCATGAAGCATTCTGTCGGCCCTCTGAAAGACGCGTTTCTGGTCACGGTGAGCGGGGTGCGTCCCTTCGCGATCGGAAAGCTCTATGAGGCCGCACAACTGACGGTAGGTGAGCGGATGCACCGGAAAGAATTCCGTTCGCTCGTGGATGAAAGCCTTGATGAAGCTATCAAAGAAGCGAAGAAAGAAAATATACGCGTCGCGTGACTCATTTCATCATCGAGTAGAAGCCGGGCTTGGGGCGGAAGATGTCGCCCATGCGGTTGAGACGTTCGAGGATCTCGTCGGTCTTGTCGTCGTCGATGCCCTTCTCCTTGGCCTTGGCGAGGATCTCCTCTTCCGCGACAAGAGCGTCGCCGGTCAGGTCGGCGAGCTCGCGGATGATCTCCTTGATGGTGTGGACCTGGTTGCGCGAGGAAGCGGTGACGCCCGTGCCGAGACGGTCGATATCGAGCTTGCCCGTCTCCGGATCCACGCCGAGCTGCTGCAGGCAATGCATGAGCAGGTCGATGGCGCGCTTGGCGTCGTCGCGCGTGACCTCTGTCGAGAGGCGCGAGCGGGCCGAGGCCTCGGACATGCGCACGAGCGCTTCTAGCTGGCGGGCGGAGATGGGGATCGCGCTGATACCGTCGGCGCTCCCCTCGGCGTTGCGCATGGTGACGTAGAACTTCTGTATCTCTTGGACCGCGTCCTCGGAGAGGTGCGGGAAGCATCGCCCGCGGGCGAAGCTGATGTACTTGGTGAGAAGCGAGGTCTCGATGGGGACCTCCTGGACGTCACCGGTCTGGTGCAGGCGCAGGACGAAGTCGGCGAGCTTGCGGTCCTTCTCCTCTCCGGGCAGGTCGCGCACGGGGAAGATGAGGTCGAAGCGGTTGATGAGCGTGGAAGGAAGGTCGATTTGCTTGGCCAGCAATTCATACGGGTCGAAGCGGCCGAACTTTGGGTTCGCGGCGGCGAGGACGACGGTCTCGCAGCGCAATGTGGCCTGGATGTTGGCTTTCGAGATAGTGACGGTCTGCTGCTCCAATGCCTCGTGGAAGGCCGAGCGGTCCTCGGGGGACATCTTGTCGAGCTCGTCGATCATGACGAAACCCTTGTTGGCCAACACCAAAGCGCCAGCCTCCAAGGCCCAGCCGCGCAAGAACTCGTCGCGGACGACAGCCGCAGTCAGACCAGCTCCGGAGGTGCCCTTTCCCGAGACGAAACGGCTCTTCGGCGCCACCTCCTGGCTGCGCTTGAGCAGGATGGACTTTCCCGCTCCCGGGTCGCCCACGAGCAGGACGTGCATGTCGCCGCGCACGGAGACCCCGTCGGAGCGGCGTTTCTTGACGCCGCCGAGCATCTGCAGGATGATGGCCTCCTTGATGCGCTCGTGGCCGTAGACCCCGGGCGCGAGGCTGTTGACGAGCTTGTCGAAGATCCGCGGGTCCTTGCTCATCGTCTCTATCTGCTCGACCTCCTCGGGATTGATGCTGATCTGGCTGTAGTCCTCCTCGACGGGCTCGACGTGGTTGGTCTCGAGCACGATGTCGTAGCGAGTGGACTGGCCGCCGGATGGTAAAGGAATGGGCACTTCCTTGAGATAACCCGTCACGACGACCTTACTCCCGGGATTGGTCTTCTTGTCGGTGATGGGACTGACGAGGTCTTTTCGCAGGAAGATATTGAGGCGCTTGGGCTGCTCGCCGCCCTCGAGGTCGTCGGGCGACTCCTCGAGCACGATCTTCTGGGCGTCCACGAGTTCCTTGCTCAGGAGGCGGAACTTGCCCTTGCGACCGCAGCCGCAACGGTTGGGCTCGCGGAACTTGCTCTCGAGCTGCAGGACGCTGATGATGTTGCCGCAGCTCGGGCATTCGAAGCGCGCGCTCGTGATCTGCGGGCGGACGTCGGTCTTCTGGCGGACGATGCCGGTGAGTTGGACGAACCTGCTCAGGTGTTTGGCGCGCAGGTCGCGAACGGGCATGCGCTGCGCTCCAGGGAGTTCGCGGAAGCGCACGGAGAATGACTTCTGGCCTTCGAGTTGCTCGATGGCGATCTCGCACGCCTTCAGTGTGTTCTCCGGCTCGTCGAGGAGCATGGTCGCGAGCTCGGGGTCGAACTGCGCGAGCAGCTCGAAGTCGACCGCGAGGGTGTTCCTGCCCGTGCGGATCGCTTCCAGCAATGGCGCGTGGACCGTGGTCTCGAAGAACTCCTGCAGCTGCGCGATCTGGGTCGTGGCGTCCATCGTGTTTTTGCGACGCGCGCTCCTTAATGAATGCCTATCGGAAAGAAAAGGAACCGAACCGGCATTTTCCGGGTGTCGCGCGTTTCTCGTGGAGAATGGGTCGTCCATGCATTAAGACGCTGTGTGCGTGCATGTCCAGTGGGAAGGGACGTCGCTTTTATGGAAAATATTTCTTGTCCTGCTGCTCAGCGCGCGGGCGTAGCCATCGGATTGCTCGGATTGAGAATGCAATCCTACGCGAATTCCTGGAGACGGTCCACGAGCATGTCCATTGCGTTGTGGACCTCTTGCTCGCTCTTGGTGCCGGTGCACACGACCTTGCCGTTGCTGAACAGCAGGAACGTCGCTTTTGCTTCGTTGAGCTTGTAGACGAGTCCGGGGAACTGCTCGGGTTCGTACTCAGTGTTCTCGAGGCGCATGGCAAGCACGTTGAGGTTGAGTTTCATACCGATTGCGCCGGACGCGACGATGTTCTGGACCTGGATGCGCGGGGTGACGGTGATCTTGACGCCGATCTTGTCCAGGCTCTTGATGATCTCCTTGATTGCCTGTTCGACCTGTTCCATGGTGCGTCCGCCCGTGCAGACGACGTTGCCGCTGCTGAAGATCAGCGCGCTCGTCTTGGGGTCCTTGATGCGGATGACCAGTCCCGGGAACTGCTCCGGATTGTACTCGGTGTTCGACAGTGTCGCCGCCATCTTCTCGAGCGGTATGGGATGCTCGAGGTTCGTCGAGACGACGATGTTCACGATTTCGACTTCTGTTTTCGGTTTTTGTGCCATGCGTTATACCCCCAACGCCTTATAAAACAGCTAAAGAACAGAGCTTCCTTATAAATGTTTGTTTATAAAGAATGATTATTCGGATATACCGAACGCAGCATACAGGTTCGATAAACTCCTTGAAAGTGAGAAATTCCCGCTGGAGAGGGGCTCTCCTCGAAAATCGACTCCCGCACCCCCTGATTTCCTATGGAAACCGGACGTCTATCCAGGACGGATCGCACGGAGCGCAGCGCAACACTTTTTATAGCGCCGAGTGCGGGGCAAGCGCATGGCACGAGGTGAGATCGCGACAGGAGTAATCGTCATGATCGCGCTGGCGCTGCTCGTGCTCCTCATCATGGCGGTATTGATCACCCATCAGACGCAGAACGCGCAGAAGACCATCAACAACTGCCAATCGATCTACCAAGGCACGTGCATCGG
Source organism: Candidatus Woesearchaeota archaeon (assembly GCA_046704725.1). Lineage (GTDB taxonomy): Archaea > Nanobdellota > Nanobdellia > Woesearchaeales > SKIA01 > SKIA01. The sequence goes on along the minus strand of JBJKRI010000003.1, from coordinate 11,848 downwards.
CGCGAACGAATGCGCGAGCAGAGGCGGGACGGCGGTGCAGGGAGGTACCTGCAGCGCATCGGCCACATACCAACAACAAGACAACTGGGTGGTATACAGCTACCCGGCGGGAGGGACCGTATGCTGCGTCACCAAGTAGCGATCGCTCTCACGCTCGCACTGCTCGCGATCGTCCTGGCGTTGCCTGCGGCGCACGCAGCGACGACGTCATGCGGGGCCCACGACGGCCCGGACGGGAAACCACTGTACTTCATCGTATGCTACACGCACTACGCGACGCTCTCCGACGGGACAAAAGTCCCTCTCGGATCGCTCGTGAACCTGCAGAACCAGCCCGCCTTCGAGAACTGGCTCGCCACGGTGCACAGCGACTGGAATATGCCGTACACCTTCGGCGCCCAATACAGTCCCAGCGAAGGGTCGACGGCATCCCCGCCACGAGCGGAGACGCAGGTCGAGAATGTCCTAATCTCACAGATGAAGAAGCTCGGCGTGCCGTCCAACGAGATCACAGTCAATCCCGGTGCGGTGAGCACGATCACCGCAGGTCAATTGCGCGTCACCATCATCCGATCCTTCGCCCAGAACGCCCCGACCGCCACCGCGACCCCGACGACCGCACCGAGCAACGACCCAGCGCCAAGCACGGCAGCGGCGGGGACCTACAACAACTATCTCAAGCTCATCTACACGAAGACAGGATGGAACCCGGCGGCGCCCAAGGATTGGCAGCAGGAGATCGCGACGTTCGTCGCGAAGCAGCAGAACGAGGGAGCGAAGAACTTCTTCGCGATCGTCTCGCAGAACTCCGCCGAGGCGAAGACATACCCGATATCGCGCGGCCTAGCCATTGAGCAACTCATCAAACAGTATGCGGATCCATCAGCGGAGGTGGGATACGACGTCATCCCCTATTCGGGAGACTCGACGGCGCCCGCCTACATCTTCAGCGACATCGGCTTCAACAATCTCAAGGACCAGAAAGGCGTCTTCGGGAACATCGAGGACACGACGATATTCTCGGCGGCCGACCAGATGCTCACGACGGGGATACAGAAGACCGCGGACACGATGTGGACGGACCTCAAATGCAGCGCGACCAACCAGCAGCAAGTCTCGCAAGCCATCGAAGACATCAAGAACCGCCTGCACATCAGGGTCATCCCCGTCTACAGCACGACGCCCTTCCCGCTCGACAACGAAAAGGCATTGCGCGCGGATATCACCGCCGACATCAACAACCAGCTGTGCCCGAACGCCCGCCACTACACCGTCAAGGATCTCGACCAGCCGTGCACGGTCTACCTGCTCGTGGACGAACGAGGAACGCAGCTCAGCAGCGGTGGGGTCAGCCTGTTCGAGCACGCATCGTGCGGACTGACGCCGCGCTCGGACGCAATCACCTCGCGCACCGTCGGCAACGAAGAAGTGGCCTTGTTGCAGAACGCGATGCGCAACACCAAGCAACCGAACCCCGTCACGCTGCTCGCGCAGGCCAGCGCGATGGTCGAACAGGGACAAGGGGATCTCGGAGTGAAGCTCGCGCAGTACGTCGCGAAGAGCTGGGGGCCCGACCCGCGCCTCGACGCTTCCGCAGCAGTCGTGCAGGACGAGCGCGACCTCATTGACAGCCGAGGGACGCTCTCGGACACCGAACGGACAGCAGAGCTCCACAAGATACTCGATTCGCTCGACAAGTACGGACTCAAAGCGATGCCGCCGCTGAACGGACGCGCGGGAGCACTCAGCATCGAAGCGGCAACCGAGCTCAAGGACTGCACGCTCGTGCAGCGGTACCTGACCGTCTATAAGGACGTGATGACCTACCAGGACCGCGCGCAAGGTCAGACCGCGCTCCAACTGTGCGCGCAGAAGCAATTGTCGGACACATGCGCGCCGCTCGCGGGAGAGGACAAGGCCTGGCACTGGCGCATCGTCATCATCAACGACGGCCTGGACAAAGACACGTTCACCGTCGAGGCGCGGACCCTGGCGAACGCGTACTACGGGTTGCTGGACAAGATCCCAGACCACTCCAAGGACATCGACTTCTATAGCGCGTCGCTGACGAGCACCATCGCCACCGGGCAAGGCATGTACAAGTTGCCGCAAGTGGATTACCGCGTGCTCTCGCAAGCGCGCAGCGCGTGCCACGCGGACGCCGCCGTGGTATTGTCGAAGGCGTCGTACCTGCCATCGAGCTACGCCGGGGTCGGGCTCATCAGCTCCGCGTTCTGCACGTACGGCAACGACCCGACGGACGCGCAGACCTGCATGCTCGAGCAATTGGGCAGGGATGTCGGAGCCACGCTCTTCCACCTCACGACAGAAGACAACACCATCATGGCGAGCACGTCGCAGCACCAATACCCGTACTACAGCTACAAGCAGCAGCAACAGATCAAGAGCGTTCTGGAGGGATTCCCATGAAATGGGCCTGGCTCGCGCTCCTGCTCGTCGCGGCGACCGTGCCGCAACTGCAGGTGCACCTCCAGATCACGCCGTCGGTGAGCATCACCAGCGTGCAAGCGACCACCGGAGCGGACCCGACCTGGCTGCACGGGGACTGGAAGCTCAACCTGCTCGACAGCAACCAGAACGTGGTGGCGCAGACCACGTTCACCACGAGCATATTGCCGGCGAACGGGAGCGCGCAGACCGTGCCAGACATCTGGGTGGGCATCCTGTCACCCGCATCGGGACAGACCTTGCAGGTCATCGACCCCTCGGGGAAAGTGGTCGCGACGCGGGCCGTCGGAGCCGTCTGCGGGGACGGACGCTGCGCGCCCGGCGAGGAGAACACCTGCCCGCAGGACTGTCCCGTGGTCGCGCAGGCGCAGCAAGCGGCCGCACAGGAGCAAACGGCTCCGAGCGGATTGCCACTCTGGAAGATCCTCGTCCTTGTCGGCGCGGGCGTGCTGATCCTCGCGCTGATACTCGTGCTCTTGCACATCAACCGCAAGCCGCCCGTGAAGATGAACTATGACGGCCTGCGCAAAGACGTGTATGGACGCTGATGCATCGTCTGCATGAGTATATTCATTCTATATCTTTGCACTGGACAACGGAACAATCTTCCCCAAACCTTTTAAGCGTGAATAACGGATGAGGGATCCATGTCACCCCGCGCGCGTGGGGTGACGGAGACGATATGATGAGAAAGACACTTATTGGATTCGTCGCGGTCCTCGCGCTGGCGCTCTCGGCATCAGGCGCTTTGGCTGCGAACAGCGGTCACGGATTCGACCAGTTTGGCTACAACAACGCCGCACGCGTGTTTGTCGGCACTTACACAGGCTATTGCGTAGCAGGTGGTGGAACTGTTTCATCGTGCAGCAGTAGCCCCTATGCGAACGACCGCTTGGTCATGAAGTGGAACGCCGCGTGGGATGCGTGCAACGCCCATGGCTATGATAATCCCGCATATTGCGCGGGTGCGTGGGTCGACAACGAGTGGAACGGTATGGTTCCCGGCGGTTCGGGAACGACCGAGCACTACAAGATTATCTGGGTCGGATCGCAAGGCGAGAACAGTCCGTACTGGAAAGCTGGCGGCGCTTCCGTCTGGGGAAACTATGAAATCCTCATGGACCAGGGAATGACTGATGGTGTTCACTACTGGAACACACATTCCACGCCGAACGGTTACGGTGGGAACTAAGCGCACCGATTCCTTTTCTTTTTCTCTTCTTTCTTCACATGTGATTCTGTCGTGTTCCGAGCGTGGTGTCGAAAACGAACGATGGACGCACCGCTGCCACATATCTGGGCATCGGGCTATTCGCTTTTCGTTGGATGCACCGCTACACGAATTCTTGGTTCTGAAGGCTTTTATCCGATGCCAACATGAGTGTCTGCTATATCACCCAGTGGGGTGAGGGGGAGATATGATGAGAAAGATTTTGGTAGGTATGGTTGCGGTGATCGCGCTCGCTCTTTCAGCGTCGGGTGCGTTGGCTGCGAGCGGTGGCCACGGCTTCGACGAGTTCGGATACAATACGAATGCGCACGTGTTCGTGGGTACCGGCTCGAGTTGGTGTCAAGGAAAGCTCGGTTGGAACGCTTCGACATGCGATGCCTATATGGGTGTCTATGCGAATGACCATCTGGTCATGAAGTGGAACGCTGCATGGGATGCGTGCAACGCTGCCGGTAACGACAATGCGACCGCTTGCGTCGGAGCGAAGCTCACGAACGAGTGGAACGGCATGGTCCCCGGTGGATCGAACGAGACCGAGCACGTGAAGATCATCTGGGTCGGATCCGAAGGCAACCAGAGCCAGTACTGGAGGCCAGGGGGCTATCTGATCTGGAACAACTATGAGGCCATCATGGACCAAGGCATGATGGACCACACGCGCTGGGTCTCTGCGCACGCTCTGCCGAACGGTTTCGGCGCGTACTGAGCACCTCTACTTTTCCATTTCTTTTTGTGTTTCGCCGTCGCGGACCCAGTCGTAGCCCTCTGCCTCGAGCTTGTCCACGAGCTCCGGGCCGCCCTGCTCGACGACCTTTCCATCAAGCAGGATGACGACGCGGTCGGGCTTGACGTATTCGAGGATGCGCTTGTAGTGCGTGATGATGAGGACGGCCATGTCCGGCGAGGCGTCGCGAGCCCTGTTGACGCCTTCGGAGACGATGCGGATGGCGTCGATGTCAAGACCGCTGTCGGTCTCGTCGAGGATGGCAAGGCGCGGGTCGAGCACGGACAGCTGCAGTATCTCGCCGCGCTTTTTCTCGCCGCCGCTCCAGCCGTCATTGACGTAGCGCTCGGCGAACGAGGCGTCCATGCGCAAAGCCTCCATCCGCTCCTTGAGATAACGACGGAACTTCGGGACGGACAGCGGGTCGTGCATGTTGTTGTAGGCCGCGCGCAGGAAGTTCTGCACGGTCACGCCGGGGACGGTTGCAGGATACTGGAAGGAAAGGAACAGACCGAGCTTTGCGCGCTCGTCGGCGGACAGGTCCTTCACATCCTTTCCGAGGAAGGTGGCCTTTCCTTTGGTTATGGCGTAGCGCGGATGGCCCATCAATGCGTAGGCGAGCGTCGACTTGCCCGAGCCGTTCGGGCCCATGAGCGCGACGATCTCCCCTTCCTCGACGGAGAAGGTGACGCCCTTGAGGATCTCGGTGTCGCCGTCCGTGATCCTCACGTGCAGGTCCTTGATGTCGAGCAGTTTCATTTCGTATCCTCCAGGCTCTCGATGAGCTTCGGAAGCTGCGTGAGGTCGGCGATGCGGTAGTCAGCCTTCTCTCTTGCGCCGTCGTGGTCTCCGACGGCGACTACCTGGATGCCCGCAGCTTTCGCTGCTTGGACGCCTGGGAGCGAGTCCTCGACGACGAGCAGCTGGTTCTTGGGGATGCCGAGCAACTCTGCGGCCTTCTCGTAACTGTCGGGCGCCGGTTTGTGATGCTCCACGTCTTCATAGGTGACTGTATGTTCGAACAGATCGAAGTCGAAGCGCTCGAAGAACTTACTTGTGCTCCGCATGCCGCCGCTGGTAACCAAGCACGTGGCGAGACCGTGTCCCTTGCAGTACTCGACCGCTTGCCTCGCCCCGGGCAGCAATTCGGCAATCTCATCCCACAGTGCATAGTAGATGTCGGAATGTCGATTGTCGAGCTCGTCGAAGGGGACAGTGATGCGATACTTCTCCTTGAATTCAGGAAGGTAATACGCTCCGTGCCGGCCGTGGATGCTTTCACGATCCTCCGCTGTCGCTTCGATACCGTGCTCCTTGAGGATGCGCACGCCCGACTCGATATTGACCTTCTCGGAATCGAGCAGGACGCCGTCCTTGTCGAAGATGACGCCGCGGACTACCATTCTCCCTTCGCCTCCTCTCCCAAGTTTTTCGCCAAGGCCTTCTTGGCGGTGTGCAACGCGAGCAAGCCGCACTTGACGCGCATGGTGGTGAGGGGCACGCCGATGAGCTCGAGCATCTCGTCGCGCGGCATGAGAACGACTTGCTCGACCTTCTTTCCCGGAAGCTCTTCAGCGAGCATGGACGCCGCGGCCATGCTGATGGCGCAGCCCTCGCCGCGGAAACGCACGTCCTTGACCTTGCCGTCCTCGATGAGAAAATCCATGGTTATCGTGTCGCCGCATGAAGGATTCTTCTCGGTGTGCGAGACGGTCGGGCTTTCGAGCTCTCCGTGGTTGCGCGGATGCTTGTAATGGTCCATGAGGTGCTCCCTATACATCGAAGGCCTCCTTGCACTCCTTGAGCGCTGCGATGAGCGCGTCTATATCCTCTTTCGTATTGTATAGGCCGAACGAGGCGCGGACGCTCGCAGGGATGCTGAACGTGTCGTGCAGCGGTTGGCAGCAGTGATGGCCGGCTCGGACGGCGACGTCCTTGCTGTCGAGGAACTGCGCGACGTCGTGGGCGTGCACGCCTTCCATCGTGAAGCTGATGATTCCAGGGTTTTGCTCTGTGACCGAGTGCACTGTGATGAAGGGGAGCGCGGAAAGCCGTGAGATAGCGTCCTTGGCGAGGGATTCGATTCGCTTCAGGTCGCTTTGATGTGCGTGGAGCACGTCGATCGCGGTCGAGAAGCCGACGGACTGGATGATGGGCGGCGTGCCGGCCTCGAAGCGCGCCGGGGGATTCGCGAAGGTTGTCTTGCTCACGGTGACCTGGTCCACCATCTCGCCGCCGAACTGGTAGGGCGGCAACGTGTCGAGGAGGTCCTGACGGCAATACAATGCGCCGATGCCTGTCGGGCCGTAGAGCTTGTGGGCGCTGATGCAGTACGCATCCGCTCCGAGGGATTGCACATCGATTTCGATATGCGCCGCCGCTTGCGCGCCGTCCACGAAGATGACACCTCCGTTCGCGTGCACCTTGTCGGCGAGGCGGGACACGTCGATGGTCTCTCCGGTGACGTTCGAGAGGTGTGTGATGGCGAGCACCGCGCAGCCTTCTTCGATGAGCCGTTCCGCGGCCGCGTAATCGAGGCGTCCATCCGCGAGCGGGATGACCTTGAAGGTCGCGCCCGCTCTTTTCGCGGCCTGCTGCCAGGGGACGAATGTGGAGTGGTGGTCGAGCAGGGAGACGACGACGGTGTCGTCGGCGGTGAGCGGATAGGTGGATGCGAGCAGGTTCATCGCTTCTGTGGTGCCGCTCGTGAAGACGATCTCCTTGGGGTTGTGCGCTCCCAGGAAGGCGGCGACGGTCGCCCGCGCCTTCTCGTATGCCTTGGTAGATTCTTCGGCGAGACGGTGCAGTCCGCGGTGGACGTTGGAGTAGTGCATGCTGTAGAACTCCTGGAGCGCGTCGAGTACGGCCTTCGGCTTCTGCGTCGAGGCGGCGCTGTCGAGATAGTGGATGCCCGTCGCTTTGTAGGGCCATTCAGTCATCGACGCCCACCTCCGCCCCGTCAAGGATGTACGTGACGGGGAATGTGATAAGGTCGGGCTGTCCGCGGCGGACGATGCCGACGATGCGTGGATTTCCGCCGTAGATGTTGTGGACGATCGTTGCCACGTCGTTCACCGTCCCTCCCGTGGTGACCACGTCCTCGACGACGAAGACCGGCCGTCCGCGGAAGCGCTGCTCGGGCGTCATGCTGCGTGCGGCGCGATCGACCTCGTAGGGCGTCCCGTCGTGCCGGTCCGCGTACTCCTTCGCGAAGCCGTACGCTCCTCCCTCGCCGACCACCACAGCCCCCGCAGGGATGTGTCTTTCGAGCTGCTCGAGGATGACCTTGAGGTCCTGGGGACGTTCGAGGGCGAGCTCGAGGTCGATCTTGTGGTCGGAATGACGACCGCTCTTGAGCGTGTAATCACCTTCCAGCACGCAGCGGCGTACGACATCGACGAACGCTTCGCGGCTCATGCGATCTTCGCCTCCACCAGGGGCTTGACCTGCTCGAAGAGAGCGGGCCAGTCCAGGCGCGTGGTGAGCGGCTCGAAGTAGCCCTCGATGAGCATGCGCACCGCTTCGTTCCGCGGGATGCCGCGACTGGTGAGGTAGAAGAGCTGCTCCTCGTCGACACGACCGATGGTCGCCCCGTGGCTGCAGCGCACGTCGTTGTTGCGGATCTCGAGATTGGGTATCGCGTCGGCGGCGGCGTCGGGGGAGACGAGCAGGGTCTCCTCTTTCTGGTAGCCGTCGCAGCCGTTGGCGTTCGCGGCGATGTCGATCGTGCCGCGATAGACGGCCTTGCTCTTGCCGTCGAGAACGCCGCGCGTATACATGTCGGATTCGGTGTGGTCGCCCTCGTGAAAAGTGGCTGCGGACAGGTCGAATTGCTGCGTGCCGTCGCCGAGGAAGACGCCGTAGCTGCGCGCTTTCCCGCCGTCGCCTGCAAGACGCGTGCTGACCTCCGCGCGCGACAAGGCAGAACCGATGCTCGCGACGAACCAGTCGGCCTTCGCGTCCTTTCCGCATCTCGCTCGGTAGCTCGAGAGGTCGACCGCGTCCTTTCCGAGGTGCTGGACGGACGCGTAGCGGAGCGTGGCGTCGTCCTCGAGGATCGCTTCGACGACGCCGGCGCGCAATGTGCAGTCGCCTTGGTAGCGGTCGATGAGCGTGAGGGTGCTGCCCTTGCCGCAGAGGATGAGGGTGCGCTCGTTGAAGACTTGGCTTGTGATGGTGCGCGTGAGCGTGAGCGTGGCGTCCTTTCCGGGCGGGACGATGACGACAAGGCCGATGTCGAAGAAGGCGTCGGAGAAGTCGTCCATGCGCGTGCGCTCTGCTGGCTCTGTGCTGAAGAGATGCTGCCTGACCTGTGGATCATTTAGCATGTCGAAGAGGCTGGCGATCCGGCAGTCCTCATGCTCGAGCGTGACGACCTGCTCGCTGTCGGTTGCTTCATTGCCGTCGAGGACGAGGGCGCGGCTATTGAGTCGGATGGTGAGGCCGTAGGCGAGACGAGGGGTCTTCTTCGAGGCGTAGCCGGCCCTGGCCGCCGCCCTTTTCCTTTCGAACCACTCCGGAAGCATGCCTTCACGATTGTGAAGTATCTTAAATGTGTTTTCGCCCGGGAGGATTATATCTTCTATATGGAATGATTTTTCGGTATCGGTTCGCGTCGCTGCGGAGATATTTAGCTTGCATGGATGCTGATTCTGCCTAAACAGCAGATTTCTTTGTCCAAATTGTGAGAATCATTATATGTACTGTATACCACTAAGAGGTTGATGGGCGTCAATTGGGAGGATGAGAAACTTAGACGAGACGGAAAACTACTATATCTACACATCCTCAGGTTGCAGTTTCTTGGCGTGGATACAAATATCAGAAAGTCTTTCACCAAGGCGTTCCGTGCAATCCATCCAGAAGTGAAAGACCCAAAGGAACAGTTCGGAGGGACGTTCGATCACCATGCACAAGGAATTTTCTTCAAGGATCATAATATGAATGTGACTCAAAAAAATATAATAAAAAATGCAGAAGATTCTGGAGTCAGCCCAGTTGAGTACATAGATTTTCTAACAATGATTGTGCTGACCGATCATTCTATGTGAAAATTGATTAATAAGTCCTTTCGTCGCCTATTAGGTTAATTCTTTGTGGATTTGTTGGGCAAAGCCATTACAAATAGCTTCTATAAGGAAAATTTCCATAGAGAAACTAATCCTTGTCCTTGGCCTTGAAGAAGAGCCAATTCTTGCCCATCATCCGAACCAGAGCGAAGCGGCCGGACAACTTCTCGCCGTGGATGAGCGCCACGATCTTGTCCTTTCTCACCGACTCCGGCGTCCAGGTGCCGCTGTCCCAACGCTCGACCTTTCCCGCGCCGTAGCCATCCTCGATCTCCCCCTCGAAATCCATGTACTCGACCTCATGGTCGGAGACCTGGACGGCGAGACGCTTGACGCCCGTCTCCGCCGTCGGCTCTTTGGGGATCGCCCACGAGCGCGCGACGCCGTTGTGCTCAAGACGCAGGTCGTAATGCAGGCGCGTGGCGTGATGCTCTTGGACGACGTACTTGAGCGCCATGCGTGCAGGAAGCAAGAAAAGAAGATGAATCTGTCGGATATTTCCGACAATCCCCGACGAAGGCACATGAACGTATCCTGCGGGGCGTACGTATGGACCGGAATGCCTTTAAACATACAAGTACTTGTATGTTTATGGCGTCGAAAACCATCACCATAACGGACGAGGCCTACGACTTCCTCAAGGCCATGAAGAAAGGCGAGGAGAGTTTCTCGGACGTGATACTCGGCCTCAAGGGCAGGAAGGAAGCGCTCCTGCAGTACTGGGGGATGTTCGCAGGAAGCGACCTTCCCGACGCGAAGACACTGCGCGATGAGATGAACCGCGGACTGGACGAGCGCACGGAGGGATCCTGGAGATGATCGCCCTCGACACGTCCTTTCTCATCGACCACTTCAGAGGAGAGGAGGGCACGCGAGCCTTGCTCGAGCAAGAGGATGCACTGTGCATCTGCGAACCCGTGGTCTTCGAGTTCCTCTGCGGGAACCTCAGCGGTCGAGAAGAGGGGCTGTTCTTGCGCTTCGCGTCCCAACTGCAGACCGTGACCTTCGAGAGGAGAGGCGCGCGCGAGGCGGCACGCATCTTCCGGGCGGGAAAACGCAAAGGAAAACCCGTCGGCTCGTTCGACGCGTTGATCGCGGGCACCCTGCTCGCGGCGGGAGTAAAGCGCATCGCAACGCGTGATGCGGCCTTCGATTCCATACCCGGCTTGAAAGCCGTGCGGTACTGACATGCAGCCATCACTCATCATCATCCGTGGACTGCCGGCATCGGGCAAGAGCACGCTCGCGCGCAATATCGCAACGCACCTTCGGAAGACGCGGAAGACCGCTTTGTTGATTGTCGACGAGTTCCGCTGGGTGATGACCAACCACAAGGACCGCACAAAAGCGGACCATACTATCAGCTGGGACAACCGCGCTGCGCAACTATCTCCAGGCGGGATACGCGGTGGTGACCGAGGACGCGTGGTCGGACGAGGACGGCGTGACGGACCTTGCGCAAGTGCTCGAGCTCGGAAGAGATGCCAGAACTGTCCGCATCTACCTCGACACGCCGTGGGAGGCCGTGCGGGCACGCAACGACGCGCGCCCGATGGTCGTCGCGAAAGAGCGGCTCGAACGGCTCCACAAGACGATGCATCCCGCTCCGGAGGAGACGGTCATCGGCGGCGGAGGCACTCCAGAAGAGGTCCTCGGGCGAGCGCTGAAACTCATTTGAACGGGATGATGCGGGACTTCTTGGCGGCGCGCTTGTGGCCGCGGTGATTGATCCAGAAGAGCAGGCTCCACAAGAGGGCGCCGAAGAGCAGCAAGGCGACGAAGGTCACCGTGTCGAGCGGCAACGGCTCGCCGGCCGTGAAGCGATACACGACGACGATGAGGAAGTAGGCGAGCAGGTTCACCACCTTGTGGCCGCTGATGAGAAAAGCCAGGCGGCGCGGCAGGAAATGGAAGTAGTTGATGACGGCGGTGAACAGGCCGAAGGCGCCGAGCAGCAAGACGAGGATGATGATGAAATTGCGCTCCGCGAAGAGTCCGTGCTGCCAGATGCCGACGAGGATCTGCCAGAAGACGGTGAAGGGGGAACCCTTGTTGTCGAAGAGGCTGCGCAACAACTCCATGCTGATGAAGACGACGACGATGCTGTTCGCCAGGGCGGCGCCCCAGCCGAGGTCCTCCCCGTCGTGGCGCTCGAAATACATCTCGAAGAGCACGAACGTGAGGATGAGGTGGACGAGCAGCCACCACATGTCCGGATAGAGGAAGGGCGCGGCGATGAAGACGAACAGGCGGCGCAGGAGTTCGGGGAGGAGGACGGTGAATATGACCGCCACCGCCTGGCCGACCGTGGGCGAGGCCGCGTGGCTCGTGACGTTCAGCGTGGCGTTCGTGGCG
>JBJKRI010000002.1:0-84341 GCA_046704725.1 Candidatus Woesearchaeota archaeon | reverse complement strand
CCCTTGCCCAGATTGCCCAGGCTACGGACGGAGACGTCCGCTTGCGGGAACTGGGTGCTGACGGCCTGCTGGAGCTCCTTGTCGGTGACCGTCCCGTTGATGGTGACCGTGTCGGAGACGCCTCCAGACAAGGAGACGCCCTTTCGCACGAAGGTGCCCTGGGTCTGGACGGTCCAGACGATGACGCCGACAGAGAGCAGGAGCAGGATGATGGGTATGGCGAAGATGATCCTGTAATGCCTGCCATACCACTCCATCTTCATGGACTCGGCGGAACCGGCCGGCGTATATAAGCGTTCTGCCGGGTCCAGAAGGCGAAAAGGTTAAGAACGCCGGCCTGGCACGCCTCTGCCATGGATACGCCAACCAGTACAGCATCTTCCTGGGAACACACGCAAGGAGAAATCACGTTGCGGGTCGCTCTGGGAGAGCAAGAGATCATCTACTCCGCTAAGGACCCAGAAGGACAAATCAACGCTGACTCGCAGCACTATCTCGGGAGCCTCGTGCGGCAAACTCTGATGGCCTTCGGGCTGGATATGGAAGAGCGACCCGGAAGCGTCGCTCTCCAGAACAAGGAATTGCGGAATGGCGGGATCAGTCCATACTTCAACCTCGTGCGAGAAGAACTGAAACAGGTGTACCAGTCATAGGAACATAACGCTTTTATAGCGGGCATACGGCTATCCAGCGTGGTCAAGCACTTCATACAGAACCCGTTGCCATCGAGCTTCATGCTGATGGGTATCGTGGGTTTCCTCGTCTCCATGCTCGTGGTCTGGCCCCTCGACATGACGTGGGGATTCACGCTGACCATGCTCTCCGTTATCTTCTTCATCGCGTCCATGTACAACTTCACGCACGCGCCCGAAGGCCCGCACCTCGACATCCACAACAGCGAATCGCTCAAGCGCAAGAGCAGGGTCGGACGCTAGAACCCGAGGATCCCCGGGAAATACGTCGCAAGAGTCCTCAAGAGCGCTCCTCTCCTCGGAGAGAATTGCGACTTGCGCCACAAATCGACCATGGGCAGGTGCTGCGACCAGTCGTACGTGTCGAACATGGCGAGCGAGCGACCGTCGATGAACCAGACACGATCGTCCTGATCATATGATCGCACCTTGAAGAGTTCACCGCGCTGCCGGAGCCGCCACTGACGGATATGCCCGACCACCGCACCATATACGTCCGGATCGATGAGGAACGACAAGTCTTCATCGACGCGTGCCTCGATAGGGAATTCGTCGCGCCGCTCGCCGAAGACGATCTGCAGCGTGTCAAGCCGGGGCAACTCTGATTCTCTCGGCAGGGAGATTTCCACCGAGCCATTACCCGCTCGCTTCGCATAATGGGCCAGGGAGCTCCAGATATCCGGAAGTCTCCTGCTCGTGAAAGACAGCGGCCGCAACATATCCGCGGGCTCGTACAACCACCGTGACATGAGACGGGAAAACAGGGGGAGAATATATTCTTACTTGTGCTCTCGCTCGAACTTGAGGCGCGCGGCCTCCTCCTTGTGCCACACGGTGTGGCTGGAGCGTTTCTCGAAGAGGGCGGCGGCGATACGCACGAGATTGGTCTCGTACTCCTTGAGGTGCTCGTCCTCCATGATCTGGCGTGCGTCGGCAAGGCACGATTTCATCTCGCGGATGTGCTCGCTGCGCGCATCCGCCTCGACCTTCGCCTCCTCTGCAGCGGTGAGCTCGACGTCCACCCACTCGGCGAAACGGCTGCCGGGGACGTCCTTGGGGAAACGCTTGCTGAAGGCCATGCTGCTGTAAGGATGCGCAGGGATAAAAGCTTGTCGTCGGTTTCTCCGGAAGCTATTTGCGTGCCGCGAGTTCGTGCAGCAATGACTCCACCGCATCTCCGAGGTCATCGGATAGCGCGTGGGCGCGCGTGACATGAGAGACCTGCATGACGTCATCTGGTAACTGCTGCTGAGCGGCAAAATCGATGCTCTCACGCACCCAATCAACATCACCATCAATGACCGGCTGCCGACTGGATGAATTGTACACCACTTGCCCTGGTGGAAAGCTGTCCGCTTGGTACGGGGAGGCTAACGCCCGGGAGAGAGAATTGGCGATAAGTGCCCTGCGGCTTTTACGCACCTGCGAGAAATCGACATAGACACGATACGGATGTTTCGCGTCGTCTTGCGGTTCTACAGAGAAGTTGATGTGTCGCTTCATCGCTCCCTACCCGCATAGTAGAAGACACAGGTATATATTCGTTACCAGGGCCACCAGGAACGCTTCTGCTGGCTACGAGGCGTTGTTGCGCGTTTCTTGCGTCGCTGACGCGCCACATAGCGCTGCAGGCGTTTTTCCGCGTCCGGGACGCGGAACCTCGCTTCGTCCTGCTTGAAGGTCTTGGTGTGGTGATGGGTGCGGCCGTCGCTACAGGTGAACTTATGCTTCTTGTGCAGCATCTCGTGATAGAGGACGTAGTCGAGCATATCCTGCTCGTCGGCCATGGCGCGGCTGATGCGGATGGTGTCGGTCGCGTACTCGTAGCTGCCCAGCTTGGTCGTTGAGAACTGGCCCCACTCGATGGTCGGCTCGGCGAGCATGCCCGAGAAGTACTCCTCGTTGAGCACCCAGAAACGCTCGACCAGGTACGCGTCGGATTCGCCCTTCGGGGCGTACTCGCTGGCCTGGCGCAAGAACTCCTCGTACATCTCGATCGCCATCGTGGATGTCTTGAGGCCGTAGACGCGGCACAACAGATGCTGCACCAAGCCTTTCTGAATCTCCGTGTCGACTTCTTGCCAATCCTTGGAGAGGCGGAACTCCATGTGGCGGCGCGAGTACTTCACGTTCGCGTTGAAACCCTTGAAGCGCCCGGAATAGCGCAGCGAGAGTTCGGGCACGGGACGCTCGGTGAGCTCTTCGTGCGCTTCTTGCAACCACTCCATCGCCCGGTGCACTCTACCAGTGTTCTTATGGTTACTGGTAGGGCTCGGCTCCGCCGTGCATCTGGAACCAGTTGTCCGAAGGCACCTGCTGCAAGAGATGCACCAGATAGGAATCGACAGGGACGATGGTTTCAGGGGCGACGTCTGCGCGTTCGTCGAAAGCTTTGACATCGAACCCCTCCGAAGCGGCCAGGTCGAGCTGTCTGTGATATCCGCGTTCAGCGATTGCGCTTTGCGCGCGCAGCGAGAGCGCGGCGATGGAGGCGGCGCCCACGATGGCGACCAGAGGTACGTGTTTCTTCTGCATTTTCAACCCTCCCATTCGGGATATCCTATGGGAAAAGCTTAAGGATATATGTATCTATAGGTTAGTGGTAACTACAATTCAACGGGATAGCGCAGGATGGCGGCCACCTGCCCCATCTCCTTGAGCTGGGCGCCCTCACGCGTCTCCATGCTGATGACCTGCGTGTCCGTGCCGACCTGGTCGGCGGCCGTCTCGAACATATTGATCGTCGAGTCGTCAAGGGTCTCCGACAAGAGCAATATCTCGACAGCACCCATCTCGGTGAGACGCATGACCTCATCCTTGCCGTAGCCCGCAAGACCGGTGCTCTTCGACAGTTCGCGGAAGAACCGTTGCATGAGCTTTTTTTCCTCCATGACGTCCTCGGCGGCGAGGACGTCCTCGCACTTCTCCAAGAGCTCCTGCAGGCCGAACTCGTCGGTGTAGGAGAGGTCCTTGACCGCGATGACCTTGTCCTTGAGCTCCTGGGTGAGCTGTCCCTCGTCGAGGAACTCGTCCTTGGAGCGACCGGGACCGCCGACGAGGATGCCCTTGAGGTCCTTGTTGCCCAAGAACTGGTCCTTAGTGTACTCCGCGACTCGACGATAGAAATCCTTGGCGGCGCCGTCGCGCAAGCGCTCGAAACGGGCTGCGCTCTGCCCTCCGCTCTTGTGCTTTCCGGGGACAGCGCTGGTCGCGCTGGCAAGCGGGATGATGGTCTTTCCCTTGAGCATGGCGATGTTCGCCTCGCGCTTGTCGAGCACGATCATGCCGTAGATGTTCTTGTCCTCGGCCATGTCGCGCAAGGCGTTGAGGATGAACTCCTTGTCGCAGCGATACAAGCGCTGGTTGAGCGGCACGGGCGGCTCGACGCTCCACACCTTGACGTCGGACTGCCCCTCGCGCTCGGCCACGTTGCCCGAGAACGCGACAAGACCGTTCTTGGGGGTGCGCTCGAAGAGCTTGAGGTGCTGTATCATGCGCTCCAAAGCGTCGATGACGTTCTTTCTCGTGGTCGTGCTCTTGATGTTCGTCGCGGTCCCTTGCTCCTGCGCGAGGTGCTGGATGATCTTGGCCATCTCATAGCCTGCAGGCACGTAGACAGTGACGAGTTCTGTCCCCCGGCCGCGATACTGCTCCAGCTCCTTGATGAACTGCTTGAGATGGAAGCGCTGCTTCGCGGTGATCCTCGGGGCGTCCTTCATACCGCCCAGAACGGCGTTCGGCTTTTAAATCTTGGGCGCAGCACATGAACGCTTATAAGGGACTGGCCGTTCCCCGAAAGCATGGATTTTGCGGGGTGGAGGCAGCAGGCCATCGAAGAGGTGCGCAGCAAGCTCCGAGAACCCCTCACCCCCGATTCCGTACTCGTCCATGCGTATCGCTGCGTCGAAGGACGCGAAGGGGCCCTCGAGCACTGGCTGTTCGCCGTCTTGCCCGACATGGAGCCCGCAGAAGCGCGCGACGCGATCGCCAAGGACGGCCGCGAAGCCTGGCAGGCGAACGGCATCGGAGCCGATATGGACGACTCGGGATGGAAAGCGCTCAAGCAGGTGTGCAAGGGACGCACGCCCAAGCTCGACAAGCTCGCGCAGCACGCTGGAAAGAACCTGCACGCGCTGCTCGGAGCGGAGACCATGGCCGCCTTCATCGAAGCGGCAGGCAGCATGACCGCACTGAGCAAGCTCACGCAGCGCGACGCGATGCGCCTTGGCAACGAATCAGGAACCTTCGGCGGACCGCAGCGGAAGAGCCTGCTCGAACGGCACGAACTCGCGACGAACGAACGGGCGCTCCGCGTGCTCGCGAGCAGAGCGGTATTGGCGGCGCGCCTGGACGTGTTCAAGGGACAGTTCAAGGGAGAGTCGTTGCGGCAGGAGGTGCTCTATGCCCAGTAGTCTTCGATCGCTTATCCACAAGGTAACGGGCACGCCCTCGAAGAAAACGACGAAGAAGCGCGCGACAAGGAAGACCGCCAAGCGATCAACGAAGAAAGCGACGAAAAAGAGCGCGGCCAAGAAAAAGACCAAAAAAAGCGTGAAAAAGACAGCGAAGAAGACCGTGAAGAAGGCCAAGAAGCCCACGGCAAAGAGAACGCGCAAGACCGCTCGCCCATCCAAGAAGACCGCCAAGAGAACGACGAAACGCGTCGCGAAGAGCACCAAGAAACGAGCGGCAAAGAAAGCGACGAAAAAGAGCGCGGCCAAGAAAAAGACCAAAAAAAGCGTGAAAAAGACAGCGAAGAAGACCGTGAAGAAGGCCAAGAAGCCCACGGCGAAACAAGCGACGAAGAAGACCACGAAGAAACGCATCGCGAAGAAACCGGCAAAGCCCCGCGTGAACTGGGCGAAGAAAGAACTGCATTCATTGCACGGGACCGACCCGCGCACGCTCCCATGGGACCCGTACCGCAGCAAGATCCGCGCGGCCATCGAGAACGGGCTGCCGGAGAGCTACTTCTCTGTACGGCGCGTGCTCTACATCGGCGCGTCGCACGGATACACCGTCTCGCACATCGCGGAGAAACCCGTCGAGCTCATCACCGTCGAGAAGAGCCCGGAGATGATGCGGCACTTCCTGCCGTTGGCGGAAGACATGCCGCACGTACTGCCGATCCTCGGCGACGCAGCGTACCCGGACAGCTACGCACACTACATGCAGGAAAAAGTGGACGTCGTCTTCCAGGATATCGCGCAGCGGGACCAGGTCGGCATCTTCCTAGCGAACTGCGACCGCTTCCTGTCACGGCAGGGCGTGGGCATCCTCTCATTGAAGGCGGCCGCAGTGAACAGCACGGCAGAGCCGGCAGCGGTCTTCGCCGAGGCGCGCCACCGCCTCGAGGAGGGCGGCGCGACAGTGGTGCAGGAATTGAGCCTGGAGCCGTACCAGAAGCAGCACCGACTCTTCGTCATCCACCTCAACCCCTACTTCGACTGGTAGGAAATACAGTTAAGCACCGAAAGTTTCACCGCACCATGATCGCTATCGTCGGCTGCGGCACGCTCGGCTCGCGCCTGGCCACACTCTTGTCGGAGCACGAACTGCTGCTCGTGGACCACGATATCGTCTCCGAGGAAAACCTCTCCACACAAGCGTTCACGGAAGAGGAGCTGGGAGCGACGAAAGCGGATGCGTTGGGAAAGCGGCTCGAAAAGAAAGCGATCGCCACCTTCTTGGACCGTACCAACCTCGACCTGCTCTCGGAAGCGGAGGCGGTCTGTGATTGCACGGACAACATGCTCACGCGCATCCTGCTCAACAGATGGTGCCTGCGCAACGGCGTGCCATTGGTGCACGCGGCCGCGGGAAAACAGCACGGCGTCGCGGCCGCCTTCACGGGAAAGCCCTGCCTGGAATGCGTGTACGGCGGCAAGGTGCCGGTGGAGGATTGCCGCGGACGCGACATCGACCCGGCACTGGCGGACCGCATCGCGCAGCGGCAAGCGCTGCTCACGAAGATGGCGCTCGATGATAGCACCCCCCATTCACTTTTCCTTATCACCGCGGACGGCGAGCAAGAGATACGCAACGAGCGCTCGTGCCCCGTCTGCGAGACACGGGCGGACATCCCGACCGAGGAATACTATATCACCTGGTGCGTGCAGGCGAGCTGCCTCTCGGCGAAACCGGTCCGGGAGCATCCGATGCGAATGCGGACAGAACGTTTCGGCGATATCGAGGCGGACGTGCTCGGGAACGGGGAGATCCATTTCTTTGGCAGCGAAGACACGGACGCGCTCGCGCGAATCGCGCAACGCATCTATGCGCGCCGATAGGGCGGATCGCGCATCATCCGTGCGTACACAGAATCACCTTCGGGCACGTCAGGAAGATACTCCTCATCAATCCCCGGTGCATGGGCGAGCGGCCGTACGGTACGCGCATCGATGCGTGCTGTCGTCCGGCAATCGAGCCGCGCCGACACGCGCGCATTCCCAAGCTGAAAAGGCCCCTGCGCAACCATGCCCTTCGGCTAGAGACGATCACAGAAATACTTTTTGGTTTCAGCCGATGCGGATGGCTGGCTCGCCCTCCTCGAAGGAGATGTCCGTGATGCGGGCGGTCGCCTGGAAATCACGGAGGCCGGCCTCGGCGCGCTCGCGCAAATGCTTGGGGAGCACGATGGTGGCATGATCTATCTCCGCGCGCATGGACAACTGGTTCTCGGACTTGTACTTGCGCACCTCGGACAGGAAGCCGACGAGGATGTCGCCGGCCTGATGGGCCTCGGCGTCGAGGAACTCCTCGCGCACCTCGGGCCAATCGGTGACATGGATGCTCTTGTGGCCGTCGCGCTCGGAAAAACCCAGACGGTAGATGTGGTCGGTGACGTGCGGCATGATCGGCGCGAAGAGCTTCAATATACCCAGCAATACCTCGTAGAGCGCGAACTGCGCGGACAGGTGCGCTTCGGGCCCGCGCTCGGAGGGGTTATACAGCCTGTCCTTGATGAGCTCGAGGTAATCGGCGGTGAAGACGTTCCAGAAGAAGTTCTCGGTCTCCGACTTGGTGCGGCTGTACTCATAGCGGTCGAAGGATTCGGTCGCGTCCTCCACGAGCTTGGCGAACTTGGTGAGGATCCACTTGTCGAAGAGCTCGAGCTCCGCCTCGGGGACATTGCCGTCATACGACGCGAGGTGCATGAGCGAGAAGCGCGCGGCGTTCCAGAGCTTGGTGACGGTCTTCTGGCCGGTCACGATATCCTTCTCCTGGTAGGGCAGGTCCTCGCCGAGCTTGGTGGAGGCCGCCCAGAAGCGGAAGGCGTCCGCGGAATACTTCTTGATCACGTCCTGGGCGACGACGAAGTTGCCCTTGCTCTTGGACATCTTCTGGCCGTGCGGGTCCTGGCCGTGACCGCTGATCATGACATCGTTCCACGGCTTTTGGCCTGTGAGGTAATGGCTCTTGACGATCGTGTAGAACGCCCAAGTCCGGATGATATCGTGCGCCTGCGGGCGAAGCGACATGGGCAGGAATCCCTTGCGCTCGTCGGGCAAGGTCCAGTGCGCGTTGATCTGCGGGCTCACCGAACTCGTCATCCACGTGTCCATGACGTCCATCTCCGGCTCGAAGGAATCCGAACCGCACTCGCACGGGGTCTTGGGCATCCCGTCGCGCGGGTCGACCGGCAGGTCGTCTATCGCAGGGAGCTTGACAGCACCGCACTTCTTGCAGTACCAGACGGGGAAGGGGACGCCGTAGTAGCGCTGGCGGCTGATGACCCAATCCCACTGGAGATTCTTGACCCAGTGCTCGTAGCGCACGCGCATGTGCGCGGGATGCCAGTCGATCGCGCGGCCAGCATTGATGAGCGCATCCTTGTTGTCGAGCACGACGACGCTCCACTGCTTTTTCTTGAGGAACTCTATCTCGGTGCCACAGCGCTCGTGCACGTTCACGGCGTGCACGATGGGACGACTGCCCTTGAGGAAGCCCTTCTGCTCCAGGTCCGCGATGATCCTCTCGCGCGCCTCCTTGATACGCAGGCCCTTGTACGGTCCTGCGAGCTCATTGAGCCTGCCGTCCTCCGTGAAGATGATGCGCAGGTCGAGGTCGTGGACATGCCATTTCTCGATGTCCTCCTTGTCGCCGAAGGTGCAGACCATCATGAGCCCGGTACCTTTCTCCATATCGACGGATTCGTCGAAGATGAGGGGCGCGTCGTAATCCATGAGCGGGACCTTCGCGCGCTTGCCCTTGAGCTTGCTGTAGCGCTTGTCATCAGGGTGCGCTGCCAAAGCGACGCACGCAGGTATCAATTCAGGACGCGTCGTACTGATGATCGCTTCTTTCCCATCCACTGAAAAAGCGACGTCGTTGAACGTGCTCTTGCGCTCGACGTTCTCGAGGTCGGCCTGCGCAATCGTGGTCTGGCACTTCACGCACCAGGTGGTGGGCAGGTCCTCGTGGCGCAAGTGCCCCTTCTTGTGGAGCTCGATGAACGAGGCCTGGCTGACGCGCTGGCTGCGCTTGTCGATGGTCTGGTAGAGCAGGCTCCAGTCGATGGAGAAACCGAGGCTGTCGAAGAGCTCCTCATAGGTCTTGCCCGTCTTGCGCGTCTCCTCCAAGCAGAGCTTGATGAAATCCGCGCGGTTGATGCTGCGCTTGTCCACCTTGTGCTTTCTCTCGACGTAGCGCTCGGTGGGCAGGCCGTTGTCATCGAAGCCCATGGGGAAGAAGACGTTGAAACCGCGCATGCGCTTGTAGCGCGCGACGAACTCGAACTGGCTGTAGTGCATGCCATGGCCCACGTGCAGGTGATCGGCGCTCGCGTACGGCGGCGGCGTGTCGATGGAGAAGACGGGCCTGTCGCTCTTCTCGTCGAAGGCGAACAGCCTCTCCTTGCGCCAGAGGGCCTGGAGCTTCGGCTCCTCCTCTTGGGCGTCGTAGCGCTTGGGCAGCTCCATAATCGGGCGTGACGACAGATTCATATAAAAAGGCTCGCGCGGTGGAAGCACTGTGATACTCGCGATCGTCCTGTTCGTCGTCGCGGTGCTCGTGGCCGCGACCGTGCTCGCCCTGCTCGAGATACAGATCGAGGGGAGGTCGGGATGGGCCGCGGAGCTGCCGACCTGGCGCGTGGAGAACCGCTGGACGCGCATATTCAACAACGGGAAGGCCCTCACAGGATACCACTTCTTCCTGAACCTGCTCTTGCTGACATTGCTCAACGTCCCGTTCCTCCTGGGAGAGGCGTTCAGCGTCACGCTCGAGCTGCGCATCATCGCCTTCGTGCTCCTGCTCTGGACGGTGGAGGACTTCTTGTGGTTCGTCCTCAATCCAGCCTACGGGATCAAGCGGTTCAAGAAAGAGCGCATCCCCTGGCACACGGAATGGTGGGGGATCGCGCCGCGCGAGTACTGGATACTCGTGCCCATCGGCATCATCTTGTACGTCCTGAGCCTCGCGCTCTAGGACTGGCGGGTCATCTGGTCGAGGACCTCGATGACACGCTGGGCGTGCTCCTCAAGCGCGGTCAACCGTTGCTCGAGCTCTTTCGCCTCGGCGACCGGCGCCTCGTGGCGACGGATGAGGTTCTCGAGCCGCTCGACGTGCGAGACGAACTCGTCATAGCCGACCCTGTCGGGGATCGACATCTCGATGGAGATGCCGTCATCGCACTCGAGCTCCACTCTTCCCATACGCTCCGCTCGCACACCACCCCTTAAAAGGATTTGTCACGACCAGACACGAGGGAAAAGACCATAAAGGGCGGTGCCGTCACACGAGCATGGAGAAGCCGTTCGCCGAGAAGTACCGCCCCAAGAGCACCAAGGAGATCCAGGGACACGATACGGCGGTCGAGAAGACCTTGGCGTTCGTGCGAAACCACGGCTCGCAGAAGAAGAAAGGGCTGCTCTTGTACGGGGCGGCCGGCACGGGAAAGACCAGCCTGGCCTACGCCGTCGCCGGAGAGCTCGACCTGGAGATCGTCGAGGTCAACGCGTCGGACGTGCGCAACAAGGACGCCATCCAGCAGCGCGTCGGCGCTGCAACAAAGCAACAATCACTGTTCTCGAAAGGAAAGCTCATACTGCTCGACGAAATCGACGGCCTGTCCGGGACGAAAGACCGCGGCGGCGCGGCGGCGATGGCGGCGCTCATCCGGGAGTCGCCATTTCCCGTGCTTCTGACCGCGAACGACCCGTGGAGCAAGAAGCTCTCGACATTGCGCAAGTACGTCGAGATGGTCGAGCTCAAGAACCTGCCCTACGCGTCGGTGCTCTCCGTGCTCAAACGGGTGTGCGAGAAAGAGGGCATCGCCTACCAGGAGGAGGCGTTGACCGCTCTTGCCAGACGGTCCGGAGGGGATCTTCGCGGCGCGTTGACAGACCTGCAGACGCTCGGCGAGGACAAGCTCATCGACAAGCAGGACCTCGACGACCTGGGCGACAGGAGACGGGCGGAGAGCATGTTCACGGCATTGCGGCGCATCCTCAAGGGCAGCGACCCGAAGCTCGCGAGGGAGGCCGTGGACGCGGTGGACGAGAACATCGACGACGTCTTCTTGTGGGTGGACGAGAACACGCCGCGAGAGTACACCAAGCCGGAGGACCTTGCCGCGGCGATGGACGCATTGAGCAGGGCGGACGTCTTCCGTGGACGCATCCGCCGCTGGCAGTGGTGGCGTTTCCTCGTCTACGTCATCGACGACATGACCGCAGGGGTGGCGCTCGCCAAGAAAGAACGCTACAGCGGATTCACGAAATACCAACGCTCGACAAGACCGCTGCAGTACTGGCGGGCGAACCAGGCGCGAGCGAAAAAGGACGCCGTCGCCAAGAAGGTGGCGGAGCGGACGCACGTGTCCGTGCGCGAAGCGCGAAACGACATACTGCCCTACATCGCGGTCATGCTCAAGCGCGAGAAGCACAGCGCGCTCATCGACTACTTCGAACTGTCCGATGACGAAGCTTCGTGGCTCGCGAAGCAGGCCGCTTAGGATGACGGGTTCCAGCTTTCAGCCAGGAACTGGAAAAAAGTTATATCGAAAAGTATAATAACCCATTTCTCTTCGCGTACAGCATGGGAGAAATCATGCAGCGCGTGAAGAGGATCGGCGGATCGCTCATGGTGCGCATCCCTAAGGACGTCGTGGACCGCCTCGGGGTGCGGGAGGGAGACACCATCTACTTCGAGCCGAAGAAGCGTGCAACGACGCATTACGGGGATTTCCCCGATCTTGCGGGATGGAGGAAGGACGCGGATGCCCAATCCAAGTACACGTAAAGACATCGTCTTGGATGCATCCGCGTGGATCGAATACCTGCGGGGAACAACGAAAGGGGCGCACGTCGAGAAAGAGATCGCACACAAACGAGCGACGATGTGCGCATTCAACATCATGGAGGTGTGCGTGCATGCGCGAAGGACGGGCGCTGACGACGAGCTCGTCGCTCGCGCGACCCTCGACCAGATGCATGTCATGCCCGTCGACGCAGAACTCGCCATCAACGCGTCCAGGCTCTATACAGAAGCGAGAAAGAAACGCAAGAAGTTCTCGTACGGCGACGCGCTCGCGCTCATGACGGCCGACGCCCTGGGAGCGCGTCTGCTCACCTGCGACACTGATTTCGCAGGACTGAAAGGAGCGAAACTCATTTCCTGAATGAGAATAAAGACCGAAAACTCAGGGCGTAATGCCCCAAGGACTCACGCCCGCCAAGACGATGATGACGGCCGCGATGAAGTAGAGGTAGGCGTTCTCCCAGCCCTCGAACGGCTTGCGGTCCTTCCAGTTGTGCGACATGGCGACGAGCATGGTCACGCCGACCAGGGCGGCCATGACGCGCGGGAAGACCGCCAAGGCGAGCAGCACGGAGCACACACCCTCGACCGCCGCGGTCCAGACGGCGCCGAAAGCGCCATAGCCGTTCTTGCGGAAGTAGACGAGCGTCTTCGAGAAGTCGCGCAGCTTGGGAAGCCCGTGGCCGAAGAAGAGCCCAGCGCCTGCGAGGAACTGCAGGACGAGCATGACATCGAACCTGGAAAGCCCGTGCGTGACATCAATCATGGGACGCTCTTCCAAGGACGGTTTAAGTGTCTTTCGAAGGCCCTAGACGATCAAGCCCCAGAGGCTCGCTCCGGATAGCGCGATGACCACCATGCTCACCAGGAACAGGTACGGGACCTCCCACGCCTTGGTGAAGGAATCCTTGCGGCGGATGTGGAAGCCCAGCACGCCGATCATCGTGATGCCGATCAAGACGGCCATGATGCGCGGGAAGATGCCGAGCGCGAGCAGGACGGACGCGATGCCCTCTGTCCCGGAGGACCAGATCGCGCCGGCGGTGCCGAAACCGATGCTCTTGAACCACTGGACCGTCCCGGAGAAGCCCTTGAGCTTGGGAAAACCGTGGCCGAGGAAGATCGCTGCACCAACGAAGAACTGTAATATGAGTATCGAGATGTCCATATACGAAGGTCACAGCCATCCCTTAAATGTTTTAGGAATGATTCAGGCGCCGAAGAGCAAAAAACAGAATCTTGAAGAAGGGAAAGATGAGAAAGAGACGTATGGACCTCCAAAGATACGCGAACACGTTCAAGCGCGTGATGGAGGAGCGGCGCGAGCGGTTCGCGGGCCTGATGTTCGAAAAAGCGAAGCTCGACAGGGAGCTTCTGCGGGACTGGAAGGCGAGTGGCGGGTACGTCGAAGGGTATCGAGAGGGAAGACGCGTCGCCCTCATGGCCCTCCTCGGCGCTGATGAGAAACGGCACGACGACCCGACGCTCCGGCATATTGTCTGGAAGATCAAGAAGAGCGGTGATCGCTTGCAGACGAACGTCGCCCGGCTCGACCGTACTGGCCGCCACGACAAGACGTTCGACAACTACATGGAACAATCCCTCGCGCTCGAGCGGGAGTGCGCGAACGAGGAGGAATCGCTGCTGCAGGTCTTCGAAAAGGAATACGCCGCACTCAAGAACGAGAACGACCACGCCTACGCAGACCTCGTCAGCGAGGAAGCAGAGATCATCTCCCTCATCCATGCGATCGAAAAACACATGAACGCCATGGCGAAAGAGCTCACCGCCAAGATGCTCGCACTGACCCAGCAAGACACGCGCATGCAGGGGTACACCCTAGCGGTATGTGCAGCAACCGCAGCATGCGCATTCAGCGTCTATGTAGTGGGGATCGCGGAACCACATATCTCCCCGATCGTGTCACTCCTCGCCCTGCCAATCGGGGTGCTCAGTTCAGCGGGGGTCCGGTGGGTGACAGCCAGTCAAGAAGAGACGATGAATAATCTCAAGCGTCTGCTCGCGGACGGGGCCTCCTAGCGACGAAAGCTTATAAACGAGCATTCGCCTTCCGGATGCATGGCAGACGACGCGCGGCTCGGAACGCTCATACCATTCCTGCAGCAGCAGGGATTCGTCTGGGGACCGTCCCCGGAGATCTACGGGGGAGTGGCGGGTTTCTACACCTACGGGCCGAACGGGACGCTGCTCAAGCGACGCGTGGAACGGCGAATACGCGAGATGTTCTCCGCCCACCGCTTCTTCGAGGTCGAGACGCCGACCATACTACCCAAAGAGGTCTGGGAAGCCTCCGGGCACCTCGGCGGCTTCACCGACCCGCTCATAGCCGACGCGGAGGGCAACGTCTACCGGGCGGACAAGATCATCGAGGAGCACTACAAGGAGAACAGCATCGCGGAGCCCGTGCCCACCGCTCCCAAAGAATTGCTGTCGGCCATCAAGAAGCACAAGATACCCTCGCCCTCAGGAGCGAAGTGGAAGATGGAGATACAACAGCACTCGCTCATGATGCGCACGACGATCGGCACGGACATGGAGGCCTACAACAGGCCCGAGACGGCGACGGCGACCTACCTGCCGTTCCCGCGCTACGTCGAGCACTTCCGGAAACGACTGCCCTTCGGCGTGTTCCAGATAGGAAAGGCCTACCGCAACGAGATCAGCCCGCGGCAGCACCTCTTGCGCATGCGCGAATTCACGCAAGCGGAGGCGCAGCTCTTCGTGGATCCCGAGAAGAAGGACGACTGGCCCGGTTTCGACAAGGTCAAGACCCACGACGTTCCCATACTCGACTGGCACACCCAAGAGCAAGGACAACCCGCATTGCGGATGAGGCTTTCGGACGCGCGCAAGAAGTTCCTCCAGAGCGACGCCTACGCATACGCCCTGGACCTCGCATACGCCCTGTTCTGCGACTTCGGCATCCCGGAGGATAGACTACGCCTCCGGCAGCACGGGCCCGACGAGAAGGCCTTCTACGCCGCCGACGCGTGGGATATCGAGGTGGACCTGCCGACATTCGGCTGGACAGAGGTCTGCGGCGTGCACGACCGGACCGACTACGACCTCCGGCAGCACGCGAAAGCGAGCGGCAAGGAGCTCGATGTGTTCATCGAGGAGCGCAAGGAGCGCGTGGTGCCCAACGTCATCGAGATCGCGTTCGGCGTCGACCGGCCCGTGTACGCACTGCTCGACATCTTCTACGACGAGAAGGATGCATCGGAAGGAAAGACGACGCTGCGCCTGCCATACAGCATCGCGCCTGTGCAGGTGACGGTGCTGCCTCTTGTCAAGAAGCTCGCCGCCAAGGCGAACGACGTGTTCCAGATGCTCCTGCACGACGGCCTGGTCGCGACCTATGACGAGAGCGGGAGTATCGGCAAGCGCTACTTGCGCGCATCCACCATCGGCACGCCCTACTGCGTGACCATCGACCACGAGACGCTCGAGGACGATACAGTCACCGTCCGCGACCGCGACACGGAAAAGCAGGACCGCGTCGCGCTCACCAAGCTCTCGCGCGTGCTGCACGAGCGCTTGCGCTAGATAGCGAAAACAGAGAAGAAAAGAGAACTACTTGTTGTTGTACCAGTACAAGCCGAGCACTCCCGCGAGGATGAGAGCGATCAACACGATGGCGAGGATGGTCTGCCAGCCCGGCGGGACGCCGCCCTGCGCGAGCGCGTTGCCCGTGATGCTGTTGCCGGTATTGTTGCCGGTGCCGTTATGCTCGCCCCCGGTGCCGTTCGTGCCCGTGCTCTCCGTCGTGATGATCGGCGCCTGGTTGTTGCCCAGGTTGTCCGACGGAGCCGCTGTCGGGCAGAAGTTCGCCCACGGGAACTGGTCGCACGTCACGTTGATACCGTTGCCGTGCGAGTGTATCACGAGCGGCGGGATGCTCTGGTTGCCCGAGGTGTTCGTCTCGTTCGTCGAGTTCGTGGTGTTCGTGCTCGTGGTGTTCACGATCTCGTCAGGCGTGACGTTGACCAGGATGCTGGCCGTGAGATTCGTGAATCCATCGGTCGCGTTGCAGGTCACCGTGTACTGGCCTGTCTTGTTGTACGTCACCACCGGCAGGAACGGGCTGTACGAGCTGTTGCCCGTCGCGTGCTCGCCGTTGCCGTAGTCCCATGAATAGTTCGTCGGAGTGTATCCTGTCGGCATGCAGCTGAACTCCCAGCGACCGTTGTCCGGGAAGTCCGGCAAGAGCGTCAGCTTGAGGGATTGCCCTCCCTCTTGCTCGCCACAGTAGGGCGCCTCGTTGTACTGCTCGTCGAGTACGCGGTTGTAATAGAGCGGATCGCCCTCGAGCGGATGGCCGCAGACCAGCATCACATGCGCGGCGCACTCCGGGATGTCCACATGATATTGCGCGCTGCCGCTGCCGTTCACGACCTGCGTGCTCCAATCAACGAGCGACTGGTCTGACAAGGCTGGACCGGATACGCCATACGACACCATGCTCACGTTGAACGACTGGCTCGCGTTGTTGTACACGTAGGCCGTGCCGTCCACGATCGCGCCGTAGAGCTTGCCGTCCTGGATGGCCTGCTCGCAGGTGGAAACGCCCTGCTCTTGACAAGCGGGATAGGTGTCGTTCTGCAAGGACAGGACCGCGTTCAAGTCGAAGCCGTCCGCCGCATTGTTGCCCGTGAACAAGGACTTGTTCGTCGTGTCCACGATCTTCACATACTTGGCGTAGGGCATGCTTCCGAGGTCGAAGGTGTTGATCGTGTAATCGCCGTTCGACTTGTTGTGGTTGTCGGCGACACCGAGGAACGTCCAATCGACCATGTCGTTGCTCGCGTAGACATCGGCGGTCTCGTTCGGGTAGCTGTTCGTCTTCCATGTCGTCTCCACGACGCCCACGTCGGGTCCGGGACCGTTCATGACCGGGTAATGGAAGCCGACCGTGATGTTGCCGCCAAAGCCGAGCGTATAGAAGTCGCTCTCGCTATGCGTGTCCTCAAGCGCGAGACCCTGCGTCGGGTTGCTGCGCTGCGGGCGCACGGACTGTCCACCGAGGGTCAGGCCCTGATGGGCGCTCTCAACGGTGCTCGCGGGATACGGCGCCTCCATGCGCGTCACGTTCGTCGGCGTGCAGACAGGCAGTCCGTTGCCGCCGCACGTATCGGTCGTGACGTTCAGGCGATAGAGCAGTCCAGCGGGATTGACCGTCGGGCTGTCCGTTGGCCACGCCCAGTTCTCGACCTCGAAGACGATGGTGTTGGAACCCGCGTGCAGGTAGGATGACACGTTGGTATAGCTGTCCGCAGAGCCGTAGTTGTCCTGGCTCGGGTCAGCGCCGACGAGCGCGCCGTTCACCCAGAAGCGATAGCTGTTGTCCGCGGCGATCTGCAGGGATGCGCCGGTCACATTGCCGGGCAAGGTGAAGGTGCGCGTGAAGTTGTGCGTCTCTCCGTCACGGGGCTCGGCCACATAGGTCTGGTTCCAGATCCATGTCGCGTTGGGCAGCGAGGTCCACGGGCCTGCGACCCACGTCGGGACCGCATTGTGGCCGTCGACCATCGTCTGGTTATCGCTCACGATGAGGGTTGTGACGTTCTGCTGCTCGCACACCGGAGGCGGCGTCTCGATCTGACAGGTCGCAGAGCAGCCGTCGCCGCTGACATTGTTGCCGTCATCGCACTGCTCGCCCTGCTCGAGCACGCCGTTGCCGCACACGGGCTCGGTGGAGCCGCACGTCAGGCTGACGTTATCGAGGAAGGTGCCGAGGCTGTCTGACGTGCCGTTGGCGACGAACGAGAGCGTCGTGTTCGAGGAGTTCGCGACGAGGTTATAGCCGTACGTCGTCCAGTCCGTCTGGTTCGTGCCGTTCGCGGTGATGTTCGCGACGAGCTGTCCGCCGAAATACACCTGGAGCGTGTTCGTGCTCGCGGGCGAACCGGGGCGCGGGCTAAAGGCGAAGGTCAAGTGGTAGCTGCCGTTGAGGGCGGTCGGGACCGTCTGCGAGATGATGCTGTTCGCGGGCTCTCCCGAGACGCTGTCGTTGGGACCGTACCAGTCGCTGTCGAGCTCGGCGTACTGCTCGCCCTGCTTGGCGAGCCAGCCGTTCACGTCGTGCTGCAGCTCGACGTTCGCGACATCAGGCCGCGTCTCGTTCTGGTAGGTGTTCGGTCCGGGGACCCAGGCCGCGCTCCAGCCAAGGCCAGAGGTGCCGCTCGGATAGATATCCCACTCCGCAGAGTTGTTCACGACCGGATACTCGAAGCCGCCGTTGGTCAACAGCTGTGTTCCGGGCTCGCACACGTAGGGCTGCGGCTCGGGCGCGGGACACGAGGTGGCATCGCCGTAGGCGAACGGACCCGCCTTGCTCGCCACGAGCGAGCTGTCGAACGGACCCAGCGTGAAGCTGTACATGCGGTTGTCGTTGAACGACAGGCCGTAGAACGTACCGTTCACGTAACCGAGGCTCGTGAAACCGCTCCAACCGATGCTGCCGAGCAGCGTCGTCGTGTAATTGTCGTTGAGGTCGACTCCGTACACCTTGCCGTCCGAGCGCAGGTAGACGAGCATGTTGTCGGGCGTGACAGCGAGGTCGCCGCCCTGCACTCCCGGAGCGAAGGTGTGGAGCAGGGTCGCGTGACCTGTGTTGACGTCGACGCTGTACAGGCCGTTCGTGTTCTGGTTCATCGCGTAGAGCGTGCCGTCAGGCGCGAACTCCATGGCGACGGTGTTGCCCGGCAAGCCGGTCGGACCGATGTTCTCGATCGTGCCGTCGTCGTGCAGGATGACCAGGCCGTCCGTGTTGCTGCCGTTGGGCAGCATGCTGTAGAGCGTGCCGTTGTCGTTCGCCGCGACGACGCTGCGCATCGCCTCACCGAAGACATGGCTGAGCGTGCCGATGCCCGTCGTCGTGTTCACGGTATACAGGCGGCTCTCGTTCGAGGGCGCGGTGTCCAAGAACAGGATGCCCTCACTGCAGGTGAACAGGGGCGGGATCTCCTCTGTGTGGACCTCGATGGTGCAGTTAGAGGTGCAGGTGAAGCCCTTGGGGGCGCTGCCGTCGCACTGCTCGCCGGGATCGACGATGCCGTTGCCGCAGTAGGGTTCGCGGGGCTGGCAGACCGCCGAGACGCCGTCGAGCAACGTGCCTAGGCTGTCGGGCGTACCGTTGTCGGTGAACGAGAGTTCAGAGCCGTTCATCGTCGCGTTGAGATGCAGGTGATATGTCGTCCAGTTGACCGAGGAACCGCCGGCGGCGCTGATGACATCCACAGGGCTGCCCTCCCAGCTCACGACGAGGACATTGTCGGACGCGGGCGTGTTCGGGCGCGGACTGAAGCTGAAGGCGACGTCGTACTGGTCGCCCGCGATGGTCGGCAGGACCTGGCTCATCGTGACGCTCGCCGGCTCGCCAGTGAGGGAGCCGGTGGGGCCGTCCCAATCGCTATCGAGCTCGGCGTACTGGCTGCCGTTCTCGGCCGGATAGAGATTCTGGAGCTCAGCGTTGGCGATGGCAGGACGCGTCTCGTTCTTGTACGTGGTCTGGTTGCTGTGCCAGCTCACGTTCCAGACAAGACCTGCCGTGCCGTCAGGGAAGATGTTCCAGTCCTGGCTCGTGTTCACGAGCGGAGACTCGAAGCCGCCGTTCTGGACGATTTGCGTCGCGTTGCAGATGGGGATCACAGGCGCTTGCAACTGGCACTGCTGCGTGCAGGTCCAGCCGGCGGGAGCGCTGCCGTCGCACTGCTCGGACGGCTGGTTGACGATGCCATCGCCGCAGTACGCGGTGGGCTCGAAGTCGTTGAGCTCGCAGATCTTGTTGGTGGAAATCGTGAAGTTGTCCACATAGCCCGTGAAGTCATGCGTTCCCCAGAATCCGAGCTCGAAGCCCATCTCAGGATGCCACTTGATACCGCCGGCGTCCGGGAAGTTAGAGAGCACTTCGTTGAAGGTGCACGGGTGCGCGAGCGAGCAGTCGCGGCTGCTGTTCCATCCCATGAAGTACCAGCCACGGCTCGTGTTCGAGAGCGCGTCCCACGTCTGCCAGGTGTTGTTGGTCACGTTGTACGCGAGACCGGGCTGGAAGAACAGCTGGGGATACTTCGACGAGTTGGCGGTGCTGACGTTCGTGTACGCCGGCATCATGAACGGAACGGTCCAACCGTCAGGAGTGCTGTTGTACGTGCTGTACTTCAACGTCTGGATGTCACGGAGCATCGTGCCGGAATACATGTTCGTCAGGATCGCCGCGCGGCTCTTGTGGTCGACGCCGAGTTGGGCGCTGCCGTTGTTGAGCGGCGTTCCCGGACCGAAGACGAAGCGCGTGGTCGCGGACGAGTTGTCCGGCGTGTAGTGCCAGAAGTACCACTCCTTGTATGAGGAGTTGTAGTAGCTCGTGTTCGTCTGGCCGTGGACCAGGCAGGCGTTCTCGATCTGACAGGTCGAGGAGCAGCCGTCTCCGCTGACGTTGTTGCCGTCATCGCAGGTCTCTCCGCGCTCGATGATGCCGTTGCCGCAGATTGGCGCTGGCGTGCTGCAGGTGGTGCTCACCGCGTCGAGGTACGTTCCGAGACCGTCGGGCGTGCCGTTGTCAACGAACATGATCGGCGTTACGTTGCTCGTCGCGACAAGCGAGTAGTTGTAGAACTTCCAGTCCGTGGTCTTCAGGGACGAGCCGTCCGCGCTGATCGTGTCGACCAGATGGCCGTTCCAGTAGAAGAGGAGGTCGTTGTTCGCGGCGTCCGTGCCCGGGCGCGGGCTGAACGCGAAGCTGATGTTGTAGGTCGCGTTCGGCATCGTCTTGAGGTCCTCCCAGATCTTCACGGATGCAGGGTTGCCCGTCAGGCTCAGGTTATGACCGAACCAGTCGCTGTCGAGCTCGGTGTACTGCGTGTTGTTCACACCCTGTCCAGCGACATTGTTGTGGATCTCCATGTTCGCCAGGGTGGGGCGCGTGTGACCGCCGAAGCTCGTGATATTGGTGGCCCACGCGACGTTCCAGTCGAGCCCGGCCGTCCCGTTCGGGAAGATATCCCACTCTCCGGAAGCGAGAGCCGGCGTCTCGAAGCCGCCGTTGCTCACGAGCTGGATGTTCGGGTCGCAGACGGACTGGGTGTCGACCTTGAGCTGGCAGTCAGGCGTGCAGACAAAGCCCTTCGGGGCGCTGCCGTCGCACTGCTCTCCAGCCTCGACGATACCGTCGCCGCAGATGGGCGTGCAGGCCTTGCTGTTCGCGCTCGCGGTGGATGTGCGCGTGGAGCCGTCAGGACCCTTGAGGGTCCAGACCATGTTCGTGCCGTCGAAGTTCACGCTGAACGACGCGTTCGGATAGTACGGCGTGCGCCCGGGCGTAAAGACCGTGGGCTGGCCCTGGTCCTGACCGGACAGGCCGCCGCCGGTGATCTTGTTCTCATTGCCGATCGGGATGGTGATGTTCACGCTGTTCTGGTTGAGATAACCGAAGTACGCGGTGTAGTTACCCTCGCCGTACGCGTTCACGCACTCGAGGATGGGCTTGACCGGGTCGGTCGGCTGCTGTACGGGCGCGGGGCATGTGGTCGCATCACCGAAGTCGAACGGTCCGACGTTGCTCGCCACGAGCGATCCGTTGAACGGGTCGAGCGTGAAGCGGTACAGGCCGTCATTGGTGCGGCTGAGGCCGTAGAACGTTTCGTTCACGTAGCCGAGGCTCGTGAAGCTGCTCCCGCCGAGCGTGCCCAGCAGCGTCGTGGTGTAGTTGTTGTTGAGGTCGATGCCGTAGACGTTGCCGTCCGCGCGCAGGTAGATGAGTGTGCCGTTGGGCATGACCGCAAGGTCACCACCGCTCACTCCGAGCGAGTCGGGCATGAACGTATGCAGATAGGTGGCATGGCCTGTGTCGGTATTGATCTCGTACAGGTGGTTCGTGTTCTCGTTCATCGCATAGAGCGTTCCGTTGGGAGCGAACTCCATAGCGACGGTGTTGCCTGAAAGACCGGTCGGGCCGACGTGCTCGATCGTGCCGTCCGCGCGCAGGATAATCAGATCGCCAGTGTTGCTGCCGTTGGGCAGCATGCTGTAGAGCGTGCCGTTGTGGTCCGCCGCGACGACGCTGCGCATCGCCTCAGGGAAGACATGGCTGAGCGTGCCGATACCGGTCGTCGTGTTCACGGAATACAGGACGCTCTGATTGGAGGCAGCGGTGTCCAGGTAGGCGATGTCGCCGTTGCAGGTGAACAACGGCTTTCTCTCGAGCGTGCACTCGTTCGTGCAGGTGTAGCCCGCCGGGGCGCTGCCGTCGCACTGCTCGGTCTCCTGGTTGATGATACCGTCGCCGCAGTAGGAACGTCCGTTGCCGCCACCGCAGGTGTCGGTCGTGATGTTCAGGCGATAGAGCAGTCCAGCAGGATTGTCCGTCGGGCTGTCGGTATTCGCCGCCATGTTCGTGACCTCGAACACCACCGTGTTGCTTCCCGGATGCAGGTAGGACGAGAAGTTGTCGAGATAGTCCTGCCCGCTGGATCTGAAGTTGTTGGGATCGTTGTTCGTGACGATGAGATTGCCGTTCAACCAGACGCGATAGTAGTCGTCCACCGCGATCATGAGGTTCGCGTCCGTCACGTTGCCGGGCAGTGTGAAAGTACGGGTGAAGTTCTTGACCGCGCCGTTGCGCGGGTCCTGCACGTAGTACGAGCTCCAGATCCACGTCGCGTTCGGGATCACGGCCGACCAATACTCGGTCGAGACCCATGTCGGGACGGCGTTGGTGCCGTTCACCATGGCCTGGTTATCGCTCACGATGATAGTCGTCGTGGTATTCTGCTGGCACGACGGAGTCGTCTGGTTCGTGCAGTAGCTCTCGCCCACGAAGGTGGAGTTGATGAAGTTGCCCACGCCATGGTACCACGTGCCGTTCTCTTGGTTGAAGTGCGTGATGGGGCTGTTCTCGGTGGTGTTGAAGCAGAAGACGTCCACTTGTGCCTTGCACTCAGGGATCTCCACGTTGAGCTCCGATGTGCTCTGCTTGCTCACGTTCGCGAGCATGTAATCATAGAGGGTCTGCGTGTCGAGCCCCCAGCCGCCGAGGTCGTTGAGGCTGTTGTACATATTATAGGACGCGATGCCGACCTCGAAGGTCGTGTTCGCATTGTTGTGGATGACCGCGCTGCCGTCGCTGTTCATGTCCGCCCAGAGAAGGCCCTGCTGGACCGCCTGCTCGCACGTGACAGGCTGCTGGCAGGAGGGCGTCGGATCACCGCAGACGGACTTGAGGTTCACGTGGGCGTTCGCCCTGCCCTCAGGTTTCTGGCCGGTGATGTTGAGCTGGACATGCGTGGCGGAGATGCTGTCGCCTCCCTTATAGATGGAACTCTGGTCAGGCGGCGTCGCACCGTTGTAGTCCGCGTAGCACCCGACGAGGTCCCAGTGCTGGCTGCTCCCGTGGTCGTGGTGCGAGCTCGAGTCGTGGTAGACGCAGGTGACGTTGTCGGTCGAGTTGCTGAACTGGAGCGTGATCCACTGATCCGGGCTCAGGCCGTTGGTGGTGTGGATGGTCGAGGGGATCGTGAAGGTCATCGGCCCGCAGAAGTCGTACGGGTTGTTTCCGGTGCTAGGATCGTTGGAGCGGTCCTCCTGGACGTGGTCCCCATGGTGGACGCCGGCAAGCGCATTAAGCGGATAGGTGCGCTCGCTGCATTCCTTCGGGACTTCGGTGCACGAGGGTTGGGGCTGCGCGCAGGTTCCGTTGATGCTGATGTTCGAGGTGAACGCAGGACTGCACAGCCACGGGTCATACTCGATGTTCGAACCGCTGACAGCGTCTCCGGTGCCAGGTCCGTCGCCGGACGGGCCGGTGGCGTCTCCCCACCAGTTATGGATGAGGTCGACGCTCTCGGAGCCGGTATAGATCGCTCCTTGCCTGTTGCCGGTGATGTTGTTCTCGTGCACGACATTCGTGGCGATGGTGCCTGATGCCTGGCCGTTGCTCAGTATAATACCTGCGCCGTCGTGTGAGAAGCCATTGCCGGAGAAGTCGTTCTCCACGACGTTCGCGTACTGCGCGCCACGATTCACGTTGGTGCTGCCGAAGCTCGTCAGATCGATTCCGAAGCGTCCGTTGTCGTGGAACTTGTTGAACGAGATGGTCGTGTGCTGTATGCCGCCCTGCAGGCCGTCATACTCGTTGTTGCTGAAGGTGTTGTTCGTGATGTCGCCACCGGTGAAAGCGTTGTGTCCGAGGTTCGCCCCGGTGTCCAGACCGTCGAACAGGTTGTTGGCGATGAGCGGGTTCCGGTCGGCGCTCGGATCGACATTGTTGCTGCCGTCCACGAACAATCCTGTCCGGCCCGAGGCGTTGAACAGGCAATTGTTCGTGATCTGCATCCCGGAGAAACTATCGGTATCGAGGTGGAGCATCCCGCCCGACCCGGTGGTCGAAGAACCGTCAATGGAGTTCTGATGGATGGTGATATCCTTGCCCTGGTCATTGAGGAAGATCGCGGATCCGGTGAAACCGACGAAGCGGTTGTTGAGGATCTGGACGTCGTCGATGGGGCCGCTCGTTGATTGGAGTTGTTTGTTGCCGCCCATGAAGGTGAAGCCGTCGATGACCGAGCCTGCGCTGCCTCCCTGGAGGGTGAGGAGGTTGCCGCTGGAAGCGTTGATGATGGTCTCTGTGGCGATGCGACCGCAGGCGGGGATACCGTTCTGGTTGCCGAGGAGGGTGAGGTTCTTGTCGAGGGTCAGGGTTTCATTATAGATGCCGGGGGCGACATCGATGGTATCTCCGTTCGAGGCGTTGTCGATGGCGGCCTGGATGCTGTGGTACTGCTGTCCAGGGCCGACCTGCAACGGCAGCGGCACGAAGACGGCGGCCGATGCCTGTCCGGCGGCGCCGAGCGCGAAGCCCAGCGAAGCGAGGATGAGAAGAGCGGTGAGAGCGAGACGTGTGTGTGTTGTATGACTATTGTTCCCCATGAACCATTCCCCCAATGCAACCCACGCAACCGGCGAGTGGTCACACCGTTTGGGCCGGGAAGTCATATTCGCTTATAAACCTACTGTACGGACAGTCAGAATACGGCCGCTTCAAAGGATTGTCGAAGTATACAGGGGCTCGTTTGCGCATGGGCTTGCGCCATACACTTTCTTGTATGATACGGACCGAATAGTTGGAAAGACCGAAAAAG
Organism: Candidatus Woesearchaeota archaeon; assembly: GCA_046704725.1. GTDB lineage: Archaea > Nanobdellota > Nanobdellia > Woesearchaeales > SKIA01 > SKIA01. The sequence goes on along the minus strand of JBJKRI010000002.1, from coordinate 59,233 downwards.
TCCCTGCGAGAACACTTATATATGGCATGACTCTCGCCCCGACAGGTGATCGGCAGTGAAAATCAGTGAATTGCAGCCCAAACAAGGTAACGTGAACGTCGAGGGCAAGATCCTCGAGATATCTCCCGCGAGGGAATTCCAGAAATTCGGCCGGCCAGGCAAGGTCGCCAACAGCGTGCTCGAGGACGATTCGGGAAAGATCATCCTCACCTTATGGAACGAGGACGTGGACCGCTTCAAGGTCGGCGACGTGGTCAAGGTCGTCAACGGCTACGTGAACGAGTGGCAAGGCGACAAGCAACTGACCGCTGGACGCTACGGCTCGCTCGAGAAGGCGGACGGCTCCGAAGAGCCCGAAGCCGAAGAGAAGAGCGAAGACGACGAAGAGTAGTCAGGCCGCCGCACGGTCATAGCCCATCTCTTCGAGAATCGGCCGCAATGCCCGCAGCCCCTTGTTGCGCAGCTGCCGCACGCGGTCCTCAGTCAGGCCAAGCATGCTCCCGATTCGTTTAAGCGTGAAGTCGCCATCACCATCAAGATTGTAGTACTTGCGTATGACCCGGATGTAGCGAGAATGAGGCTCTCCCCTCTCCTCGACCCGCTGGAGCGCGATTGCGAGATCCTCATTCCTGATGCCGCGGAATAACCGTCTGACAGGACCGGGCCCCGAATCCGCGAGGTTATCAAGACGCGTCTGCGTGCCATCCGAGTAGGCAAGCGCGTCAAGACTCTGAATGCCCGTTCCCGAAACGACCATCTCCACGATGGCTTCGTTCTTGATTCTGCCGGCGATCACGGCGCGCGCTTCAGACCGATTCTTACCCTTCGCGATCTCTGCGTCGAAAAGGCGTCTACTCTTGCGTAGGATTGAATAGACGTTACGCGGAACCCGCACGGTCCGGCCTGCGTCATTGATGCAGTTGAAGATGTTCTTTCGCACGAACCACATGGCATATGAGGTGAACTTTCCCCTTCCGTCATACTTCCACGCAGCCTCGTACAACGCCATCATCGCCACCTGTTCAAGATCCTGTTCGAGATCGTGATAACCGCGGCGCGAATAGCTATGGGCGAAACTAATAGCAAGGGGCAGGTGCGGGGCCGCCAACTTCTCGACGATCCGATCGTCCTTTTCGCGCCTGCCGTACGCGATCTCCAGCTCGGGATCGAACTGATGCTTGTCGATGTACCGGTCCAGCGGCTTGAAGTCCACATGGTTGGCGACAAGCGGGCATTTGAATGCTTTTCGGATTTGCGCAGACGAACACCTTTTAAAGGCGCAGCCTGTTCCGCAGGCGTACGGGCTCGTAGCTCAGCGGGAGAGCACTCGACTGAAGATCGGGTTGTCCCCGGTTCGAATCCGGGCGAGCCCATCGCTCTTCGGATTCGAAGCGCTACGGACCGAGGTCCTTGCGGCATCGCATCCTTCGGATGCGAGCAATCCGGGCGAGCCCATTCTCCAGAAGGTTTAAGGCATCATAGCATATGCGGTACACATGGAAGAACTCCGAGAACAGCTCGTCAGGATGTTGGAGAGCAAGGGGGCGCACGCGCCGTTCGACAAAGCCGTCGAGGACCTTCCACCGGCATTGTACAACGAGGGAGCGCCGAACGTGGAGTACACGTTCTGGCAACTGCTCGAGCACATGCGCAGGGCGCAAGAGGACATGCTCGACTACATCACGAAGAAAGACTACGAGGGGCGATCATGGCCCGCGGACTACTGGCCGGAGGGAGAAGCGGACCAAGCCACCTGGGACCAGACCATCGCGGCATTCAAGAGGGACCGCGAGAAGCTCATCGAGATCGCGAAACAAGCCGACCTCGAGGAAAGAGTGCCGAGCAGCGAGAAGCACACCGTTCTGCGTTGCCTGTTCATCGTGGCGCAGCACAACGCCTACCATCTCGGAGCGTTCATCCTGATGCGGAAGCTCAACAAGGCCTGGGACTAGTCCTCCGCGCAGTCCTCGCAGAAGTATGGCACCCCGGGAATCGCTTCCTCGTCATCGAGGCGTCCGCAACGCGCGCATCGAGCCACGTACACCTTATGTAAACACCTGTATATAAGGAGCATGGAACGTGGGTTCAGCCGAGGCTCGACATGATCTGGCCGGCGATCACGTTGAAGATGAGGATGATGACGAGCGCGATGACCGTGTAGAGGATGGTCGCGTACAGCAAAGACTTGCCGCGGGTCCAATCCTCTGACAAGGGGTCGATGCCATTCTCCACACCGTTGATGAGGTACGCGAGTATCCACGTGACCTGCACGACGTACAAGCCAACGACGATCTGGAAGAAATACGTGGGCACACCGAGATGGAAGAGGTTCGAGCCGATACCCAGGGAAGAGGAACCGGCCCCGCCCGTGCTGCCGAGCTGCTGCTCCTGGGTGTGGATCGCGCCGAGCACGGTGGTGATCATGCTCGTGATGCCGATGACGATGCCCGCGATGGTCGGGAGCAGGAAGTTGATCTGGCTCTTCATGCTCGAGAGCACGTCGGACAAGAGGTCCTTGAGCCGCTCGTCCACGCGGTGCATCTCCTTGATGTAATTGGACATGCTCATCAACGCCTTCGAGGCTTCGACGGGGCCTTTCTTGCTCGACTCGACGAGCACCTTCATGCTCGACTCGATGAGGGCGGAGGGGAACTGCGTGACCGCGCCGCGGTGCGGGTCGAACAAGGCGTCCTTCACGCCCATGCCGAGCGAGGTGATGTTGTTCGAGGCGAGCGCGAAGAAGCGGCCCGCGGTGGTCCCCTCCATGACCGCCGCCACCTTCGAGAAGGCGATCTCCGAAGGCGATCCGTCGCCGATACGGTTGCCGAGCTGGAACAATGCCGAAGCGAACTCGCTCTCGAGCCGACGCGTCTCGTCCCGCCGCTTGATGAGGTCCTTGGCGCGCGAGCGGTAGAACATGCCCAGGCCCAGACCGGCGGCGAGCGTGACGAGCAGGGACAGCAAGCCGGCGCCGAGGCCGAAAGGCCCTTTCAAGACGCCGTTCTCGTTCTGGTAGCCGAGGAGCTTGAAGTTGCCGATGTGCGCGTCGAAGGTGGGAGAAGCGGCGTGGATGATGAGGGGCGAGACGCCGATGAATAACAGCACGGCCGCGAGGGCGAAGGCCTTGAAGGCGGGGGACGCGAACTTCTTCTTCGCGGTATTGAGCTGCGCGGCGGCGATGTCCGACTGGCCGTAGCCCGTCGGGCGCGTGGCGAGGATGCGCCTTCCAAGGTAGTAGACCGCGAAGGGCAGGATGATGTTGTAGAAGCTGAAGATGATCGTCCAGCTCGTCTCGAAGAAGGAGACGGCGAGCGGCAGGATGACCAAGCCGAGGATGGGCAGCACGATGCCGAGCATGTGCAGCATGGTCATGGGCCCCTTCAGGTCCTGGGCGTAGTGCAGCATCTTCTCATAGGTCTCCTCGAGCATGACGTCCAGAGACTTGTCCAGGCTGGAGAGGCGGCGGTCGTTCGAGGTCTCGTACAAGGAGGACTGCACGAGGTGCAATGCCTCGATGAATTCGCGCGCGTCGTCGCGCCACTGCACGAGATAATCCTCGAGGCTCTCGGTCACGGACTGGAAACGCTCGGTCTCGACGTCCCAGAGCACCTTCTTGAGGTCCAATGCGAGGGGAGCGCCGATGTGGTCGGCGGCGAACTCGAGCGCGAGCTCGAGGTTCGGGGTGTGACGCATGAACGTGACGATGTAGAAGACCGCGATGACCATCTGGTTCGAGGCCTGCTGGCGCCAGCGCATGGCCAGGAACTGCGGCATGTTCTTGAGGGGAATGTAGGCCATCACGCCGAGGATGAGAGAGAACAACAACCAGTACGACGACAGGCTGCCGCCAAGGGAGTACGGGACGAAGACGGTGAGGACGATGCTCAAGAACACCACGACGATAGGCGCGAGCAGCGCGAGCGAGACGGTGTCGCCCGGCCTGCAATCCACGTGCGCCGCGGCAAGGTACGCCGCGATATCCTTCTCGCGCTTGCCGCCGGATATCGGCAGGGTCTTGCCGGCGAATCGGCAGGCACGCTCGTACAAGGAGTGATGGATCGGCACGTTGTCGCGCTTGAACTCCACGTACTCCTTGCTCGATACCTCCTGCGCCTCCCCGAGCTCCTGGTTAAGCCGCTGCTCGACTTCTTGCTTCAGGTTGTCGAGGCTGCTGCCGCGCCCTTTCGAGCCATATGGTGAACTCACGCTTTATCCTCTCCGATACATTCTCTTTCGACTGCGCGCGGGCCTCCTCGCTGATGCGGTGGAACGCGTCGCTGGCCGCGATGACAAAAGGCGCCTCCAGGTACGACGGTTCGTTGTCGTCGCGCGCCGCCTGCACGATCATCGCTTTCTGCTCCGCACGCAGCTGGATCTCCTCCCAGACCGCGCTCCAATCACCAGCCCACTCGCGCACCGCGCCGGCGATGGCCTTGATGATCTCGGACTCGCCGTTGATGAGCGCGTCGGTCGGCTCGAGGGTATCCGTCTCCGGATTGTAGCGCATCAACGAGACGAAGCCGTTCTCCTCGAGCGGGTCCTCCTCCCAAAGCTTTCGCACCTCGGCGATCTCGGTGACGCGACGCACACGATGCAGGCCGTCGGCCGAGCGGACAGGGTTCGCGACCACGATGATATCGGTGGCCTTGAAGCTGGTCCGCGGCACGCGCAGGTCGTTGACGACGCGGTCGTACACACCGTAGGGACTGTCGCCGTGGATAGTGCCCGCGACCACGTTGGCCAACGCGCCGACACGCATGGCCTCGTAGAGGGCGCGGGCCTCCTCGCTGCGCACCTCGCCCACGATGAGAGCGCTGTCGCCCAAGCGCAACGTCGTTCTGATGCCCTCGTCCGCAGGGACCTCCGACGAGCCCTTGGCCAACGCGGAGGCGACCTTCATCTGCTGGAGGTTGAAGCCCAGGTCCTGCAACTGCGGTCCGGGAAGCTCGAGGGTGTCCTCGATGGTGATGATGCGGTACTTGCGCATGATCTCAACCATGCAGCTGCCCAGGAGCGATGACTTGCCCGCGCTGCGGGTGCCGGCGATGAGGAAGGTGCGGTTGCCGTCGATGAGAAACGAGAGCAGTCCGGCGGCGAGGGGACTGATCATGCCGTTGTCGATGAACAACGGAAACGTCCATGGCTTGTCGCGGTGTCGTCGGAAGGCGAAGGCGAGCCCGCCGGGATCCAACGGTCGTCCGATGGCGCCGACACGCGCTTTCGCGGCGCCAGGGATCGTGATGTCCGCGTCCAACACGGGATTGGCCTCGTCGAGGGGCCGGCCGCTGATCATGCGGAGCTTGGACGCCCACGACTCGACCTCGGGGATCGTCGGCAGGATGTTGGTCAGGCAATCCTCGTAGGTGTCGTGCACGAGATAGATGGGCGTGCGCCCGGTCGGGCTGTTCACGGTGATGTCCTGGATGCGCGGGTCCTCCAGGAGGACCTCGATGAGCCCGAAGCCCACGGTGTAGCGGATGAGGATGCGCGTGAGCTTCTCGAGCTCCTCCTCGGACAGTTCCATGTCGCGCTTGAGCGCGAGCTCCTCGAGCAGGTCGCTGCCCACGTTCGCGAAGACGTCGCGCATGCGTTCGGGGTCGACGAAGTCGTCCTCGGTAGGCTTGTGCTCGGACAGTATCTTGCGCGCGGTGTCGAGCAGGTCGTACTGCTCCTCGGGCAGTTTGAACTCGGGGGGCGTGACGTGATAGAGGTACTGCACGGTGTCCGGCAATTTGAAGACGACGACCTCGGTCTCGCCGACGGCGTAGGAATCCACCTCCTGACCGCCGCGCGGGTACTGCGCCATGACCTTGGTGAACATGAAGTCGGGCTTGATCTGCGGGAAGAACACCTTGCGGTACAAGGAACGGTCGCCGACCGACACCCCTTCGAGCTGGTCTTTGACCTGCTGGATGAGCGCGGTCTTCTCGAGCAATCCCATGATGCGCTCCAATGCGGTGATATAGACCTTCCATCCCTTCTCGTCGGCGTCGCTGATGCTCTTGTCGCGCGCGATCGTGGCTTTTCGCTGTTCGCGGCGGAGCAAGAGATACGCGCCGAGGGGGTCGCGCGTGAGCTCGTTGTGGATGATATCCTGCAGGAAGGCGTAGCGCTGGCTCGCGACCTGTTCGGAGATGCCCGGCACCTGCAAGGCCTGGTATGTCGCGTGCTTCTCGTGGACGAGGACGCGGTACGTCTTCGCGAGCTCGGCGAGCAATTGGGTCTGGTCGTAGGGATACTCGTAGTCCTGCTTCTGCGTGTAGACGATCTTGGTGACACCCCTGTTCTCCACGAGCTGGTCGACCGCTTCGGCCATGCACTCGGGATTGTCCTCGATGCTCGGGACGATGAGCGCTTTCTCCGCGTCCACGAGCAGGATGGTATCCTGCCCTTGTCGGACCACCTCGTACGAGAATCCTGTCGCCATGCTCCCTCTTCCATCCGTTCCTCGCCAGGATGCCTTTTAAGCGTTCCGGCGCAGGGGCATGTGCTTTCCGAGATAGCCCTTCTCGCGTTCAGTCATCGACGAGACGCGTTCCTCGATGGTCCGGAGCGCCTCGGGAGCGGTGGTCCGCGATGAGAGGTACGAGGCGCTCACGGGCATGCCAGAGATGCACGGGCGCACCATGTGCAAGATGTGTTTGCAGACCGCGAGATGCTCGATCTCGATGCGTCCGGAGACACGGTACTGGAAAGACAACCGATAGAGCGGAGGGTTTGCGCAACCATCCACGACGCAGCGTTCCATGCCGGCAGGACGAGGGCCGTGTTCTTGTGGCTTCCGGCAGCTTTAAGAAGCGATATCGAGCAGGAAGGGCATGGCCCAGAAACCCGTGCAGGGACCCTCGCCGTTCGCGCAGGGACTGTCGGACCTGTCGCGGCGCATGCGCGTGCTCGAGGAGCGATACACCGTCCTGCGACGGAAAGGGCAATTGACGGACGAGAACCTCATCGCCGCCGAGAAGGATTTGCGCAACGAGTTGGCGCGATTGGCGGAGGACGTGAAAGCGCTCTACCGCAAGCTGCTCGAGATAGATGAGAAGATGGACCGCTTCCTCGAGGAGGTGAAGGGGGCGGCGCCCCGCCAAGAGGTGTTGGTGCTGCGCAAGTACCTCGAGATGTGGGACCCCGTGCGCTACCTGACGCGGGAAGAGGCCCAGCGACTCCTGGAACAGGCAAGATAACTTTTTAAACGAGCGGCCGGATTGGAATACAGAGGTGAGCATGGCAGACGACATCCCCACAGCAAAGGTGCAGCAGCTCAAGGGGCAAGGCTACACCAACAGCCAGGTCATCGACGTGCTCCAGCACGACGGCTACTCCTCATCGCAGATCTTCGACGCGCTCAACCAGGCGAGCACGCCCGACGGCGGGATGCCTGATGCACCGCCAGCGCCGGGCGCACCGCCTTCAGAACCGGCTCCGCCGCCCATGGCCGCAGAGCCCATGGCACCGCAGATGAGCCCGCAATCCCCGCCGATGGCGCCCCCGTCGCACGGCTCTGTCGACGTGTCCACCGAAGAGTATGTGGAGGCCATCATCGACGAGAAATGGGCGGAGCTCGAAGGAGACATCCAGAAAGTGGTCGATTGGAAGAACCGTTCCGAGCAGCGGCTCACCACATTATCACAGGTAGTCGCTGACCTCTAGGACCGCTTCGATATACTGCAAGCCGCTCTCATCGGCAAGATCGAGACCTACGACAAGAACATCCTCGAGGTCGGCGCCGAGATCAAGGCGATGGAAAAAGTGTTCAGCAAGGTCTTGCCGGTGTTCACCGACAACGTCAAGCAGTTGTCGGACATCACCGAGAAGATGGAACGCAAGAGCCGCTGACCCTCCGGAGAATTCTCACCGATATCAGTTGTTGCGCGCGATGAGCAGGATGGTGACCGTGCCCAGCAACATCATGAAGAGCATGCCCAGTATCTTCGGATTGAATATAGTGAGCACTATGTTCGAACCGATATTGCCGGTGCTGGGCGCGGTGGTCGACGCCGTGTTCGAGGCGTTGGTCGCGCTCGATTGATTGACGGGGACGAACGTGTTCGTCGGCATCGTGTTGCCCGATATCTGGTCGGCCGTCGTCACTCCTGGTTGTTTCTCGAGGAGCTGCTGCCCGAAGGAGTTCGCGAGGCCGAAGATGACGATGATCGCCGTGAAGAAGATGAGGAAACCATGCACCTCGCTCTTCCTGATGAGCTCTGCGCCGTTGAGGTTCGGATTGAACATCTTCGCGAAGAAGAGCATGAAGAAGCCGACGAAGGTGAGGACGGCGAACCACGGCATGGTGAACGCCACCAGGTTGAGGACGTTCTGCGAGAGGACGACGAGGAAAGCGATGGCCAGCGCGAGCACGGCGTACACGCTCTTCTTGTCCTTGAGACCGAGCATGTCGGTCGTGCTGAGCAATCCCCAAGCGCCGATGAAGACCGCGAGGAAGACGAAGACTACCGAGAGGCTGCCGAGGATACTGAAGTCGAGGACCGTCGCCATGATCCTCTACTTATAGTCCTCCGTCTTGAACATTTCCTTCATGTTCTCCATGAACGATTTCTGGTTTGGCTTGGGCTCGTCATCACGCGTGATGAGCCACATGATCACGCCGAACACGAGGAGCGTGACGAGCAGCATCGCTGTCTGGGGATTCGATAACCAATACAGTAATGGCGGGAACCGACCGTGGTTGAACCAGCCGGCGTTCGTGCCGAAGATGTAGACGACGATCGCGATGCTCGCGATGACGACGATGGGTCCGACGCCGCTCTCGCCGACCTTCCAGCGCACGCCGAACGCGCCGATCATGAGCAAGAGCATCATGATGCCGACGATGACGACGGCGACCTGGGGCAGGCTGTTGTTGATGAGCTTGACGATATCCACCATACCGGTGGCGAGGTACGGGTTCGCGGGGTTCGGGTTACCCCAGAGGATGTGCGGGACCACGACGGCGAAGCCGAGCGCGAGGCTGATGATCGCGTTGAACTTCTTGGCCACCCTCGGCTCGCCGAGGATCTTGCTCCTCGTGAGCACCGCGAACGCGATGGCGAAGACGAGGAAGAACGGGATGATGACGTCTCCCAAACCGATGCTCTGCAACCAGACAATCCAATCCGCGACGATCATACGTGTTCTCCTCCAATCCTCCCTTTAATTAACTTTTGTCCTTGTTTCCCTTGGGCTTGCCGTCCCCGGGCGGCTTGGTCAGCCAGACCATGCCGCCGATGACGACCACGAGCAGGGCGAAACTGCCCACGATCGGCCCGTCCAGATTACCGAGCATGTAGTTCCAGGCCGCCTGCAACCAACCCAACGCGTTGAGGAAGATGAGCAGGAGACCCACGAAGATGATGACCATGAAGATGTTCTTCCACGTGCCGCTGAGCTTGAACTCGTCCGAGCCCTGAAAGCTGCCCACGAGCATCAAGAAGAGCACGGAGAGCAAGAGCAGGAGGACGCTGTCGGCGAGCACCGTGTTGATGGTGCGCACCAATTGCGTGGAGGCGATGACCAGGAAGCCCGTGACGAAGGCGGCCATGGCGTTGAGGCTGTGCTTGGCCTCCTCCTTATAGGTGCCCAATACCTTGGTCTTCTCGAGCATCGAGTACATCAAGGTGAAGACGAGCAAGAAGGGCAGCACGACGTCGTAGACGCCGAGATTGACGAAGAACGCGATGGCGTTCTGGAAGACGGACATGGCTTCTCTCCTGGGAAGACCGTATTTAAACGTATCGTCCGTTCCCCTCACGGAATGCATCACGGGCGAGTGGGGAGTGGCAAGCAGAGCCCTTAAAAAAGGCGGATGGCATGACAGAGGCATGACAGGCATCCCTGACTTCTCGGGCATCGCCTCCGAGCTGGAGGCGCAGGACGCCGACCGCGAACGGCTCATCGCATTGTCGCGGACCATCCGGCGCGAATCCAAGACCGCGATATTCCTCTCGCACGAAGGGAAAGGTGACGAGGCGTCGCAGGCGTTGGAGCGCGCGAAGAGCGCGAAGGACGGGGCGCCCGGAAAGACGCCGGAGGATGTCGGGGCGTACCACGCGGCGCTCGAGGAGTACGCAGAGGCAGGATTGCTGCTCGCGTTCCTCAAGGACGAGGAGCTGCCCGACAAGGACCGGTTGGGCGTGTCGACGACCGCCTATCTCGGCGGTGTGTGCGACTTCGCCGGAGAGCTCGCGCGCGTGGCCGTGCGCGCCGCGATCGACCATGACGACGCGCGCGTGGAACGCTGCTGGCAGGTCGCGCGCGCCTTCGAGGGAGCGCTCACGCCCTTGCACCTGACCGGAGCGCTTCGCAAGAAGTACGACAGCATCAAATATCACGTCCAGCACATCGAGCAGGTCCGATACGACCGCTCCGGACGAAAAAATACTTAAGGGGCGCCGCTCTCGGCCAAGATATGGACTTCGAGGGCATCTCCATCACGTGGCTCGGGCACGCCGGCTTCCTGCTGAACGCCGAAGAGACCAATATCTATATCGACCCGTACCAGATCGGCAGGGGACGGCCCAACGCGCGGTACGTGCTCGTCACGCACGACCACTACGACCATCTCAGCATAGAGGACATCGACAAGATCGCGACAGACGATACCGTCATCGTGTGCCCGTCGGACTGCACAGAGAAGCTGCACGACCTTCCCGGGACCGTGCGCGGCATGAAGGCCGGCGACACGATAGAGCTCGGCGATGTCACAGTGGAAGCAGTTCCGGCGTACAACGCGAACAAGAAGTTCCATCCCAAGGAGAACGGCTGGATCGGCTATGTCGTCACGGTCGGCGGGGTACGCGTCTACCACTCCGGGGATTCGGACAACATCCCCGAGATGGCGGATGTGGAATGCGACGTCGCGTTGCTCCCCGTGTCGGGGACCTACGTGATGAATCCCGAGGAGGCCGCGAAGGCGGCGGACACGATCAAGCCCAAAGTGGCGATCCCCATGCACTGGGGCAGCTTCATCGGGGATGCGAGCGACGCCGAGGCCTTCAAGAAGGCCGCGAAGGTCAAGGTCGAGATCCTCGAGAGGGAATAGCTTCAGGCAGCCCAACCGAGGGTGTCTTCCGGCAACGGAGCGGGTATCCCTCCGTTCGGCGGTCGGGGACCGTCCGGATATGGACCGAGGCCCCGCAGCAAGGCATCGGCATCCTCGTACGCACGGATGGGCGCGTCGAGCGTCACGCGCCGATACTCGGATGTGACGATGAGCTTTGTCGCGGAAACAGCCACCGCGGCCGCTATGCCCGAGTAGGTGTCACCCACGTGCGCTCCCAGGTAGAGCGCGGCTGCTGTCGCCACGGAGAAACCGGCGGCCATGACCCGCTCCCAGCGCGACGCACGACGCACGCTCGCCGCCGCGTCGGTCAACCGGTGCAGATTCACGACGGAGATGGTCTTGCCCTGTTCGTCGAGCGTGTGCAGACTGGGCGGCCGCGCGTTCCCGTCGGAGTCGACCGGAACGTTCTGCAGCCTGTACTCCACCGAGAAGATAGCGCTTTCCAGATCGCTGTACAGGGGATGCTTTCGCGCACCGATGAAAGCGAGCGTCCGGTACGCGAGCCCGTCGGGATTGATTGGACGCATCTATCCGGAAGGGATGCGGGCTTCTTAACTGTTTTCACCACCTCTTCCCGATGAAGGTCTGTACGGCCATGGGAAGCAGAACATCTATCGCTTGGGAAAGCACTTCTCGTAGTAGTCGCACCAGTTGCACAGCGGCGAGGGGCTCTTGGGATAGTCATCGATGTCAGTGCTCTGGGTGAGCATGTGGACCTGCTCGATCTCGAACTGCGCCTCCAGCAAGAGCTCGTCGTTGACGCGCATGACCTGTCGATCGTGGCGCAGGAAGTGGATGCCGACCTCCGCGGGCAATTTGCTGTGGCGCCGCAGGTACAAGAGCGCGTAGATGGCGAGCTGCAACCGGTACTCGGGCGTGATCTCCGGGCGCTTGGAGGTCTTGTAGTCCATGAGGACGACGCGGTCGCCCTCCTCCTCGATGGCGTCGATGTAGCCGCGCACGTTGAGCTCCTCGTCGCGGTATTCCTGCTCGCGGCGGGGCGTCAGGAAGGCGAACGCGTCCTCGAAGGATTCGCCTTCGTCCATGCGTTTTGCGATACGCTCGGTGAAGTCCTGCACCCAGCGCAGGATCATGCGCTTGGTCTCCTCCTTGTACGCGGACAATTCCTCGGGGGTCTCCTCGAGGCTGTCGAACTCTTTCGCGTGCGCGTCCCAGAAGTGCTCGAGCAGGCGCAAGGCGTGGTACTGCAGGTTGGTCCGCCAGTCGCCGACCGCCTCGATGGGCTCGTCGAAGAAGTGCTCGAGCACGCTGTGCGCGACCGTGCCGCGCACGAGATGGATGCTCGGTTTCGAGGGCAAGCGCTTGATGTAACGATAGTAATACTTGCGCGGGCATTGCTTGTAGGTGTTGATGGAGGAGGGGGACTGCATCCGCGCCATGCGCTCGAGACAGGAAGACGCCTTATAAGGGTTTTTGGCCGCGTGTCCAGTGCAACGGGCGCCGGAAAACAGCCCTATCCGAGCGGCGAACAGCCTTGAGAAGAGCTATTCGCCATGACCGAAAAAATACAAGTTTTTAAAGGAGTGTATCCCAGTATGGAAAATGCCGCAATTTCCCTCCCTTGCCGATGCGCTCACCTGGACGCGGCTTGTCGCGATCATCCCCATCAGCATATTATTCCTGGCGGGGATGACAGAAGCAGCGGTCATCGTGTACGTCATCGCCCTTGCCACCGACCTGTTCGACGGCATGGCGGCGCGGGCGAACGGCACGGCATCGGCGCGCGGGGCTCGGCTCGACGGCATCGTCGACATGATCTTCACCCTCGGGACGGTCTGGTGGCTGACCTTCATCGCGCCCGGACTCTACGTGGCGTACCAACCGTTCGCGCTGCTCGTCGTGCTCACCTTCATCATCTTCGCGATCGTGTCGTACGCGCGCACCAGGACGCTCGCGACCCCGCACCTGCTCAGCGGAAAACTGAGCATGGCGACATTCACCCTCCTGCTCCCCTTCATCTACTGGTTCGGCATCCGCGACTGGGCGATCAGCGTCGTCTGGGTGGTGGCCGTCCTGGCCCGCATCGAAGCGATAGCGTGGGTGGTACGCAGCAACGACATGGACGCCAAGAGCGCCCTGCACAGACAACATGGAAACAGAAAGCGAAGCGCTTGAGCGCACATACGAGGACGCACGCGCGCACATCGAGCGCACCTGGGACGCACTCACGTTCGAGGCACCGGTCACGCACGGGATCACCATCGGACTGCCATGCCCGTTCGTCGCTCCATGCGCGGACGTCGCGTTCGCAGGACAGCAATTCTACTGGGACAGCTACTTCACCATCATCGGCCTTGTCGTGTCAGGGCGCGTGTCATTGGCGCGCGGCATGGTGGACAACCTGCTCCACCTGTTCCGCATCTTCGGCATCGTGCCCATGCGCAACAGGATCTACAACACGGGAACGAGCCAACCGCCGTTCCTCACGAGCATGATCAGGGAGGTCTATCAAGCGACCGGGGACACGGACTGGCTCCGCGAAGCAGTGGCGGTCGCCAAGGAAGAGCTCGACGGCTACTGGATGGAATCATTGCGGCCCGAACGGCACCTGGTCCACCGCGGACTCTCCAGGTATTGCGACCACTCGGTCACCCACACGATGGCAGAGCACGAGAGCGGCTGGGACATGACAAGCCGCTTCGGCGACATCTGCCTGGACTACCTTCCCGTCGACCTCAACAGCCTGCTCTACCGCTACGAGCGAGACCTCGCCGGCTTCATGGACATCCTCGGAGACCCGCGGGCGGCAGAAGAGTACGCGACGCGAGCGGAAAGGAGGAAGAAAGCCATGAACGAGCTGTTCTGGGACGAGGAGCGCGGAGCGTTCTTCGACTACGACTACAAGCGCGGGAAGCGCAGCACATTCCTGTCGCTGGCGACGGTCTATCCACTGTGGGCGGGCTGGGCCGACGAACGGCAAGCCGCGCACGTGCGAGACGCGTTGTCCCAACTGGAGTTCGCCGGCGGACTGGCCACCACGCAGCCCGACGACCTCGCCGTCGAGCAACGGCAATGGGACTTCCCGAACGGCTGGGCGCCGCACCACTACCTCGCCGTGCAAGGACTGTTCCGCTACGGCCTGGACGCCGACGCGGAACGCATCGCGCGCAAATGGCTCGCCCTCAACGCGCTGGTCTTCCACAAGACCGGGGCGTTCTGGGAGAAGTACGACGTGGTGCGACGCGATGTGGGCGTGACCGCGCGCTACCCGACGCAGCGCGGCTTCGGCTGGACGAACGGCGTGTTCGTGCGGCTCTCCCACGATCTGGCCCAGCGTCCATAAGCTTTTTCAGGTACAACAGTCCACTCATAGCATGAGCGACCGGATACCTGGATTCTTTCGGCGGACGCTGGATGTCGTGCTCGGACGCCACGTGCCCTTGCTCGCGCTCGATCCATACCTCTCAAGCGTCGGGGACCGAAGGGTCACGCTCGATGTCTATCAACGGCTAAGGAATGGCAGCATCACTCGCAGGACGAGCGATGCATGGGCATATGACCCTAGGACAGAACGCCTGGTCATCGAAGGGAACGGATGCTTCTTGGGTGACATTGCCTACATGAGGATCGCCGTACCCCCTCAGAGCGCAACGCCCGGCGTGTACGCACGCGGCAGGATTTAAATAGGGACGTCCGCGGCAGAGCGCCATGGGTGAGCGGAAACGCAGCGTCCTCACGCTCCTGATCAACTTCGGCGTCATCATCGCGCTCATCCCGTTCTCTATCGACGTGTTCGAGCGCGCGGGAGCGATCATCGTCGGCGCGCAGGCACTGCGCGTGAACGCCTGGCTGTACACCGTCTTCGCCTACCTGCCGATACTCGTGCTGCTTATCATCGCGGCGCGCGGCATGCTCGAGCCGCCCGAATGGTTCGGGCTGCGCTTCGAGCGCAAATGGCTCTGGCGCAGCGTCGCGATCGGAGTCATCAGCGCGATCGCCATCTTCTTGGTGGACCTCTGGCAGGGACTGCTCAAGAGCTTCCAAGTGCCGCCGTCGCCGACATTCATGGTCGCGCTCGGCTTTGTCGTGGCGCTCGGCGTGCTCGAGCCGTTCACCGAGGAGTTCTTGTTCCGCGGCGTCATCCAGTCCATGCTGCAAGAACGCATCAAGAGCGCGTGGCGCGTGCATCCGGCCGTGTTCCTCGCCTCGGGCTTCGAGGTGCTCATGCACCTGATCACGCCATTGTTCTTCACGCCGGCAGGGCAGGTCGGGAACGCCTTGTTGCAGACATTGCCGCAGCTGGGATACGTAGCGCTGTTCGGCGGCATCGGCGGCTATATCTACCAGCGCACCAAGAGCCTGACAGGACCGCTTCTCATCCACGCGCTCGGCAACGTGGGAGAACTCTTCTTGTTCTGGGGCTTCCACTAGTTCCGGGCGCGGTACTCGATCCTTCCGGGATCCGCCTGCGCGACGTTCACCCGACGCTGGAAGTACGACTGCTCGAGGAGATAACCCTCCAGCTTGAGAGCGTGCTTGCGAAAACCGTTCTCCGCCACGAGTATAAGACGACGTCCTTCCGTGACGAGCAGCGTGGCTTGCAGGGATCCAGCGTTGAGCAAATCGAAGCGGGTGTGGACATGCTGGAGATTCTGTCCACCGAGATAGGCGAAGGTCATCGTCTCCGGGTAATCCGTACGGCGAAAATCGAGGTTCTCTGCCTGCTGCTCCATGGCGAGATACGATTCGACAGTCGTCGTGAGCTGGTCGATCGTGAGACGGGTGTCGCACGCGCGGTCGGAGGGGTGCCGGGGTGGATTGATCGGCGTCTCTGCGTCCATGCAGGAGCGGAGACACACACCATTCTTATACCTTATGCGAGAACGCTCACGCGACGTCGCGGAGCAGTCCCGGGGGCACCATTGATCGACCCGCGCTGTCGCGCATCGCGTACGGCGAGTACGGGACGGACGACACGTGCTGGCCGAGGTACTTTTTCAGACTGAGCCGCATCAGTTGCGCAGTCTCACCGATACCGAGGATATTGACCCTTCCGTGGTCTTAGACGTTGATGCAGGCGGCTTCGTTCCAGAGCCTGAAGTAGAGGGTGCCGAGCGGGACGTCTTTGGACTCCGTGCGTACGAGCACCTCCAAGGACGGATCGAAGGATTGCGCGAACCAGGTCTCGCTCGGCCGTTCGGAGGCCCAATCCTGTATTCTCCCGAAGACGCTTCGAAGGTATGTGCTCACAGGGGCGTTCATCTCCATGCTAGTGGAGCGGAACAGCCGCTTCTTATCCTTTTTGGGAGAGCGAGGCCTGGAGGCGCTCGCGGAAACGCGCGATGACAAAGGGCTCTTTGGTGAGCACCATGATGTCCTCCTCGCGGAAGACGAAGCGCACATCGTCGCCCTCGGGGAAGACGACGGTGAGCGAGCGGTGGCGATGGTCGTAGTAGGCCTTGAGGCGTTGGCTGCGCAGCTCGTCGGGGGCGGCCACGATGGTGAGCAGTTCGGGGAGCTGGTGCTGCCGGATGAATGCGAAGTGCTGGTCGGGGTCCTCGACGGGTCTCTTACGGCCGAAGCCCGCTCTCGCTAGCATATCGAAGGGTCCCAAAACCATATTCCAGTATAGGGATTAGGGGGTATTTAAGGGTGGATTTTTTCGGCGGGAGAAAAAGAATAGACGAAGAACATTTATAAGGTGTCTATCAGGGAAACAAGGTATGCATGCAGCCCGTTTCGCTCTGCTGCTCCTGGTGCTGCCGCTCCTGGGAGCCTATGCGCTTGTTCCCGCCCAGCACGCCGCGCTCGTGCGCGTGTGGACGGATAACGGCACGTACGCGCACGAGATGGACTCCCCCACGGTATTGAACGCCACACGCGTGCGCTTCGTCGCCCTGGACACGGACAGCAACGGGGTCTTCGACCGGGGCGGCGTGCCCGACGGCGATGTCATCACATTGGTCCCGGTCGGCATGGTACGCGGAACGGTCAACGGCGAGGCAGTGGTCGCCGTGCACTGCCCCAACCCCGGACTGACGGACATCCCCGTCACGGACAGCTTCCTCATCGTCGCGCCGGCGGGCGACTGCGTCCTGACAGCGACGCACGGGACCGAGACGCAGACCCTGCGCCTCACCGTCGAGGCCAACGCGGTGACCGACGTCAGCTTCCGCTTCAACAACTACACGGCCGGCGCGATCGCCGGAGTCATCCTCTTAGTCCTCATCGGAGGGATCGGCTATGGAGTTGCGCGATACGTGAACAACAAGAAAGACCCGTACGCAGGCATGCTCGCCATGCTCGCGCCCGAAGACAGGCGGGTCGCCCACTACCTGCGCACGCGCGGACCCGCCATCGCAGGCGTCGTGCGAAAAGACCTGCAGATACCCAAGACGTCGTTCCACCGCATCACCAAACGATTGCTCGACCGCGAGCTCATCGTGGCAGAAGACTACGGGAACACGGAGAGATTCGCCTGGAACGAATCGTTCCAGCCAAAATAGATATACGGACTTCTCTATCGATATCCCATGAAATACGCACTCATCATGGCAGTGCTGCTCGCCCTCGCGCTCGTCGGGGCCGCGCACGCCACGGACCCATACCAGTTGCCCCAGAACGGCAACACCATCGGGAGCGCGAGCGCTCCTGTCACGATAGAAGCATACATCGATACGCAAAGCCCGTTCGTCAAGCAATGGTGGACGGACACGCTGCCCCAGATCGCGGACAACTACATCGCGACCGGCAAGGCCAAGCTCGTGGTCCACATGTTCCCGCTCGAGGGCCAATACCCGGGCGATACGCACGAATCGTTGATGGTGGAATGCGGCTTCGCCGAAAGCGTGGGCTACACGAACCTGCACAACATCTTCGTGAACGATTACACGATCACCTCGTCGCCGGGCTGCGACCTGGGAGCGGCGAACCAATCGCTCGCGACAGACATGCACGACGGTACCACGAACAGCGTGAAAGGAGTACCTGAATTCTTCATCAACGGACAGAAGATCTCGGGCGCGCAGCCATACTCGACGTTCCAGCAGACGATCGACGCAGCATACACGCCCGGCGGGACCAACTCTGAGCTCGGCGTGCAGTTCTGCATGTACACGACAGCCGGCACCTGCCCCCTCAACGACACACTTTTCGAAGGACAGACGAAGACCTATACCTTGAACGGCGCGCAATTTGATGTCACGGTCACCGGCATCGAGAACAGCCAAGCGAGCCTCCGCGTGAACGGCGTGCAAGGCCCGCTCCTGTCCGCGGGCCAGAGCGGAATGGTCGGCACGCTGGGCATCCGTGTGAACGATGTCTCGCACGACACGCAGACCCCTGCGACGATATGCGCGACGGAGAACACCGACCCGCAGACGTGCGTATACGGCACGACGCTCAGCCCGCAGCAGACGACGACAATGCATCTCGGCGGGAGATTGTACGATGTCAAGTACATGATGCAGACGGACGCAGGAACCATCTTCCTCATCAACGGCCAGTACAGCCAGCCGCTGAGCGTTGGTTCGAGCACGGCGCTGGACAGCAGTTACACGCTACGTAACGGCGCCCCGAGCACGAATACGGGAAGCACCGGAACGACCCCAGTCGCGAGCTTCTGCATACGTTCAGGCAGCACAGGCTGCGCATTCACGGATACGCTCACCGCGGGGCAGACGCACACCGACCCTGTGAATGGGAAGGATTACACAGTATTGTTCGTCGGTCGAGGCACGCAAGGAGCAGTCTTCTCCGTCGACGGACAGCAAGGTCCCGGCATAGCTGAGGGCGGGAGCTGGACTTTCGCTCCCGGACTCTCCATCATCATGAAGTCCCTCAGCACGACGACCGCGCAGATCGGCTGCACCGACTCGGACGGCGGCATCAATTACGCCGTCAAGGGACAAGCGGTCGGGTACTGGTCCCCACAACAGCCCCAGATGGTCGGCAACGACGCATGCCTCACACAAGCGTCTTCGCAAGGCAGCGTCGTGAGCAGCGGCCCTGCCATGGTCGAGGTCTACTGCCAAGCAGGTTTCCTCCAACAGGCCTTCCATAACTGCACGAACGGCTGCAGCGATGGCGCATGCCTCGCGGCACCCAATGGATCGGCAGGATCAGGCACCACAACAAGCAATGGACAGTACTACATCGTCGAGTTCTGCCTCAAGAACAGCGCCGGCGTGTGCACCGTCACCGACACGCTCCAACCCACCATGTCGAAGACATACACGGTGGACAACCAGCAGACGATCGGCGTGCACATCCTGTCCGCGGACTCCATCCACACCGGACTCACCGCGAACGGCGTCTCGAACTTCAACCTGCACCAGGGAGACGAGATGGGTATCGGCGACAACTACGACATCAAGATACTGTCGATCGACACCACGGACATCCCGCCGCCGAGCGTCGGGAACGCGATCGCGCAGTTCTGCATCGGCTCGAGCGATCCGACCAGCGCCTGCGACGTGACCGACACGCTCGCGCTGCACCAGACCAAGACGTACACCGCGGAAGGACAGCAGTTCACGGTCACGTACGCCGCGCACATGACCGACGGCGACGTCTTCCAGGTGAACGGACAGACAGGGAGCGCCCTGCAGCCCGGCGGCTGGTGGTCCATCGGGGCGAATGGCGCCACGAGTTTCCGGCTCCAGCAAGTGACTCCTATGGATAACGGAAGCACGAACCCAAACCCAGGAAACACAACTATCGTGCCGTTCCCGACCATCTGCATCTGGAACACGCCCGGAACCTGCGCGGTGAGCACCATGCTCGGTCCGCAACAGACCAAGACGCTCAAAGTCGTCGGCGGCACCTACCAGGTGACCAATCTCGTCCAGAGCGGCAGCAACGTCAAGCTGCTCGTGAACGGCAAGGTGAGCAACGTGCTCGGACCCGGAGACAGCTGGGCCATCGACAACGCGTACAACATCCGCAACGGCGCGTTCACGTCGACGACCACACAGAATCCGGGCTGTACGGGCTACTCGTGCCTCATCGATGCCGCGCCGCAGTGCACGCCGACCAACGCGAACATCGAGACCACGTACAACCTGTTCGGCGTCATCACCAAGGTGAAGGAGATCGGTAGCATCGTCGGGAAGAACGGCAGCGACTGCGTGCTCACGCTGCACGACGTCTCGGTCGAGAGCGTCACGTATAGCGACGCCCTCAAGCAGTCGTTGCGCGACCAGGGATACACGGACACGGAGATCGCCCAGCAGGAATCGCAAGCGGCCCAGAGCGCATTGCAGAGCATGCAATCACAGATGCGATGCAGCATGCCCGCATCGCAGCTCAAGACCATGCTCACCGCGTGGTCGAACGGGAACAGCGCTGACACGACCGGCTGCACCGCCGTCGCGGCGAACGTGACTCTGCCGAGCGCGCCTTCTATCCCGTCGACCCCGAGCACAGGCAGTACCTCCGGGCAGACCGGCACGGGCACGCAGACCGGCACCTCCGGAACGGCCAACAGCTGTCCGGGATGCACGTCGGACAACCTGTGCTACCCAATCGGCACGCGCGTCAAGCAGAACGGCGTGAGCGAGTACTGCGGACTGCAAAAGACGCTCGAACAGCAAAAATCGCTCAACGCGAGCTGCGAGAACAACTTCGAGTGCCTGAGCAACCAATGCAGCAACGGACAATGCGTGGACCTGCAACAACAACTGCAGCAGAATCAGAACCTGCTGCAACGCATCCTCAGCTGGCTCGGAAGCATCTTCGGCTGAGGACCCTTCTTTTTCTTTTCACTTCTTCTTGAAGATTTTCCGCACGTCCTTGTCGAAACCGAAGAAGTAGATGTCCAGCACGCCAAGAGCGGTCCCGATGGGGATGGAGAACAAGCTGATCGCGCCGAGCACGATGCCGGGGATGCGCGCCCATGCCTCGAGGCGGATCAATCCGATGCCGACGACGACGGCGAAGACCGCGTAGAGGAAGACGAGCGCGACGATCAAGCCGAAGAGGGCTCCTGCAATGACCATGCCCTGCATGCCCATGAAGCGCGTGAAGGCGCCGCCGACGAGAGCGACGAGCACGGCGATGATACCGAAGGCGAGGTGGAGCGCGCCGAGGACGCGCACGAGGGTCTTGGCGGATTCGGGTTCCATGCGCGTCTCCATGGTAGCAGTGTTCTTAAATCATGCTGCTCAGCGCTTGTAGACGCGGCCTCTCTTGTCTATGCGCACGATGTCGACGTGGCGGTCCGAGACGGTGTACAGGATACGATGATCGCCGCTGCGTATGCGGAGCATGCCTCCTGTCCCTTGCAGCATCCGGACGCCACGCGGAAAGGGCTGTCTTTCCAACGCGAGGATGCGACGGCGAAGGGTCTTGGCGAGCGGGGTGCGCAGGCGGCGCAAGAAGATGTAAGCCTGGTTCGAGTAGCGAATCTCTCTACTCACAGACCAAGCTCTCGTTTGAGCTTGGCATCAGGGACGAGCGTGCCGCGCGCTTTCTCACGCTCGTACGCGGCGATCGCCTCGCGGTCGGCGGCATCCGCGGTCTCGTCCGCTCGCTTCTCGAGCTCGTCCAAGCGGCGCTCGATGCGGTCGACGCGTTCAGGGATACCGTTCTCCACTATGTCCATACGGGAGTCCTCCGCGACTATAAGGGTTACGGAACGGCAAGAAGCTTTGGGGCGTGCGTGTCTTGTGAGAAGTTCCGGAACGGACGGAGGATTTCCGGTTCAGAGCCGTTCGGGGACGGGGCCTTCGGGCGTGTCATTGACCTGCCAGCCCTTCTCCTCGAGCTCGTCGCGCAGAGCGTCGGAGCGCTTCCAGTCCTTGTCCTTGCGTGCAGCCTCTCGTTCATCCACCAAGCGCTGGATGTCTTCGGGGACATCCTCTCCGGAACGCTCCGCCTGCTTGAGGCGCAATCCGAGGACCTGGTCCCAGTCGAGGAGGAGGGAGAGCTTCTCCGTGCCGGCAAGATCGCTCTTGATCATGTCGTGGACGACGGCCAATGCCTGCGGGGTGTTGAGGTCGTCGTTGATGGCCTGCGCGAAGCGGGCCTGGAACGCCATGCGTTCCTTGGAGGGATGGGGGGACGAGGGGGCAGCAGCGGTGTCGCCTCCATAGACGGTCCTCTTGAGCTCGATGGCCTTGTCGGTGAGGCGCTTTCTCGCTTTCGCGGCGGCATCCAAGGCTTCCCAGGTGAAGGTGACGGGTTTACGGTAGTGCGTGAGGAGGAGGAAGTAGCGGTAGTCGAGGGGGTCGTAGCCCTTGTCGATGAGTGTCTGCAGGCGCAGGAAATCGCCCTTGCTCTTGGCCATCTTGCCCGTCTCGTCCAGGAGGAACTCGTTGTGCATCCAGACGCGGGCGTGGTCGTGGCCGAAGGCCGCCTCCGCCTGGGCGAGCTCGTTGGTGTGGTGGACGGGGATGTGGTCGATGCCGCCCGTGTGGATGTCGAAGGTCTCTCCCAGGTACTTGACGCCCATGGCCGTGCACTCGAGGTGCCAGCCGGGAAAGCCCGTGACGGTGAGCTTGACCTTCTTCATGCGTGTGCGGAGCGACGAAGGTATAAAAGCCGTGCGGTCGGATATCCACACTGCAGGTATTCACGGTGGGGCGCTGGAAGATCCTCCAGGCAGAGTTCTGTGGCTCCCTTGAGGTTCCGGATCGTTCCGTACCAAGAGCCCTCTTTGCTGGGTATATCGTCATCTTCTCCTCTTGTAGACGCGCCCGCGTTTATCAACATTCACGACATCGACAGAAAGCTCATTGAACGTGTAGAGAATTCGATATCCGCCGACACGCGTACGGTACAGCCCCTTCTCTCCCCGCACGAGCTCCACATCCTTCGGGAATGGATTGTCGCACAGCGATTCCGCCCGTCTCAGCAACGACCGCACGTTCACTCTCGATATGCGCCGGAGATACCGCAACGCACGGGGCTGCCAGAGCAGCGTGCGGGTCACAGACCGAATTCTTCCAAGACTCGCTCGTGGAGGATGAGTTCTCCCTCGCTCTTCGCGCGGCGATAGCTCTCGACGGCTTCACGCTCGTCTTGCGTGAGCGGCTCTCCAGACGAAGCGCGCAAGTCTGCGACCTCGCGTTCCAAGCGCCGTATCCGCTTTTCCATCTCCGCAGCGTCCATAATCATGGAAGAGTGCCTCCAAGTATTTCAAGCCTGCGATTGGCAAAATACGTTGCGGCCGTGGATGTCTTGTGAGGAATTCCGGTTGCTATGGAGGATTTCCCGTTTCAATCGATCCGCACATGCGGGTTCTTCCCCGCGATAGAGCGCAGCTCTTCTTCCATGGCCTCGTCGACCACGACCTCCATGCTCGTGGTCCACTCCATCTGGCGCTTCTCATCCTTAGGGGAGAACTTCCAGAGGGCGAAGTCGGTCGGGTGACGCTTGCCGCCGAGGTCGACGCGCTTGCCCGCTTCTAGGGAGGATGGGTCGAAGTTGGGGATGAGCTTGCCGTAGTCATCGAGCTTGGACGTGTCGAAGTAGATGCCATCCGCGGTGACGTAGGCATAGCCGTTTCGCATGATGGTCTCGACCATGCTCCATTGCTCTGCGATATGGTCGGTCGCCTTGGGCAGGACGTCGGGGCGCTCGATATCGAGCGCGTCGATATCATGGAGGAACGCCTCGGTGTAGAACGTCGCGACATCCCAGGCGGACTTGTGCTCCTTCTTGGCTTCTTTCTCGAGCTTGTCCTCGCCCTGGTCAGCGTCGTCGGTGAGGTGCCCGACGTCGGTGAGGTTCATGACCTCCTTGACCTTGAGGCCGTCGTACTGCAATGCGCGGCGGAGGATGTCGGCGAACAAGAAGGCGCGGAGATTGCCGAGATGCGCGTAGTTGTAGACGGTGGGCCCGCAGGCGTAGAACCTCGCTTCGCCCTTGGTGAGCGGGGTGAAGGGCTCCTTCTTGCGGGTGAGCGAGTTGAACAGCGTGAGCATGGACGGACGAGGGGGAGCGGGTCTTTAAGGGTTGCGGGGAGGGAACCGTCAGGCGCTCTACTTCTCCCCTGTGACCCTCGCGAACGGGACGATCGTCGTGACGCATGACAAGACCACGACGACGCTGGAGAGGGGTCCGTTGAAGGCGGCCGCGAGCTGCGGGTCGCGGCTGAGCGCGACCATGAGCGAGGAAAGGGATGTGACAGCGACAGCAGACGCGATCGTGCCGAAGGGATGGGCCCTGACCTGATTGAGGACGCCGAGCGCCATGGCGCGGACAGGACCGTCCTTTCGCTCGGCGATGCGGGCGAGCAGGCGCTCGAGCGCCTGGGAGGATTCCTCGAAGACGGAACGCGCACGCGTGAAGAGCCTCTGTGTCTCCTCGTCCTCGCGCTGCAGCATCTGCGCGATGACGTGCGCGGCATGGAAGTCCTGCGCGCGCGGTTCTTCCACGAACCGTTCCTGCACATCGAGGCGCTTGCCGCGTTCTTTCAGGTGCTTGGTGAAATCCGCGAACAATCGCTCGGCGTGGACGGCCGTGCTGCGGACCTCGCGCGCCGACGCCTTGGAGGCGTAGGTGGCGCACTGGTCGACGGCGAGCTGGACCATGTGCACGAGCCGGCGCTCGTTCGCGGTCATGACGGAAAGACGCTTGAGGTCGTCCGCCGTCGGCGCCTCGAGGCTCGGAAGGAGCTCGTTGAGGCGTCGCTTCCTGTTGCGTTCGATGCGGGCGAGCTGCTCGACGCGCGGCGCGAGCTCGCCGAGCTTCTCGAGATAGTCGCGCGCTTTCATGGTACGATTCGCGGTAGGGCGGTTGAAAAAGATTGTGCAGGCACGCTGGCCCGCAGGGACGGCAGCGCCATCACTGGGTTTTCCGGGACGGAAGGCGCAAGACAGATAAAGAAGGTATACTTTAGGTATACCATGGTCACGACGATCAAGCTCCACGAGGATACCAAAGCGGCGCTGGACACGCTCAAGGACGAGCGGGAGAGCTACGACACGGTCATCCGGCGCCTGGCGCAGGGGCAGCGCCGCGCACGGCTGCGCGAACGGCTCATAGAAGAGTACGAAGCGGTCGCAGCAGAACAGATGGAGGAATTCGCCGAGTGGGACGCGTTCGAGCTGTGAGACGCGGCGAGATCTGGCTCGTGGATCTCGGCACGACCGTCGGCAGCGAGATCCGCAACGCCCGGCCCGCGGTGGTGATCCAGAACGATATCGGTAACGCCTACAGTCCCACCACGATCGTCGCGCCGGTGACGTCCAAGCACGTGGATCGGCTGCACCCGACGGATGTCGCGCTCGGGAAACAGAGCGGGCTCTCGCAGCCTTCCAAAGCGCTGTGCAACCAGATCCGCGCGGTGGACAAGAGGCGGCTGGTGAAACGGGTCGGGGAAGTCAAGACGATGCTGGAACTGGACGAGGCGCTGCGCGTGAGCCTCGGCCTTGTGACGATACCCTGAGTCTCTAGCTATGCGCAACGCCCGGTTTTCCGGTCTTGGCGCCGCAAGACTGATAAAGAAAGTATACTTGTTTACTTGTATGACAATCAGTGTGCGGAATGTGGACGACGCGCTCTTCAAGGAGTTCAAGATCGCCGCCGCGCGGCGGGACAAGAACGTGGGGCAAGCCATGAACGAGGCGATGCGCGGGTGGCTCGACCAGCAGGAAGGAAAGACCATCCCGATCACGCGGATGCGGACCTTCGACTTCGGAAAGGGCACAGAACGCCTGAGCCAAGAGATCGACGAGACCCTGTATGGCTAGGACCTTCATCGACACGAACGTGTACGTCGCCTACCTCAACCCGCGCGATGCGCTGCACGAGCGCGCGGTCGCGGTGCTCGCGCGCATCGTGGACGACGACATCATCATGAGCGAGTACGTCTTCGACGAGCTGCTCAACGTCCTGACGCGGCGCGTGAACAAGCGCGTGGCCGTGCTCGCCGGGACTGAGGTGCGGCGGACAAGCGTGGCGATAGCCTTCACGAACGCGAAAGAGCTCGAGGAGGCGTGGAGGATATTCACGGGAAAGAACAGATTCTCCTTCACGGACGCCGTGCTGCTCGCGCAGATGAGAGCGCACGGCGCTGACCGGATCGCGACCTTCGACGCGGAGTTCGGGAAGGCCGGCGTGACTGTCATCGATTGACCGCGAAACGCTTAAGTCAGAAGACGGCCGGAACGTTTTCTGATGGACTTCTGGTACGTCTACCTGCTCGAATGTTCTGATGAAACGTTGTATACGGGCATCACCAACGACCTTCCGAGACGGATGGACGCGCACAAGAGCGGACGCGGCTCGAAGTACGTGCGCGGGCACAGGTACGGACGATTGCTGCACGCGATACTCTGCGACGACAAATCCGCGGCGGCGCGGATGGAGTACGCGGTGAAACAGCTGGAGAGGAACGAGAAGGTCACGTTCTTCGTTTCGCACGAGGACGCAGTGTTCTGAAGCGCGAAGCAGCGGCATGAGGGATCGTCTCGCAATCGGATCGGGCACGAGAGCTCAGATGCCCAGGATGCGTCCGATCTCCGGACAGCTCGCGACGAACACGCCGTCCTCCTCGATCACCGCCGTCAAACGCACGACCATGCAGAGGACGACGGAGAAGATAAAGGCAGAGCCTGCGGGCGTAGGCGTCCAGCGAGAACAGATGGAGGGGTCCGCCGGGATCACTTTTCCGGTCGTCCTGCCGGAAGACAGATAAAGAAGGATATACTTTGTATCTACATGAGGATCAGCATCCGCAAATGGGGCAACAGCTACGCCATCCGCCTGCCGAAAAGCGTCGTCGACGACCTCGACTGGCAACTCGACGCGGAGCTCGAGCTGGACAAGGCAGGAAACGGCATCACGCTCAAACGACCCAGCAAGGAGGAACGGCTGGCCGCGCTCCTCGAGGGAGTGGAGCGGCAAGAAGAGACCGACTGGGGAGGGCCCGTTGGACGCGAAGCCTGGTAGGGGCGACATCGTCTGGCTCGACCTCTCACCCACAGCAGGGCACGAACAACGCGGCAAGCCGGCGTTGGTGCTCTCACCCGTCGAGTACAACCGACGCACAGGACTGCTCATCGCGTGCCCGATCACGACACGCGCGAAAGGCTATCCCTTCGAGGTCGCGCTGCGCGGAAAAGTGAAAGGCGTGGTCCTCGCCGACCAAGTGCGGACAGTGGATTGGATCGCGCGAAAGGCGCGGAAAGCGGGAAAGGCTCCGGAGCGAGTGGTGCAAAACGTGGCGGAGAAGCTACGGCTGTTGCTGCCGTGAACGATGGGGCAGGGCTAGACGGCGATGCGCGCCAGGAGTCATGGTTGGGAGGGGGGCAGCAGGCGTAGCAGCATCAGACCTCCGCCCAGAACGCGTCCTCATCCACGTGCGCGAGACGGAGGATCCTCTTGATCGTGCCGATACGCAAGGCACGATGCGCCGGCACCACAGTTCCCACAGAGCCATCCGCAGTCTCCTTGCGCAAGATGATGTGGCTGCCGCTCTGGCGCGCCACGCGGAAACCGAAACAATTGCAGAGGACCTTCACGCACTCCGCTCCGGAGAGCTTACGCCTTGGCGGCATCGGCGACCTCGAAAGCAGTCACCTGCGCGCTGCGAGCGTGCGGGAACTCGGCGAGGTACAGCTCCGTCGCCTCCTTGAGATTCCGCAAGGCGCGCTTCCGCGTCGCCCCCTGACTGACGGTGCCGATCTCCGGACAGCTCGCGATGAACACGCCGTCCTCCTCCTCGATCACCGCCGTCAAACGCGTCATGACCATGTAGAGGACGACGGAGAAGATAAAGGTATAGCTTGCGGGCATAGGTGTCCAGTGAAGGGCACTAGGCGGCGATGCGCGTCAGGAGATCTTGTCCGTGACGAGACCGTCCCGAGGATAAATATCAGGAGTGAGGGGGCGCTCAGACGCCAAGGATACGCCTGATCTCGGGCAAACGAGCGGGCTCGAGACTGACCTGCAGACCGTAGGCCGTCGGTTTCGCGCGCACCAAGCCGTCCGAGATGAGCCCTGCGAGGGCGTGCTTCGCGCGCTTGCGAAGATGCGCAGGCACACCGGAAAGGGCGTTCTCCGCTGCGGTGTGCTTTGCGCCGATACAGCGGCGACGGTAGAGCTTGCGGAGGATATGACGCTCGAGGGAGGGCATGCCCTGCCAACGGATGCGCCCTTCAAAGCGAGGACCGTCCGCGTTCCGGAAGGAGTCAGGCACGTGTGAAGGAAAAACCGGCCACGCGAGCGATAAACTTAAATCCGTTTAATCTTTTCATGCGGTATGGAAACGGTCTTCCGGCAGGTGCTCGGGGCCTCGCCGACTGTACGCATCATCGACTATTTCTTGGACAATCGCGAATTCAGCCACGCGCTCGCGGACCTCGTGCGCGAGGAAGGAATGGCCTTCCAGACCGCCAAGCCCGTCTGGGACGGGCTGGTACGAGCGAAGGTATTGCGCGGAGCGGGAAAGCGCGGGAAAGCGCGGCTGTACCGATTGGACGAGAAACACCCGCTCGTCGAACGATTCCTCGCGCTCGACACAGCGCTCGTGGAGAGCGGGATCGTCGCAGACGGCTAGGCGGCGATGCGCGTCAGGAAAGCGCGCTCGTGCTCCTCCAGGGTCTGACGGGGCCAGATGCCCGGCGTGACGACGGTGTGATGCGGGACGAGCAAACCGGTACCGCCCGGGGAGACGACAGCACCCGAGAAAGACAAGGCATTGGGCGAGTTCACGTCGAGAACGAGCTCCGCGCCGAGCAGCTCACCGACGTCAATGCGTACAGGGGAGCGAAATGAAGGCGCGATCGAAAGAGAGCGCGCAATCCCTGACACGGTCGACGAGGGACGGGAAATGGACGGAGGCGTGTGGGAGTGAGGGGATGGGGAGAAGAGCAACAATTAATAGGGAGCGGGGAGCGGGTTCTGGCATGCGACAATCCTTCGACGACTCCAAACCGAAGAGCATCCTCGCTTTCGCGAAATCGCTCGAAGGCAAGAGCATCGGTCAGATAGCGGCCGAGCGAGGGCTCACGTTCAAGAGACCGAAAGGGAAGAGCGGGGTCGGGAACATCATCGAGCGTATCATGGGCAAGGAGCGCGACAACGAGAGCCGCCCCGACTTCCCGAAGGCGGGAGTGGAGCTCAAGACCGCGCCTCTCAACCGCCACGGCGGCCCGAAGTATCCCCTGACGCTCGGCATGATCGATTTCGAGAGCATCCGCAAGGAGAGATGGACGGGCGCGAAGATCAGGAAGAAGATGGAGCGGCTGCTCATCATCTATTACAGCGAAGCGGACGACTTCCTCGACTCGCGCGTCGAGACCGCGACGCTCTGGACGCCGACGGCGAACGACTGGAAAGTCTTCGCGCACGACTGGGAGTCGATCAAGCGGAAGGTCGTCGCGGGCGAGCCCGACACCATCAGCGAATCGGACACTCTCCTCCTCGTCGCGCGCCGGAAAGGATCCAAAGGCGAGATGCGACGGGTGCGGTACGGGAAGCGAACGGTGGAAGCGCCGTCGCGCGCGTTCGCGCTCCGGCGGACGCTGCTAGACGTCATACTCAAGCGTGCCCGCGCCGAGATCGGCACGGAGGCCTCGCTCATGACCAGGCTGCGCGTCGACGACCCTTCGGAGCTGATGGCGCGCATCGTCATCGAGAGCATGCAGTATTGGGGGAAGACCATCGACGAGCTGCGCGAGGAGTTCGGCGGGAACAGCTCGCGCGGCGCGAAGAGCTATGCGGCGAGCGTCGTGTATAGGGCACTCGGATTGCGCAAGGGGGAGGAGCACGCGAAGGAGCTGCTGGAATCGGGCATCAATGTGAAGACCGTCCGCTGCAACCCTGGACTGCGTCCCATCTATGCGATGAGCCTGCGAGGGTTCGACTACAACGACATAATCACGACCGAGTGGGAGGACTCGAAGGCCTTCGAGGACGTCCAACGAATGCTGCTCGTCATATTGCTGCTCCCGAAGCGCGGAGCGCCGCAAGGCAAGGCCATACTCCACTCCATCATCTACCATCGTCCGAACACAGAGACGCTCGATACCATGCGGCGCGACTGGCTGCAGGCGAAGCGGCTCGTCAAGGCGAAGAAGGCCGACAAGCTGACCGGCGCGATGGGCGAGATACTGCAGACACGCCCGAAAGCGAGCGACGGCAATGACACTGTCGAGGCCCCGGGAGGCATCGAGGTCGTGAAGAAAGGGTTCTTCATCCGGACGGACTATCTGAAAAAGGTCATACACGGGGCGTTCACGAGGACGGACTAGTCCGAGAGCACGGCCGCCTGCTGCGGGGCCGTGGCCGACCGTGAAGCTTTTCCATTGACCTTGTCGGCGATGGAACGCACAGCGAAGAGCGCGAACGCGATACGGCCGGGGATGCGTCCGCGGCTCAGCCGGAACGACGGCGGGATCCTCAGCTCGACATCCCCGAAGCGGTCCTCGGGAAGATGCTCGTCGACGAGGCGGCGCACCTCCTCCAATGCCTCCGAAGGCGAGAGGAGACGCTCGCCACGGAGCCGCTGCGTGAAGAGATCCTGGAAACCCTCCGCGTCGGGCAACTGCTCGACGATATCAGAGAAGGCGGAACGGAACGCGGGGAACTGCGGCAGTTGCTTCGCGAGCGCCATCGCATACTGCAACGGGATACTGACGGCCTCCGCCGACTTGCCGCTCCCGTAGTGAAGCACGGCGTCCCACACGATGGAATCCTTGTCGAAATCAGAAGGCTCGTTCGTGAGTTCGACGCGGAAGCTCCGGACCTTCAGGTACGGCACGTGACGCTTGAAACGAGCGTCCGCCCTCCGGGGAGACGGCTCCTTTATCTCCTTGCGCAGCCCGGTGAGATCCGTCCCCGGCGGCTCGATGTCCTGCGCGATGAAACCCTCGGGCCGCGGCCGCCCCTCCGCGTCGAGCATCGCCGCCGCGATCGCCCGGGACATGCCGACGCAGACGGCGTTGCCGACGAGACGGTACTTGTTGGATTCCGAGTCCGCCTGGAACTGGTAGGTGATGGGGAACGACATGTAGCACGCGACCTCCCTGATGGTCGGGAGCCGGTAGACAGGGTCGCCATCCTCGTCGGTGCCCGCGCCGAGGATGATGGCCTCGCGCGTGCTCGCCGAGCGCGTCGCCATGACCGTCCTGCTGGGACGGTCAAGATTCTCGGGGAAGGACATCCTGCCCATATAGCCGTGGTCCTCCTTCTGGCGACGGGCCTTCTCCCATTCGAACGGCGCGACGCGAGTGTCATAGTAGTGGTCGGTGAGGCGCTTGGCAGGGAGCGAGAAGCCGAAGACCGGATCCTTCGCCGTCCGTGGGCGCTTCCCGAGCGGCTCGCCCAACGACCGGAGCACGTGGCGCATCGTGACCCAGGACTCCTCGTCGTGCGTCCTCTCCGGCACCGGATAGTCCCCGCACACGAAGCGCCTGCGCGTCTGCGGCGTGCCGAAGTCGGCCGCCACGAGGAACTCTCGGACGGGGACCTCGAGGTCGGGGCCCTTCCCCGGGAGCCCGAGCTCCTTCCACGTGTAGCGGTCCTTGGTGTACTTGGCGCTGTTCGGGACGTTCTCCATGCACCAGTGCTTGAGCACGCCCTTGCTCTTCTTCCACAGGACGATGCGCAGGTAGGATTCGATGAGGCGGACGCCGAGCGACTTGTCGGCCTTGCCCGCGTTGTTGGAATGGCTGAAGGAGACGCACGGAGGAGAGCCGACGATGATATCCGTGTCGGGGACGACCGCGTCTATCCTCTCGGGGGTGTCGAGCTCGAGGATGTCCATGCGGACGGTCTCGCAGTCGGGATGGTTTAGCTCGTGGGTATCCACGGCCGGCTGCCAGTGGTCGAGCGCGAAACGCATCTCGAAGCCCATCTGCCGGAATCCCTCGCTCCATCCGCCCGCGCCGCAGAAGAAATCCGCGACGGTCAGACGCTTTCTCGTCATCTCATCCCTCCCCATCAATCAGCCTCTCGGACGCGCTTTATAATCCTTTCGATCGCTGGGCATCCATACGCCAAACGCTTTTATGAAGGCGTCCACCACGGCTGTCCAGTGGATACGGTGTCGAAGGCGGTGCGCAGCCGCATCATGTCGCGGGTGCGCGGGAAGGACACGAAGCCGGAGCTACGGCTCCGGAGGGCGCTGCACCGCGCGGGATACAGGTATTCCCTGCACAAGTACTTCCCGGAGATACGCTGCAGGCCCGACATCACGATGGTGTCGCGTCGGACGGTGATATTCGTGGACGGCTGCTTCTGGCACAAGTGCCCGGAGCACTTCCGGATGCCGGAATCGAACGTTGAGTATTGGGGGCCGAAGCTCGCGCGGAACGTGGAGCGGGACCGCGAGAAGGACGAATGGTTTGAGGAGCGAGGTTGGAGTGTGATTAGGGTTTGGGAACACGATGTTCTTCGGCTGGACGAGATTCCTCAAAAAGTCGAGAATGCTATTCGAAGCGGTCCTTGAGGAACTTTGCCATAGCGCTTCCCGTTAACTCTTGAGTTGAGGGACCTTGCCTGATAAAGAACTTCTCTTTATCCGATTCCTTTACATACGCAGGACTGGGCGAGGGCTCACAGTCGACTACGTATACTGTATGCCCTTCTGCCGTGGAGAAGCGCATCTTGATGAACGATGTGTAGTCAGAACCGATTCGATCCCGTATCTGGTTGACAAGAAAAAGCTCATACTTGTCGCTATCGGGAAAGTTGTCTGTCGAAACGTCCAGAAAAGAGTCGTCCTTCTCGTTATAGCCAATCAAGAGAGTTCCCCCTCCAGTGTTCAAAAAAGCGGCGATAGTCTTTAGCACCGAGAAGGTAATCTCCTTGTCTGGCTTCTTGGTGTGCAAGTTGATTCTAAGAGTAGATTTGAACTCGAGGTTTATTTTCTCACCTAGCTCCACAAGAGCTCGTAGATTGGATACTGCAGTACCGCTAACTGAAATCGTCGATTTCTTCATAGCCTCTCGGCTAAGCGCCTCAAGCCTGAGCACAAATCCATCTTGTGTTCCAAATTCGTGGGTGAGCTTAAGAAGCTCATCGATACCTCTGTGGGCGTACTCTTCACATATCTTTCTCAGTTCCGGGCCATCCGTAAGCGTCTTCAGACTTCTGGTTTCTTCGAACGCGACTGATGCCAAGTACCACAGTTCCTCGTCTTCTAACGAACTGATGTTCACAAGCCCAATTCTCTTGGTAGTGGAGCCTCCTTTGAAGGGTTTCCTCTTCTGTTTCATGTACTTCGCGAGTGCAACGGATAATAGAAAAATCGTCTTCTGGTCATACTCTCCCGTGCTAAAGACGTGTCCTGAGAGTACCTGTCTGAACTTGTCTCTCATTTCGTACGATATTCCGAGGTTCCTCCCCAACACCTCCCTCAAATCTTTGATTTTCAGCACCGTATCACCTTCGTGCATCCGTCATTAATCCGGAACTCGTACTCCTCAGATAGTCTGGGCAGTATCAGCTTGCGGATTTCTTCTCCGTATTCCTGATCCTTCACAAGAATGATAACCTGAGAGTCTTTGAGATACATGGGCAGCAAAGAGGCGACATTCAATCTCTGCTGTTGATCGAGATTTGCCATCGGCGTATCTATGAGTACTGGGAACCTGAAGCCCGATACCTTGTTCAGAGCCGCGATAAAGGATAGCAGAAAAATCTGTTTCGGTCCTCCTGCCAGATTAGCTATCCAATTACTTCCTTGAGAGTCACAAAGGCGGAGCTCGTAATCCGACGTAATGATGAAGTCTGTATATTTGTCTTTGAGCCAATGGATATTAGAGAAGCTTTTCCACGTCTCTTGCTGAACCTTCTGGCGAACCTCGCTGAGGATGCTATCGCGGATATTTTCTAGCGCTTCGAGGGAGGAGTCAAGAAATGCCGCTTTTTTCTTCGACAATTCGTATCCCTTGAGCTTTCTGCCTTTCCTTTCCAGGTCTCTTCTTTTCTGCGCGATTTCGACTCCCCGGTTTTGCATCGCTAGCTTGAGGCGGGCATTGCTCTCCTCTAACCGTCTCCTCGCCATCTCCAGCTCGTTTTTTCTGCGTTGCTTCGTCTCAACAACGTTATCTCCTAAGGATACTAGCCGCTCTTGTTTCTCCTGCAGGAGGGACTCCTTCTCCCTCAAATATTTCTTCTTCTCCTTCACTTGTTCATGGAATTCCTCAATGGTCTCGAAAGAGCCCAAAGCTTTTTCCCATGCCGACTGTATCTTAAAGACTCCTTCCCGGATTAATTCGCTTGCTTCGTCGAGCTTGTTAGCTTCCAGCTTCTTTTTGATTAGTGCTATGTGTTTCTCATCTGCTTTGTTATTCGGATCGAGAGATCGGCCGCAGACACATCGATTATGCTCCAAAAGATCCATGAGAGATCTGCTGTCAATATTTGGTTGGAGCGCGTCCTTGGCACGCTCGTTGATAAGCGCTTGATGGAGTTCCGACAGGCTCTTTGCTCCGAGCGCCGGCGGTGCAGCGTACAGAACCTCTTTCGACCACGAGGTTTTCAGGCCTCGCAGCTTTTCCCGTTCCCGCTGAAAATCTTTTTCAATACTTTGCGCTTCAAGACTCAGTTGTTGAATCGCTTCTTCGTCATGCTTTCCGAGGAAAGAATCGATATCGGATATCTCTGAATTCATGCCTGATATCTCTTTCTCCTGCTCCTGTCGTTTCCTCTCGTTCTGATCGTTAAGTCCTTGCAGACCGTCAATTTCTTCGCGCAACGCCTTCATCTCTGGTTGGGGATCATCCTCGTCCCAAACGCTATCCTTAACGGAGTTGAGATGGCGTATCGCACGATGCACTTGCTCGATTTGAGAAGTCCGCTCAATAGCTCCTCTGACAGTCTCGGGTTCTATGAAACTAAAATGCCTCTCTAGTTTCTCACCCTCAAAAAGGAAGAACAAGTGGATTTCTTCAGGAAGAATTTCGTTCACCACCCTCTGCGCACTGGAATCGGGGATAACTAAGAAGTTGTTCTTCTCGTCCCATTCCGCAACTTCGAGAGAGCTCTCTCCAAGAGAAATCAGCTGGTTCGCGGAATCATCGCCCGTATACTTCTGAAAATTCTGGCTTCTCTTGATAGTGTAAATGGGCAGGTTCGACTCATCATCATTTAACGTTAGGCTTACCTCCATGCTGTCTATATCCTTCTCGCCCATGGCGTATAATCGTGATGTGCTAAAAGGAGGGAGCTCTTTATCCTTGTTCTCTGAAGTCTCTCGACCATAGAGACACCACGCGATTGCTGAAAGAAAGGTGGTCTTTCCCACGTCAGACTTCGCCTTCACCACAGTAATTGCCCGCGCCGACTTCGGTGGGAGATCAATCTCTAAATAATCGTCTCCTCCGCAAAACGGACGGAAATTCCTAATCCCCACATTCGAAATCCACATCAGGTCGACCTCACCACCCTATCAAGCAAATCTAGGTACTCGTCCTTGTAGCGTGTTTTGCTGTTCTCGAGATTAGACAACTCATGATCAATCACCTCTGTAAGAAATGCTTTAAGCTTACGGTCGTCTAGAACATCAATCTTTTCAAGAATAATCCTATTGATTCTTCGTCTCGCCATTTTGCTTCAGTACATTGAATAATGGATGTAACTCGTTTATAGCTTTGTCGCCATTTTCCGCTGTTGAAGCGAATTCCTCAATTCGCTTGAGCTCTTTTCTCAGGAGGTGGGTATCCGAATCAGAGTATTCGTCCCAATTGTCATGGGGGATAATGAGTATATCATAAATAGAGGGAAGCGGACAGTCGTCAGACTTCCTCAGAATACGCCCCCTCCTCTGCACATATTCATTAGGATTAGAGCTGCTCGCGCAGATGATGCCTGACCAGATGCCTGGCACATCAATGCCTTCATCGAGTACTTTCATCGCGATGATGGCGTCGAGTCTCTTGTCAAGGAATTGCTGAATTAATCTCTTCCTCTGCTGCAAAGGCTCTTGATATGTGATTTGGTGAGCGCGGATATCTTTAGATCTCAACAGTCTTTTGATATCTGATATCTGCCGGGGCGAGCAATAGACGATTGTTCGCTTGAGCGGACGCAAATCATCCAATAGAGAGTCTAGAACAGGTAACTTGTTTTCACTGCCCGAAACCAGCCGCGCCCTCTTCATCAACAGGGCTAGGACGCGATTATCCACTTTTCCTTTATTGCTGCTGATGATGCTGGCGATCCGAGCAGAGAGTCGTCTAAATCTCTCGAGTTCTTCCTGACTCAGAAAAGCCACCCGGACATAATACTCGTAGCGGCTTAGGTATTGCGGAATAGCATCTGATATCGCGAAACGGAATACCACTCCGCCGAAGTAGTCCTGCATCGCTTTTGTGCCGTCCTTATCGAAAAAAAGTTCGGGAGTGGCCGACAATCCCAGTCGAAACTTGAATTTCGAATCAAGATGCCTTCTTACGCTTCTTGTCCAAGAATGGTGCACCTCATCCGCGATTAGAAGGATTTCTTGGCCTGAATCTTGCAGTATGGTCTGGAAATCATCATCACTAAATGATTTGTAGGTTGCAACAATCACCACCGTCTCATCCAGGCCCATATTTCTGCGTTGTATTCTTGTCCTGAGATTCTGAATCCACTTATGTTTAGAATCCATCACCTCGATAACGTCATAGATGCCTGACTTGTTCAGGCTCGACACCCACTGCCGAACCAGAAGCTGTGTGGGCGCAGCAACGACGACTACGCCATTAGTCCTACTGCTGTGGACTCGGATACACGCTTTAGCAGCGATGGTCTTTCCCGTGCCGGTAGCCATATGGAAGAGGCCATTTCGCTCATTGAACATCCATTCTACGACCGCCTCATGCTGGTAAGGTCTCAATTTCTCGTTCACTAGCTCTGTTGCTAGTTCGCGTCCAAGCTTAATTTTTTGCAGCGCCTCTCTTTCCAGCCGTTCGTCAATGCGAGTCGCTTGTTGAGGACCATCGGCAGCCACCTGAATCAATTTCCGCTTGAGAGCTTCGAGGACGGGGATTACCTTAACGTTCTCGGCGCGATCATACCAGACCGCATCCCAGTCATTTAGACTTGGCTGCACGAACCTATTGTAATCGCTTTCAATCCAGCTTAGATGCGTGTCGAACCGTTCGCTGTGTCTGCTCCAACCGGAATAGGTTTCATTCTCGGAACCTGTGAAGAGAATATGATTGTCCTCTGAATCTGTGAATATCCCCCATTTAGAATGCAATATCCCTGTGGGTACTATGGCGATTTTCATCTCCAGTATCTGTTCTTTCAGCAGGTAGCCCAATAGTGACAACTGGGTATCATCAGCATCCACATTGTCCACGAAATCTTCCTGCATGTGCCGGGCATAGACCTCTAAATCTTTGACATCTTGAGAGTTGACGTGGACATTACAAACCAACTGGATCTTCCCGCCGTTCGAGATGAGCCTCCTAATGCCTGTAATCGCAGCCCAGAAAGAAGCTGAATTGAAGAATCCTGCCACCCGACGATATCTCTGCGCCTGGCTCAGGCAGGGAATATAAAAGTCCCGAATAAGATTGTCTCTAGTCGAATCAAAACTGCCTGGTCGATTCTGCAGGTCCAAGTCTTTGTAGGACACGCTCTAATCCTCCTCGGAATTGAGGTCCCAGGGAAGGAACTTACTGCCGTCTCGAAGGATGTGCACCATGCTTCCTACAATTGTTGCCAGCATGCTATATAAATTCGGCGCGTAGTCACGCGTATCATCGGCAAATTGCATGCTCTCGGCGCCGCGATTCATTTGGCTTTGTCCCGCCACTCTCCGAAATACTTGAAAGACACGAACACGCCGTGCTTTCAATGCGTTCCGTGAAGGCGCGAAGCATTCCATTAATCGGATATTCTCCTCCGCTCCTCTCCCGCATCCATGCACCCGCTCGCCCGCGCATTGATGGATACCGACATCTTCTCCGAGGATTTCACCAGGGCCGATCCGGAGGATTTCGTCACCGCCCACATCGTCCTCGCCTCCAGTTCCGAACGCTTCATCCTCGTCGAGGAGTTCAACAACAACGACTATCGCCGTCTCTTCTTCGTCTGGGACGGCTCGCTGCGTCCCGCATCGAGCTTGGAGGACGCTCTTCTCCGAGCCATCGACGACAAGGAGCCTTTCCGGGACGACGCCTGCATCTTCATATTGTGCAAGGACAGCGCCAACAGCTTCAGGGAAGGCGTCCGAATCAGTACATAATAGTACCAGGTGGTACATAAAAAACTTTATATGGTACTATAGCGTACCGATAGTATGCCGCTCAAGACGCTTAGGGACGCCGAACGCCTGCAGGAGCAACGGAAGGCCAAGGAGCTCAAGGACAGCCTCGAACGCATCCTGCTCTGGTTCTTCAGTTTCCCCGACCAGGGCGTGAGCGTGAACGAACTCGTCGAGCAAGTGGGCATATCCAAGTCAACGGCGCAGGAGATCATCCCGCAGCTCGTGGAGAGCGGCTTTCTCCACAAGGAAGTGTTCGGACGCATGCACCGCCTGCGTTGCAACACCGAGCATATCTTCAACCTCAGCCGGAAGATCGGACACAACCTCCGGACGATATACGAATCCGGCCTCATCAGACTCATAGAGCAGCAGATCCCGCAAGCGAAGAACATGATCCTCTTCGGGAGCTACAGGACAGGACAGGACACGGAGAGAAGCGATATCGACATCGCTGTGGAGGTGCCCGACGACATCGAACTGCAGATCGTCCCCGTCGCGACCATAGCCACGGTCGGATACAGGAAGGACG
The DNA here is from genome assembly GCA_046704725.1 of Candidatus Woesearchaeota archaeon. GTDB lineage: Archaea > Nanobdellota > Nanobdellia > Woesearchaeales > SKIA01 > SKIA01. The sequence goes on along the minus strand of JBJKRI010000002.1, from coordinate 20,530 downwards.
TACAGGTGAATCTCCATGTCTTCTGCCGGAACCGCATCGGGGTGAACCTGTTCAACAGCATCGCCAACGGCATCGTGCTCAAGGGATTCCTCGAGGTGCGTACGTGAACCCTGGCCGCGCTCGCGACCTCGTGCAGCAAGCGCGCAGGGACATCGCCGCAGCGCAGCAGATTCCCGTCAACGACACCACGGCGGCGACAATCGTCCGCAACGTCTACGAGGCGTTCCGCATGCTCGGAGAAGCGCGCCTTTCGCTCGCCGGAATCAAGAGCACGGACCACGGCACGCAGCTCACCGAGCTCGAACGGCTGAAGATCGAGACGGCGCGGCCGCTCGCGTACATCGAGAATGTCAAGCGCGTGCGGCACAGGATCAACTACGACGGCTACGCCGCGCAGGTCGCAGAAGCGGACGACGCTCTGGACTTCGCGGAAAAAGCCTTCGATGCGTGCGCGACCGCGGTGGAGAAAGAGATCGACGAGGCGTGAGGGATACTGACCACCCACCGTTCCGGAAATCCTCCGTACATCGCGGAATTCCTCACAAGACAGCCACGGCCGCAAGGCACGTATAACAGGATGCAGTAGGTTTATCTACCGCGAGGACCTGACCATGCATATGAGCGTCGACAAGGAGACCCGGGAGGGGCTCAGGCATATCCGTGACGAGGCGGATGCGCTCCTCGAATCCCTCGAACTCTCGCAGGACAAGGGATTCATGGACTCCTTGAAGCGTTCGGAAGAGCAGGTCAGGCGCCGCGATTTCGCGGACTGGAATGACCTACAGGATCCTACCGACGCGTGAATTCGCGGACGATCTGAAGGGACTCGACGCCCAAGCACGGCGACGTGTCCTGAAGAAGATCGAGCAGGTCGCGGAGGATCCGACGCGCCACAAGCGGCTGCGCGGACCATTGAGGAGGCATTCCCGCGTGCGGATCGGGCCCTACAGGATCGTCTTCTCCTTCGACCAGAGACGGCGAGAGCTGTATCCGGAGAAAATCATCACCGACCATCGCTATCCAAAATAGGCGTCACACACCTGAACAGCACCCATCAACACCCGTTCCGGAAATCCTCCGTGCATCTCGGAAGTCCTCACAGGACAGCCACGGGAGAATGCCTTTTCAAGCGTCAGCACCTCTCCAACCCCAAGGTGATCGCGTTGACCACAAGAGTTATGAATAAGGAAAATCTTACTTATCCAATGGAACTTATCACGCTCTCGAGCCGGGGACAGCTCGTCATCCCGGAGCGCATCCGGGACAGGTACGGCCTCGCGGCAGGCAGCAGGCTCGCGCTCTTCGAGACGGCGAACGGCATCGTGCTGCGCAAGCAAGAGGATGTGGAAGCGCTCGTGGAGAAAGCGGGCTGGCTCACGCTGTCGGAGCGCGGACTCAAGAGGGTCTGGAAAACGCCCGAGGAGGACGAGGCATGGAAGGGCCTCTGAAGCAGCGAGACATCGTGACGGTGCCCTTCCCCTTCAGCGACCAGCACGGGATGAAGCGCCGACCGGCGGTCGTCCTCTCGAACGACCGGTACAACGAGGGCCACGCCGACGTCCTCGTCTTCGCCATCACCTCGCGGCCGAACGACACGTCCGTCCAGCTCCGCAAGGAAGAATCCGGCCTCCCGCTCAACAGCGCCATCCGCGCCGACGCGCCGCTGCGGATCGGAAAAGAGCTCGTGCTCGGCAAGATCGGCAGCATCGCGCCGGCCACGCAGCAGCTCCTCATCCACAGGTTCACGGCACTGGTGGACTGAGATGACCGAAGACCTTGCTGACGAATTCTGGAACGCCTGGCTCGACGCTGACCCGCTCGAACGCCGCACCCTCATCAAACGCGTCTCCATCACCGGGGATGTCGCCGACCATCTAGAGCCGAACGGTGCCTGCAAGACGAAAGCCGATGCTCGCGCCAATCCGCTAGAAACCCAAGACCCGGACCTACTGCCCGAAGTCCTTGAGCGCCTCGAGCACGCCCTGCATGTACATGAGTGCGGGACCGCCGCCCATGAGCACCGCGACCCACGCCGACTCCATGACCTCCTCGCGCGTGGCTCCGGCATCGAGCGCCCCCCGCACGTGGAAGCTGATGCACCACTCGCAGTGCGCGGATATCGAGCACGCCGTCGCGATCAAGTGCTTCTGCTTGACATCGAGCACGCCGGGCTTCTCGACGGACTCCATGAAGGCCTTGAAGCCGCTCATCTGGTCGGGGTTCTGTTGCGCGAACGTCGTCAGGTTCCTCTGCACCTCTTCGAAGAGGTCATTGTAGTTCTGCATGGCCCGCGAACCGAAGAAACGGCCTTATAAGCCCCAGCTACAGGAAACAGCAGTTCACAAGCGCGGGTCATGCGTCATGAAGAACTGGTTGCGTGGGGGCATCATACCATCCTTCTGCGGCTGGTAGGGCATTGGATACGGACATGATACGAACGGCGGGTTATAACCGTGCTGGTGGAGCACCGCCAAGGCAGCGGGTCGCTGGTCCGGGGGGATCGGCATCACAGTGACATACTTTCTCCTTTTGTGCTCCCAAGGGGGCCCGGTCTCGACCATGCCGATCACGACGCGGTGATTCTGCCGCGTCGAAAACGACTCCGTCCCGCTGATGACCAGCAGTTCGTACTGTTCACTGAAGGGCACGCGGCTGTCGTAGTGGACGAGATAACGAGCACCCTCAGCAGTGGCTTCGAGCATCACCCAGAAGCACTTCTTCAGTATTAAAATGTATCCAGAGAAGAAAAAATGCGGGAGTCGCCTCCCGCTCGGGCCCGGGCTACTCTCCCATGAAGGCCCTGTCTCGCTCGTCGCGGTAGCCGCGGATGAACGCGGCCTCCATCAGGCTGATGGTGTCCTCTTCGAGCTCTTCTTCCTCGTATTCCATGTGTACGCACCCCGAAAAGGTGTAGTATCATACTTACTCATATAGTTTATGCTTTATTCCTGCACAAGCCCAAATCCTGAAAAACGCGGACAATCCACGAGCCCCATGCGCATCCTGAGCAAGCGACGCTACCTGGCAGGCCTGCAATGCCCGAAACGGCTCTGGTACGAGGCCAACGCCCCAGAAGAGATCCCAGAAGCGGACTCCTCGGCAGAGGCGCGCATGCAAGCCGGCACGGAGATCGGCGTCCTGGCCAGGGAGCTCCATCCCGACGGCGTCCTCGTCCAAGAAGAGGACTTCCAGGACTATCTCGACCGCACCAAAGAGTCCCTCAGGAAACACGTGCCATTGTTCGAGCCCGCGTTCCTGGCGGGAAGCTGCTACTGCCGCGTCGACATCCTCTTGCCCGCTGCGGACGGCTGGGAGATCATCGAGGTCAAGAGCAGCACGTCGGTCAAAGACGAACACCTCCACGACGTGAGCTTCCAATTGCACACCCTCGAGAACGCCGGACTGACCATAACCAAGGTGACGGTGCGCACCATCAACAGCGCCTACGAGCGAGACGGGGAACTCGACCTGCGACAACTCTTCCGCGACACGGACGTGACAGCAGAGACGAGAAAAAGAGCCAAAGACGTGCCCGGCAACGTGATGCGCATGCTGTCGGTCATGCACAAGACGATGCCAGAGAAAGACATCGGGCCGCAGTGCACGAGCCCGCACGCCTGCCCACTCATGGACGTGTGCTGGTCCTTCCTGCCCGAACACAACGTGACAGAGCTCTACATGCACCGGGGAAAAGCGTTCGAGTACCTCGAGAAAGGACTGCTGCGGATCGGCGACATCACGGACAAGATCGGGCTCAACCCCAAGCAAGCCATCCAGCACGACGCCATCGACAACGGCACGCACATCGACAAACACCACCTCCAAGACTGGATCGACGCATTGGAGTACCCATTGTACTTCCTCGACTTCGAAGCCTTCAATCCAGCCATACCGGTGTTCTCGCACACCCACCCCTACGAGCAGGTGCCCTTCCAGTTCAGCCTGCACATCCAAGAAGAGGACGGGAGCGTGCGCCACGTGGAGTTCCTCGCGGACAACGACGACGATCCCCGAGAGAAACTAGCAGAAGCGCTCAAGGCGCTCGGCGACAAGGGAAGCATCGTCGCGTACAACGCCCGCTTCGAGAGGACGGTCATCGCGAACCTCGCCAAGCGCTACGATGCGCCGTGGCTCGAGGACATCGACGACCGCTTCGTGGACCTGCTCGTGCCCTTCAGGAACTTCTGGTACTACGACAAGGAGCAGCACGGGAGCTGCAGCATGAAAGCCGTGCTCCCCGCACTGACGGGCAACGGCTACGACATGGAGATCAACCGCGGGGACCAAGCGAGCAGGGAATTCCTGCGTTCAGCGCTGCTTGGTGAAACAGAACGCGAACGCATCAGGAACGCCCTATTGGCGTACTGCGCACAAGACACCGAAGGCATGATCGACATCCTCAGAGTGCTCAAGACGGCTTGCGGACCGACGAGCATATAAGAGAGAGCGACATGCTCTGGCAATGTCAGAGAAACGAAGCTCGTGGAGATCGAGAATCTCGCGCCATCTCGACTCCGGCGGACGGATACCCAGGAAGAAGAAGGCGAGATTGCGCCTCTTCAGGGGACTCTCGCAAGAGGGGATTCCCGTGACGGACATCTACTTCGAAAAGGAGTATGGCAGGTGGAAGGTCACAATCACCGTCGCGGGAGAATATTCCAAGCAGCTAGAGACAAGCATCAAGGATGCGTATCAGAAGAGCGTGCCCTCGGAACCGCGATTGCCGATGAATATCCAGTACCTGGATCTGCCCTATCGGCGGTAGAGCGCTTGAGCACGCGATCGCTCAGACGACCCAACTCGACACGCTGACGGACACGATATTCCATCTCCCCTGTGGGACGGTACGCGACCACGAGGCGGTGCGACTCGAAAGAGGGCAGGGGCCTGACCGGGAACGGGCCGTCCTTGCCGATGACGATGGACGGGCGCCAGGGGGCGCCGGGGACGGGGAACCGGTCGGTCGCGCTCCACAGGCCATCGACGCGCTTTCCCAGCGCGGCATGCACGCGCTCTCCCTCCCGGGAGCAGGAGAGCGACGAGACGACCTCGCCGCCGTCGAGCCGCTGCCACGACCGGTGCTCGAAGAGCAACCGCGGAGCGTCGAACCGTTGCACGAGCTGATCGACAAGACCGGACTGCCCGTCGAAACGGAAAGCGTAGGCGGGCACGCCCAAGAAGGAGGAGGCGCTGAGCCGCAGCCGGGAGGCCCACCGCTCGAGCTTCAGGGAGGGGGCGAAGTAAATGAGGTATTCCGCGTCCACACCCATGGAATTCACAGCACATCCAAAAAGCTTACGAGCGCGACGCGCGCTTGAGGGCGTGCGCGACAGGCACGACCTTGCCGAACCAGTCGGCCACCTCCTCGGGCGTGAGCACGTGCGAGCCCCAGGAGAAACGCACGATGCCCGGCAACGCCTCCACCGAGAAATCCACGTCGGGTATCTCCGCGAAAGCGGGAGCGACCTGCTCGAACAGTTCATGCAAGGAATCCGTGCTGCGCCCGCGCACGGAGAAGCGCTTGGCGAACGACGCGTCCTTGACGGGCACATCGGCGAAACCGAGGCACTGGGCGAAGCGGCTGAGCGCGCCGCGACGGTTGAGCGTGAACAACGGCACGGAGAGCTTGGCGTCCATGACGGTGCGATGCTCGATGCGGTCCGCGTCGTAGTAAGGGTCCTCGGCGATGCGCCAGGACAGCCCTTCGTGCTTGCCGACGAGGAGGTTCCGCGATTTCGCTGACACGACAGGTCCGAAGCGCACGTTCTCCCCGACCGGGGTGTAGGAGAAACCCAGACGCTTGGCGAACGACACGAGCCGTCCGCGGCGCCGCACGCCCACAGCGCGGTCCCCGAGGAACGCGAGGCCGCCGGCGAAAAGCACGGCGAGAAAGAAGATCCATGCGGGAGCGTCGAGCATGAAGATGAGGATCGCGCACAAGAGCCCGACGAACGCCAGCACGTTGAAATCCATCAGTCCTCACCCGCAGTATCCTATTAAAAGCTCTGTGGTCCACCGCGCAATGAGAAAACGCTAGCTTCAAGAGCGGCCGCGTCTTGCGATGCGCATGCGCCACGTGCTCGCCCCCCCACCACTCATCCTCGTGCTCGCGTTCTTCGCGGGCGTCGCGCTCGACACCGTGTTGCCGCTGCGGCTCCTGCCGCCAGGATGGGAATGGATCGCGTGGGTGCTCTTCATCCTGGGAGCGGCGCTGACGGGGTGGGCGGCCTACTCGCTCTGGAAGGCGAAGACACCGATATCGCCGTACGAGAAGAGCACGCATCTGGTGACTGGCGGAGCGTACCGGTACTCGCGCAACCCCATCTACGTCGGGCTCGGGCTCATCTTCCTCGCCCTGGCAGTCTATCGCGATTCGCTGTGGCTGGTGCTGCTGTGCGGCATCGCTTTTCTGCTCATCCATTTCGGCGTGGTGCGCGTTGAGGAGCGCCATCTGGAAGAGGCCTTCGGCAAGAACTACAGGAAATATCGCCAGCGAACCCGGCGCTGGCTATAAGAACAGTTCAGGCTTCGATGCGTTCGCGCTCAAGACGATAGGTCCAGACGACGACCTCCCGATCATCGACAGGATCCTCACGCGGTGGCAGTGTCTTTTTTCTCATCGCACCTGTTCGTGCATCCCGCGCCGCCGTCGAGCGGGAAGAACACCACGCGTCCCTCCCCCTTGAGCCGGCACAAGAGCCTGCGCATATCCATGCGCTCCTCGCTCGCTGGAATCTCGATCTCCTGCGTCCCGCGCCGGATCAGGAAACCGTTCGCGGTCTCGACGACAAGCAGCACCTCAGGCCTCCAGGGCTTCGCCGAAGCCCCGCATGAACGCCTCCTCGCCCACGTCTATCTCGCCGTCCTCTAGATACTCGCCCGGATCGGACATCGGGTCCAGGTCATCAAGCTCCTCGCGCTCGACCCATTGCCCTTCCCCCAGATCGTACTCCCGAACATACTCGGTATACCGTGCCATGGCAGCACCCCCACTGCTGGGCATGGAAGTGGAACTAAAAAAATAGCACTACACGCGCGTGTAGGACAATGGTTGCGATTGGGGTGACGCAGTACTGACGTACAAGGATGGAAACCAAGGACGCTATACTTAAATATTCGCTACGCATGCTTGTAGCGCATGGAAGAGTGCAGCCTGCTCGAACTCTACGACCTGCTCGGCAAGAAGTGGGCGTACGCCTTGTTCTTCAATCTCGACGACGATCCGCAGACCTTCAACGCGTTGCAGTCGCTGTCGCGCCACCGCATCAATCCGACACTGCTCTCGGCACGGCTCCAGGACTTCGTGCGCTTCGGCCTGGTGGTCCGCGCGGAGGACGGCCGGAACGTGACCTACCGCGTGAGCGAGGAGGGAAAGCAGCTCAAGAAGCACCTCATCCGCATCAAGCACTGGTTCGAGGACGCAGGCCACAAGGAAGGTTGCGCGGCAAAGGACTGCGCTGGCTGCCCGGTCTTCAACCGGCAGGAAGCCGCTGCCTGGCACTAAGCAAGGCCCGTACAGCGCCAGTTCACCTCTGCGGTCCTATTCTCGGAGACGACGCACGCGGGCGCGCAGCCCGTGCGGTTCGCATGGATGTCGAACCACCAGGTCCTGCTGTTGGCATTGTAGTAGCCCGTGGCGTTGATGGGACCGACGGACGTGCAGGCGGGATTACCCGCAGCGATCTCGCGCGCTTCGGAATGCGTGAGGGCGAACGCGCACGAGGCGAGCACGACAAGAGCGAGCAGGAGATATCGCATGACGGATCAATGACCCACGAGCTCATCAAGTGGCACTACAGAGCGGCGTAGCAACGCGCTTAAATAGTAGGTCGCCTGAGTAACGGCTATGGCGGCAGTCACTCTCTCCTCCGGCCTGATGACCCTCTTGTTCGTCGTCGGGGTCTGGGAACTCGTCTGGAAAGGCATCGGCATGTGGAAGAGCGCGCATCACGACCAGATCTGGTGGTTCAGCTGCATCCTCGTATTCAACACCCTCGGCATCCTACCGATCATCTATCTCGCGTTCTTCGAGAAACGCGCTCAGGCGCCTTCCCAGGCGCGACGGCGCTCCTCGAAGTAGCCCCGCACGAAACCGGCCTCGCCGGCGGTGATCTCATCGTCATCGAGCGTGTCGATGATGTCTTCCGCTTCCATAAGAGTGCCATGTCGGCCTCATTGAAAAAGCCTACGCCGCCTGGGGGACGCTGCCCTTGACGAGCAACCGCCCCATCGACGTCGGGTGCAACACGACCTGTCCCTTGCGGTCCTCGAGCTCGGCGAGACCCATATCCACGAGCCCTTCGGACTTGCGATTGCCGTGGACATGGTAGGAGAGCAATGACAAGGACATGCGCAGGTCCTCGGCGAGCTCGTTCATGCTGCGAGGACCGTCCTGCAAAGCCTTGAGGATGCGCATCTTGCGGTCGTTGAGCAATTTGTAGTAGGAAAAACGCATGACGGGCAAGCCCATGATGTACTTTGAATCGCCGTTGACGGCGTGCAGGCCGTTGACGAAAGCGGCTGTCGTGGCGGCGCACTGCATGGTCCTGTCGCCCACGCCGACGTGCACGATGATGCGCTCGCGATGGGGATGGGAAGCGGCGAACTCCGAGACGGCGGTGAAGGTGTCCTCCCAGAGGTTGTCGCCGATGGCGCGCTCCGAGTAGGGGATGCCGAACTTGTCGAGGTCCTTGCGCAATTGCTCGGCCTGCTCCTTGAAGGCCGAAGTGGTGAGCATGTGGACGTGCTCGACGGTGAACTCTCTCAATGCGGGGAAGATGGCGTCGGGGCGGTCCCCGACCGGGGCGACGATGACTTTATCCATAGGGATGAAAAGATGAATTGAAATATAAAGGATGTGATTGAAGATGTATCCCTTAAATAATCCCATCGCGGATTCAGGGCATGCGCACCGCCACGATACTTCTCGCCCTCGCGCTTTTCGCGCTCCCGCTCGTGCATGCGGAGCCGCAGCCCAACGCGCAGAGCACGATCGCCTTCCACGAGAACTTCACGGGCTACGCCACCTGCCAGGACGCCGTGTACAACGGGCACTGGATCAGGGGGAAGGCCGGCTGCACCAACAACGCATCGACAGACGTCATCGCGCCGGTGGCGGGAGCAGGTCCCGGAGGATTGGGAGCGATGCGCTGGAACTGGCCCGAAGGAGGGAGCCACGGCCTCGGGAGCATCACCGCAGGAAGCACGACGCTCACTCGACGCAGAACACCTTCACGGCGAGCGACGTCACCTCAGGCGCAGGAGAAGGCCATATCTCCATCAACGGGACCAACATCAACGGCGTGCAGTTCGTCACAGGATACATAGACCCCACGCACATCACGATCGGCGAGGCATCGAACGCGACAGCAAGCAACAAGGAGTGGATCATCTACGACGAGCAATACTACCCGCTCGAGCACCAGGTGAGCACGGCCACCGGACGGGTCACCTACCTCACCTACTACTACAAGGCGCCGGGATTCGACTACGGCATCGGCAAGTTCCCGCGGCTCGGGAAAAAGCACTTCATCATCAATCTCGGGGGGAACGCTGTCGATGACCCGCGGCTCACCTTCTCCATCGGCTCGAACAGGCACGAAGGCATTCCGACCTGCGGCTTCAGCCTCATGCAGAGCAACAACGTGAAGATCGACCAGGACTGCGACCTGCATCCCTTCGGACCCCCGCCGGCGACGATCGACCACCTCACGAACGGGAACTGGCACCGCGTCACCATCAAGTACACGGCGGAGTCCAGCTCGCAGGCCCTCGACGGGGCGTTCGAGGTGTGGATAGACGGCGAGAAGGTGAACGACAACCAAGGCATCGGCACGGGGACGCTCGGCGTGGAGAACATCGAGCTCGCATCCACCTTCAACGGCGGCTCGCCCAAGAACCAGACCGAATACTACGGCAACATCACGATCTGGACCGGGTCGTACACGAACGTCTCGAACGCCACGGACACGACGCCACCAATCGTGACGGTGAACGGCCCGAGCGGCACGCTTGCCTCGGGAACGACGAACGCCACGCTCAGCGTGACGACGAACGAAGCGGCGACGTGCAAGTACGGCAGTGCGGGGACCGCGTACGCATCCATGGCGGGCAGCTTCACGACTGCGGACGGCTTCACGCACACCGCGGCGCTGACCGGCCTTGCGAACGGCACCTACAATTACGCCGTGCGGTGCCAGGACACGAGCGGCAACGCGGACACCACCGACACGCCCATCAGCTTCACCATCGCGCAACAGCGCATCGGAGACCTGAACAATGACGGCGTGGTGAACGTGCAAGACCTGGTCATCGCCATACAGCAGATACGCAGCGGGACGGACGGCACAGCAGACCTCAACGGCGACGGCGTGGTCGACATCTTCGACCTCGTGGACATCGTCAGCCACTGGGGATGAGCCACTAACCTTTTAAACGACGGAACGCTGGGCAAAAGCATGAAACTCATCCTGCCAGTCGCGGGCTACGGCAGCCGCCTGCGCCCGATCACGCACACGACAGCAAAACCGCTCATACCCATCGCCGGAAAGCCCATCCTGCAGCGCACGATCGACATGGTGCTGGAGACGCAAGGATTGCACGTCTCGGAGATCATCCTCATCACCGGACACCTCGGGCAACAGATCAGGGACTGGGCGATCGAGACGTACGACATCCCGCTGCGCTTCCTCGAACAGACAGCGCTCAACGGCTCGGCCGATGCTATCAGACTGGCAGAGCCGTACGTGAACGAAGACTTCCTGGTCATCTTCCCCGACGCGTTGTTCGACGTGGACCTCGAGGTCATCACGGAAGGAGAGGACGACGGCATCATCTGGACAGCGGAGGTCGAGGACGCGCGGCGCTTCGGCGTGGTCGCCATCGACGAGGACGGCTACATGACAGAGCTGTTGGAGAAGCCGGAGGAGCCGCCGAGCAACCTGGTGAACATCGGCATGTACTACGTGCGCAAGCACGACGCGGCGTTCGGCATGATAGACGTGCTCTACGAGAAGCAGATCAAGGCGAAAGGGGAGTACAACTTCCCCGAAGCGCTCGACCTCATGGCCAAGAACGGCGAGCGCATCAAGGTGGTTCCCGTCGAGGGCTGGCACGACTGCGGGACGTTCGAGACATTACTCTCGACGAACGAGGAGTACTGCAAACGCGATAGAAAAGAGAACGGCATCGACAAGAGCGCGGTCATCGAGAAGAGCACGCTGTTCAACTGCATCGTCATGCAGAACGCGCGCATCAGCGCAAGCGACCTGACGCACAGCGTGATCGGCCCGGACAGCATCGTCAAGAACCAGAAAGGGCAATTGTTCGTGGGAAGCAACGCCGTCGTGCAGGGCAATGACAATCGCTGAAGCGATAGTCAGTGCACGCGCAAAAGCGCTTGGCAACGATAACAGGTAGGGGACACGAATGTTCGGCAAAAGGAAAGGCAAGGACGATAGCGTCAGCAACCTGGAGCGAGGGGAATTCAGGTCCTGGCTGGAGAACCAGAAGATCCGCGCGACCAAAGCGGTAAAGGCTGAAGACCGCAAGGCGATCCACGACATCGTCGATAGTCTGATAGCGCTCAGGGATGTGTATGCAGGACAGATGAACGGCTCACTCGTTCCGTCGTTCCCTACAAAGGAGCTTCTGGAGCGCGTGAACGACATCAAAGCGACGATAGCCCACATCGAATCGAGGATCGCGAAGCACGATCCCACCATGCTTGAGGACGACGAGTTCCTCGCGAAACTGCAGAGAGCGGCCTAGTCCCTGCCGGACGGCAGGAGCTTGAGGGCGTCCTCGACGACGCGACGCTCGTAATCCTTCTTGGTCTCGCCATCGCCCTGGGCACGCCCGAGGACGCCGAGCAGGTCGTGGAACAAGCGCGCCTCTTCCTTCTCGGACAATTCGATGGGGACCTGGCCGACGCTGTCGGCGACGACACGACGCTCGATCTCGTCCGCCGGCACGGAGACGGGATCCTCGTCGAGGAGTTGCGGGCTGGTCAGCGCGGCCGTGTTGCGCATGCAGAAATACGCTCCGCGCGACCCGCAGCGCGCGAACAATCCACGGAAGTCGATGTCGCTCGCGCTGCCGCTGCGCAAGCGGCCGGAAAGACGCACGAGCACCAAAGCGTCGGAGAGGTCGGTGTCGAGCCGCTCGGAAAGACGCTCCTCCACCTCCTCCGCCGATAGGCCGTCGCAATCAAGAGAGACAGAGACGACGGGCTTGGTGGGAATGGGGACCCGCTCGACAGAAAGACCGTCTCCATCCTCTGACACGAGCACGAAACCGCCGTGGCGCAACTGCTCGAGCTCGGGAAACGACGCGGGGAAGACCGGTCCGGGATACACGACGTGCGGATAGCCCGGCAAGGAAGTGTCAGCGACGACATGGACGTGGCCGCCCGCATAGTAATCGAAGCCCTTAGGGAGCATGCTCACCGACTCGGAAGCGATACGCAATTCCTTGGGCGTGAGCTCCGAGAGAGGAGCGTGGAACAAGAAGACCTTGGTCCCGTCGGCATCGAGGGACGAGCGGTCCAGCAGGGAATACAACGAGCGATCGAGCGAGGAGGCCTTGCCGAGGATGCCAGCGAGCTTGACGCCCGTCTTCGGGTCCTCGGTGAATGACAAGGAGAGGGCGCCGTCCGACTCGTCCGGACGATACACGTCAGTCACCAATCCCGCCTCCTCAAGGACGGACAGCATGGTCTTACCTGTGGGAGAGAAGTCATGGCTGCCAGCGATGAGATAGACGGGGATGCCCGCGTTCTTCAGCCGCTGCAGCTCGCGCACCGCGTGGCGGATATGCTCGATGCCCGGCAGGGCGGTGTGCAGGAGGTCGCCGGCGATGACGACGAAATCCACGTTCTCAGAGAGGATCCGGTCCACAGCGTCATGGAAGGCCCTGTCGGCGAGAATGCGCATCCTCTGCTCGTGCCAGGCCCCGATGTGCACGTCAGCGAGATGAGCGAACCGCATGGACAAGGGAAGACGGATACCGGTTAAAATGCTTGGGGTGGGCCGTCCGGTAGCTACATGAACTCCGTCGGGCGGCGGGAACGGACGCTCGGCGTCTGCTCCTCCTCGTTGCGCAACGCCTCGACCTGCTGCAGGATGGCAACGACGTTCTGCTTCTCCTGGAGCAGGATGCGCTCGTGGCCGAAGATGAGCTCGCGCTGCTCCTCGAGCATGTTCTGCACGTCGACGAGCGCCTCGCGCACGTCGGGATGGTTCGCGAGGTCCGCGTCGGGATAATCCTGGAGGAGATCAAGCAGCCGCTCGACCACCTGCTTCTCCTTGGTGAACGACGCGATGAGCGACTGGTCATCGATCTTGCGCGCGATGCCCAGGACGTGGCGCACGTGCTGGAGCAGGATACGCACCTGCCCCTCACGGTCCATGCCGCGGCCCCCGCGCAGCAAGCGATCGATGATACCGCCCTTGAGCGAGACGAAGAGCTCCTTGAGCCCCGCCTCCTCCTGCTGGATGTGCCTCTGCTCGGCCTTGACGTCCGCTTCGAGCTCCTCGACGACGTCCTTGGAACCGCGATGCAATAATCCCACGGGCGGAAAGCGCGACCCGCATTAATAAGGCTTACGCGGCGTCCACATCCTTGTTGAGCGTCTCGACGGTCTTGCGCATGTCCTTGACCCAATGGTCCACGCGACTCTTGAAATCCTGCGCGTACTTGACCACGGTCTTCGGATCCTCTTGCATGTGCGGGCCGTTCGCCACCGTGCTCAGAGAGGTCAACGCAGGCAAAACGCCCAGACTACGGGATTGGTTGATCGCGCCCAGCATCCAGCCGGTCAGGAAATCGCCGGTCTTGTTCAGGAGCGTCCATTTCAGGATCTCGCCCTCGATGAGCGAAGGCGCATCCTTGCGCCCGGCCTTCACCGCATTCACGATATCGAGCGCCTTTCGCTCGCGCTCCAGGACGAACGCGAGGAACGAACCCTCTGGGTCGGAGGATTCGAAAGGGGACTTGTCGCCGCCGATACCGAACATATCAGGGCCCACACATGCCGATTCATAAAGATGCCGTTCCTGGAGGGTGCTCCAACACCATTATAAAGGCCGCCCGCGATTTCCGCGACATGACCGCGCAGCGCATCAAGGACATCATGACCACAGGGGTCATCAGCGTCGGTCCTGACGAGACCGTCCAGCACGCCGTGGACATAATGGCGGAGCGCAGCATCAGCTGCGTGGTGGTCACCGACACCGGCTCGAGCAAGAACCCCATCGGCATAATCACCGAGCGCGACCTCGTTCGGCGGGTCCTCCAGCCGGGGAAGAACCCCAAACGAATCAAGAACCGTCAGGTCATGACGACTTCGCTGGTCACGATCAGCGAAGAGGCGACGCTCGAGGAAGGCATGCGCATCATCAGCAGCATGAAGATCCGCCGGCTGCCCGTCGTGAACAAGGAAGGGCTCATCGGCATCGTGACCTACACGGATATCGTGAACGAGACGATGGACATCCACGCGAACAACAAGCGGCTCATGTTCCACCAGAACATCCAGAGCATCGTGATACTCGCGCTCGCCGCATTGTTCCTCATCGTCATCATCGTGCGGGCGTTGCTCGCCTGACAACCTTCTTAAACACGGACATCTCCAAGCGCCCATGGGATTCTCCGACTGGCTGTACACGCAACTCCACGGCTACGACAAGGAGACAGGAGCATTGCTCTGGCAACTGCGCGAAACGCTGGACACCGATGACTACAGCGAGCTCAAGACGGGTGTCTCGACGGGGAAAGCGAAGCTCTCGGTGAAGACCATCGACGTTCCCGGAGTGCACCAGAGCTTCGTGCACATCACGGGAAAAGCCTACGAGGAACTGAACCGGACGATTTCCGAGCGCGCCTACCACGAAGCGTTCGAGGCGTTCGCGCCACACGCCTTCAAGGCATACTCGGAAGCCATCGCACCAGAGATCCTCGACCGCGAATCCGTGAAACAAGCCGTCGCGCTCCAGCTGTTCGCCGACGAGCGCATGCACATCCTGCTGTTGGGGGATCCGGGAACAGGCAAGACGGAGATACTGCGCGGATCCGCGAACCTCGCGCCAAAGAGCAGCATGGGATTGGGGAGCGGGACCTCCAAGGCCGGACTGTCCGTGGCCTACGCGAAAGGGGAGATGCAGCTCGGACTATTGCCAATGGCCGACAAGGGCATCTGCTGCATCGACGAGCTCAACCTCATGGCGACCGACGACCGCGCATCGCTGTACAACGCCATGGAGAAAGGATTCATCACGTACGACAAGGGCGGAAAGCACGAGAAGTTCAGCGCGGACGTGCGCGTGCTCGCCACAGCGAACCCCAAGGGGGACAAGTTCGACGGCGGCACACCAGCGAAACTGAAGAAACAACTGCCTTTTGCGCCCGCATTATTGAGCAGGTTCCACATCGTCTTTCTCGTGTTGCGGCCCGACGAGGAACAGTTCGTGGACATCGCGCGCAAGATCGTGCGCGGAACGCCCAAGAAGGACTCGCACGAATTCCTCACAGCATACATCGCGCACGCGACAAAGCAGGACGTGCGATTCCCCAAACGACTGGAGAAGCGCGTGACGGACGCGGCGCGCGCCATCAAGCGCAAGGAAAAGCAACTGCTCATCGAAGTGTCACCGCGCATCGTCAAGGGCATCATCGGTTTTTCCAAGGCCTCGGCGCGCTGCGAGCTGCGCGGGACCGTGAAAGAATCGGACGTGGAACGCGTGCTCACCATCCTCGGCGACAGCCTGGGATTGGCACTGTGATTATCCGTCAATCCATACGGCTTATATAGCTCCTATTACGCTACGCAACGCATATGGCGCTCGAAATACGTAAGCTCGGAATCATCTTGGCGGTAGCGATACTCTTCGCGATATTCGTGTTCGCGGTGGCGAACGCTTTTGCGCCGGCGCACAACTACCCGAGCACCTGCCTTGAAGCGAACCAGAGCGCCAACCTGTACCCGCCGACGCCGTACAAGGCAGGCAACTGCACCGAGATCCCGCCGCCGACGCAAGCGCAGATAAACGCGTGCCCCGGACGATTGACGACGCACTACAACGGCTCGGGATGCGCCGACCGCTACGTGTGCAGCTGCAGCGAACTCACCATGCAGTTCGACAAGCAAGACCGGCAGTTCAACGCCTGGTTCGGCGCCATCCTCGGCGCGCTCGCCATCGTTGCAGGAATGCTCTTGCCGCGCAAGAAAGAGATCAACGACTGGATCGGCACGGGATTCATCCTCGGCGGCCTCATCGCCATGTTCTGGGCGACGGCCATCTACTGGAGCGACTTCGCGAAGTGGGCAAAGCCCGTCGTCATCGGCGTCGAGCTCGTCCTCATCTTGTGGCTCGCCTACAAGCGATTCGGACCCGACAAGCGCAAGTGAGCACAGGATTTATAACAGGGCTTCGCGGTGGATCGGCATGATCGATTTCCGCACCGCAGCGAAGGGAAGGCGCATCCTCTTGTGCGAGGCCGACCCTCGCATCGTGAAGGCCGCGCACCAACTCTTGGAGGAAGGCATCGTCACGCCCATACTCGTGGGCGAAACGGACTCATTCCACCACATCGCGCAGGCAGCGGACGTCTCCCTCGAAGGCATCGAGATTCGAGCGATCGAACCCGCGAAATACGCCGATAAATACCACGAACTGCGCAAGCACAAGGGCATCAGCAAAGAAGACGCGGAGAAAGCGTTGGCCGACCCGGCGTTCTACTGCACGATGCTGCTCGACGCCAAAGAGGCGGACGGCCTTGTGTGCGGGGCGAGCTGGCCGACCGCCAACACCCTGCGCCCAGCGTTGCAGATACTCAGGGAGGGCCTTGTCAGCAGCTATTTCGTCATGCGCCACGAGAAAGGCGACTATGTCTTCTCGGACTGCGCGCTCAACGTGCAACCCACGGCAGAACAGCTCGGGCAAATCGCTTTTCTCGCGGGAAAGGAAGCCGAACGGCTCGGGCTTCCCGTGCGCATCGCCTTGCTGTCGTTCTCGACGGTCGGCTCGGCGAGCCATCCCGACCAGGAGAAGGTGATGCACGCGACGGAACTCGCGAGAAAGCTCGTCGCGGACGCGGGAAAAGACTGGAAGGTCGGCGGAGAATTGCAGCTCGACGCGGCCATCGTGCCAGCGGTCGGAAAGAGCAAGGCGCCGGACAGCCCCGTGCAGGGCGACGCCACCGTACTGGTGTTCCCGGACCTGGACGCGGGCAACATCGGCTACAAGCTCGTCCAGCGCTTCGGCGGGGCGCAAGCCATCGGACCGATACTCACGAGCCTGCGACGCCCGGTGAGCGACCTCTCGCGCGGCTGCAGCGCGCAGGACGTGGTGGAAGTCGCGTACGTCACGGCGTGGCAAGCGACGCGCAACGCATAAAACACGAACGGCTTCATGATATGATGCGATCGGAAGTCCTGCTCTTATTGCTCGTCGTCGGCTGCACGGCGGTGCAGCCAACGCTGAACAATACCCCGACGCAACACACTTCCCCGCCGAACGCCAGTCCGTCCACAACCAACACGACGAATACGACGGACAAGGCGAACATCACGGATGTATATCCCGTGCGGGAGAACGGCACGAACCTCACTCTTGCCGTGGCGAACACGCAGGACTGGGTCCCGCCGACGAGCGGCGCGATTCTCCACGTCTCGGACGGACGCATCGGGGTGCGCTTCTGGCTGCCGCAAGGAAAGACAGTCACCGTCCCCCTCAGCGAGCCGGTGAATGTGAGCGTCGTGCTGGTCAGCACGGACGGGCGCGTCATCGTCTCTGTCGACGGGGAGCGGTCACAGCCGCTCCGACCACGGGAACTCGTCAATCTCCACAATAACACGGTCTCGCTCTACGCGAGCGATATCATCGTGCGCTGAACAGATGGTTTTATTAGCCGGTGAATCCTGGAACGGGCATGCCAAAAGTCGATGAAGCCCAAGTCATCAGCAAGGACGTCATGGAGAAATTCGCCGCGCTCGCGACAGCGGCTTTCGGGCTGGTCGCCGCGCTCGCATGGAACCAGGCCATCCAGGAGCTCTTCAAGCAATTGTTCGGGACGGCCTCTAGCCTCATCGCGATGTTCGCCTACGCGATCGTGGTCACGATCATCGCCGTGCTCGTGACGCTGTGGATCGGCAAGGTCGCCGCGAAGAAGAAGACATAAGTCATTTCGGCTGCTGGAAGATATCCACGCTCAAGCCACGCAGTACTTCGGCGGCGTTCGAGAGGCTCTCGGACAGGGTCGGGTGCGGGTGGATGGTCTGCGCCAGGTCCTCTGCCGTCGCGCCCATCTCGAGGGCGAAGGAGGCCTCGCTGATGAAATCTGATACGCCGGGACCGACCATGTGCACGCCGACGATCACGCCGTTCGCATCACTGATGACCTTGACGAAACCTTTCGTGTCGTGGACGGCGAGCGCCTTTCCCAAGGCGGTGAACGGGAAGACGCCGGTCTTGATATCACCGTACTGCTTCTTGGCCTCCTCCTCGCGAAGGCCGACGGTGGCGATCTCTGGATCGCTGAATACGACGGCAGGGATGCCCTGGGGGTCGAAAGCGGATGGTTGTTCGGCGATGACCTCGGCGGCAACCTTCCCCTGCGCGGAAGCGCGGTGCGCGAGCATGACGCCGCCAGTGACATCGCCGATAGCATAGATATGGCTCTTGGAGGTGCGCAAACGGTCGTCGACAGTGATGAAACCGCGCTCGTCAAGCGTGACGCCAGCAAGATCGAGCTGCAGGCCCTCCGTGTTCGGGACGCGGCCGATGGCGACAAGCACCTTGTCGGCGACGAGCTCCTGGCCGCCGGCGTGGACGTGCACGCCATCATCTTGTTGCTCGAGCCGCTCGAGCTTCGTTTCAGTGCGCAAGTCGATGCCCAATTCAGAAAGACGTTGCTTGACGACCGCCCCCAATTCGGGCTCGACGACGCCGAGGATGCGAGGGCCCGCCTCGATGACGGTGACCTGGCTGCCGGCCTTGGCGAACATGACGCCCAATTCGATGCCGATGTAACCGCCACCGACGACGCAGAAACGCTTGGGTACCTCGGACAGCTCCAATGCTTCGTGGCTGGAGAGGACGTTATCGCCGAAAGGCGCCCATGGGAGTTGTCTGGGGCGCGAGCCGGTCGCGATGATGCAATGCCGGAACTCGACGGCATTGAAGTCGAGGCCTTCCCCCTCGACGATGAGCTGCTTGTCATTCTCGAACTTGGCAGAAGCAGTGACAAGACGGATGCCGTGCTTCTCGCACAAGCCCTTGATGCCGCCGGACAGCTTGTCCACGACACCCTTCTTCCAGGCCTGCGTCTTGGCGAAATCGAGGGTGAGCGAACCGTCGATGCCCAACTCCTGCGAGGAACGGGCCTTCTCGTACAAGCCCGTCGCGTGGATGAGCGCCTTTGACGGGATGCAGCCGTGGTGCAGGCAGATGCCGCCAAGCTCGCCGGCCTTGTCGATAAGCATGACATCGAAACCCAATTGGGCGGCCCTGATGGCGGCGACATAGCCGCCGGGGCCCGCGCCGATGACGACGACCTCCGTCTCCGCGACGGACTGTCCCATGACCATCTACACTCCCTCCAACACCAATAATTCAGGATCCTCGCAGAGCTCGACGAGACGCGAGAGGAAGCGAGCGGCCTCCGCCCCGTCGAGGGCACGGTGGTCGAAGGTCAATGAGAGGGTGACGACCTTTCGCACGGCGATGTTGCCTTCCGCGGCCCAGGGCGTGTCGCGGATGGCGCCGATACCGAGGATCGCGTTCTCGGGAGTGTTGAGCATGGGCGTGAAGCCCTGCACGCGCAACGGGCCGATGCTGCTGATGGAAAAGGTGCTGCCCGTGATCTGCTCGGGCTTGAGCGCGTTCTTTCTCGCGGCGTCCGCGAGGACGGCGAGCTCTCTTGCGAGCTGCTCGACGCTCTTCTTGTCGGCGTCTCGGATGACCGGGACGACCAGGCCTTTGTCGGTGTCGACGGCGACGCCGAGATGCACGTCCGAGAAGGTCTGTATGCCCTTGTCCGTGAAATGGCTGTTCAGGACGGGGAACTCCTTGAGGGCCGCGCACACGGCCTTGGCGAAGAACGGCAGGAAAGTCAGCTTGACGCCGTTGGCCTGCGCCTTCGCCTTGAGATGCTTTCGCAATTCATAGAGGAGCGTGACGTCCGCGTCGGCGAACTCGGTGACGTGCGCCGCGGCGTGGGCGCGGACCATGTGCTCGCCGATCGCCTTCCTCCTCCCGTCGTACGGGATGAGCTGTCCGGGTGTGGCGGGCGCTGCTCGTTGCGGTGCTGGAGCGGGTTGAGCAGGCGCGGGTGCTTGCGGAGCGGGTTGCGAAGGAGCTTGTGACAGTGCAGGTTGAGGTGTGGGTTGCGGTGCAGGAGCGGGTTG
The DNA here is from genome assembly GCA_046704725.1 of Candidatus Woesearchaeota archaeon. Lineage (GTDB taxonomy): Archaea > Nanobdellota > Nanobdellia > Woesearchaeales > SKIA01 > SKIA01. The sequence goes on along the minus strand of JBJKRI010000002.1, from coordinate 126 downwards.
AGCAGAAGCTGGTTGCGGTGCAGGTTGGGCAGCAGGCTGGGGCGTTCCGCCAGCGGCGGCCTGCACGTCAGCGTCCGTGACGCGGCCGTTGGGACCGGTCCCTTTCACGTCATGGATGTCGACGCC
>JBJKRI010000001.1:0-8323 GCA_046704725.1 Candidatus Woesearchaeota archaeon | reverse complement strand
ATTGATTGGTTCCCGTCTTTCGCGACGAACCGTCCTTTGAACGTCCCGCCGTTCTCAGTCTTTCCCAGAGCTCTGATGCTGTCTGGTCCTGTCGCGCCGTTGCTCGCGGTCGCGCTCACGTAGAGCGCGGCAGTGTCTCCGACAAAAGGTATCTGTGGGGTGTCGTTCGCGGAATTGATCGTGAGGACTGGTGTGACGTTGCCTCCACCGTTTCCCCCGCCTCCGGTCGGGCTTTTTCCGCCGCTGCATGCTGCGGTCATCGCCAGAGTCGTCGCGAGCCCAGCAAGGGTTATCCCTCGTCTAGCCCGGTGTTTCCATCGATTGAACCGTCGTGATCGGTCGCTCATGCGTCTGGGAAAGAGAAAGCATAGTATATAAACCTGCCTTAATTTACCACTATTTAGTGGCATTTTCGCAACAGCGCGAAAGCGAAGCAGCAAGTTTTTAAAGGCCTCTCGATTCGCCCGCTGTGATGGTCACGAACCAATCACGCAGCAACCGCAAGCCCTCGGGCGGGCGGTACAAGAAGCTCCTGGTGCGGAGGCAGCACGAGAGCGGCGGCATGGCCGCGCTCACGCGCATCGACACGGACAAGACCCGTACGAACCGCACCCAAGGCGGCAACAGCAAGCTGCAGGCGCTCGGTTCGAAGACCGCGGACGTGCTCGACCCATCGACGGGAAAGCACGCCAAAGCGACCATCACGTCTGTCAAGGACAACCCTGCCAACAGGCACTTCGTGCGCCGGAACATCATCACCAAGGGCGCGATCGTCGTGACAGACAAGGGCGAGGCCCGCGTCACGAGCAGGCCCGGCCAGAACGGCGTGGTCCAAGCGGTCCTGCTCAAGTGAGCGACACCTTCTAGAATGGAACCGTCATCCTCGACACATGCGCAAGCTCTACGAAGAACTGCTCGGAAAGCACGGGCCGCAGGGCTGGTGGCCGCTCCTCGACAAGAACGGTATTCCGGTCTATGACGGACGAGCGCCCAGCGAGACGGAACGATTCGAGATCGCCGCCGGGGCGATCCTCGCGCAGAACACCGCATGGACGAACGTGGTGAAGGCATTGGCCGCATTACGCGCGGAAGGATTCTGGGATTGGGAGCGCATCCGCGACGCGGAAGACGCCATCTTGCAAAGAGTCATCCGCCCGGCGGGATACTTCAGGCAGAAGACGCGCAAGCTCAAGGAAGCGGCGCCGTTCTTCCTTTCACTGGCGGGAGCGCCCACGCGCGAATCACTCCTCGGATTGTGGGGCGTCGGTCCCGAGACGGCGGACAGCATCCTGTGCTACGCCTACGGGCAGCCGGAGCTCGTCGTGGACGCGTACCTGCGCCGCGTGCTCGCCGCGCGCGGGCATCGAGAAGCGGCATTGCCGTACGAGAGGCTCAAGGAATGGGTCGAAGAGCAGCTACCGGACGACCACCAGACGCTCAACGAGTTCCACGCGCTCGTCGTGGCCGAAGGAAAGAAGCTTTAAGAAGGACTGTCTGGCAAGAAGCGCATGCGAGGTGAGTACTGGCTAATCGCATTTCTGCTCCTGGCGGGAGCCGCGACGGCAGCGCAGCTCAACACGAGCTCGTACACCGTCGGCCAGAACTTCACCATCGAAGGCCACCAGTACATCGTCGCCGGCACGTACGAGAACGCGACGTACCTGCAGACGGGCGGGTCGGGGAAGATCTACAACACGGGGCAGTGCGTGAGCTACACGGACGCGAAGTTCTGCGTCTCGGACGCGACGAACCTGAGCACCGCCATCACCTTCTACAGCATCCTGCACAACGTCACGTTGAGCGTGAACGGACCCACGAGCCTGTCGCTCGGAGAGCGATACCACTACACCATCACCGTGAAGAGCACGCTCGCAAAGGACGTGGCGATCGGCGTGCGCGTCGACAATCCCCACACCATCACGCGCACGAGCGGCCTGTCGTCGAACCTGACCTGGAACGGGACGCTCCGGCCGTTGGGATCGATCAGCCTGAGTTTCGACGCCATCGCCGACAAGTCCGGACAACGCAACACGACCGTCTACCTCACCGGGCCGTACCCCGACAACGCCACGACGGACATGACCGTGGCGGACTATGTCACGGCCGCGGCCACCTACACCAATCCCGCGGTCACCAACGCGACCTACAACTTCACGCTCACGCTCACGCAGGACAAGACCACGCCGATGAACACCACGGTCGTCGTGACGGTCCCCCCGCACGTGCGCGTGGACGAGGCGCCGTCGTTCTACGTGGCCAATGACACGCTCACAGCAGACACGACGATGAACCAGACCGCGAAGTTCAACTTCACCTATCACGTGGACGGCGCCATCTCGACACCGATCGCGGTGGTCGTTGACACGACGCGCAACGGCACGGACATGACGCGCACGTTCGACTATAACCTGAGCGAAGCGGCCTTCAGCCCGCTCACCATCATCCAAGGGAATAACAACACGATGCTCGCGGTCAACCAGAGCGTCACGCTGCCCATGCAAGTATACAACCCCAACAACCGGACGGTCAGCGCGAGCCTGACGGTGACCGGCGCGCTGCTCACCCTCACCAAGAAGCTCAGCATCGCGCCGCACAACCTGACGACGGTCGACCTGCCCGTGCAGGCGAACGTGAGCGGGAGCAGCTACCTGCTGCAGGTGCAGCTCTCGTACACGGACCCGAACAACGCGCCGGTCGTGCAGACGACCGGCATCCACCTGCACAGCGTCTCCTCCTTGCCACCGGCGAACGCGACACCATCGAACACGACGAGCATTCCTGCAGCACCGGCCCCGCAAGCGACCCTCACCGTCGGTGCCAACGCGACAACGCACATCACCGGCGTCAACGCGACCAACGCGAGCGTCGTATTGACCGACAACGGCAGCCAGCTCGTCGAACGCACCGTCAACCTCACCGGCGACGACACGCTCACGCTGCCCGCGCAAGGACCGGGGCACTACGTGCTCACCGTCGGGTACGCGAACACGAGCGTCACCGCAGAGCGCACCGTGCAGCCGTCATCAGCGCCCGCACCGACGACCACACCACACTCATCGTCGGGAGTGCCTTTCATCCCCATCGGCATCGGCGTCATCATCGTGGCGATCATCTCCTGGTTCGTGCTGCGGCCGTACCTCGCCAAGCGGCAGGTGAAGCGGCTCGCGGAGCAGGTCGCTTCCGAGGAAGCGTCGCTGGGAAGCGACATGCAGTTCCTCGCGACGTTCTACCCCGCGAGCAACGAGGACTACCGGCTCGTGCAGGAACTGCAGCAAGAGATGCCGCAGCGCCAGCAACGGCTCGAGGAGCTCCGCGCGGAGCTCAACAGAAAGCGTTAAAAGCGGCCGGCGCGAGAGGACGGACAGAGGTGAGACGGTGAACCTGCAATTCTGGAAGAAGGACGAGGCGGCAGACCCCTTCAAGGACCTGTCAGACGACTTCGTTCCGCCACCGCCGACAGACACTCCGCAGCAGCCAGGGGACTTCGGGAGCCAGAGCGCATCTTTGGGAACGGGCCAAACAATGCCGTCACTCTCGGACGCTTCCGCAGCACTCTCCGGCACGGGCACGATGCCGCCCGCCCCCAACTTCAACGCCACGCCAGACAACCATCCGGCGAACGTCGGTTTCATGCCCGACGGGGACAGCAAGCACGAAGCCGAGAAAGACAAACTGCTCCAAGAGCTCATCCTCGCGCGCCTGGACAGCATCAAGAACCAGCTCGAAGTCCTCAACCAGCGCGTCTCGAACCTCGAGAAGCCGCAAGGGCAGAAGCAGCAGCGCGGGCCCTGGTACGCAAACCAATAAATAGTGCTGACTTGTGGCCGAGGCATGGAGAAGTGGTTCGCGCTCGCAGGGATCGTCGTCCTCGTCGACCAGCTCCTCAAAGCGCTCATCGTGAGCACGACGGCCGTGGGCCAACGGCATCTCGCAGGCCTTGTCACGCTCGCCTACAACAGCGGCGTCACCTTCGGATTCCTGCAGGGGACGAACGCGTGGGTCGCCGCGGTGTCGGTCGTCGCGGCAGTCGCGATCGGTTATGCCTTGCTGCAGAGCGAAGGCCTGGAAGGGATCGGATTCTCGCTGCTCTTGGGCGGCATCCTCGGCAACCTCGTGGACCGCGCCGTGCGCGGCGCGGTCGTGGACTACATCAGCATCGGGCGCTTCCCCGTCTTCAACCTCGCGGACAGCTGCATCGTGGTCGGCGTCGCGTTATTGCTGCTATCGGAACTGCCTCCGGTGAAGCGCGCGCTCAGAACTCGTCGAACTCGTCCATCTCGTCGAGGTAGCCCTCGCGCCTGAGCCACTTGGCCTGGTGGGGGCGGTACTTGTAGATGATGTCGCCTTTCTCGTCGCCGCCGAACTCCCAGGGCTGGACGAGCACGATATCGCCCTCACGCACCCACAAGTGCCGCTTGAGCCGGCCGGGGATGCGGCAGATGCGCGTCTTGCCATCGAGGCAGCGCACCTTGCAGCGCGATCCTCCCAGGCGTTGCTCGAGCAGGCCGAGCACCTCGCCCTGGCGCGGCGTGCGCACGCGGAAGGTCTCCTCAGAGTTGTTATTCGGACGCATCTACTCTCGCAGAACGGCGATGTATTTATAAATGCTGGGGTGCTCGGCGGAATATGGCGCGAACGGTCTCGCACACGCTCATCCTCGTCGCCGGGGGAGTCGTCGCCCTCATCCTGCTGCTCGGCATCATCGGGCAAGCGAGCGCACCGAACGTCGCGGTCATCCCCATCAGTGGCGTCATCGGCATCGATGCGAGCAGTGGATTGCTGGGCGGCGCGGCCACGAGCAGCACGCAGACGGTGCGCTTCCTGCAACAAGCGGACAACGACCCATCCATCAAGGCCGTCGTGCTCGAGATCAACAGCCCCGGCGGGAGCGCCGTGGCGAGCGACGAGATAGCGAACGCGGTGTCGGACATGCACAAGCCCGTCGTGGCGTGGATTAGGGAGTCGGGAGCGAGCGGGGCGTACTGGATCGCGTCGCGCGCGGACTGGATCATCGCGAACCGCATGAGCATCACCGGCTCTGTCGGCGTGATAGCGTCGTACCTGGACTTCAGCGGCTTCCTCAAGGACCACAACGTGACCTACGAACGCCTCGTGGCGGGACAGTACAAGGACATCGGCAGCCCGCTCACGAACCTCACGCCAGAGGAGAAAGCGCTGTTGCAACAGAAGCTCGACACCATCCACCAATACTTCATCCAGGACGTGGCCAAGCACCGCAACCTGACACCCGCCGAAGTGGGGAACATCAGCAGCGGCATCTTCTTCCTCGGCTCGGAAGCCAAGAACCTCGGCCTTGTTGACGAGCTCGGCGGGCGCGACCAGGTCGTCGCGTGGCTGCAGAACAAGACCGGCTCGAAACCTGTCTTCCAGCACTACCAGGTGCCGCAGAGCTTCTTGCAGGCCTTGTTCTCCTCAAAAGCGCAATTCCCCGGACTGACGCAAGGACTGCACATCCTGTCCTAAACGCTTATCAAGCCAGACGGAATCGCCTTCCCATGCGCGTCGCACACATACCGGTGTATCGGAAAGCGGACGTCACGCTGCCCGCGGAATTGGTATCAGCATTGCCCGAGCGCATCGCGCTTTTTACGACCACCCAATGGATGGACCGGCTCGACAAGGTGAAAGCACAGCTCGAGGAAGCGGGCAAGACCGTCTCGCTGTACCAGCCGCGGCACACGAGCGCGCCCGGACAGATACTGGGCTGCAGCATACAGACCTGGCCCGACGTGGACGCATTCTTGTACCTTGGAGAGGGGGAGTTCCATCCCAAGGCCTTGCTGTTCAAGAACAGCCAACCCGTGTACCGCTACGACCCGTTATTGGAGAAATGGGACCTCTTCGGGAAAGAAGAGGTGGAGCGCATCATGCGCCGCCACAAAGGAGCGATGCTCAAGTTCCTGCACGCGGATGTCGTCGGCGTGCTCAGCACGACCAAGAACGGGCAAAAAGACCTGCAAGCGATCGTGAAACTGCGCGAGAAGTATCCGCAAAAGGACTTCGTGCACTTTTTGTGCAACACGGTGGACTGGGAAGGGCTCAACGATTTCCCCTTCATCGAGGTCTGGGTGAACACTGGCTGCCCGCGCATCGGACTCGACGACCAGAACAAGTCGGACAAGCCGCTCTTGAACGCGGAGCACCTGCTCGAGGGCGAGCACAGCTTCTAGCGAAAGATACTAAAGGACGGGCGCACCCGATAATTCATGCATCCCGCACAGCTCTGCCTCGCATTCCTCAAGGAGCAGGAGATCCTCACGATCGCCACAGTGGACGAAGAGGGAAAGCCATGGGTGACCAACGTGTTCCACTGCGTTGACGACCACGGACGCATCTTCTTCGTGAGCAACGAGGACACCGCGCACGGCGCGCATCTCGCCAAGAACGAACACATCGCGTTCGGAACAGCGGTCACGAAAAAAGACCATCGGCTGCGCAGAGGCGTGCAAGGAGAAGGCGTCTGCCATGTCGCGAACGCCGAGGACACCGCTACAGGCACGCGGCTGCACAACGAGCGCTTTACCGAGTTCCGAGAACGGCTCACCGTCGAGTACCTCTCCAAGAACACGGACGGCGACCACGTGTACGTGATCGAACCCAAACGCATGAAGTACTGGGACGACGAGGAGTTCGGACCGGACGAATCGCGCGAGATCACGTGCTGAACGCAGAGCACTTAAGAGTGAGTACGCAGTCCCCTGCTCGTGGCGGACAATATGTACTATGTCGACGTGTTGGACACGCCTGACGGGCTCAAGCTCCTCGAAGTGATGGGCAATACCGGAAGCATCGCGATGGCACGAGACGCCGGCTACGGAAATCGCCCGGTAGAGGAATTTATCCATCGCATGATGAACGCGAGCGATCGGGAGGGTCCCATCGTCTACCTTCTCGGAGACCCCTCAGTCGAGCCGAATGCATTTCCTGCGCAGATCGAGGATCTCTTCGCGCGTCTGCCGCCGAGCACGGCGGATATCGGTTGGCGCGCCCAGTACGTCGCGTTCCGAGAGAGGATACACCGCGCAAACGAGAACGGATGGGTCGGCACACGATTGAAGCGTCGGCTCGAGAAGACCGCTCGCGGCATGCATGTGGACCTCCTTATAGCAAAGCCCTATAGCAGATACCCCCACGAGGAGCTGCTGTTCCGCCGTTTCGGAGACACCGCCTTCGAGTCGATTCCATTCGATAATATCCGGTATCTCGCCAACGGCGCGCACGACCTCTCAACATTCCCCCGCGACGCAGTGCTACAGCCAGAACTGTTCGAGGTCCCGCACCTCAATGATCCCCGCACACATCACCTGCTGCAGCTCGAAGGACAGCCCAAGTGGATGTTCGAGATCGTCTTGCGTGAAGCCGGCCGGTACGATGAATTCGCCCACCTCTTCCCCCGCACGGCCTACACGGGTCTCGGTCTGGGAACAGGAGATGAAATCGCAGATATCGCTGCAAACAGCCCGTCAGGCTTGGTTGCGGTGAAAAAAGCGATGAGCGTGCACCACGGCATCGGGTTGAGGTATCTCGATCAACAAGCGCTCGATGCGGAATGCCGCAGGGCTGAACGGGCACGACGGGAGATCCTCCCCTTTCTCGATGAGATCCGCGAATACATACTTCTTGGAGTGGAGCTTCAGGAGGGCGAATGGGCGACGATAGGATCGCCTATCACAGTGGATACGAAGAACGGTCGGCGTATGAGCCGATTAGAACCAGTCGTCGAACGTGGCGCGAGCATCGTCCAGGAGTTCTTGCACGCGATACCCGTACGCAGCGCAAAGACAGGTCTCCTCCACCAGGGCACGACCCGAGCGATATTCTTCAACACCACGCTTCTCGCAGCATACCACCAGCTGGCCGAGACGCCGTACAGCCCGGGGAGCTTCCAACCGGTCACCGATGCGGATGAGCGCACCTTCCTCGAACGGGTGAGCCCGGAGCTCGAAGAACGGATCGCGGACACGCTCAGCGAACCGCTCCAGGTCTTCAGTCAAGCTGCCACACAGCATCCTCTACACAAATTCGCTTACGATATCGCGAGCAAGAACCGCATCCTCGCGCTTCTGAATCGGTAAGCGAAGACGCCTGCCGTTGAGAACGCACTCGAGTGCGTAGTTTCTGAATCGCCGGTCGCTACGTCGTGACGTTCACTATGGTGGTGTAATTCGCGTTCGAGGTGTTCGCGCTCGCGGTGAGCGTGTGGTTGCCCGAGCTCATGGCGTTGGCGGTGAGGACGAACGTCGTCTCGTTCGGGCCGAGCATGGTCTGCTCTGTGCTGGTGATGTTCTCTGCGCTCGTGTCG